>NZ_BJZU01000127.1 GCF_007992195.1 Methylobacterium oxalidis | reverse complement strand
CCGTGGAATCCCGCCCCCTGACCAAGGCCACGCTCCGTTCTCTTGATCCTGCGCGCTTCTGACAAGGCGATCGTGCCCGGTCATGCAGGAATGCGAGAACGCAGTTGCCGTGAAATCGTGGCGGATTTGAGCGGGGGGCGATCTCTCAAGCGTGACCGGAATGCAAAGCATTCACGCGCATGAATATCGTTCGACGGCTCAACGCGTCTGTGACGAGGTGTGCGACCGAGATCGGGCGCGACGCGATCGCGGGCAGGAGGCTTTCGCCGCCCGCCCGCAATCGCCGGTACGGTCCGTCAGGGCCTCGCCGCGGGCGCCTCCGGTGCGGGTGCCGGCGCCGCCGGGGCGGGGGACGCGGGTGCGGGCGCGGCCGGGCTTGCCGGTGCGGGCGCGGGCGGCGCGGCGGACCCATCCGGCGCAGGCCGCGTGCCGTCCGTCGCCGCGACCTCCATCGACTTGGCCAGCGACGGGTAGCCCTCGATCACGTGCGCGCCTCCGAGCGGCTTGTTCACGCCGTTGTGGCAGGTGGTGCAGTTGATCTTGGGCACGTCGCCGAGCGCGCCGAGGCGGTTCCTCGGGAAGGTCGATTGCAGCGGCTCCATGTAGTCGCCGTTGAGGTCGCGCACCATCCGGATCCCGTGCCAGGCCGAGACGCGCTGCGGCGTGCTCTCGCCCCAGTTCGAGATGGCGCGGGTGTTGTGGCAGTAGGTGCAGTTGACCCCGAGCCCCTGAGACATGTGCATCATCAGGGCGTAGGTCTTCTCCGCATCTTGGATGGGCTTGCCCTTGCCTTCCGGCAGTGCCGTCGAGGCGTTGACCCGGATGACGTTGTTGTCGATGTCCTTCTTGGCCAGGAACTCGGTCAGGGTGTCGTAGGGCAGCGAGGACAGGCCGACCGATTCCTTGGCGAGGTTCTGGCCGTTGTTGCGGGGTATGAAGCCCGAGCGCGCCTGCGGGCCGGGATCCGTGAACCAGATGTTGGCCGGCACGGGCTGGCCGCGGTGGCAGGTGTAGCAGGTGACGCCGGCCTCCTGGACGTGTTTCTCCTTCCAGGTCGCGTTGATGTGCTGGGTCATCTGCAGCATCCGCCGGGCGACGCGCTTCTGATAGAGGCTGTCGTCGGCCATGTTCTCGGTGTTGTGGCAGTAGGTGCAGCCCTGCTCGGGCGAGACCCACTCCGTCATCGAGACCATGAGGCGGTTGAACTCGTTCGTCGTCAGGTTCTGCAGGACCTTGACGTTCTCGTAGGTCTTGCCCGCGAGGTCGTCGCCGGGCTCGGCCGGGGCCGCGGCCTCCGGCGCCTTGTTCTCGGCCTTGACCGCGATGGCGTCGGCCCTCGTCTCGACCTGGGCCATCGCGGTGCCGCGGTAGCCGTTCTGGCTGGTGACGAGCGGCGGCCGGTCCCAGCCCGCGGTCCCGAACATCGCGATGGTCAGGAACAGCGCGACGACCCCGCCCGCCACGGTGAGAAGCGTCTTCATTGGGCACCTCCGCCCGCGCTCAGCGGATCGACGATCGGGCCGTAGACATGCGGGTAGGCCGGCGCGACGCCGTGCTTGACCGCCCAGAGGTACCAGTTGTCGACGACGGTGCCGGTGAGCAGGATGCCGATGCCGCCGGTGAGCGTCGTCAGCACGGCGAACCACCAGGCCCAGCGGTGGACCGATTCCATCGTGGCGTTGAAGCCCATCGTCCAGCGCCAGAACAGGGCGGCGCGCTCGGTCGCGGTGCCGCGGTTGACGATCTGGTCGATCTCGCGCTCCGACCCGTAGCGGCTCGTGGCCAGGATCGTGGCCCCGTGCATGGCGAACAGGAGCGTCGACCCGTACAGGAAGACGATCGAGAGCATGTGGAACGGGTTGTAGAAGAGGTTGCCGTAGCGCAGCGAGAAGGCCGCCGTCCAATCGAGGTGCGGGAAGATGCCGAAGGGCACCGCCTCGCTCCACGAGCCCATCATGACCGGCCGGATGAAGCCCAGCACGAGGTAGAGCCAGATGGCCGAGGCGAAGGCCCAGGGCACGTGGGTGCCGAGGCCGAGCGCCCGCGCCCGCCGGTAGAGGCGCACCCACCACAGCAGGATCGAGGCGGTGAGGAAGAAGCCGGCGATCAGCCACCAGCCGCCCTCGTTGAGCGGCGGCAGGACCTTGAGCCCGTATTGCGGGCGCGGCGGCTCCAGCGCCAGCCAGGGGAGCTGGCGCACGAACTGCACCGGATCCCAGTTCACCGAGGCCCACATGTTGAGCCCGATGATCTCGAAGGCGATGAGCCCGCAGGCGAACGAGAGGACCCCGAGATAGCCGCCGTAGATGGGGCCGACCTGCGCGTTGCCGATCAGGCCCATGAGGTAGCTGTGGAACGGCCTGCCCCAGCGGCGGTCCACGGGGACGGGCACCCCCATCTCCGGCTCGACGGGCCGGACCTGCACCTGCGTGAAGATGTTCTGGTAGTACGCCATGGCGTCGGCCTCCCTCAGCGCCAGACCGGGAGATTGAGCCACCAGCCCCACCATTCCGGCCAGCCCTTGGTCCAGAACGGTCCGCTGATGATGATGCAGACGGCGCTCCAGAAGCCCGCCGAGAGGGCCAGGAACAGGCCGAGGCGGTGGATGCCGAGCGTGCCGATCGAGTAGCCGATCGTGTCGCGGAAGAAGGTGTCCTCGTGCTCGGGCGTCTTCACGACCTCGCCCTTCGGCGGGTTCGTCGAGGACAGGATCAGCGAGCCGTGCAGCGACAGGGCCAGCGTCGTCGTGAAGAAGAACGACACGCCGAGCATGTGCGCCGGATTGTAGTGGAAGTGCAGGTACTGGTAGCCGGTGTTCGACACCCAATCGAGGTGGCTGAGGATGCCGTAGGGGAAGCCGTGGCCCCAGGCGCCCATCAGGAAGGGCCGGATCACCACCAGCGAGACGTAGGCGAAGATCGCCACCGAGAAGGCGAACGGCACGTGGTAGCCGATGCCGAGCTTGCGGCAGATCTCGACCTCGCGCAGCGCCCAGGAGCAGAAGGCCCCGATCGCGCAGAAGGTGATGAGCTGCCACAGGCCGCCCTCCTTCAGGGGCGCCAGCGCCAGCCCGTATTTCAGGTCGGGCGGCGCGATGTTGATCTGCCAGATGTTCCAGGTCGGGCCGATCGCCGCCCCGTAGAGGATCAGCGCCGTGCCGAGCACGGAGAAGAAGATCGTCGTCACGCCGAAGAAGCCGACGTAGAACGGGCCCACCCAGAAATCGAACAGGTCCCCGCCGACGAGCGTGCCGCCGCGGACCCGGTACTTCTTCTCGAAACTCAGCATCGCCATCGCGAAACCTCCCGGGCTCAGGCGTCACGGCGCGTGGGCCGTCACGGCGTTCGTCGCAGCGGGCGGGGCGCGCCGGTTCTCCGGCGCGGCCCCGTCCGCGGCTGGTCTCGTGGCAGGTCCGGGCGGCGGCGCGGCCGGGCCCGGATCCGCGATCACGCCGGCGTCGGCGGCACGATCTGCAGGGTGGCCGCGGCCGCCGCCTTCTTCGGGCCTTCGAGCCAGTTGAACCGGTCGGTGCTGAGCAGGATGAAGTGGATCAGCAGCGCCAGGACGAACAGGAAGGTGAAGAGCGCGACGAGGGTGCGGCGCGGATCGAAGAGAAGCCAGACCTTGTGCATGGTGCGGTCCTCCTCAGGAGAGCATCGAGACGAGGCCGTGGGCGGCGCTCGTCACGCTGTCGAGGGCGGCGTAGCCCTTCGGTCCGGGCAGCCAGGGACGCCACATCCAGACGAGGATGTGCGCGACCACGGCGATCGCCGTGAAGACGATGAAGCTCGTCAGGAAGATCGCGTGGAACTCCTTGGCTTCCGGCTCCGTCAGCCCGGACAGGCTGCTCGGTCGTTCCAATCCATTGGCCATCGTTGGGCACCTCCGCTTGGGCTGGCCGCGCCTGTGCGAGCGCGGCGGGTGTCGCCGTGGCGCGTCGTCTGCCACGGCCGGACTTCCACCCGTTCACCGGGACGGAAGCGTTTCGGCGGTCTCTGCCGCGCCCCTCAGCCCATGAAGGCGAAGGGGATGGCCGAGACCGCCATGGCCTTCGCCTCGCCGAACACCGAGCGGCGGTCGCCGAGAGCGGGGCGGGCGCCGCGGCCGGGCAGCAGGCGCTGCGAGATCGCGACGGCGAGGAACAGGGGGTAGGTCGCCGCGAGGATGACCCGGAACTGGAGGGCCTCCTGGTGCAGGCGCGACGTCGCGTTCGGTCCACGCATGGCCTTGCTCTCCTGCTGGCGCGTCCCGTCGGGACGGGCTGGCTGATCGGTGGGCTGGGATTGTGCCGGGCGCGCGGCCCGGGACGGCGAGAGGACGGCGGCGCTCATGCGGCGGCTCCGAGCTTGAGGCCGGCCTTGGCCTGGTCGACATGGGCGGCCGCGACCATCGCCGCGCCCTCCCCGCGGGCGCGCGCCTCGGCCGCGTCGCGCAGGCGCTTGGCCGCCGAGATCCGGACGAGGACGGGCTCGCGCTCGACATGGGCGTCGAGGGCGGCGCGGGCCGCCTCCTCCCAGGGCAGCTCCCGGTGAAGGCGCGCGGGCGTCGCCTCCACCGCGTCCATGTCGCGGGCCAGCGGCAGGATGTGGAAGAGCATGTCGAAGAGGGCGTTGCAGACCTCCTGGACGAGGTAGGTCGCGCCCGCGTAGCCCATGAAGGGCGTGCCCGTGTGCCGCCGAATGATCGCGCCCGGGAAGGAGGCCGGCACGTAGGCCGAGCGGGCGCCCGTCTCCGCGAGGTACATCCGCTCATTGTAGGAGCCGAACAGGACCAGGGGCGGGCTCTTGGCCAGAGCCTCGCGCACGGCCGCATTGTCCGGCTTGGCGCCGGGCTTGCGCGCGACCGCGAAGGTGCAGGGCAGGCCCATCTCCTCCTCGAGGAAGTGGCGCACGCCGCGGGCATAGGTCTCGGTGGCGACGATGCCGAAGCTCGCCGTGCCGAAGAAGTCCTGCGTCACCGAGCGCCAAAGGTCCCAGACCGGCTTGATCGTGGTGTGGCGCTCGCGCTCGATGAAGGGCTCCGGGTCGACCCCCAGGATCTCGCCGAGCGAGCGCAGGAACTTCGTGGTCGAGAGGATGCCGATCGGCGCCTGCAGGTAGGGCCTCTCCAGGTCCTCGCAGAGGAGGCGCCCGAACTCGCGGTAGAGGCAGACGTTCGCGTCGGCGTTGACGAGCTTCGGCACGTCGGCGAGGTGGGCGCCGAGCGGGAAGACGAGGTTGACCTCGGCCCCGATCCCCTCGACGAGCCGGCGGATCTCGGCGAGGTCGGAGGGCATGTTGAAGGTGCCGTAGGCGGGGCCGACGATGTTGACCCGCGGCTTCTCGCCCGGCTTGCGCTCGGGCCGGGCCGGGATGCCCTTCTTGGCGAAGCGCTTGGCGCCGTGTTCCTGCCAGAGCCAGCGCATCGCCCGGTCGGCGGATTGCCACTGGTCCTCGTCGATGGTGCGGGGCAGGAAGCGCTGGAGGTTCGTGCCCTCCGGCGTGACCCCGCCGCCGATCATCTCGGCGATCGAGCCCGTGATGACGACGCTGGGCTGGCCCGGGTCGAGCGTCGCGTGCGCCCGCTTCATCGCGCCCTCGGTACCGTGGCGGCCGAGCTCCTCCTCGGCGAGCCCCGTCACCACGATCGGCAGTTCGTGCGGCGGCAGGGCGTCGGTGTAGTGGAGAACCGAGGTGACGGGCAGGTTCTCGCAGCCGACCGGCCCGTCGATGACGACCTGCAGGCCCTTGATCGCCGTGAAGACGTAGGCCGCGCCCCAGTAGCCGCCGGCGCGGTCGTGATCGAGGACGAGCATCAGGCCATCTCCCCGATCGGATCGTGGGCGTGCGCCTTCGGCTTCGCCGCGGGCGCGCTCTTGCGGGCCTTCGGGACCTCCTCCCAGATGCCGGCGGCGTGGCCCTGGCCCACCCCCTCGAAGAAGTCGCGCATACGGTCGAAGCGGGCCCGGTTGCCCAGCGCCGCGTTGACGACTGCCGCGAGCGAGCCCGCACCCGCCACGCCCATCAAGGGGCGGGCCGAGATGAGATTCGTGAAGTAGAGGGCGGGCGTGCCGCGCTCCTTGGCCTTCTGCACCACGGGCGTCGTGCCGATGGCGAGGTCCGGCTGGAACTCGGCGAGCGCCGCGAGGTCGTCTTCCAGCGAGGCCCGGTAGCGGACCGTGACGCCGCGGGCTTCGAGCCAGTCGAGATCCTCCTCCGAATGCGGCGTGCGCGGGCAGGCGGTGCCGACGTAGCGCAGGTCGGCGCCGCTCTCGACGAGAAGCCGCCCGACGAGGAGTTCCGAGCCCTCGTAGCCCGAGAGCGTGATCCGGCCGCGGACGGGCGCCGCCGCGAGCGCCCCGCGGATCGGTGGCAGCAGCCGGTTCTGGGCGTCCTCCACGACCCGGCGCGGGACGGCGCAGGCCTCGCCGATGCGGGTGAGCCACTCGGCCGTCCCGTCGTGGCCGACCGGGGCGGAGCCGACGATCGGGCGGCCCGCCGCCTCGAACTCGCGCAGGCTCGCTGTGTAGAAGGGGTGGATCGCCGCCACCGCCGCGGCGTCGAGCGCCGCGTAGAGCTCCCGCCACTCGCGGGTCGGCACGACGGGGCCAGCCGCGAGCCCGATCGCGCCGAGCATCGACCCGATCACCACCGGATCGGCCGGGAACATCTCGCCGAGGAAGGTCACGGTCGGCCGCTCCGAGCGGCCGGCGCGCGGGGCCTGGACGGGACCCTGCTCGGCCTCCGTGCGCGCCACCTTGAGCATGGCGCCCGCGAGCACGTCCTTGGCCTCCGCGTGGGTCGGCACGCCGAAGCCCGGCACGTCGATGCCGATGACGCGGACCCCGTCGATCTCCTTCGGCAGCAGGCGCAGGGGCACGCCCGAGGCGGTCGGCACGCAGAGGTTGATGACGACGACGGCGTCGTAATCCTCGGGCTTGGCCGTGGCGTGCACCGCCTCCCGGATGTCCTCGAACAGCTTGCCGGTGACGAGCGTCTCGGAGTTGAACGGCACGTAGCCGACGCTGCGCCGTGCTCCGTAGAAGTGGGAGGTGAAGGTGAGGCCGTAGACGCAGCAGGCCGAGCCCGACAGGATCGTCGCCGTGCGCCGCATCCGCAAGCCGACCCGCAGCGAGCCGAAGGCCGGGCACATGCTCTGCGGCTGGTCGTGGGGACCGACGGGGTAGTCCCGCGCCAGCCCCTCCAGCGTCTCGCTCATGCCGGCGGCCGCGGCGGCCGCCCGCATCGTGTCCTTGCCCGCGTGGCAGCCGAGGCCGTCGCCCTGCGTGGCCGCGAGGTTGACGACCTTGCCGGGCGCCTGCTCGCCCTGGAGGGCGGAGGCCGGCCGCTCCCGGCGGGCGCGGAGGTCGGCGATGTCGAGCGTGACCGCCATGGCGCGCCTCAGACCGTGTCGTAGACGACTTCGAGGGACGGCTTCGCGATCGGGCTCGCGCCGCACATGTCCTCGACGGTGGCGGGCTCGAGCACGACGTCGCGGCCCACCGTCTCGCTCTTGAACAGGCCGAGGAGCCCGTCCTGCGTGAGCGGCTTCGGCTGGTGCGGCGCGGCCTCGGCGACGTTCCGCGCGAGATCGGCGAAGAGCGGCCCCCAGCGCCCGTCCGGCTTGCCGATGATCTCGTAGTTCGCGCTCTTGCGGCGGATATCCTCGTCCGCCGGGATCGAGGCGAGAACCGGGATGCCGACGCTCTCGGCGAAGGCCTGAGCCTCGCCGGTGCCGTCGTCCTTGTTGATGACGAGGCCGCCGACGCCGACATTCCCGCCGAGCTTGCGGAAGTACTCGACCGCCGAGCAGACGTTGTTGGCGACGTAGAGCGATTGCAGGTCGTTCGAGCCGACGACGATGACCTTCTGGCACATGTCGCGGGCGATCGGCAGGCCGAAACCGCCGCAGACCACGTCGCCGAGGAAGTCGAGCAGGACGTAATCGAAGCCCCACTCGTGGAAGCCGAGCTTCTCCAGGAGCTCGAAGCCGTGGATGATGCCGCGGCCTCCGCAGCCGCGCCCGACCTCTGGACCGCCGAGTTCCATCGCGTAGACGCCGTCGCGCTTGAAGCAGACGTCGCCGATCGCGACCTGCTCGCCCGCGAGCTTCCGCTTGGTCGAGGTCTCGATGATGGTCGGGCAGGCCCGGCCGCCGAACAGGAGCGAGGTGGTGTCGCTCTTCGGGTCGCAGCCGATCAGCAGCACCTTCTTGCCCTGCTGGGCCATCATGTAGCTGAGGTTGGCCAGCGTGAACGACTTGCCGATGCCGCCCTTGCCGTAGATCGCGATGATCTGCGTCTCCTTGGCGGCGACGGTCGGGACCGGGTCGGGTTCCTGGCTCGCCTCCGCGCGGAGCGCCGCGCCGGTGAGATGCATGTTCAAGGCTGAGCCCTCCAGTCGAGGATCATCTTCAGGCAGGCGGCGTCGCCGAACGCGGTGCGGTAGGCGGCCTGCGCCTCCGCGGCCGGGCGGCGGTGCGTGATGAGGCCGGAGAGCGAGAGCGCGCCGCGCCCGACGAGCGCCGTCACCGCCGCGAGGTCGGCCGGCCGGAACTCGGCCGAGACGCGGATCCGCGCCTCCCGCAGGAAGGCCGGCGGGAAGGCGAAGGCGAGCGGGGCCTCGTAGAAGCCCGCGAGCACGATCTCGCCGCCCGGCGCGAGCCGGGCGATCAGGATGTCGAGGAGGGCCGAGTCGCCGCTGACGTCGGTGATCGTCGCGTAGTCGCGCCGCTCGTCGGTCTCGGGCGCGATCACCGGGTACCCGAAGGCTCCCTCGCGCCGGACCGGATTGGTTTCCCAGACGGTCGGCATGCCGCCGGCCAGCCGGTTCAGGCGGGCGAGGAGCCGGCCCAGCACCCCGTGGCCGACGATCAGCGAGCGCTCGCCCGGCGTGATCCCGGCGAGGGCGTGGTAGGCAGTCGCGGCGAGCGCGATCAGCACGCCCTGCTCGCCGAGTGCCGCATCGATCGGCACGAGCCGCTCGGCCGGCACGACGAGGTGCGAGGCGGCCCCGCCGAACAGGCCCCGGACCTCACCGAAGCACCGGGCCCCCGGCACGAACACGCTCTGCCCGATCTCCAGCCCGGAACCCTCCGGCGCCGCGATGACGGTGCCGACGGACTCGTAGCCGGGGACGAGCGGGTAACCCATGCCGGGGAAGCTCGGCATGCGGCCCGACCAGAGCAGGCGCTCGGTTCCGGTGGAGATGCCGTTCCAGGAGACGGCGACGACCGCGTCCCCCTCGCCGGCCGGCGTCAGAGGCAGGCGCGTGAGCGCCAGCTGCTCCGGTCTCTCGAGAACGACGGCGGTCGCGTCCATGCCCGATGCCTCTCCGCCCTTGGTGGCAGATTCCGTTCTGCCCTTTCCGTCATCCTAGAATGACATAGACATGCGTCAAGACATATTTACACATTCACAGGTGGACGTGATCCGGAAACCGCCGACGCGAGCAGGGGACGGCGGGTTCGCAGGGTGCGGATGCCGGTGAAGCCGGCCTCCGCCAGCATGCGGCCGAGCTCGTCCGCGCTGCGCGCGCGGCCGCTGCCCATGGCGAGCAGGTAGAAGCCGAAATACGCGTCGCCGATCGGCTCCGCCCCGGGCGTGCCCGACATCGGCTCGGCGATGACGAGGCTGCCGCCTGGAGGCAGCGCGGCGTAGGCGGCCCGCAGGAGGCGCATCGCGGCCCCGTCGTCGTGGTCGTGGACGATGCGCACGAGGCTGATCACGTCTGCCCCGCGGGGCAGGTCGCCGTCGAGGAAGCTGCCGCCGTGGCAGGCGATCCGGTCGGCCAGCCCCTCCGCGGCGAACCTGTGGCGGGCGCGCTCGGCGACCGAGGGCAGGTCGAGAAGCATCAGGCGCAGGTCGGGGCAGCGCCGGGCCGCCGCCGACAGGAAGGCGCCCTCCCCGCCGCCGACGTCCATCAAGCAGGCGTGGCGCCCGAAGCCGTAGGCGTCGAGCACGTCCTCGGCGATCAGCCCCTGCGAGGCCGCCATCAGCCCGCTGTAGCCGGCCACCGCGCCGGCGGTGAGCGCGACCGAATCGTCCGCCTCGGCATAGGGCCAGTAGCCGGACAGCCGGGTCGGTCCCGCTTCCCCGCGCAGCAGGGCGACGGGGTCCCGCAGATCCTCGTAGAGAAGGGCGTGGTGCTCGACCATCGCGGCGACGGACGGATTCCCGACCAGTGCCGCGCCGAGATCCGCGAGGGCATAGCGCCCGTCCGGCAGGCGGGAGAGGAGGCCCAGGGAGGCCGCCGCCCGGAGCAGGCGCTCCGCCCGCTCGGGCGCGAGCCGCAGGCGGGGCGACAGCACCTCGACGGCAAGAGGGCCGTCCTGCAGCGTGCGGAACAGGTCGAGGCGGATGCAGGCGAACAGGATCTGCGAGTAGACGAAGCCCGCGCAGAGGTCGAACAGGGCGCGGGTGTTGCGCCGCGCCACCCCCCGGGTCAGCGGGAAGCCGGCGGCCCAGCGCTGGAAGGCGGGGCTCGCCACCCGCGCGTTGCGGAAGGCGCGCCAGCGCTCGCGCCAGCCGAGGCTCTGCACGGGCGCGCCCTGCGGGGGCGCCGTGCCGGCCCGCGGGCTCATCGCGGTGCGGGCCCCCTCACGCCGGCAACTCCGCCCGCTGCAGGCTCGCCGGCAGGAACAGGCGCGTCTGCGCCGCGATCTCGGCGCGCAGGGCGTCGGCGCCGGGGCAGGCCGGGATCACCTCGATCGCTTCGCGGGCGAGCCGCCGCAGCCGTTCCAGGGCGCCGCCCATGCCGAGGAGGAGCGCCGCGTTCGGCCGCCCGAGGGTAGCGTCGCGTCCGGCCGGCTTGCCGATCTCCTCCTGGCGGCAGGCGACGTCGCGCAGGTCGTCGGCCACTTGGTAGGCCTCTCCGAGGCACTCGCCGAGGAGGCGCCACGGCAGGGAGGGTGCGCCCGCGGCGGCAGCCCCCGTCACCGTGGCGGCGGCGAAGAGCGCTCCGGTCTTGGCCTGCTGGTAATTCGACAGGGCGACTTCGGGCTCCGATTCCCAGGCCTGTCCGGCCACGATGCCCATGGGCGAGCCGACCGCCCGGGCGACGAGGCCGACGAGAGCGGCGAGGCGCTCCGGCCGCAGCGCAGTGCCCCGGGCCAGGGTCTCGAAGGCGAGCACGATCAGCGCGTCGCCGGTCAGCACGGCGATGGGCTCGCCGTAGGCCACGTGCACCGAGGGTTTCTGCCGACGCATCGCCGCGTCGTCGAAGCAGGGCAGGTCGTCGTGGACGAGGGAGGCGCAGTGCAGGAGCTCGATTGCCGCCGCTGCGGCGTCCGCCGAGGCCGGATCGTCGTCGCCGCAGGCGGCGGCGACCGCGAGGCAGAGGCGCGGGCGGATCCGGTGCCCGCCGGGGAAGACCGCGTACCGGATCGCCTCGGCGAGACGGGGCGGCGCCCCAGGTGCCTCCGCGTGGGCGACCGCCATGTCGAGAGCCCGCTCAATCCGCCTGCCGGCATCCATCCGCACCTCCCGTATGTCTTTCTGGATTGTCGGTGCAATCTGTCTATTTATATTGACACTTGTGCTGGCGAATAGCAACGCCGGGCTGACGGACCGCAACGAGCGACACGAGGAGTGACCGGGACCGTGCGGAGCGAGCGCGTCGTCGTGATCGGTGCGGGAATCGGTGGCCTCGTCGCGGCCCTGCGCCTCGCCCATGCCGGGCTCGACGTGACGCTCCTGGAGCGCGCCGCCGCCCCGGGGGGCAAGATGCGCGCGCTGCCTGTCGGGGCTCAGGCGGTCGAGGCGGGCCCGACCGTCTTCACGATGCGCTGGTTCCTGGAGGAGATCTTCGCCGAAGCCGGTGCGCGGCTCGACGAACGCGTGCGGCTCTCGCCCGCGCAGTTGCTCGCGCGGCACGCCTGGAGCGGGACCGAGCGGCTCGACCTGTTCGCCTCGATCGACGAATCGGCGGAGGCCATCGCCGCCTTCGCGGGCCTGCGCGAGGCTGACGGCTACCGGCGCTTCTGCGCCCGCGCCGCGGCGGTCTACCGGACCCTGGAGGGTCCGTTCATCCGCGGCGAGCGTCCGAGCCCGATCGACCTCGCCTTCCGGGTCGGGCCCTGGGGCATGGCCGACCTCTGGCGCATCCAGCCCTTCGCCACGCTCTGGAGTGCGCTCGGCGACGACTTCCGCGACCCGCGCCTGCGCCAGCTGTTCGGGCGCTATGCCACCTATTGCGGATCCTCGCCCTTCGACGCGCCCGCGACCCTGATGCTCGTCGCCCACGTGGAGCAGGCCGGCGTCTGGTACGTGGAGGGGGGCATGAGCCGCCTCGCCGGGGCGGTCGCGGAACTCGCAGCGGAGCACGGGGCCCGCATCCGCTACGGCACGCCGGCCGCCGCGATTCTCGCCGAGGGCGGTCGCGTCTCGGGTGTGGTCACGGCCTCGGGCGAGCGGATCGCGGCCGAATGGGTCGTCGTCAACGCCGATGTCTCGGCCCTCGCCGCCGGCCTGCTCGGGCCAGAGGTTGTCCGGGCGGCGGATGGCGTAGCGGAAGGCGAGCGCTCGCTCTCGGCGGTGACCTTCTGCATGGCGGCGCGGCCGGTGGGCTTCCCGCTCGCGCACCACAGCGTGTTCTTCTCGGGCGACTACCGGGCCGAGTTCGAGGCGATCGGCCGCGGGCGGCTGCCCGCCGACCCCACCGTCTACGTCTGCGCACAGGACAGGGCGGACGCGAGCGCCGCGCCCGACGGCCCGGAGCGCCTGCTCTGCCTCGTCAACGCGCCCGCGCGCGGCGAGACACCCCTCACCTCGGAGGAGATCGACCTATGCGAGACCTCGATGCGGGAGCGCCTGTCGGCCTGCGGGCTGACGCTCAGGCCGGAGCCCGGGACCGTGACGACGACGCCCTCGGGCTTCGCGGACCTCTTCCCCGGGACAGGGGGGGCGCTCTACGGGCGGGCCTCGAAGGGCTGGGCGGCGACGTTCCGGCGCCCGGGGGCGCGCACGGCCCTGCCGGGGCTCTATCTGGCGGGGGGCAGCGTCCATCCGGGCCCGGGGGTGCCGATGGCGGCGCAGTCGGGCCGGATCGCGGCGGACCGCATCCTGCGGGATCTCGGCCGCGCTTCGACACCCCGGTCGGGCGCGGCGGCTATGTCTGGTGGTATGTCGACGCGCTGAGCGAGGACGGGGCCCACGGGCTGACCCTGATCGCCTTCATCGGCAGCGTGTTCTCGCCCTACTACGCCTGGGACCCCGCGCGAGACCCGTTCGACCACTGCGCGCTCAACGTCGTGCTCTACGGCCGCCCGGGCCGGTTCTGCATGACCGAGCGCGGCCGCGCGGCGCTCTCGCGGGACGCCGACCACATCCGCATCGGCCCGAGCGCGATGGAGTGGGACGGGACCTCCCTGACCGTGCGGATCGACGAGATGACGGCGCCGCTCCCGTCGCGGGTGCGCGGCACCGTGCGGCTCCATCCCGGAAGCTTCACGCAGGGGCCCTTCACCCTCGATGCCGCGGGCGAGCACCGGTGGTGGCCGATGGCGCCCTCCTCGCCCGTCGAGGTCGACCTCGCGGAGCCCGGGCTGACGTGGCGGGGCACGGCCTATTTCGACACCAACCACGGTGACGGGGCGCTTGAGGACGCCTTCGCGAGCTGGACGTGGTGTCGGGCGGACCTCTCGGACGGGGCGGCCATCCTCTACGACGTGCGCCGCCGCGACGGCTCGGGCCAGAACCTGTCGCTGCGCTTCGACCGCACGGGCGCCCGCCGGGACATCCGGCCGCCGCTGCCCGCCGCCCTGCCGTCGACCGGGCTCTGGCGCATCCCCCGCGAGACGCGCAGCGACGACGGGCGCTCGCGGGTGCTCAGGACCTTCGAGGACACGCCGTTCTACGCGCGCTCGCTGCTGGCCTCGACGCTCGCCGGCGAGCCCGTGCAGGCGGTCCATGAGAGCCTGTCTCTCGCGCGCTTCCGCAATCCCCTGGTGCGGCTCATGCTGCCCTTTCGGATGCCGAGGCGGACCCGCTAGCCCAGGCGCTCCGCGATGCGGTCGGCCACCCTCAGGGCATTGGCGATGATGGTGAGCGTGGGGTTCACGGCGCCGATCGAGGGGAAGAAGCTCGCGTCGGTGACGTAGAGGTTGTCGACCTCGTGCGCCCGGCAATCGAGGTCGAGGACGGACGAGCGGGGGTCCGGCCCGAAGCGCAGTGTCCCGGCCTGGTGCGCGGTGCCGCTCAGCGGGATGTTCTTGCCGAGGTAGAGCGAGCGCTCGAACAGGTAGGTGTAGGCGCCGCCCGGCCTGAGCAGGTCCGAGAGCTTGTCCCGCAGGCGGTCGTGCGCCTCCCGGTTCGTCTGGCGGATGTCGAGGATCGTGCGGCCCTGCCGGTCGAGCGTCACCCGGTTGTCCGGGTGGGGCAGGTCCTCGCTCTGCAGCCAGAAATCCATCGCGTGGCGCGCCACCATGTCGAAGGGCGCGTCCGGGAGGAAGCCCGTCCATTTCGGGAATTCCTCGCCGCGGATCTGGTCCGGATGGGTCTTGGCGCACATCTGGATCAGGCCCATCGGGTATTCCCACGCCTCCGACGCGAAGTAGAAGTCCGAGACCGCGAGCGTCTTCTGGAAGACGGTGTCGTTGACCTCCTTCGAGAGGGCCATCAGCACCGACATGTTGTGGCGCATGTAGTTGCGGCCGACCTGATCCGAGCCGTTGGCGAGCCCGTTCGGATGGGCGCCCCCGGCCGAGCGCAGGAACAGGAGCGCCGATGAGAGCGCGCCGCAGGCCACCACCACGATGTCGGCGGCGTAGCACGCCTCCCGGCCCTCGCGGGTGACGTGCACGCCCGTGACGGTGCGGCCGGACGGGTCCGTCTCGAGCCTCGAGACGTAGGCGTTCGTCAGGAGCGTCGCGTTGGGGTGGGCGGCGAGCGTCGGGTCGACCGTCATCACCTGGGCGTCGGCCTTGCCGTTGAGGAGGCAGGGGAAGCCGTCGAACGCGTCGCAGCGGATGCAGATGCTGGTCGGTGTCGGCCTGCCCTCGCGCTCGTCGAGGCGGATGCCGAGCGGCAGGTGGAACGGGTGCAGGCCCACCTTGGCCCAATCGTCCGAGAGCTTCTGGATGCGCGGCTCGTGGGCGACGCCGGGATGGTCGTAGGGCCCGCTCGACCAGGGCTCGGTGGGGTCCTCGCCCCGGTTGCCGTGGACGCTGAACAGCCGCTCGGCGGCGAGGTAGTAGGGCTCGAACGCGGCGTAGGAGACGGGCCAGGCCGGCGAGATCCCGTCGACGTGGCGGACCTCGCCGAAATCCTCCTCGCGCAGGCGGAGCAGGGCCGCGCCGTAGACCTTCGAGTTGCCGCCGACGTAGTAGTGCAGGGCCGGGCTGAAGGTGCGCCCGTCGCCGCCGTACCACGTCTCCCGGGCCTGGTAGGCGCCGTCGACGAACACGGTCCGCGCGTTCCAATTGTCCTGGCTTCGGGGGAGATAGTCGCCGCGCTCGAGGAGCAGGACGCGCTTGCCGGTCCGGGCGAGGCGGTGGAACACCGAGCCGCCGCCGGGGCCGCTGCCGATGATGATGACGTCGTAACGCTCGTCCGCCATGGCACGCCTCCAGCCTCGGGCCCAGCGAGCCGCCAACGTAGCCGTGCCCGCGCTGTTCCGCGGCGCAACATCATCACGTTTCGGTGACGGTCCGGGCCTCCGTCCCCCACCGCACACAGGGCTGCGATCGGCCGCAACCCGGTGCAAGCGTGGGCGTTCACAAGGCGCCCGTCTCCGAAGAAGACAGGATTCCCGATGACCTGGCTCGACCTCGCCGCCGGCCCCCTGCTCGCCAAGATCTGCCTCGTCGTCCTGTTCCCCTTCAGCGCGCTCGACAAGATCATGCACTGGGACGACGCGATGAAGCAGGCATCGTCCGGCCCGCTGCCCGGGGCTGCACTGATGCTGGTGCTCGGAACCATCGTCGAGATCGTGGCGCCGATCTGCATCGTGACCGGCTATTACGATCGGATCGCCGCGTTCGTCCTGGCCGGGTTCTGCGCCGTCACGGCGATTCTCTTCCACCGCTTCTGGGAGTTCCCGGGCTTCTGGTCGAGGAAGGGCGAGGGCAACGCCCATTTCTGGGATTTCTGGAAGAATTTCGGCCTCGTCGGCGGCCTCCTCCTCGTGACGCTCGGCGGCAGCTACGCGCCGGCCTCCGCGGTGATCGGGCACCCGCTCGCCTCGGGCCCGCAGGCAGCCCCGGCCGAGCTCGCGCGTTCCGTCACCACACCCTGAGGACCGGAGAGCGGCGATGACGGAGGCCAAGCCGAAAGTGCCCTACTGGCACGTCTGGACGGACGCGGAGGGCGTCAGCCACCAGGACCGGTTCTGGCTCACCGAGTTCGACCTGAGGAGCATGAAGCCGCCCGCCGACCCGCAGTGGCAGGGGACCCGGCGGACGCACAAATCGACCGTGATGGTCACCGTGCAGCCGGTCGGCTGGGTCGGGCAGTGGCACGAGAACCCCAAGCCGCAGTGGATCGTGCCCCTGTCGGGCCGCTGGTTCGTCGAGACGCTCGACGGCACGCGCGTCGAGATGGGCCCCGGCGAACTCTCCTTCGGCGAGGACCAGAACACCCGCCCCGACGCGCGAGGCCGCACGGGGCACCTTTCCGGCACGGTCGGCGACGAGCCCGCCGTGCTGATGGTGGTGCAGATCGAGGACGAGGCGCCGACGGTCGGGCAGCCCGGCCGCTTCCGCTGAGGGGCGGGACAATGGAGATGTTCGCGTATCACGACGCCCGCTTCCGGCACTTCGTGATGCCCAACGCACCTCTGGAGCGGCTGGCTGAGGGGTTCCGCTGGAGCGAGGGGCCGGTCTGGTTCGCGGACCGGGACGAACTCCTGTTCAGCGATGTTCCGAACGACCGCGTCATGCGCTGGAGCGAATCGGGCGGCCTCAGCGTGTTCCGGCAGCCGGCGAACTTCGAGAACGGGCACGCCCGCGACCGCGAGGGGCGGCTCCTCTCCTGCTCGCACCGGGGCCGCTGCGTCACCCGGACCGAGCTCGACGGGCGCGTGACGGTGCTGGCCGACCGCTACCGCGGCAAGCGCCTGAACTCGCCCAACGACATCGTCTGCCGCTCGGACGGGACGATCTGGTTCACCGACCCGCCCTACGGCATCCAGACCGACTACGAGGGCGGCAAGCAGGAATCGGAGCTGCCCGCCGCCGTGTACCGGCTCGACCCGCGGGAGGGCGCGCTCAGCGTCGTCGCCGACGATTTCGAGGGGCCGAACGGGCTCTGCTTCTCGCCGGACGAGCGTCGACTCTACGTCTCCGAGAGCGGGCTGCAATTCGCCGAGAACCCGGTGCAGCACATCCGCGTCTTCGAGGCGGGCGAGATGGCCTTGAGCGGAGGCCGCGTCTTCCACAAAGTGGAGCCCGGCTACGCGGACGGCTTCCGCTGCGACGAGCACGGCAACCTGTGGTCGAGTGCCGGCGACGGCGTGCACTGCATCGACCCCTTCGGCACCCTGCTCGGCCGGATCCTCGTGCCCTCCACGGTCTCGAACCTCGCCTTCGGCGGGCGGAGCCTCAGCCGCCTGTTCCTGTGCGCCTCGCACAGCGTCTACGCGATCTACGTCAACGTGCGCGGGGCCCGGCTCCTGTGAGCGGGATCAGCGCCCTCCTCGGCGTCAGCCGCACCGTGGCGGATCTCGACCGCGCGGCGGCATTCTACCGGGACGGGCTCGGCTTCGCGGCCGCGGGCGCCCCCGAGCCGGTGCCGCCGCCGCTCCTCGAGGCGATGGGCCTGCGCGGTGCCCGCGCGAGGCGATTGCGGATGCGGCTCGGCGGCCAGGGGATCGACCTCCTCGCCGTCGATCCGCCGGGCCGGCCCTACCCGGGGGCGCGGGCCGCCACCGACCCGATCTTCCAGCACGTGGCGATTCCCGTGCGCGACATGGGCGCGGCGATGGCGCGGCTCGGCCCGGCCGGGCCGGAGCCGATCAGCCGGGGCGGCCCGCAGCGCCTGCCCGCATCCTCCGGCGGCGTGACCGCCTACAAGTTCCGCGACCCGGACGGGCACCCGGTCGAGTTGATCCACTTCCCGGACGGGCCCGCCGCCGCGCGCTGGGCCGACGCGCCGGGCCTGTTCCTCGGCATCGACCACTCGGCCCTGACGGTGAGCGACCTCGCGGCGGCGCTCGGCTTCTTCACCGGGCCGCTCGGCCTCGCGGTCTCGGAGCGGGGCCTCAACCGCGGCCCCGAGCAGGAGCGCCTCGACGGCGTGCCGGACCCGGAGGTCGACGTGATCGGCCTCGCGCCGCCCCGCCCCACCCCGCACGTCGAATTGCTCCACTACCGGCGCCCGGCCGCGCACCCGCCCGCCGGGCCGCCTCCCGGGCCGCGGGACCGGGCGAGCACCCGGCTCGTCGTCTCGGCCGCCGATCCGGCCGGCCTCGCGGCGGCTTTGCGGGCGCAGGGCCACGCCGCCGCCCTCTCGGACGACGGCTCGGCCGCCTACGCCGCGGGGCCGGACGGGCACGGGATCTTGGTGTTGCGCGCGGCAGGGTGAGGGCGGGGTCGCCGCCTCGGTTTGAAGCGACAGCGAACGGACGGCTGCGATCGACCCTGAGGAGCCATTCGATCCGATGTCAGGGGCGGGCCGCTGGGGGAGGCATAGCGGACCTTCGCGGCAGACCTGCCAATGACGGCAGGTGGGCTTGGCTGCTCCAACGGGTTCGGAGACGGCAAGGACCGAGGCGTTCCAGAAGGCTGGACCCATTCGTTCGGAATGGGTTGGCGGGCCGCCTGGAACGTTCCGTCAGGGCAAGCCTGTCGGAACGCTGGCCGCAGGCTTGCGAGAAATCTGCGCCGCCTCGCTTGGACTTCCGCTGCAAGCAGGCGCAGGGTGGTGCCATCACCAGCCGATCCGAACCCGTAGGCGCTGGTGACCGAGAGTGACGTGTACTCCCGCCTGCATCGCGAGAGTGCCGTCATGGGCGATCCTACCTACAGGCGACTGCCGAGCGGCCATCTCGACAGATTGCTGATCGAGACCTCACGGGAGGCCATCGAGAGGTCCCGCGAGTTGCTGGAGCGAACCGAGCCGCTGGTGACCGGCAAACCTGCTGAGGCCCCGGTGTCGCAGGCCCGCAAAGTTCGACCCAAGTGAGGGCGCCCTTCGCGAAAAGCGGGCAGACGGGTCGGATGAACGAAGCCGTCGTCCCGCCCATCCCTGCGTTCTTCCGGGCCAGTCGATCCACCGTCGAAGATCGAGACCTGATCGAGCGCAGCCGCGCGTCCCTGGCGCTGTCGTGGCAGATCCTGCGGGCGACGAGCTACGCCTCCGATCCTCAGCGGCAGCTTGATCGGACCTCCGTCAGGGGCTCGAACCTGCCAGAGCCGGACAGCCCCGAGGGCGAGCTGTTCCGGCTCCGCGAGCAGCAGGCGGACATGTCCGCCGAGTTGCAGCACCGCACCCGCAACCTCATCGCCGTCGTGCGCTCGCTCGCCAACCAGACCATGCGGCGAACCCACCCGAGCGAGGCGTTCCGGGAGCAGTTCACGGGTCAGCTCGGCGCGCTCTCGCGGGTGCAGGGCCTGCTCTCCCGCTACGATCAGGAGCCGATCACCCTGCGCTCTCTGATCGAGACCGAGTTCGACCTGGTCGGGCCCGCCCTGCGGGATCGCGTCGTGGTGGAGGGGCCGGAGGTGAGCATCCGCAAGGCGGTGGTGCAGACCTTCGCCCTGGCGCTGTACGAGCTGATCACCACCGCCAGCCGCTACGGTGCGCTCGCCAGCGAGCACGGCCGCCTCACGGTGACGTGGCGGGTCGACGCCCTCGATGAAGGCCGCCGGCTGGTGCTGGACTGGGTCGAGGAACGTCTCGGCTCCGCGCACGAGGAGGCTTCAGTCCGACGCGGCTACGACCGCGAGCTGATCGAGCGGGCGTTGCCCTACGTGCTCGGCGGCAACGGGCGCTACGATCTCGCTGAGACGGAGCTGCGCTGCTCCATCGAGCTGCCGCTCGCCGCACGCCGGAAGGGCGGCAGGTGACCGGCCCGATCGAGGCGCCTCGAACGCGCAGGCCGCCAAGTCGCCGGAGCCGAGCAGCGCCAGGCGCGGCAGGTCGATCTGCGGGCCGGGTTGGCTGGGGGTGAGGAGGTGCTGGCGCACGCCCAGCAATTGCTGGCCGAGACCGCCCGCACCCTCACCATTGCGCGGGCCCACCGCTCGCTTCTCCTCAGCCTCAGGGAGGATGGGTGACCGGCGAACGCGCAAGCTGGCCCGCTTCCCAGCAGACCGCGCTCCATAACACCCGGTCGGCGAAGGTCCGCTCCGGAGGGCGATGCGGTCACTTCATGCCGCTTGGCTGAATGCCGGCACCTCACCGTTCTCGGATGTGCCGGCCGGAAACGACCTGCAGCACGGCCGAAGCACGAATCCGCTTGCGCCCAATCGATCTTCTGCCAGAACTCGGCGCTTGGCACGGCGACGCTTCGGGCGGGTTCCGGGGCGCGCGAGATCCGAGAGGATTCAGGATGACGCACAGAGGATTTGCCCGCGCTCTCGCGCTCGGCCTCGCGTTCGGAACCGCGCTCGGCGCGGCCTGGTCCGGCGCGTTCTGGCCGGGCGGGCTGCGCGCGCAGGAGGCGGCGACCACGGCCGAGCAGACGGTCGACGCCATGAACGCGCTGTTCGGCAAGCATCCGGGCTTCCGCGCCAACCACGCCAAGGGCGTTGTGGCGGAAGGGAGCTTCACGCCCTCGCCCGAGGGCGCCAAGCTCAGCACGGCGTCCGTGTTCGCGGGCCCGGCCGTGCCCGTCACCGTCCGCTTCTCGGACGCCACCGGCGTGCCGACGATCCCCGACGGCTCGGTCCAGGCCAACCCGCACGGCCTGGCCGTGAAGTTCAAGCTCGCCGACGGCTCCGAGATGGACGTCGTCGTGAACGCGCTGAAGTTCTTCCCCGTCGCCACGGGCGAGGAGTTCCGCGACCTGCTGATCGCCGCCGGCAAGAGCGGGCCGGACGCGCCGCACCCGACGCCGCTAGAGACCTTCGCCCAGAGCCACCCGGCCGCGGCCGCGGCCGGCGGCACGGCCAGGAGCCCGACGAGCTTCGCCCGCCAGACCTACAACGGCGTCAACGCCTTCGTCTTCGTGGACAAGGACGGCAAGCGCCAGCCCTTCCGCTACCGCTTCGTGCCCGTGCAGGGCGAGGAGATCCTGAGCGAGGACGAGGCGAAGGCGCGCGCCCCGAACTACCTGACCGAGGAGATCGGCCCGCGCCTCGCCAAGGGGCCCGCCGAGTTCCGGGTGCTCGCCCAGCTCGCGCAGGACGGCGACCCGACGAGCGACGCCACGAAGCCCTGGCCCGACGACCGCCGCACGGTCGATCTCGGCACCCTGACGGTGACGAAGGCTGTGCCCGACAGCGCGAGTGCCGAGAAGGCGCTTCTGTTCATGCCGAACGCCCTGACGGACGGGATCGAGGTCTCGGACGACCCGCTGATCGACGCCCGCGTCCAGGCCTACGCGGTCTCGTTCGGGCGCCGGACGCAGTGAGGCGCGGGCCCCCGCTCGCGGATCGCCGCAACCTCTTCTGATCCGGAGCCTCATCCTGAGATGGCGCCCGCGCCGTGGCGTCATCGAAGGAATTGTCCGGAAGCCTCAAGTGGCGGAGGCGGCCGGTTTCGGCTTCCTGTCGGACGTTCGCGTCTACGAGGCGGAATGCTGGTGGGGATCAATGCTGCGGAGCGGAGCTTGGAGCATCATTATCACAAACCTTCCGCCGCTCCGCGTCATCCCATATATAATCGTCGTGACTCGTATCCGCGCATCGATCGATATGACGATTGATTTCGACCGCTGTCATGACGAGCATCACGAATAGGATGCCAAGAGACAAAGCACCGATGATGGCAGTCGAGACGACAGCAATTTTCAGGTAGCGTCTCACGGGTTGCAAATGCCACCGGTGCATGGGCAGACAAGTTCGATTTTGTGCCTTGCGTCGCTCAGTAGCACAAATACGAAAATATTCGTAACGATGTTTGCCACAGAATCTTATCGTTAGTCAGTGGTCGTCTCAGGTTCTGAGAAGATCACGCGCTCCTCAGCGATTGGCAGTACAACCTTCCCGCGCGATGTTCACTCTTCCGAACTGCGCGGCGGCCTCAGCCCCGGTAGCTGATCCGGTAGATGATCCCGTGCTGGTCGTCGCCGAGGTAGAGGCTGCCGTCCTTGGCGACGGCGAGGCCGAAGGGGCGGGCGAAGCGGGACCAGCCGCTCGGGCCGCCCTCCTTCAGGAAGCCCGTGACGAACGGCTCGACCGAGCGCGGCTCGCCGTTCTCGAAGCGCACCCGCAGCACCTCGTAGCCGCTCGGGGGCTTGCGGTTCCACGAGCCGTGCATCGTGACGAAGGCGTCGCCGCGGTACTCCTTCGGGAACTGGCCCGCGTCGTAGAACACCATCTGCATGGAGGAGGCGTGGGCCGTCCAGGTCAGGAGCGGGCGCTCGCTCGCCTTGTCCCAATCCTCCAGGGTGCCCTTCGGCGGCTCCCGGTAGAGGTTCTTCATGCCAGGGCCGAAGATGTAGGGCCAGCCGTACGCCTTGCCCGCCTCGATGCGGTTGAACTCCTCCGGCTGCTGGTCGTCGCCGAGCCAGTCGACGCCGTCGTCCCAGCCGTAGAGGGCCTTGGTCTGCGGCTGCCAGTCGAAGCCGATCGTGTTGCGCAGGCCCGAGGCCACGATCTCGCGCCCGCTCCCGTCCGGCCGCATCCGCACCATCGTGGCGTTCTCGGGATTGCGCTCCTCGCACTCGTTGCAGGTGGAGCCGAGGCTCGCGTAGAGCATCCCGTCCGGCCCGAAGGCGATGGTGCGGTTCGGGTGCTGGCCCGCGTCCGGCAGGTTCGCGGCGATCTCCGTCTCGGGGCCCAGCGCCCCGTCCTTGTTGAGGGGCGCGCTGTAGACCGACCGCACCGTGACGTAGAACAGGCGGCCCTCGTGGAGCGCGAGGCCGTGCACGTCCCGCTTGCGCAGCACCACCTGCGGCTCGGAGGGCTTGGCCGGGTCGATCCGCGTGACCGTGCCGGCGTCCCGGTCGCTGACGTAGAGCGCGCCGTCCGGCGCCACCACGATGACGCGGGGCTTGCCGAGCCCCTCGGCGAACGTCTCGATGACGAAGCCCGCGGGCAGCTTGAGCGAGGCGATGTTCTCCGGGCTCGCGGGCAGCGGCGCCGCCTTGACGACGTTGGCCTCGATCGTCGCCGTGCCCGGGTTGTTGAGGGCCTGGGCGAGGGCCGGGAGCGGACAGAGGACGGGGGCGGCGAGGGTCAGGGCCAGGAGGGGGCGGCCGAGCGTCATCGGGCGGTCCTTGCGTGGTGTCGGGCGGTGGTGCCGGGATCGGTCCGGGGCCGGGATGCCGGGGGGAACACCGCCCCGTCCGGCCGGTTCCGCCCGGCGCCGGGGCGGATCGGCGCAGCCCGCGCTCGGGCCCCGAGGCGGGCCCCCGAGGGTTGACGCGCGAAGGCCCGCGCGTCCAATGCGCCCTGTCCGAAACCGGAGTCCGCTGGGATGCCGCCGCTCCTCGCCCTGCCCTTCCCGGCGATCGACCCGGTGGCCGTCGCCATCGGGCCGATCACCATCAAGTGGTACGCGCTCGCCTACATCGCCGGGCTCGTCGGCGGCTGGTACTACGCGCGCCGCCTCGTGATGGCGGACGGGCTCTGGGGCGTGGTGCGCCGCCCGACGCTCAACGACATCGACGACCTGATCGTCTGGGTGGCGCTCGGCGTCGTGCTCGGCGGGCGCCTCGGCTACGTGCTCTTCTACAATCTGCCGATGTACCTCGCCGACCCGATCGAGATCTTCGCGATCCGCAACGGCGGCATGTCGTTCCACGGCGGCTTCCTCGGGGCGATCCTGGCGATGCTGCTCTTCGCCCGTGCCCGGCGGCTCAACGGCTACACGCTGCTCGACATCGCCGCGGTGGTGGTGCCGATCGGCCTGTTCTTCGGGCGCATCGCCAATTTCGTGAACGGGGAGCTCTGGGGGCGGATCGCCCCCGACTTCCCGTACGCGGTCGTCTTCCCCACGGGCGGCCCCCTGCCCCGCCACCCGAGCCAGCTCTACGAGGCGGTGACCGAAGGGCTGCTGCTCTTCGCCGTGATGGCGCTCAGCGTGCGCCGCTTCGGCTTCCGCAAGCCCGGCCTCCTCGGCGGCATCTTCGTGCTCGGCTACGCGCTGGCCCGGACGGTCTGCGAGTTCTTCCGCGAGCCCGACCGGCAGCTCGGCTACCTGTTCGGCACCGATCTCGGGCCGCTCGGCGGCGGCGTCACCATGGGCATGCTGCTCTGCCTGCCGATGGCGCTCGTCGGCCTCGCCTACATCGTGCTCGCGGCCCGCGGCCACACGCGGCCGCGCCGGCCGGCGGAGGAGGCCGGCGACGCCCCGGTGAAGGCGTGACCCCGCTCGGTGAGGAGATCGCGCTGCTGATCCGCCAGACGGGGCCGATCGGCATCGACCGCTACATGAGCCTGTGCCTCGGCCACCCGGTCCACGGCTACTACCGGACCCGCGACCCGCTGGGCCGGCGCGGCGACTTCACCACCGCCCCCGAGATCAGCCAGATGTTCGGGGAGCTGATCGGCCTCTGGGCCGCCTCGATCCTCGGCCGGATGGACCCGGCCGCCCGCCCGCTCCTCGTCGAGCTCGGCCCCGGCCGCGGCACCCTGATGGCGGACGCCCTGCGGGCCATCGGCGCGGCCGCGCCCGGCGCGGCGTTCGACCTCCACCTCGTGGAGACGAGCCCGCCGCTGCGGGCGGCCCAGGCGGCGGCGCTCGCGGGTTGCGGACACGAAGGTCGCGGCCCCGCAGGTCTCGGCCCCATTTGGCACGACGGCCTCGACGGGGTGCCGGACGGCCCGGCGATCGTGATCGCCAACGAGTTCTTCGACTGCCTGCCCGTGCGCCAGTTCGCCAGGACCGGGCGGGGCTGGTGCGAGCGCCTCGTCGGCCTCTCGCCCGAGGGGGCCTTGCGCTTCGGCCTCGCGCCCGACCCCGAGCCCGGCATCGCCGCCGAGGCGCCGGACGGCGCGCTGCTGACGCTGCCCTCGGCCGCCCTCGAGGTGATGCGGGCGCTGGCCGCCCGGCTGACCCGCTCCGGCGGCGCGCTGCTCCTGATCGATTACGGGCATGCGGGGCCGGGCTTCGGCGACACGCTGCAGGCGCTCGCGCGCCACCGCTTCGCCGACCCGCTCGCGGCGCCGGGCGAGGCGGACCTGACCGCGCACGTGGATTTCGCGGCCCTGGCGCTCGCCGCCCGCGGGGCCGGCGCGCGCGTGCACGGCCCGGTGGAGCAGCGCGACTTCCTGCTGGCGCTCGGCCTCACGGCTCGGGCCGAGCGGCTGAAGCGCGGGGCGAGCCCGGCTCAAGCCGCGGCGATCGACGCGGCCGTCTCGCGCCTGACGGATCCTGCCGCGACCGGGATGGGACGGCTGTTCAAGGTGATGGCGGTGAGCGCGCCGGACCTCGGCCCCCTGCCCGGCCTGCCCGAGACCTGAGCCGGCCGGGCGGGTCCGCCGACGGGTCCACGAACGGGACGGGGCGGCCGAAGCCGCCGACGAGTCGCGAATGGAAAGGGGCGGCCGAGGCCGCCGACGAGCCACGAATGGAAGGGGCGGCCGAGGCCGCCGACGAGTCACGAATGGGAAGGGGCGGCCGAGGCCGCCCCGTGGGTCGTCATTGTGGGGCGGCCGGGGCCGCCGCCCGCCTCAGCTCTCGAAGGAGCCGAAGCCCTCGGGCGCCGCGACGCGGACCGACTGGCCCTGCGGCTCGGACGGCAGCGGGCGGCCAAGGCCGGGCGCCGCGGGGCGCGCGCGGTCGGTCTCGGCGTCGCGGGGCGCGCGCAGGGGCGGGAGCCCCGATTCGGGGACCGAGGGCCAGATGGGACGGTCGGGCTGGATCTGCTGAGCCATCATCCTTCCTCGAACTGGAGCGGCGCCCGCCGGAACGGGTGCCGCCGTGAGAGCGGGAGGCAAAGTCGGTCGCGCCTCCCGGGTTCCATCCGGTACCGGAGCGAGCTTAGATCCGCGCTTCCTGGCATGCCAGCGCCCGGAGGCCGGGCGGGGGCGCGATCCAGACCGATTTTGCAGGTCTCGTTCCGCAAGGCTCGTTCTGCAGGTCTCGTTCTGCAAAGGCTCGTTCTGCAGGTCTCGGGCGGGCGTCGGCCGGGCCGCCATCGTCTCGCCCCCGCCGGTGCGCTATCGAACCCGCAGCAGCCCTCCCGACGCCCCGGGGCCGCGACGCCCGAACCGGAGTCCCGCGATGTTCCTCGAAGCGCCCGAGCTGAAGCCCTTCCCGGCGATCCGCCACGCCTTCTTCACCCGCGAGGGCGGCGTCTCGGAGGGCGTCTTCGCCTCGCTGAACGGCGGGCTCGGCTCCAGCGACGCGCCCGAGCGCGTGGCCGAGAACCGGGCCCGGATGTGCGCCCATCTCGGGCTGGCCGAGGGGCGGCTCGTCAGCCTCTACCAGGTGCACTCGGCCGACGTGGTGACGGTGGAGGCGCCCTACCCGCTCGCCGAGCGGCCGAAGGCGGACGCCATGGTCACGCGCGTGCCGGGCCTCGCACTCGGCATCGCCACGGCCGATTGCGGGCCGATCCTGTTCGCCGACCCGGAGAACCGGGTGGTCGGGGCCGCCCACGCGGGCTGGAAGGGCGCCCTCGGCGGCGTCGTCGCCGCCACCGTCTCGGCCATGGAGGCCCTCGGGGCGGAGCGCGGCCGCATCGTCGCGGTGCTCGGGCCGACCATCGCGCAAGGCTCCTACGAGGTCGGGCCGGACTTCATCGCCCGGTTCGGCCGGGAGGCGCCGGGGGGCGAGCGCTTCCTCGCGGCCGGCGCGCGGGAGGGCCACGCCCAGTTCGACCTGCCGGGCTTCATCCTGGAGCGGCTGCGGGAGGCCGGCGTGGCGCGGGCGAGCGCGCTCGGGCCCTGCACCTACGCCGACCCGCAGCGCTTCCACAGCTTCCGCCGCACCACGCACCGCGGCGAGACGGATTACGGAAGGCTGATTTCCGCCATCGCCCTCGCCCCCTGAACCGCCACAATTGGCGGCCCGGGGTGCGACATTTTGTCAATGCGCCGGGTCAGAAAAAGCGTGGCCGTGATTGAACCTTGGCCGTGGAAGCGCGTTTTACGGTCAAGATGCCAGGGAAAGAATGAGGCGACCATCGCCACAAAGGGGCCGCGTTCGACGCGGTCGGCGTTGTCGCACTGCAACAGCATCCCTGGGATCGCTCGCATAAGACGGGGAACTCGTGCCGGACAAGGGGCCGCAAAGGCCGCCGGCACCACACGAGTAGAGGACCAGATCATGAAGGCCATGCTTCGGGGCGCCACCGCCCTCGCCGGAATCGCGCTTGCCGGTTCCGCCCTCG
>NZ_BJZU01000126.1 GCF_007992195.1 Methylobacterium oxalidis | reverse complement strand
GATCGCCTTGAACGCGCCCGTCTCGAAGATCGACCACGGCTGGGCCGGCCAGGTTTGGCTGGAGACCGCGCGCGGGACCTTGCGCGCGCGGGCCGCGATCGTGACCGTGCCGACGAACGTGCTGGCAGCGGAGGCCGTCCGCTTCGATCCGCCCTTGCCGGACAAGGTCGCGGCAGCGCAAGGACTGCCTCTCGGCCTCGCCAACAAGGTGTTCCTGCGGCTCGACACGCCGGAGGAGTTCCCGAAGGATGCCCACCTGATCGGCAACCCTCGGGCAAGTCGAACCGGAGCCTACCATCTTCGTCCCTTCGGCCGCCCAGTGATCGAGGGCTACTTCGGCGGCACGCTGGCTCGGGCGCTTGAGAAGGAGGGCGACGCTGCCGCCGAGGCCTTTGCGCTCGACGAACTCGTGGCTCTTCTCGGCGAGGGCTTTCGAAAGAGGGCTCGACTGTTGGTCTGCACCACGTGGGGTAATATGCCCACGATCGGCGGCTCGTACGCCGTCGCACGACCTGGATCTGCAGGGCAGCGGGCGGTTCTGGCCGCGCCGGTCAACGATCGCCTCTTCTTCGCGGGCGAAGCCACCTCGCCCGACGCCTTCACTACGGCCCGCGGAGCACATGCCTCTGGGCTGACCGCAGCAGAGCAAGCGCTGGCGCTGCTGCGACCTTGACCCTGCGCATCTCCACCATAACGCTCAATCGACGAATGGCAGCTTTCGAGAAGCCGTCCGGGTCGGCTGAATGGCAACTATGGGCGCAAGGCGGAACGTCTGCTTCTCGACTGGGAGCCAAGGTTCAGTTGTGGCTGACGGCTGACTGAGACGCTGCCAGGAGCACTCGTGCAATTAATTGCACCATGGCCGGAGCGCTCAAGGCGGGTTTCCGCATCTTCCGCCTTGATGGACACCTCCCAGAAACCGACAGCACTGAGATCGAGCGCATCAACCGGCGTCCGTATGACCGAACTCTGCCGCTGCTCCGAATGCGGACACAGTGCGGACACGACTCTCGAACCAGGAGCCGTGTCGCCTGCTAACTCATTGAAGATATTGGTGAGCGCGCTGGGACTCGAACCCAGGACCTACAGATTAAAAGTCCGTTGCTCTACCAGCTGAGCTACGCGCTCGCATCCGCCGCGGGCAGGGCACGAGGGCCGAGTTCGGGGAGGCGTGGCCCGCAATAGGGGAGCCGCTGCGAGGGGTCAACCAGCGCCGCCCGCCCCTGCAAGCCGCCATTGCGCCCCCGCATCCCTCCATGCAGGACCGGCCGGGAGAGGGCGGAACTATCGTAGCGATTTTTGCGCGAGCGTTGATTGCTGGCCCAGGAGGCGGGACAGATTTTCATCAATCGAGCCGCCTGCCCGGCATCCGTTCGACTCCACCGTAACCGAACCGTCTACCAGTCCTGTGGTCCAATCGGGCTTCCAAAAGGACCCGATATCATGGCCGCCGCCGCCGACTGCAACGCGCATGACGCGAACCTGATGTACCGCCTGCTCGTGCAAGGCGTGACCGACTACGCGATCTACATGCTCGATCCGCAAGGGGAGATCACCAACTGGAACGCGGGGGCCGAGCGCGCCAAGGGCTACCGGGCCGAGGAGATCGTCGGGCGGCACTTCTCGTGCTTCTATGCCAGGGACGAGCGCGCCCGCGGCGTCCCGCATCTCAACCTGGAGATCGCCCGCCGGGAAGGACGGTTCGAGGCCGAGGGCTGGCGCCTGCGCAAGGACGGCACCCGCTTCTGGGCGCATGTCGTGATCGACGCGATCCACGACGACGGAGGCCACCTTGTCGGGTTCGCCAAGATCACCCGCGATTGTACGGAGCGCCGCCTGCAGGCGGCGCAGCTCGAGGAGACCTCCGCCAATCTCGATCTCGCCCTGTCGCATATGTCTCAGGGGCTGTGCCTGCTCGACGCGCGGCGGCGCCTGATCCTCTGCAACGGCCGCTTTCGCGAGATCCTCGATCTCGACCCGGCGCTGACGCGACGCGGCACGTCCCTCGCGGCGATTCTGCGCCGCCTCGCCCGCGACGGGCACGCGGATGCCGGTCCGGGTCGGGCGCGGCGGCTGTCCCGTCTCCCCGGCGCGGCGTCCCTCGGCGCTGACGTCACGCACCGCGGACGGGTCATCGCTGTGGTGGCGCGCCCGCTGCCGGCCGGGGGCTGGGTCTCCACCGTCGAGGACGTGACCGAGCGGCGCCGGATCGAGAGCCGAATCCTCCACATGGCGCACCACGATGCCCTCACCGGCCTTCCGAACCGGGCCGCCTTCGGAGCGCATCTGGAGCGCGCCCTGGCGGTCGGGAACGAGGTCGCCGTGCTCTGCCTCGATCTGGACCGGTTCAAGGCCGTCAACGACACCTTCGGACACCCGGCCGGCGACGCGCTCCTGCGCACGGTGGCCGAGCGCCTGAGGACGGTCCTGCATGGGGAGGGCATGATCGCCCGGCTCGGCGGCGACGAATTCGTGATCGCCCTCGAGCGGCCCCAGGGGCTCGCCCGCGTCGAGGCCCTGGCCGAGCACATCATCGCCGCGATCGGACGTCCCCTCGACATCGGCGGGCATCTCGCGCATGTCGGGGTCAGCATCGGCATCGCGCTGGGCCCGCGGGATGGCACAGGCTCGGACAGCCTGTTCCGCAACGCCGACATCGCGCTCTACGGCGCGAAGGCCGCGGGGCGGAACACCTGCCGCTTCTACGAGACCGGCATGGCCGCCGCAGCGGCCGCCCGCAACCTGCTCCAGCTCGAGCTGCAGGATGCGGTGCAGTCCGGTGGGTTTCGGCTGCACTACCAGCCCGTCATCGATCTGCGGGGTGGCGCCGTCACCGGCTTCGAGGCGCTCCTGCGCTGGCCGCATCCCCGGCGCGGCCTGATCTCGCCGGCCGAGTTCATCCCGCTGGCCGAGGAGACCGGCCACATCACCCGCCTCGGCGCCTGGGTCCTGCGCGAGGCCTGCCTGGAGGCCGCCGCCTGGCCGGGGACGGCGCGCGTCGCGGTCAACGTCTCGACGGTTCAGTTCGCGCGCCCGGGCCTGGAGGAGGCGGTCGTCCTGGCGCTCGCGGTCTCCGGCCTCGCGCCGCAGCGGCTCGAACTCGAGATCACCGAGACCGTGCTGATGGGCGACAGCGAGGCGGTGATCGCCTGCCTGCACCGGCTCCGCGACCTCGGCGTGCGCGTCGCCCTCGACGATTTCGGAACCGGCTACTCCTCGCTCAGCTACCTGTGCCTGTTCCCCTTCGACCGGATCAAGATCGATCGTTCCTTCGTCCGCGAGATCGGCCGGCCCGAGAACGCGGCCATCGTGCGCGCGGTCCGGAGCCTCGCCGCCGACCTCGGCGCGGTCGTGACCGTCGAGGGGGTCGAGACGGAGGAGCAACTCGCCTTCGTGCGCCGGCTCGACTGCGAGGAGGTGCAGGGCTTCCTGTTCCGCCCACCCGTGCCGGCCGCGGATGTCCGGGCCCTCCTGGCCGACCCCGCGCCGTTCCTGGCGAGCGCTTCGGGCGGAGACGAGGGGCTTTCCTACTCGGCCCGCTCGGCCTCAGCCCGCGCCCAGGCCTCGCGGGTCTCTGCCGCGAAGTCGGCGAGCCGCCCGGTCCGGATCGCCGCCCTGAGGCCCGCCATCAATTCCTGATAGTATGCGAGATTGTTCCAGGTCAGCAGCATCATGCCGAGGATCTCGTCCGAGCGGACGAGATGGTGCAGGTACGCCCGGGAATAGTCGCGGGCGGCCGGGCAGGCGGAGGTCTCGTCGAGGGGTCGCGAATCCTCGGCGTGGCGGGCGTTCCGCAGGTTGACGCGGCCGTGCCGGGTGTAGGCGAGGCCGTGGCGGCCGGCTCGGGTCGGCATCACGCAGTCGAACATGTCGATGCCCCGCTCCACCGAGCGCATCAGGTCGTCCGGCGTGCCGACGCCCATCAGGTAGCGGGGCTTCGCGCGCGGCAGGTGAGGCTCGACAGCCTCGATCATGGCGAGCATGACCGCCTGCGGCTCGCCGACCGCGAGCCCACCGATCGCGTAGCCCTTGAGGTCGAGATCGACCAGGGCCCGGGCGCTCTCGATCCGGAGCGCGGGCACGTCGCCGCCCTGCACGATGCCGAACATCGCCTTGCCCGGCTGCTCGCCGAAGGCGGCGCGGCAGCGCTCGGCCCAGCGCAGGGACAGGCGCATCGCCCGCTCAATCGCCTCCGGTTCCGCCGGCAGGCGCACGCACTCGTCGAGCTGCATCTGGATGTCGGAGCCGAGGAGCCCCTGGATCTCGATCGAGCGCTCCGGGCTCATGTGGTGGGCCGTGCCGTCGATGTGCGAGCGGAAGGTCACGCCCTCTTCGTCGAGCTTCCGGAGCGCCGACAGCGACATCACCTGGAAGCCTCCGGAATCGGTGAGGATCGGCCCGTCCCAGCGCATGAAGCGGTGCAGCCCCCCGAGGCGGGCCATCCGCTCGGGGCCGGGACGCAGCATCAGGTGGTAGGTGTTGCCGAGCACAACGTCGGCGCCCAGGTCGCGGACCTGCTCCGGGTACATCGCCTTGACGGTCGCGGCGGTGCCGACCGGCATGAAGGCCGGCGTGCGGATGGCGCCGCGGGGCATTGTGATGGCGCCGGTGCGGGCCGCCCCGTCGGTGGCGTCGACGCGGAAGGCGAAATCGGGGGTCGGCTCGGGTCGGGCGGCGTCTTGCATCGGGGGCTCGGGGTCGGGCGGCATCGAAGGCTTCCGGCGTCAGCGCGGATCGGCCGGGAAGAGCAGGCTCGAATCGCCGTAGGAGTAGAAGCGGTAGCCGGTTCGGATCGCGTGGGCGTACGCCGTCCGCATGGTCTCGAGGCCCGAGAAGGCCGAGACCAGCATGAACAGGGTCGAGCGCGGCAGGTGGAAGTTCGTCATCAGGGCGTCGACCGCCCGGACCGGCACGCCCGGCGTGATGAAGATCTCGGTCGGCCCCGAGAAGGGGCGCAGCCGTCCCTCCGCGTCCGCCGCGCTCTCTAGGAGGCGCAGGGCCGTGGTGCCGACGGCCACGATCCGGCCGCCGCGGGCACGGACCGCGTTGAGGGCCTCGGCCGTGTCCGCGTCGAGGTGGCCGATCTCGGCGTGCATGCGGTGGTCGGCGGTGTCGTCGGCCTTCACCGGCAGGAAGGTTCCGGCCCCGACATGCAGCGTCACGGTGTGGCGCGAGAGGCCGGCCGCGTCGAGTACCGCGAGGAGGTCCTCGGAGAAATGCAGCCCCGCGGTGGGCGCGGCGACGGCCCCGGGCTCCCGCGCGTAGACCGTCTGGTAGTCGGTGGCGTCCCGCGCGTCGGCCGGGCGCTTGCCCGCGATGTAGGGGGGCAGCGGCAGGGTGCCGAGCGCGGCGATCCGCTCGTCGAGGACGGGACCCGAGAGATCGAAGCGGAGCACGATCTCGCCGCCCTCCCCCTTCGCCACGAGCTGCGCTGCAAGTCCGCCGAGCTCGCAGGGCGCACCCTCCCGGTGATCGCCGAAGCGCAGGACGTCGCCGACCGCGAGGCGCTTGCCCGGCCGCGCGAAGGCGCGCCAGCGGTCCGGCGCCTCGCGCAGGTGCAGCATCACCTCCGCCCTGAGGCCAGCGGCGCCGGGGCGCGTGCGCAGCGCCGCGAGCCGGGCCGGGATCACCCGCGTGTCGTTGAAGACGAGGGCGTCGCCCGGGCGGAGCAGGCCCGGCAGGTCGCGCACCCGCCGGTCTTCCAGCGGTGGGACACCGCCGGGGCGCACGACGAGCAGGCGCCCGGCATCGCGCGGCTCGGCCGGCCGCAGCGCGATGCGCTCCTCCGGCAGCTCGAAATCGAACAGATCCACACGCATGGGGCGCTGAAGAGCACGGTTTGGCGGAGCCGATCAATGCGGCGCGTGGCACGGCTGCCCTTCCGTCAGCCTCTGCGGCCGATCGGACTCGGCGCCGGGCAGGACCGAGGGCCACGGACCGCTTGACCGCGCCGCGCGCCGGTACACCATGCGCGCCTCATCGTGGGGAGGCGAACCGTGCAGGACGGCAGGTACAGGCGGCGGACCCGCGAGACGCTCGATGCGCAACTCGTCGGCTACTGGGACCGGGAGGCCGCGCGCCTCGACGCGCTCGCCGAGCGGGCGCGCTTCGGCTGGATCGCCCGGCGCTACCGGCGCAAGGCGGCCCAGGCCCGGGTCCAGGCCGAGCGCAGCCGGATCCGCGAGGCGGCGCGCGGCAACGCCTGATCCGGTTCGGCTCCGGAGCCGGTCGCCTGTCCGCGGGGTCGATCCGGGACCGCCCTATAGCTGCGGCTATCACCTTTGCCGTGGCCTTCCGGGGCGGCGCCGTCCTATGTGCGGGCGACGAGGCCGGGCCGCAGCAGCCCGGCCCTGCCCGGACCCCCCGCATGGAACGCACACAGAAAGCCGCTCTCGCCGGCGTCGGCGTCGGCGCCCTCGTCACGGCCCTCAAGTTCGGAGCCTTCTGGCTGACGGGGAGCCTCGCGCTCTACTCGGACGCCCTGGAGAGCATCATCAACGTGGTGGCTGCCGCCTGCGCCTTCGTGGCCCTGCGCGTCGCGGCGACGCCCCCCGACGCCGACCACCCGTACGGCCACCACAAGGCCGAGTACTTCTCGGCGGTGATCGAGGGGGCGCTCATCATCGTGGCCGCGCTCCTGATCCTGCGCGAATCCTATCACGGCCTTCTGGCCCCGAAGCCCCTCGACACTCCCCTGCTCGGCCTCGCGGTGAACGGCCTCGCCACCCTCCTCAACGCCGCCTGGGCGACGACCCTGATGCGGCGGGGGCGGGCCTGGCGCTCGCCCGCCCTCGTGGCCGATGCTCGGCACGTGCTCGCCGACGTGTTCACCTCTCTGGGCGTGCTCGCCGGCGTCGCCCTGGTGGCGTCCACCGGCTACCTCGTGCTCGACCCGGTGGTGGCTGGGCTCGTGGCGCTCAACATCCTCTGGTCCGGCTGGGGCATGGTGCGGGAATCGATCGACGGCCTGATGGACCGGGCTGCCCCCCCGGAGATGGTCGAGCAGATCCGCGCCCTCATCTCGGCTCACGGCGCCGGGGCGCTGGAGGCTCACGACGTGCGCACCCGCCACGCCGGCCAAGCGACCTTCATCGATTTCCATCTCGTGGTGCCGGGCGAGATGACGGTGGCCGATTCCCACGCCATCTGCGACCGGCTGGAGAGCGTGATCGAGGGCGCCATCGAGGGCGCGGTCGTCGTCATCCACGTGGAGCCCGGAGACCACGCCAAGCAGCGCGGCGTGCCCGTGCTCTGAGGCCGAGCCCGCCCGTCAGGGCACGAGCACGGTCTCGCCGAACACGGCCTCGAAGGCGGCCCGCAGCTGCATGTCGACCTCGGGCAGGCTCACGGGATGGCCGAGATCGACGAGGCTCGTCACCCCGTGACCGCGGATGCCGCAGGGCACGATGCCGGAGAAGTGCGCGAGATCGGGCTCCACGTTGAGGCTGATGCCGTGGAAGCTCACCCAGCGCCGCACCCGGATGCCGATCGCCGCGATCTTGTCCTCGGCGCCCTCCCCCTTCTCGGGCCGCCGGACCCAGACGCCGACCCGGTCCTCCCGGCGCTCGGCCCGCACGTTGAAGGCGTCGAGCGTGGCGATGATCCAGGTCTCGAGCGCCGCCACGTAGGCGCGCAGGTCCGCCCGGCGGCGGGTGAGATCGAGCATCACGTAGGCGACGCGCTGTCCGGGCCCGTGATAGGTGAACTGCCCGCCCCGCCCCGTGCGGTGAACGGGAAAGCGGCCCGGCTCGACGAGATCCGCCTCGCGGGCCGACGTGCCCGCGGTGTAGAGCGGCGGGTGCTCGAGGAGCCAGACGCATTCCGGTGCCCCCCCGGCCCGGATGGCCTCGGCGCGGGCCTCCATCTCGGCCACCGCCGCCTCGTAGGGCACGAGTCCCTCGCTCACCCGCCACGCCACGGGCGGCGAACCCGGTCTTGGCCGGAAGTCGGCGGGCGCCGTGGCGAGGCGGGAGGCGTCGGCGTTTACCAAGGCTTCACCATGATGCGTGGACAGTCATGCCCGGAGCCGGCCGTCGCCGGCCGGACGGGGCGTGCGTCGCGTGGCGGTTCTCGAAGACCTCAAGGTCGATCTTACGGTCGTTCTCGGGCGCAGCCACATGCCGCTGCACATGCTGCTGCGCATGGGCCGCGGCGCGGTGATCGAGCTCGAGTCGACCGAGTCCGATATGGTCGAGATCCTCGCCAACGACCACCCGATCGCCCGCGGCCAGATCGTGGTGACGGGCAACCGCATCTCCGTGGAGGTGACGGAGCTGATCCGCAAGGCCGAGGTGATCCGCACGCCGGGTGTCAGCATCGGCGACGGGGCGGTGCCGCTCTTGGAGACGGGCGCCGATCTCACCTAAGATGCAACGCGGCGCTTGTCGGGGCGGATTCGATCTGTTATCCGCTGCGCCGCTCCCCGAGAAACGGCCCGCTCCGATGCGGCCCGCCCGATCCGGGAGCCACGGCCCTCCAGGGGTGCCGATGCGGCCATGGCGGAATTGGTAGACGCGCTAGCTTGAGGTGCTAGTCCCGCGAGGGGTGGAGGTTCGAGTCCTCTTGGCCGCACCAACTTGTTTTTGTTGGTGTTTTTCCCCTCACCTTCCCGAGACTGGCGACGAGCCGACCGGGTTTTTGCAAAATCTTTGGACGGCTTTCGTCACTTAGCTTCTGCATCTGTTCCTCGAACCACGCATCGAACTCTCGCTCACGCCGCCGCTGGAAGGCCGCTTGCAGGTTCTCTGTATGGGTCACGTGGCGCAGATTGCCGCGACGGTTGTTGAGCCCGTCGCCGTCCTCATGGTCGACCTCCAGCTTCCTTCGCCTGCCGACGATCAGGTGGTGCATGAATACCCACCGCTTGCTGATCCGGGTCTTGGCGTAGAGCGTCAGTGATCCCTTCACGCGATGGACGTACCAGGGATGATCGGCGAGATGCAGATCCTCGTCATCGACTATGGCAATAAGCCCCTGGTTCTTCGGCGAGCGCCATCTGAGTGGGATCTCGGCCATCAGCTGCTGCCTCGGGCGTTTCGGCGGTGGGCATCGAGCTTCACGATCGCGCTCTGCGCCAGAGCCTTCGTGCGCGCCAGATAGACTTCCAGGATTTTGTTCACCGACGCGAGGGTGTGGCCCGTGATGGTCGCGATCTCCTGCGGCGTGCAGCCGGCCTCCGAGAGCATCGTCACGGCTGTGCCGCGCAGGTCGTGGAAGTGCAGATCGTCGGTGATCTTGGCCCTCTCGAACACGGCCTTCCAGGCATGGTGGAACGCGCTCTTCGTCCAGGATGAGCCGTCGGCCTTCGTCAGGATCGTGGTGGCGCGGCGCGGCGCACTGTCGAGCGCCTGTCGCAGCGCGACGGTGCCCGGGATCCAGACGCGGCGCCCGCCCTTCCCCTGCCGCATCGTGATCGCCTGCCCGTCGTAGGCCGACCAGGGCAGCCGGAGCAGGTCGCCCTGCCGCTGGCCGGTGTGGAGCGCGAGCAGCAGCGCGAGCTCGATCTCGAGGCTCGCCACCGCCTCGAAGGCCGCGACGTGCTCGGGCAGCCAGATCAGCTCGGCCCGGCTGCTGCCATAGGCGCGCTCGAAGGTGGCGATCGGGTTGTGGCTGAGGTGCCCGCGGTCGTGACCCCACGAGAACACCCGAGCGAGGGCGGCAAGCTTGTTGTCGGCCGCGCGCGGCTGTGTCTCGGCGAGGCCGTCGTGCCAGCGCAGGAAGATCGCCCGGCTCTTCGGGTTCTCGACGTGCTTGAGCGGCGTCGTGCCCCACTTCGCCTCGCACGCCTTTAAGTTCAGGGCGCCGATTGTGCGGGTCGATTCTGCGAGCTTCTTCCACTGCTGCGAGTCGCAGTACTGGCGGATCAGCCAGGAGACCGTGCCGGCGCTGCGTTCCTGGGCGGCCGCCCTCCCCGCCTCCTCGAACGAGGCAGCGAATTCCGCGGTGCCGGGCTCGCCCCTGAGGCGCTTCCCGGTCGCGCGGTGATAGTAATAGGTCTGGGTGGTGCCATTGGCCGCGGGGTAGCGGACAGTGTTGATGCCCTTCAGCTTAACCCGCATGGCTCGCCGCCCACTCCTCGAAGGATGCTTCGGCAGTCTCCAGAAGTCCTGAGCGTCGATCAAGCGCGCGGTCGATTGCTTTTCGATCCCACCGCGTCGTGCCGGTCATGGCGCGCGGGACTATGCCGCGCCGAACCCAATCGTCGAACGCCGCCATCGACTCGCAGCCGCAGTACTCAGCCGCCTGCTCGCGGGTGAGCCCGCGCGGGACGAGGCCGATCGGCAGACTGGTCACCCTGCCCTCCCCTCTGCGATCAGCGCGCGCAGCCGTTCCACGGCCCCCTCCATGCGCTTCTCCGCCTCGATCGCCTCGTCGACGGCCTCAGCCTTCACGGCTGCATCGGCCGCGTCGTGCGCCTGGACGGCTGCGCGGGCGGCGGCGCGCAGGTCGCTCAGCACGGCAGCCTCGACGCCCGCCCAGATCGCGCGCGCCTCCGGCCCGAGGTCCGCCCAGGCCGGCGAGATCCCGCGGGGCCCGAGCGGGAAGCCGGCGAATCGCGCCTCGTAGGCCGTTCGGCCGGGCTCCGGCCGCGAGCTCGTCATTGCTCGTCTCCGAACGGGATGGCGGGTGCCGAATAGTCCAGAGCGACGAGCCGGCCGTCGAGCATGCCCCAGTCCGAAGCCTTGTACTCGAAGGGCTCATCCTCTCCGCCCGGCACGTAGTCCCAGTCCGGATACGTGTCGGCTGCGAGATGCGTGGCGGCCTCTTCATCGCTCAGCGGGCGGGCTGCTCGCATCACCAGCACCCATCCGTCGAAGAGGCTTTGGACCACAGGGCAGAGCATCTCCTTCCTCTCAGGGGTGGCCTCACTCCAGATTCGCTCCTCAAACAGGTTGCAGGCGCGATGCTCGGCGGAGCGAGCGATCTTGAAGGCGAAGTCCCCGGCCACGACGACCACCCGGGTTGAGCCTGTCGACGACACAAATCCCGGCCGCTCGCGCTTCGGCCGATCCTGGGCGAACAGATCCGGCTTCTCGGCCGCCGCCTGCGCGCGGTAGTCCGCCGCAATCGCCTCCATGCAGGCGATCTCACGGTCGGCGTCGGCCTGCTTCATGCGGTTGCTGGCGACCAGGCCGGCATAGACCCGGTGGCGCTGGCGCACCTCGCGCTCGGCGCACCGGAGCTTGTCGGTGGCGGTGAAAGTCTGAGACATCACAACCTCCACGTAGATGCGTCGGTCAAGTAGTAGACAGATCGAAGCGACGCGTTGCTCGCGCAACAAAATATCGCTCAGGTTGCGGGCTAATCTTAAGTTCTCGTGAACTTTCAAGCCCACATTGTGCCTCTGCGCATTTCATCGAATAAGACCTGAAGAGACCAATTGTGCTTAGTGTTGTGCAGAACAATATTAGGGCACAAATTGCTTTAGATGAGCATAGAACTATATCGGCCGATGTAGTCTCGCGTTCAGAAGCCGGGGCGCGGCTCAAGGTCGAAGATGCGTTCGCTGTTCCCGACACCTTCGTGCTGACTGTCAGCGGTGCTGAGAGCTTTCTCGTCTGCAACGTGACGACGCGCCTGCCCGGCGAGATCGGTGTGCGCTTCACCTGACTGAGAGGTGCGGGCGCTCTTGAGGCATCTATCGCTCGATTGAGGCAGTTCCCCAGTTCCATTGCCGACCAATTGAGCGGTGTGTGGTCGTTGACGTTAACCTCGTCGCAACCGCGCCGCCGATGCATACAATTTTGATCGTGCCGCCGAAGCTGTCTTAACGGGGCGCTTCGAAGCTCGTCCCGCGCATGAGTGCAGCGGGAAGTCAGATGCAGGATCGTCGAAATGAGGAACGGCACCGAGTGGACGAACTCGGCTTCATAGCCATCAACGAACACACGTCTCTCGGATGCATGGTCTACGATGTCTCGAGCATCGGCGTGCGCGTGACCATGCTGGACACGAAGAAGGTCCCGAACGTTTTCTTCTTGTCGTCGCTCAGCTTGGGTGCGGGTCGGGTCTGCAACGTCGCTTGGCGGAAGGCTGAGGAACTCGGGGCGTTCTTCGTTCAGGCTCCAGCATAGCCGGGCAGCCACGGCAGTGGCGCTGCCATCCGCGAAGCGCGATAGGATTTCGGAGCCGCTCATGCCGCGGCTCCGATGTCGAGGGCGTCGGTGGGGGCGAGCGGCGTCCAGCGGATGAGGATGCCGCTGAAATACGAGACGCCCGGGTGCTCTGCCGCCCAGAAAGCGACTAGCTCGCTCCAGTACGGGAAGCCGTCCTGACGCGCGAAGGCGTCGAGGTCCTCCTGGGTGCGGATCCAGCCGTCGTTCGCGAAGACGATGCCCAACTCGAGGTCCAGGGCGATCGAATAGACTTCGGTGCACCGCGCCTCGCCGAGCCGCCGGCAGTGCTTCGTCCGCATCCCCGTGAAGAGCTGCACGAGCTCGCCCAGCCGCGCGTGGCGCTTCCGGTCGGCCCGGATCGTCTGCGCCTTCGTGCCGGCGAGGATCGGCGCGGCGAAGCGCTTCTTGAAGCTGTAGGCGACCATCACAGCCTCCCTGCAGGCGCGTCGGCCCGGGCAGCGTTGGAGTGGAGCGGGGGCATTAGGCGGGACGGGCAGAGACTGATTAGATCCCGCTGATTAGAGCGAATCAGCGGGTTATCTTCGCATATCGCAACAACATTATTGGTTGTCCGCTGGATGGCCTCATGCTCGCATTGGGCATGACTCGTGCCAAAGCAGAAACTGGCGGACAATATCCCGAAGCCGTGAGCGACTTGGTTGTCGACCGGCTCGCGATGTTGCTGCTGCAGCAGATGCTCTCTGAGCTCGCGCGCACCTACCGCATGGAGGGTGCAACGGCCGCTCGCCTGATGCTCGCCGACATCGAGCGGGAGATCGCAGAGCGCCTCTACCTCATGTGCGATGTCTCTCCGCTGATCCGAAACAGCCGAGACGTTATCCGCGCCGTTGCGATGCGGGTGCGGGCCGAACTGCGGGGCGAGCACATCTGACGCCGGGGGCTGGATGGGCGCGAAGAGCATCAGGCGGCCTTCGCTGCGGAACGGGTCAATGTACGCACCACAGCCCGAACCCGCGCGGCCATCGCAATGCGGCCGAAACCCTCCCGAAACAACAGAGTAATGGCGGTCTGATTAGACCAATGCCTCTGTTCAGGTGGAGGCAGATTGATGCAGAACGATCTTGGTCGTAAGAACGATGAGCTCTTTCGAAATGTCGTGATCAGTACGTTTCGAGCGTGCGCTAAACGCGGTGAGGCTGCTGTGAAGGCGCTTGTCGAGGATCTCAGGACGCACGCGCACCTCGCTTCGGAGCACATCCTGGATCTTGAGGCCGCTGAAATCGCCGAGGCGCAACGGCGCGCGAATGCTCTGGAAGAGGATGCGGGAGAGCCCAGCGAGATCCTTCTATGGAACGGCCCCTCAGTTGGCTGTCTGCTGCTTGACCGCTCGTGCACAGGCGGGAGGCTGAGAGTTGAGAGTAATGCCCTGGTGCCTGATGTGTTCACGTTGAAGTTGCTGACCGATGAGAGGCAGCAGCCATGCCGGGTGGCATGGCGCAAGCAGAACGAGATTGGCGTCGAATTCCTCGACCCAATGTGAGCTTGAGGGGCGTCGCCCGCGAAGCGCTCGATGATCAGAGGTACGCTCACGACCGCGCTTCCCCTGCCGGGCGGGAGGTGGTGAGACGATGAAAAGCGGGAACGGCAAAGACGCGCCGTTGCGTCGTCGCGCGATCATTCCATGATCGGCAGATCAGCAACCGCTGAGCGATCAAGGAGATGTGCCCGTGGCAACCCCGACGCAGCCCGTTAGCGCGGCTCCTGAAATTGACAGTTTGCCTGTGGAAGGGACGGTGAATGCCCCGATACTTTTCTTTGATGAGGCACCCACGCTCGGAACCGGCCCCGGCATTGGTCGAGTGACGCTCAGCGCCCTTGTGCAAGAGGTCGGCCCAAATGGCGCGGTTAGCTATCGCAGGGTGGCCGTCGCGCATCTCCGCGGCAACAAGTTCGCTTTCGAGAGCCTGCGCGAAGCAATCAATCGAATGGAGTTGCTCGCCTCTCCGACTCCGGGCGCTGCAAACTAAGCCCCCGGCGCTGTGCTTGGCGGGGGTCATGCGGCGGCTCCATCAGCGGGCGATCCGGCGCGCCAGAGCACCGGCTGGGCATGGTCGGGGATGCGGTTGCGGCCGCGGGCCATCGGGTGGACCGGATGCCCGCCCTGCGAGAGCGCGAAGCAGTGCAGGTCCGGCCACGGCGCCTCGCCGGTCTGCACCTCCTCGAGGAGGTGATCGACCCACTCAGGATCCCAGGTGCCGGCGCCCCAGCAGGGCACCACGAGGGCCGCGGCCTTCGCCTCGCGCACGACGATGCCGAGGTTCTCCTGGATGACGTCGCGGACGTACCAGTCCGGCCCGTCCTCCTCCCACCGTGACCACTCCCGGCACGCGGCCGGAGACGCCGAGCGGAAGGGATGGAGGTTCACCGCCGTGAACCCGCCGTAGCCCCAGGCCTGGGCGAAGTGGATCCAGCGGCGCACGGTCGGGTCGTCGATGCGGTGATCTGCCGTCGAAGGATTGAGGCCGATGAAGCAGACGTGCCCGCCCTCGCCCCACGTGCGGGTCAGGGTGAAGCGGTAGGTGCCGCAACGAGAGAGCGACGCCGCGCGCTGGATCATGTCGGCGAAGGAGACGCCGAAGAAGTCCTTGTCGGCGGCTTGCTGCGGCGTCGTCATGTCAGGCGGCCTCTCGGGTCTGGCCGGGGGCGACGGCTCGACGACCGAGCGCTTCGAGGCGCGCCACTTGGTCGGCGACTTCGGCGAGGAAGGTGACGGCCTGCTCCTCGAGGGCGGCGATCACCTCCTCGTCGCGCGGCACTCGGACGACGAAGAGCTTGAGGTCGTCCGGCACGCGCGGGTCGTAGGAGGCGAAGTCGCACCAGCTCCGGCCCGTGCAGGCCATCTGCCACTGCATCTGCGGCACGTACTGCTCGGGCGCGGCTTGCGAGAGCCACGTGTCGAGGTGCGTCTCAGTCTTCGGGCACTTGAACTCGACGAGACCCTCGGCGCTGACCAGCCCGTCCGGGCTCGCGCCGGCCTCGGCGATCCGCGGGTGCGGCGCGAAGCCGATCCGGACCACGTCGACATCGAACCGGAACTCGTAGGCTGCGCGCGCCACCGGCTCGTTCTCCGAGCCCCAATACATCTCTGCGCTGGTGAAGTGCGGCGCGCTGAGACCCGTCAGACGCTCGGCGACCAGTTCGCGTAGGTAGGCCATGCGAGGCGCGCCCCAGCCCTTCTGCGTTCGCTTGATCATGTCGGCGATGCGCGAGGCGGTGACCTTGCCGCAGCGCTCGGCCAGCCACTCGGGCGAGCCCTGTACCATCTCGGCCATCAGCGGCGCTCCTTCCGCTTGAGCTCGGTCACGGCCTGCTCAAACCGGGCCGCCGGCAGGTCGACGAGGCTCTCGACCCGCATGAAGTTCAGGAAGCGCCGGAGGTCGGCGCCGACGCTCTCGGCGAGATCGCGTAGCTCGGTCGCCTGCTCCTCGGAGATGCGAGGCTGCCCGCACCCGCCGCGGCCGTCGTCGTCCTCGCCGGTGCTGGTGACGTTGAGGAGCGCCATGGCGACGTAGCGCTTGCCGTAGCTCGTGGAGGAGCCGACCGCCTGAACGGCGTTCTTCGAGCCGCTCGTGTCGACCGGCAGCTCCATCGTCGTCTCTTCGCTGTGCCCGTCCTGGTGCATCAGGACGCCGGTCACCGCGAGCCGACCGTTCCCGGGATTGCCGACCCGGAAGGTGAGGGAGAAGCCGTGCCGGCCCATCGCCGGCCGGATCGCCTCGTTCAGGTCCTCCCAGAGAGCGTACTTCGCGCTCTTATCGCCCTTCCCCCGCTCACGGACGACGGGCAGCTCCTGCTGAAGCTGGGCGAGGCCGGCGGCGAAGGCGGCGCGGGCGCGCTGGGCGAGGACGCGCTCCTGCATCTGCAAAAGGCGCTCCATCTTGTCGATGTCGACGTTCGGGTCACGCGCGGCCCGCTCGATCATGGAGACGATCGCGGCCGACTCGCTCTGGATCGGCGCGGGTGTCGACGCATCGTCGACAGGGGCGAGGGCTTGGCTGCTGGCCATGGCGACGGTCACTCCGCGGCTTCGGGGATCTCGCCGGACGCGGTGCGTTCGGCGAAGTGGCGGCTCTCGGCGCGGACGCCGGCGAGATGGTGAGGGTCGAAGCGGTCGCCGATCGTGGGCTCGGGGATGGCGCAGCGCGCGTTCAGTGCGGCGGCGATCTCCTCGGCGAGCTGCATGCGGTAGACCGCGCTGGAGCCGGGCAGCGCCATGGCGATCGGTGCGCCGCTCTCATCGACAATGACGGGCTCGAAGGCGGACCGCACCGCGAAGGGTCCGCGGAAGCCGGCGAGCGCGAGCTTGGTGGTGACGGTGTTCTGGGCAGCCATCGCCGCCTCCATGTCGAGGGGAAGGATCGCCCGCACCTCGACGGCGAGGGCCGGGCAGAAGGGCGGGAAGATCACCGGACCCGCGCCTCGAAGACGCGGCCGACGTGGTGGCCGAGGGCCCAGAGCGTGCCGACGATGACGAAGGGTCCGGCGACGTAGAGGCAGAGCAGCTGCGGGTCGGTGAGCATGGCGCGCTCGCGAAGATGGGAGGGAGAGCGGGCCGCCCGGCGCGAGCGGCCTGGGTGGCCTCAGGCCGCGCGGGCGTGGATGCCGAGCTGAGCGGCGCCGAGGCGGTGCTCGTCGTGCGGGTCGCGTCCGTCGTCCTCGGCGATCTGCGGGAGCGGCACGTCGTAGGCCTCGAAGGCGGCGAGCAGGCCACCCGGCACCTCGTCACCCTCTTCCTCGACGTAGGCGGCGAGCGCGTGCAGCACGGCCGGTGTGACGTCGGCGATCCGGCTGTTCAGCAGGTCGAGCGCGTAGACCGCCTCGAGCGTGTCACGGTGACCGAAGCCGACGAGCTGGTCGACGATGTCGGCTTGAGTGTCGCCGACGCGGTGCTGGTCCAGCCAGCTGTCGCCCTTTGCGGTGCGGTATCGGATGAGGTGGGTCGTGCCGGGCTGAGACTGAGCGGGCATCTGCTCTCTCCATCGCTCGGGAGCGGCATGGAGTGATGTTATAACCACGGTTGTTGGTTGTCAAGTACCCGAGTAGCGCAGGTAGTTATCACCAGTTGTCCACAAGCAGAGAGCTATAACCGCCGTTGACGGAACCGTGAACAAAAGCGGAACATTGGAAGGGTCGGAAGCGTACCCGGAAGGCACGGATGCCCGCGCAGGCACAGCATCTGAAGACGTTCTACATCGTGCAGAGCTTCACCAAGGAGCGCGCTGGGTTGCGCATGGATCCACCATTGGAGGCTCGGACAGAGGCGTCAGCTCGCCGGACGGCGGAGCGGCTATCCTCGCGGAAGCCGTCCGTGATCGCTTTCGCGCGCACGGGCGACCCAGAGACCGGCGAGTTCGAGGAGCCGCGCATCTTGGTCAGCTACGGCGAGATCGCTGGAGGCGAGGAAGACGCCCTGCCCTTTTGATCTCAGCGGAAGTTCTTCGAGACGATTCGGTGCCGGACGCCCCACTCGGCGCGGCTGAGATCGAACTCTCGCTCAGGCCGAAACTGTTGGACGTGCCACTCGTCTTCCGTGGACGATAGGAAGCGCTTGACCATCGCCCGCGGCTCATCGCTTTGCGTGTTGTAGAAGACGCAAGTCGTATTTGCGAGTACGGGCAGGCGAGGATTGACGAAAAGCGTGTCGCCCGGCTCGAATTCTGGAGCCATCGATTCGCCGACGAGGTAGATCGCGTAGCCGTCTTTCACGCCCTGTAGCAATGGCGGCCGCTTCGCGGTGCCGATCGGATCGCGCTCAATGATCAGCGCGCCGGCGCCGCCCTCGGCTGATGCGTAGAGCGGCACGTCGCCGACCAAGCCGGCGGCCGCCGCCCAGTAGGCGGGGTCTCGCGCGTACTCGGGAATGGACAGTCCCTGCACTGGGGGCTGGCGCTGAGGCGGCCGTGCCGTGCCGAAGGCATCTTCCGGCAATGACGCGGGATTGAGCCCCAGCGCCTCGCAGAGCTTGTCGAGCACCTCGGTGGTCTGAACCGCCTTCGTCTCGATCTTGGCAATAGCAGCCTGGGAGACGCCCACCTTCGCGGCGAGCGCCTTCTGGCTGAGGCCCAATGCGATGCGCGCCTCGCGGATCTGGTCGTGCCACGTCATGGGAAACCAGCCTACAACCTTGGTTGTGGAACTGCCCGGGAATTCTGGTTGTTGACAACCAACAACTTCAGCATTCATATTCCCGACCATGAGCGTTCGATCTCTCATTGAGGCCGCGATCAAGGATCGCGGGTCCGAGGCTAAGCTCGCCGCTGCGTGCGGCGTGTCTCAGGCCGCGATCTGGAAGGCCAAGAAGGCCGGCCGGGTCTCCCCGCGTCTCGCGATCAAGATGGAGGGCGCGTGCGGCATGAGCCGACGCCTGCTCTGTCCGGAGATCTTCGGAACGACCGCCGCCAACGGCGACACACCACCCGAGCCGAGGGTCGCGTAATGGCGGCCGAGGTCCTCGCCCTCATCGCGATCGATTGCGCCGGTTGCAGCGCCGCGCTCGCGCAGCGCGCCTGCTCCCCGTCGCTTGAGCCAGAGATCCAGCACGGCGTCGCCTGGATGTCGCGCTGCCTGCTCGTGGCGGGTGCCGGCTTCCTGGTCTGGTCGAAGGCGATCTGACATGCGGGCCGTGCTTCCCCTCCTCCCGGTCGCCCTCGCGCTCTCGCTGGTCACCGCCGCCGCCACCGTCGGCTGGCGGGCGGCCGAGCGCGGCGAGCTGCCGGTCCTTCATCTCGGAGCCGGCCGATGACGCCGCGCTCCTACGCTCCCGACCAGGGGCCGGCCGGGAATATCCCCGCCGGCATCGACCCTGCGCGGAACCCGTCGCCGGGCGCGGGCCGAGAAAGCCCTGGCACCTCTTCACCGCGTATCCCGGCCGCCCACCAGCGTCGGGGCGATGCCCCGGTGGCGGCGCCCTCAGGCCAGGGCGACCCCATGACCGATGCGCGCCACCTCCTGCTCCTCGCGGCCCACTGCCGGCACGCCGCCGCGGCGCTGCTACTGCGCGCCTACCAGATTGATCGGGCCTGTCCGTTCCCGCCCTCCGTCGAGGCGGCCGATCTGGCGGCGACCTCCATGCATCTGGAGGAGGCGGCCCAGGAGCTGACGCGTACGGCGGTAGATGCGCGCGCGGCGGATACCGCCCTCCTCGCCGAGGTCCGGGCCCATCTCGCGGCCGGCGGCGACGTCGTGCTGGTCGCAGCGACCCTGCCCGCGGGCATTGTCGTTGGCGAGCCGGAGGATGCGGCGACCGCGCCAATAGCCGAACCAGTCCGGAGCCCGCTGCGCCGGGCGTGGGACGCCCTTATTCAGTGGGCGGCCTGACGTGTTGTCGTTCGCGATCATCTCGGGCCTCGATGCCTCCGGATCTCGCGACAATGGTATCGCGGCCGATACCGCGCGCTGGTTACTCGCCTCAACTCGGCTGTGCATAGCCTTCCACTCCGCTCCTCATCGTGCTGGAATTGTCCAGCCGATCGCTCGCCCGCACGACACCCGTTCCGACAAGGTGCGGGCGAGCGTCCCTTTCGCAGATCGCCGCCGTAGAAGCCCCGCAGCTCCGGCCGGCGAGCGGGCCCGCCACGACCATCGCAATCGGACCGCTGGCGGGCCCGCACTCTTCTCCGTCCGCAACCGCACTGCTCAGCCGGTTGCCACGGTTCGCGCGCTTTTCGGCGCGAAGATTTCATCCCGGACGGCCACAAGGGACCCGGTCGTTCTTCCGAACTCGCGCCCGTTTGCGTTCCCCGCCGGGCGCTTTTTCTTGGCCAGTGCCCTACAGCGTGTCGGCGGCGAGCCGGCGCTGGAGCTCCCGCAGCATCCCCCGGACGTGATTTCGCACTCCGTCCCCGCGCGCGGCTCTGCGCTCGCGCTCTCTCCTCCATTGCAGGGCGGCCGCAGCGCGCGTGAGGCGCGTCTGCCAGCCCTGCCTCCTCTCGCGCGTGCCGCCCTGCCAGGGGCCGCCCGCGTGTTCCTGCGCGTCCGCATCAGTTTCCAGCCGGTCGGCCGCGCCCGTGTGCTGTGTATCCCGTTCGTCCTCCTGCATTCGTGCAGCTCCCTTGCTTCGATGTTCTTGAAGCACGGGGGACTGCCGGAATGCTGGCAAAGATCAGGAAGGCGCGCCGCATGGTGACCGCCGACGATGAACTCGCGCTCGTGCGCCCGACCGTCGTTGAGGCGGTCCAGGCGCTGCGCGACCGCGGCCTCTCGCAGATGCGCGCCTACCAGCGGCTCGGCGGCATGGTCGGCAAGTCGCCGACCTGGGTCCGCGGGATCGTCGGTCGCGATCCGAACATCGGCGTCCGTCTGCGCGACGCCCTCAACATCCGCGCTGCCTACGACCAGCTCTGCGCTCGCGTCGAAGCGGCAGCCGAGAAGGTCGAGGCCGAGAACAACCAGCTTCGGGAGGCCATCGATGTCGCTCTTTCGGCTCGTGCAACGCCTGTCCCGAGCCCTGTGGAAGCGACGCAGCCTCAAGCGGCAGCTCCTCGAAGTGCAGGACGCGCGCCCACACAAGCACTGCGCCGTGCGCGCGCTGGAGCGCCTGTGCCGGCAGATCAACCGTCGCTGGGTGTGAACGACCTGCCGCTGTGGCGGGCGATCGAGGGAGAGTGAGCGTGCCGAACGAACATCATCAGGGCCTGCCCGTCGCCGGCTACCAGCCGCAGAACGCGGAGAAGGTCGCGCTCGTGAACGCGAACAAGGTACTGGAGGAACGGTGCATCCGCGCGGCTGAGAGCGTCCGCGATACGCCCGGCATGGATGGCCGCATGGCCGCGCTGGCGATCACGAACCTGCAGCAGGCCTTCATGTGGCTGAACCGGGCGGTGTTCGAGCCGGGCCGCGTCGCCCTGCCCGAGGCCGGCGCTCGCCTGCGCGCCGAGTTCGAACCGCCCTACCCCGTCCAGCAGCAGGTCCACGCCGGCAGTGCCGATCCGCGCCTGCCCGCCGGGCGGCCGCATCCCTGATCCCCGCCGGCCCGGCGGCCCCGGGTCTCTCCTCCAGAACACGAGGCCGTCATGGCAAGGGCGAACAAGAGCTCGGCACCGAAGACGATCAAGACCACCGCGAAGGCCTTCAAGGACGCGATCGTCGACGCGTCTGGAGCGGGCCAGCGCTCCTCGAACGCGTCCCGCAACAAGTCGAACGCGATCTCGGGCTACTGCACGAAGTCGGGCCTCTCGAAGAAGGCGTTCGGCATCGTCCTGCAGCTGCACGGCATGGAGGAGATGAAGCGCGACGACACCGTGCGCCAGATCCTCATGGGCTACGAGCTGATGGGCTGGGGCAAGCAGGGCGACCTGCTCGACGACGTCGGCGCGATGATCCAGGCGGCAGCTAAGGCCGCGGCTGCCGACGAGGCGGCTCGCAATCGTCTGATGAAGGGCTCGCCCGGGCTGCCGCTGGAGGCGCTCGAGAAGGGCATCAAGCCGCTCGACGGCGAGGTCGAGAAGCCGGGCCGGTCGCGCAACGCCCTGCCCAAGGCGCCTGCCCCCGCTCCCGAGACCGTGGCCTAAGGCGAGTGGCGCGCGCGATGTTCGAGCAGATCGTCATCCGTCTCCAGGGCGACCCGCGGGGCAAGGGCCGGCATCGCAGCCGCGTCGTTGCACTGCCCGGGCGCGCGCCCTTCGTCCAGGAGTACGCGGACCCGGCGACAGCTCGTTACGAGCGCGCGCTCGCCGAAGAGGCCCATGTCGAGATGGCGGGTCGAGCCATGCTGACCGGCCCCCTCGTCGTGACGGTCTACGCCTTCATGCCGATCCCGAAGAGCTGGCCGGAGCGCAAGAAGCGCGAGGCCAGGAACCGGGTGATCGTGCCGGTGGTGAAGCCGGACTGGGACAACATCGCCAAGGTCTGCGACGCGCTGAACGGCATCGTCTGGGGCGACGACGCTGCGGTCCTGACCGGCTCGGTGATGAAGCTCTACTCGGACGAGCCCGAGCTCGTCATCGCGGTGCAGCCGTGGGTGCCGGTACTGCCGGTCGCGCTCCTCCAGGCGGCGGAGTAGCGCTATGGCCGACGCACCGCGCCCCTCCCTCGCCTACCTCGCCGAATCCATGGAATGCCGCCGGCTGAGCAATCTCGCCTGGATCCGACAGGCCGAGGCGCACAACCCGAAGACCCCGAGTTTATCCGGCGCCCGCGAGCTGTCGCCCGTCTACGCGGAGACCACGCGCTGGCTGGAGAAGCTCTCGGTCCTGTCGGCTGCGACCGGGGGAGACGATGCCCGTGTCGAGGCGTGGATCGATCGAATGATCGAGAAGGCCAGTGAAGGGGTGGCGGCATGACCGAGCTCCAGGACCGTCCCGGCTTCGGTGCCAACGTCGTTCCGCTCGCCGACTTCCGCGGGGCCGATTCCGACCGCTCGCGCGGCGCTGCCACAGCCGCGCGCCCGATTGCCGACGTCGACACGGAAGCCGGCCTGATCGGCTGCATCCTGATCCAGCCCGACGTCTTCCCGCTGATCCAGCACCTCGTGACGGCCGAGCAGTTCTTCGAGCCGGTGCATCAGGTCATCTGGGAAGCGGTCACCAACGTGGTCGCGGCTGGCGACACGCCGAACCTGCTGAAGGTGAAGCGAGCGCTCGGCGAGCGCATCACGGAACAGGACCTCGGCGGCAAGTCCGTCATGGAGTACTTGGTCGGCCTCACCGGAGTGCCGGCCGTGCCGGCCTCGGCCGTGGAGTACGCCCGCACGGTCCAGCAGCTCTGGCAGATCCGCGCTATCGGCGAGACGGCCGGACAGGCAGCGAACGGCAGTGGCTTCGTGGTCGGCCCGTTCCTCGACGGGCTCTACGCCCGCATCGACCAGGTGCGCGCCTCGTTCGTCGACCGGAAGGTGCGCTCGGCAAGCCTCGCCCAGGCCGGCGACGCGCTCATGGCGCGCATCCAGGCCAGTCTGAACGGTGAGGCGGCCGAGCTGCCCCGCTCCGGCATCGTCGCGCTTGACGAGGAACTGGGCGGCGGTCTGGCGCCCTCCTCGCTGATCACGGGCGGCGCCCGCACGTCGATGGGCAAGTCGGTCTGGGGCGTCGAGGTTAGCCGGCACGTGGCCCACGATGGGGCCGCTGCGATCTATCACTCGCTGGAGATGCCCTCCGAGCAGGTCGTGGCGCGCCTCGCATCGAGCCGCCTGCTCGACCTCGGCCGCGAGATCCCGTTCTCGCGCATCATGAAGCGCCGCGGCGTCACCTCGGATGATGCCCACGCCGTCGCTGGCGCGCTGCACGATGTGCGGAACTATCCGCTGACGATCGAGGACGGCGGCGGCCGGACGATCGGCGACATCGCGGCGGCCTCCGACCGACTGGCGAATGCCTACGCCCGCAAGGGCATCCCGCTCGGCGTCATCGTCATCGACCACGCCCACATCGTGAAGCCGTCGCGCGCCTTCAAACGCGAGGACGAGGGTTTCAAGGAAGTGGCCGACGGCGCCCTGGCGCTGGCCAAGCACCTCGACACTTGCGTGCTGCTGCTCGCCCAGCTCAACCGCGGCACCGAGGGGCGCGACGACAAGCGCCCCAGCCTCGCCGATCTGCGCGGCCCGGCGCGTTCGAGGAGGACTCGGACGCAGTGATCTTCCTCTACCGGCCGGCCTACTACCTCGAGCGCTCGGCCGCGTTCCGCAACGGCGAGCCGGCCGCGCTCGATGAGCACCGCGCCTGCCGGCACGAGCTCGAATTCATAATCGACAAGAACCGCGCCGGCCGCTCGAACCAGGTGGTTCGCGCGTGGATCGATCCTGGCCTCAACGCCATCCGCAACCTGCAGCACGGGGCCTGATCGTGGCACGCATCCGCAGCATCCACCCGGGCATCTTCACAGACGAGGCGTTCATGACCGCCTCGCCGCACGCCCGGCTCCTCATTATGGGCCTTTGGTGCGAAGCCTTCGACGATGGCGTGTTCGAGTGGAAACCGCTCACGTTGAAGGTCCGGCTGATGCCGGCGGACGCAATCGAGGTTGCGCCTCTGCTCGCCGAGCTGGAGGGGCTGAACTTCGTTCGGCGCTTCCAGGCCAAGGGCAAGACCTACGGGCTGATCCGCAACTTCCAGAAGTATCAGCGGCCCAAGAAGCCGAACCGGTCGGGAGTGCTTCCGGAAGAGCTTCGCTCATACGTCCTAGGCGAGGGAATCGGTTCGGATGTGGTTCAGGAGGAGTTCGGAACCAGTGGGGAACCGCTGCCCCACGGAGAGGAGGATGGAGGAGGAGGGGGAATAGGAGGGAAGGAGGGAGCGGCCTCAGGCGCAGGCGCGCCCTCGCGCGAGGCGGCGCTGGCCCAGGCTGCGCCTCGGCGATCGGGAACCGACGAGCTCGGTGGCTTGCTCCGCCCCCTCGTCGGCAGCCTGCCGGTCAGCGTCGACCCCGACCTGAGCCCAATCCTCGCCCTCCTCCGCGAGGGCCTGACCGAGGCCGACGTGATCGCCGGCGTGCAGGCCTGCGTCGAGCGTGCTCGGCGGAAGCCAAGGTGCTGGGGCGATTTCGAGAACTGGATTCGCCGGGCGGCGAAGGACCGGCTTGAAGCGGCGCCGCGCTTGCCCCTGCCGGCGGCGATCCGCGCCCCGGATCCCGAGAAGATCCGCCGCGGCCTGTTCATCCTCGCCTGCGAGCACTTCCGCGGCCGCTGGTCGGACGGCTGGTCGAATGCGACCCGGCCCGGCCACCCGGACTGCACCACGCCCGAGGAGATCATCGAGGAGGCGCGGCTCGCGGTCGAGCTGGAGCGCAGCGTCGACCTCAACCGCCGCCAGGAGCGGCACCCCGCCTTTGCCCACTGAGACCGTACCCTGAGGAGACCTACATGTCCGAGACCACGACCACCGATCCCGTCCTCGTCGACCTGACCGTCGGCATCGTCAGCGCCTTCGTGGCGAACAATCCGGTGCCGGTCGCAGACCTGCCGAAGGTGATCGAAGCCGTGCACACCTCGCTGAGCCGCCTGGGAGCCCCACAGGCGGCCGAGACAGCCCCGGAGGTGGCGAAGCCCACGCCGGCCGAGATCAAGCGCTCGGTGAAGCCCGACACGCTGATCAGCTTCATCGACGGCAAGCCCTACAAGCTGCTCAAGCGCCACCTGAAGAAGAACGGGCTCGACCCGGCGAGCTACCGAGCACGCTACGGCCTTCCGGCGGACTACCCGATGGTGGCGCCGAGCTATGCGGCGCAACGCTCCGAGCTCGCCAAGGCGTCAGGACTTGGGGTGTCGGGCGGGCGGCAGCCTGTGCCGCAGGCCGCGGAGTGAGGGCGATGGCGGTTCAGCCATACCCGAAGGATCAGCAGCCGGTCCTCGACGCGGTTCACCCACGGCGCGGCCGTCGGCGCCTCCCGATCCTCTGCCTCGACTTCGACGGGGTGATCCACGGCTACCAGAGCGGATGGCAGGGTGCGGCTATCGTGCCGGACCCGCCGGTGCCGGGCGCCATCGAGTTCCTGCACGGCGCCGTCGAGCGCTTCCAGGTCGCGATCTTCTCCAGCCGCTCCGGGCAACCGGGCGGCATCGAGGCGATGAAGGGCTGGCTCGCGATGCACGTGCACGCGGCCATCGACGATCGCCGCGAGGCCGAGCACGTGCTGGGGCTGATCCAGTGGCCGGTCGCGAAGCCGCCGGCGCTGGTGACGATCGACGACCGCGCCATCACATTCACGGGCACGTGGCCGAGCCTCGACGAGATCGCGGCCTTCCAGCCCTGGAACAAGAAGCCTCCGCCGGGAGGCAGCGGGGCGTGATTGCTGGACTGGATCGCAGGACCTGACCCGCCGACGCGGCTTGAGACCTGGAGCGTGAGGGATGTGGAGCGCTGGCTCGTCATGCCGATGCTCCAGCTCCGCGACACGGCGATCCTCGTCACGCCAGCCAACACGCTGGTGCCGGTCGACCCGAACCGGCCGAGCGCCACCTTCGACATGCTGGCCTTCGCCCGGACCGTGCTGGGCAAGGGCACGCCCGAACTGCTGGCGGTGATGACCTGGGCCCGAATTAAGGCCGCCGGCGGCAACGCCGACGCCTCGATCGCCGAGTGGTGTCGCCTGAAGGGCGAAGGCTGGACCGAACGCACATTCCATCGGCGTCGGCTCCGCGCCTGTCAGCGCATCGCGGCCGCCAAAAATGAAGCCCATGGGTGCGAGTGAACGAAGCCAGATGCGCGGTTCCCATTGTGCAGGTCCGCTTGGGGTGGGGAGCCGGCATTCAGCCAGGCGGCTGCATCGGGCCGCATCGCCCTCCAGAGCAGACCTTCGCCAATTGGGCGCTATGGAGCCTCGGCTCGCACGAGGTGCCGCTGCATCGTTGATGAGGCCGCGGGTTAATGGCTGAATTCTCCGCTTCTGATCGTGAGCGGCTCGCTGACGGCTTCAACCTCATATATCCCGAAAAGCCGCTCTGAGATTGGCAGTTGGAACGGAGAAGGCACGCATGGCTTCGGAGGCATCCTGCGTGTCCCATGTGCCGTAGAGCGCCGTGTAGCGGTGCCCACAGACGGCGGCGAGATCCCAGAAGAACGGGTCGGTCCAACGCACGTCCGGTGAGAGGTAGATCACGCGCGTGCCGGCCGAGCAGAACACCGTGTTCGCCATTGCCGCCCCCATTATGCCGACGACAACCCGCGCCTTAGCGAAGCGCACCATCTGCTGGCGCACACTTAAGAAATCCGGGTCGATCACTTCGAACCCCTCGTGGGCAAGCATCGCGAGTACGGCTTCCCGATTGACGAGATTGCGACCTCGTGCGGGCGTGCGGTCGACAAAGAGCCGCGTGCCGGGCCGACTGAACGGGTTGAGGGGCCATGCTGCGACGCGACGCGCGGCCTGCGCCCAGCGATAGGGAAGGGTTTTCTTGAGAAGGCGAACTCGCATCGCCAAGAGGGCTTCGGGCGACTTCGCCACCGGCTCCAGGCTGCAAGGTGTGACATGATAGATCTTCGCGAACCGGTAGATCTGATCCCGAGCCAGAAACACAACCCGATAGGCCGCTTCCTTGGGCAGGTAAAAGCGGATCGAACGCTCGCGCACTGCATCAATGTGCGCGTTGAAAGACGGGAGCAGAATGGTGATCGTCTCATCAGGGTGCAGGCCACGTAGGACGAAATACGCTTCGAGACGCGGCAGGTCATCAATCAGCCAATGACCGTAGTTGAACGATCCGGCCGAGTTGAGGAGAAGCCGGGGACCGTCGTTCGGGATATCCGCATCAATGCGGGCATGATCGGCGGATAAGCCCTGGATCACATGACGCTCACTCAGCCGGCAAGTTTCGTAGAGGATCCGGGGGGCGCCATTCTCGTGATAGTAGAGCACGTCACCGCCAAACCGAATGTCGGTCGAGCTGCAGAGTATCGTTGCGGGGAAGGCACGGAATTGACCATTGAGCTCGGCCATATTCTCCTTCAGGCGCTGCGTCGCACCGGAGGGTGTGGCAAGGAGCCTGACCGGTGTGGGACGTTCGTAGCTGTAGGCAGGAAAGAGCTGTGCCACCGATCGTGTGTTGCGGCTGATGCGTCCACGCATCGCGGCACAGAGCGCGAGGTCGCCCAAGAAACTCGCTTCTGAATGCGGGATCACCTCTGCGCAAGAATAGACAAGAGCGTCGTCTGGCAGGCCAGGGGTTCCATCGCGCGCTGGTCGACACGGAATGCTTTCAGGCAGAGTGGTGCGTGCGCAAAGTCTAGGCTGTCGTTCGTGCATGACATTTGATGATTTTAGCAAAAATGTACTCATCCATGATGTATTAGCCGTAGCTGTTTTACTTATAGCGCCACATTTGATATTTCGATGTCTTCGAGCTCCTGACCGTACCGCTCACTAGCATAAATCGCGACGTTGAATTTATCATCCGGCACCCGCCACATGAAACGCTCGGCGATTTCCGTAATGAGAATGTCAGGTTTGGTTCGATCGACATAGTTCCAATCAATCGAGGTCGACCATATGAAATCGACTTCTCGGAAGGTTTCAGCCAGCATCACCGTCAGCATGTGTGTGGCGAAGTGCGAGTAGCTATCGCCAAATAGCAGGACACGCCGTGGATCTGCCTCCGGCGTCTCGTTCCGGAAAATGACGTGTGAACCCACATGTAGGGTGTGCGCTTGCCCGGCAGCCTCTCGCGCGAGGACGATAGGGCTGGCGTAGGTTCGCACAGCATCTCGTTGCAGAGCGTGAAACGTCGAAGGCTCGAGGCGAGGCGGTTCCAAAACAGAGCCCATGTCGCCGTGCAGTACGTCCTCAAAAGTCGGACGCTCCGCAAAATCCTCCCGCGGCTTCGCTCCGAGAGCACGGCAGATCTCACGATATGCGATGAGACGGCCTGCAAACGTCCAATGGCTATCCGTCTGGTAGTAAAGCTGCTGCTTGTCCCTCTTCTTCCGCAGAGGGCCAATCAGCCTGATGCATTCTCGTCGGGTACGAGGATGCCATAATAAGCTTCGGCGCAGTCGCAGTGCGGGAGATAATCGGATCTTGATCGGAAGCCGTGGGCACTTGTCGTCGTAAACAGCAATCTTCTCGGGCACGATGACGTGAAGGTACTGGATACCCGCTCCCTTACAGCGCCGGCTCCGCCATAGCGTTAGCTTCTTCCAGACACGGAGGGCGAGGCGCATGTGTTTGGAGTGGCTGAACTGCATCAAGGGGTTGTTCGTACCCGCCGTAACGAACAACCACCCATCGATGCCCTCATGGATGTACGGTTTCAGTTCGC
>NZ_BJZU01000125.1 GCF_007992195.1 Methylobacterium oxalidis | reverse complement strand
GTCGGGAGAGGCCGAGAAGCCCGCCCGCGGCTCGAAGGCCGACAAGGCCGAGCGCGCCGAGCCGGCGGAGGAGGAGGCGGACGTCGCGGTGTTCGACGTCGGCAGCTTCGTGGCCTCGGGCGGCGGCGAGGCCGGCGGCGACCTCTACGAGCAGGCGATCCAGGTGGTGCTGCGGGACAAGAAGGCCTCCACCAGCTACATCCAGCGCCGCCTGCAGATCGGCTACAACCGCGCCGCCTCCATCATGGAGCGGATGGAGATCGAGGGCATCGTCGGCCCGGCCAACCACGCCGGCAAGCGCGAGATCCTGGTCGAGGGCGGGCACCACGCCGCCGCCGGCGTGATGTACGACGACGACTGACGCCCACACCCGAGACGCCGGCGCCGGCCCTTCGCGGCCGGCGTCGCATATTCGCCACAGGGTTCGGGCCTAACGCCCCTCGCCCGCCCCGACGCCTGACCCTGCCCCCGGAGACGCCCCCGATGATCGGCCGCCGCCACAGCCTGCTCGCCGGTTCTCTGCTCGTCCTCGCGGGCATGCTCGCCGAGCCCCGGCCCGCGGCGGCGCAGGTCTCCTCCTTCCTCGACAACCTGTTCGGCCGCAAGGAGCAGCCGGCGCCCGAGCCCGCGCCCCAGGCCGCCCCGCCCGCGGCCAAGCCGAAGCCCGCGCCGAAGCCGCAGGCCGCCAAGGAGAGGGACGGGAAGGAGAAGGACGGGAAGGAGAAGGCCGCCGAGAAGCCGGGGAGCGAGAAGACCGGCAGCGCGAAGGCGGGGGCCAAGGCGTCCGAGAAGCCCGCCGAGGCCAAGGTCGCCGCCGTCGGCGCGCCCACCGCCGCCGCGGCCACCTTCGCGGATGCCGACCCGGCCACGATCCTCGCCCAGGCCAACGGCTACTTCAACGGGATGACGACGCTCACCGGAACCTTCGTGCAGATCGGCGCGGACGGGCGCCGGATCGGCGGCAAGCTGACGGTGGCCAAGCCCGGCCGGCTGCGCTTCGACTACGACGAGCCCTCGCCGCTCCAGGTCGTCGCCGACGGCACCTCGGTGGCCGTGCGCGACCGCAAGCTCTCGACGCAGGACCTCTACTTCATCGCGCAGACGCCCCTGAAATTCCTGCTGCGCGAGAAGATCGATCTCGCCCGCGACCTCTCCGTCACGGACGTCTCGAACGACCCGGGCGGCGTGCGCATCAGCCTCGAGGACCGCTCGACGCTCGGCGGCACCTCGAAGATCCAGCTCTTCTTCGACGCCGAGATGCGGACGCTCAGCCAGTGGCGGATCACCGATCCGCAGGGCTACCTGACCACGGTCCAGCTCGCGAACCTGCAGCGCGGCAAGACCGTCGACGCCGCGATGTTCTTCATCAACTACGGTCGCAGCGAGGACCGGGCGATGCAGCAGCAGATCCAGCAGCAGCACTGAGCGCCGCCCGAGAGCCTGACCCCTGTGCGCCTGACCGTCTCCACCTGGAACATCAACTCGGTGCGCCTGCGCATCGACCTCGTCCTGCGCTTCCTCGCGGAGGAGCGGCCGGACGTGCTCTGCCTGCAGGAGACGAAGTGCCCGGACGACGCCTTCCCCCTGAAGGCGCTGACGGGCTCGGGCTACGAGAACGTCGTGTTCGCGGGCCAGAAGGGCTACAACGGCGTCGCCATCCTGTCCCGCTTCCCGCTCGTGACGCGGGAGGTGATGAGCTTCTGCGAGCGGGCGGACGCGCGCCACATCTCGGCGGCCCTGGGCCCCGAGGCGGGCCCGGCGGCCGGGATCGTGCTGCACGATTTCTACGTGCCGGCGGGCGGCGACGTGCCCGATGTCGGCCTGAACCCCAAATTCGCGCACAAGATCGCCTATCTGGACGACCTGCGCGCCTGGGGCGGGCGGCGGGTGAAGGGCCCGGCGATCCTCGTCGGCGACCTCAACGTGGCGCCGCTGGAGCACGACGTCTGGTCCCACAAGCAGCTCCTCGACGTGGTGAGCCACACGCCCGGCGAGACCGAGCGGCTGGAGACTCTGCGGGGCGAGGCCGGCTGGATCGACGCGGCCCGGCTGCTGACCCCGGAGCCCGAGAAGATCTACACGTGGTGGAGCTACCGCTCCCCCGACTGGGCGGCCGCCGACAAGGGCCGGCGGCTCGACCACGCCTGGGTCTCGCCCGACCTCGCCGGCACGGTGCGCAGCGTCACGGTGGCGCGCCACGCCCGCGGCTGGGAGCGCCCCTCCGACCACGTGCCGGTGACGCTCGCCCTCGAGCTGTGAGGACGCGGAACGCCGCGGGGCGCGGCGGCATTCTCTCGGCGAGCGCCGGGCCGCCCGGCCCGTGCAACCAGACCGAGAGGCACCATGCGCAAGATCCTCCTCGCCTTCCTTCTCCCCAAGGTCATCCAGTACCTGCGCCGCCGCTACGGCGGCCGCCCGGGCCACCGCCCCTACTGAGCGGCACTCCGCAGCACCCCACCTCTCCCGTCCGGGAGAGGGCGTGCCTCGCGCCCGGTCTGCAAGTCTCAGAGCGGCGGAGCCTGCGCCCACCTCTCCCG
>NZ_BJZU01000124.1 GCF_007992195.1 Methylobacterium oxalidis | reverse complement strand
CCGCCGCGCCCTCACCTCTCCCGGGCGGGATCGGCCCGCGCCCGCCCGTAGGCGGCGTAGATCGCGAGGCCCAGAGCCAGCCACAGGCCGAGCCGCAGCCAGGTGTCGGCCGGCAGGCCCGCCATCAGGGCGAGGCAGGCGAGGATGCCGAGGCCCGCCACGAGGGGCGCCGCCGGCACCCGGAACGGACGGGCCCGCTCCGGCTCCCGGCGCCGCAGCAGCAGCACGCAGGCGCAGACCAGCGTGAAGGCGAGGAGCGTCCCGATGCTGACGAGCTCGCCCAGCACCTCGATCGGCACGAGCGCGGCGACGGCGGCCGTCGCCGCGCCGGTCAGCCCCTGGCTCAGCACCGGCGTGCGCGTGCCCGCGCTCACCCGCCCGAAGGCCGCCGGCAGCAGGCCGTCCCGGGCCATGGCGTAGGAGATCCGGGTCTGGCCGTAGAGGGCGGTGAGCGTCGCCGTGGTGAGTCCGACGAGCGCCCCGAGCTTGATCACGATCGCGAAGGCGCCGAGCCCGACCGCGTCGATCGCCCTGGCGATCGGGTCGGCCACCGCCAGCTCCCGGTAGGGCACGAGCCCGGTCAGCACCCCCGCCACCGCCACGTAGAGGAGCGTGGTCACGGCGAGCGCCCCGATCAGGCCCGCCGGCAGGTCCCGCCGCGGCGCCCGGGTCTCGCCCGCCGCCGTCGCCACCGTCTCGAAGCCGATGAAGGCGAAGAACACGACGCCCGCGCCGCGCAGCACCCCGCTCCAGCCGAACGCCCCGAAGCGGCCCTCGTTCGGCGGCACGAGCGGCGACCACAGGGCCGGGTCGACGTGCCACGCCCCCACCGCGATGAAGGCCAGGATGATCGCGACCTTGAGGACGACGAGGGCGGCGTTCGCCCCCGCGGCGCGCCGGTTCCCGGCCATCAGGAGGCCGCTGAGCGCGAGCACGATGGCCGCCGCCGGCAGGTTCGCGACCCCGCCCGCCCCGGGCGCGGCGGCGAGCGCGGCCGGCAGGCGCAGGCCGAGATCGGCGGCGAGGCTCTGCGCGTAGCCCGACCAGCCCACCGCCACGGTGGCGGCGGCCATCGCGAACTCGAGCACGAGGTCCCAGCCGACGATCCAGGCGGCGAGCCGCCCGAGCGTGACGTGTGCGTAGGTGTAGGTCGAGCCCGGCACCGGGATCATCGCGGCGAGCTCCGCGTAGCACAGGCCGACGCAGGCGCTGGCGAAGCCGCCCAGCAGGAAGGAGATCACGAGGCCGGGCCCCGCATACTGCGCCGCGGCGGTGCCGGTGAGCACGAAGATCCCGGCCCCGATCGTGGCGCCGACCCCGATGCAGCCGAGGCTGAAGGCCGAGAGGGTGCGGGCGAGCGGCACCCCGCCCCGCTCCGCCTCCTCGATGACCCGGTCGATGGGCTTGAGGGAGGGTCGGGTGCGTCCGGGGGCGGGCATGGCGGGGTGTCTCCTCGGGACGGGCGTTCCGGCGCGCGACGGCCCCGGTACACGATCCGGACACGCGATGCCGGCGGAATTCCGGGCCCCCGCCGCGGCACGTCCCGTGCCGGGAGTGGCCGCCCGCGCCGGAGGGCTGGCGCTCCCGGCGGTTTCGTGTATGGTCCGGCCCGCCTCGACCCGGCGACGGGCGGGGCTTGAATCGCTTGGGGGACAGACCCTGCTGGACGACATCCCGGCAGCGGCCGAGACCCGGGCCCCGAGGCCGCCCCGAGAGGGGGCCGGCCCCTCCGACACCCGATACCGAAAGGCAGACCGCGATGTCGATCACGGCAGAGCGCAAGACCGCGCTCATCAAGGAATACGCAACGGGCGGCAAGGACACCGGCTCGCCGGAGGTCCAGGTGGCGATCCTCACCGAGCGGATCACCAACCTGACCCAGCACTTCAAGACCCACGGCAAGGACAACCACTCCCGCCGCGGCCTCCTGAAGCTGGTCTCGCAGCGCCGCTCGCTGCTCGACTACGTGAAGCGCAAGGACGAGGCCCGCTACCGCTCGCTGATCGAGCGCCTGGGCATCCGCCGCTAGGACTTCCCGCGCGGTTCCGGGCCCGGCCCGGGACCGCGTTTCATCATCGGCGGGGCGGAATGGGTCCGGCCCGCCGGATCCCCGGGCGACTTCGAGGCGAGGCGCCAGGGCAGGATCGCGAGAGGCTCGCGCGTGCGAGCCTCTCGCCGTCTTGCCGCTGGCGGCGCCGGGTTCGCCCGACCGCATGAAGGCATGAGAGATATGTTCGACGTCCAACGCGAAGAGCTGATGTGGGGTGACCGCAAGCTGGTGCTGGAGACCGGCAAGGTCGCCCGCCAGGCCGACGGCGCCGTGGTGGCGACCTACGGCGAGACCTCGGTGCTCGCCACCGTCGTCTCCATGAAGGAGCCCAAGGCCGGGATCGACTTCCTGCCGCTCACCGTGAACTACCAGGAGCGCGCCTACGCCGCCGGCCGCATCCCGGGCGGCTACTTCAAGCGCGAGGGCCGGCCCTCGGAGAAGGAGACCCTGGTCTCCCGCCTGATCGACCGCCCGATCCGCCCCCTCTTCGTCGAGGGCTGGCGCAATGACACCCAGGTCGTCGTCACGGTGCTGACCCACGACCTCGAGAACGACCCGGACGTGGTCGCGATGGTCGCGGCCTCCGCCGCCCTGACGCTCTCCGGCGTGCCCTTCATGGGCCCGATCGGCGCGGCCCGCGTCGGCTACCTCAACGGCGGCTACAAGCTGAATCCGCTCGTCACCGAGATGGACGACTCGACCCTCGACCTCGTCGTCGCCGGCACCCAGGACGCCGTGCTGATGGTCGAGTCGGAGGCGCGTGAGCTCTCCGAGGACGTGATGCTCGGGGCCGTGATGTTCGGCCACAAGCACTTCCAGCCGGTCATCGAGGCGATCATCCGGCTGGCCGAGAAGGCCGCCAAGGAGCCGCGCGACTTCCGGGCGCCCGAGAACGCCGACGTCGAGACGGCCGTGCTCGAGATCTGCGAGGCGGAGCTGCGCGACGCCTACAGGAAGACCGTCAAGCAGGAGCGCTACGCTGCCGTCGATGCCGTGAAGGCGAAGGTCGTGGCGGCACTGTGCCCGGCCGAGGGCGAGCAGAGGTTCTCCCCCGAGAAGGTCAAGGCCGCCTTCAAGGAGGCGCAGTCGAAGGTGGTCCGCTGGAACATCCTCGACACCGGCTCGCGCATCGACGGCCGCGACGTGAAGACGGTCCGCCCGATCCTCTCCGAGGTCGGCGTGCTGCCCCGCGCCCACGGCTCCGCCCTGTTCACCCGCGGCGAGACGCAGGCCCTCGTGGTGGCGACCCTCGGCACCGGCGAGGACGAGCAGTTCATCGACGCGCTGGAGGGCACGTACAAGGAGACGTTCCTCCTTCACTACAACTTCCCGCCCTATTCGGTCGGCGAGACCGGCCGCATGGGCTCGCCGGGCCGGCGCGAGATCGGCCACGGCAAGCTCGCCTGGCGGGCGATCCACCCGGTGCTGCCGCCGGCCCACGAGTTCCCGTACACGATCCGCGTCGTGTCCGAGATCACGGAGTCGAACGGCTCCTCCTCGATGGCCTCCGTCTGCGGCGGCTCGCTGTCGCTGATGGACGCGGGCGTGCCGCTCCGCCGCCCGGTCGCCGGCATCGCCATGGGCCTCATCCTCGAGGGTGAGCGCTACGCGGTGCTCTCCGACATCCTCGGCGACGAGGATCACCTCGGCGACATGGACTTCAAGGTTGCCGGCACCGAGGAGGGCGTCACCTCCCTCCAGATGGACATCAAGATCGCCGGCATCACCGAGGAGATCATGCAGGTCGCCCTCGCCCAGGCGAAGGACGGCCGCGCCCACATCCTCGCCGAGATGGCCAAGGCGCTCACCGCCGCGCGGCCCGAGCTCGGCGAGTACGCGCCGCGCATCGAGACCATGCAGATCCCGACCGACAAGATCCGCGAGGTGATCGGCACGGGCGGCAAGGTGATCCGCGAGATCGTCGAGAAGACCGGCGCCAAGATCAACATCGAGGACACCGGCATCGTGAAGATCGCCTCCTCGGACGGCAAGGCGATCAAGGCGGCCTACAACTGGATCCGCTCGATCGTCGCCGAGGCCGAGCCGGGCATGATCTACGACGGCACCGTCGTGAAGACGATGGAGTTCGGCGCGTTCGTGAACTTCTTCGGCGCCAAGGACGGCCTCGTCCACATCTCGGAGCTCGCCGCCCACCGCGTCGCCAAGGTGACGGACGTCGTCAAGGAAGGCGACAAGGTGAAGGTGAAGTTCCTGGGCCAGGACGACCGCGGCAAGATCCGCCTCTCGATGAAGGTCGTCGACCAGCAGACCGGCGAGGACATCTCCGAGAAGCTGAAGGCCCAGCGTGACGCCGAGCGGGCCGATCGCGGCGACCGCGGCGGCGACCAGGAACCCCGCCGCGAGCGCGGCGAGCGCCGCAACGCCGGCGAGTGACCGGCCTCATCGAAGCCTGAACGTACTGGCGAGCGCGGCCCTTCGGGGCCGCGCTTGTCATTTGGAGCCGGGCCTCTTTGTGCTCTCTTCCCGCCGACGGCGAATCGCCGCGACGGAACAGGGAGGCCGCCATGTCCGACGAAATCGTCTTCTTCACCCACCCCATGTCGCGCGGGCGCATCGTCCGCTGGATGCTGGAGGAGGTCGGCCAGCCCTACCGGACCGATCTCCTGGATTTCGGCGGCTCGGCGCGGGCGGCCGCGTACCTCGCCCTCAACCCGATGGGGAAGGTCCCGGCGATCCGCCACGGCGACACCGTGGTGACGGAGACCGCGGCCATCTGCGCGTATCTCGCCGACGCCTTCCCGCAGGCGAACCTCGCCCCGTCCCACGGCAGCCGGGCCCGCGGCCCCTACTATCGCTGGATGTTCTTCGCGGCGGGACCCGTCGAGGCCGCCACCACCAACAAGACCCTCGGCGTCGTGGTGCCGGACGATCCGCGCATGCGCGGCATGGTGGGCTACGGCAGCCTCGCGGCGGTGCTCGACGCCCTCGAAGGGGCGATCGCGGGCCGCGACTACATCTGCGGCGACCAGTTCACGGCGGCCGACGTCTATGTCGGCTCGCATCTCGGCTGGGGCATGTCCTTCGGGACGCTGGAGAAGCGGCCGGCCTTCGAATCCTACGTGGCCCGCCTGACGGACCGCCCGGCCGCCATCCGCGCCCGCGGGATCGACGACGCGCTGCTCGCCGAGCGCCAGCAGCAAACCGGGCAGCAGCGGGCCGGCTGAGCCGGGCGGCACGCTCGAGGGTGCGGTGCGGCACAGGCCCGCGGAACGCCGCCCGCGCCCCCGCGTTCGCCCCGCGAGACCCCCTCGAACCGGAGACGACGCCGATGGCGAACGCGATGATCCACGACATCTTCAGCGGCCAGCAGAACCTGACGACCACCGAGCGGGCCGTCTCGGTGGTGCTGGGCCTCGGGATCGCGGCGGCGGCCGCGCAGCCGCGCCCGAACAAGCTCCTGAGCCTCGCCGCGCTGATCGTCGGTGCCGGTCTCGCGATCCGCGGCGCCACCGGCCACTGCGCCGTCAAGGCGGCCTCAGAGCACCTCTGAGGGCGGCCGCCCTCCCCATCCGCCTCGGGCGGACGCGGATCCGCGGGCCGACAGGCGCGGACGACGAAAAAAGGGGCGCCTCGCGGCGCCCCTTCCCGCATCCGACCGGGCGTGCCGGTCAGAGCGTCGTGGTGCGGCTGCGGCCGGCCACGAAGCCGTAGATCGCCAGCACGATCACGGCGCCGACGATGGCGCCGATGAAGCCGGCGCCCTGGTTCGGCCCGTACCAGCCGACCGCCTGGCCGATGAAGGTCGCCACGAAGGCGCCGACGATGCCGAGGATGGTGGTGAGGATGAAGCCCGACGGCTCGTTGTCGCCGGGCATGAGGAACTTGGCGATGACGCCGGCGATGAAGCCGATGATGATGGTTCCGATGATCGAGAACATGGCCCGTGGATCCTGAGCTTCGCTGTAACCTGCGAAAGCAACGTGCCGACGGCGGATCTGGTTGCGCGGCGCGCGGAAAGTTTGTCGCAGGCGCGAGACGGGCCCGTCCGGCCCCATTTCGGCGCCCCTCCGGCCGGTTCGCGCGGGCCGCCCCTTTACGGTCGCGGCCCTCCGGCGGCACAAGGCTGCGGCAGGCCGAGAACGGCCCGCGCAATCCGAGGAAGTCAGGTCACCATGACGATTGAGCGTTTCGAGTCGGGCCCGCGCATGAGCCAGGCGGTCGCCTACGGCAGCACCGTCTACCTCGCCGGGCAGGTCGCCGCCGATACGGTCGGCACCGGGGTCACGGCCCAGACGCAGGCGATCCTGGCCGAGATCGACCGGCTGCTCGAGGCGGCGGGCAGCGACAAGAGCCGGATCCTGGCGGCGACGATCTACCTCGCCGACATGGGCACCTTCGCCGAGATGAACGCCGCCTGGGACGCCTGGGTCGACAGGACGAACCCGCCCGCCCGCGCCACCGTGGAGGCGAAGCTCGCAGGGCCGCAATACCTCGTCGAGATCGTGGTGACGGCGGCGCGCGGCGCGGCCGGGGGCGCCCGGTGAGGCGGCGCGGGCTCGTCCGGGGGGCGCTCGCCGCCCTCCTCCTCGCGCCCCTCGGGCTCGCGGCGGGCCCGGCCGCCGCCGAGGAGCGCGTCGTCAACGTCTACAACTGGTCGGACTATATCGACCCCAAGGTGCTGGAGGGCTTCACCCGGGAGACCGGCATCAAGGTCGTCTACGACACCTACGACAACAACGAGATCCTGGAGACGAAGCTGCTCGCCGGCCGCTCGGGCTACGACGTCGTCGTGCCCTCGGGGCCCTTCCTGCAGCGGCTCATCCGGGCTGGCGCCTTCCAGCCTCTCGACAAGGCCAAGATCCCGAACCTCGCCAACGCCTGGCCGGAGATCGCCGGGCGCCTCGCGGCCTACGACCCCGGCAACACCTACGCGGTCGACTACATGTGGGGCACGACCGGGATCGGCCTGAACCTCGGCGCGGTGCGCGAGCGCCTCGGCGCCGCCACGCCCCTCAACACCTGGAACCTCGTCCTCAATCCGGCGAGCGCGAACAGGCTCAAGGATTGCGGGATCATGATGCTCGACAGCCCCGAGGACCTGATCCCCAGCATGCTGCCGGCCTACGGGCTCAAGGCGGATTCGAAGCGCTGGGACGACATCACCCAGGTCACCGACGCCCTCTACAAGGTGCGCGGCACGGTCCGGAAGTTCCACTCCTCGGAGTACATCCAGGCGCTCGCCAACGGCGACCTCTGCGTGGCGGTGGGCTACTCGGGCGACGTGCTGCAGGCCCGCAAGCGCGCCGAGGAGGCCAAGAACGGGGTCGAGATCGGCTACGTCATCCCCCGCGAGGGCGCGCTGATGTGGTTCGACGCCTTCGCGATCCCCAAGGACGCGCCCCACCCGGCCGAGGCCCACATCTTCATCGACTACATGATGCGGCCGGAGGTGGCGGCGGCCAACACCAACTTCGTGTCCTACGCCAGCGGCAACCTGCCGGCGAAGAAGTTCGTGCGGCCGGAGATCCTGGGCAACACCGGCATCTACCCGGACGAGGCGACGATGCAGCGCCTCTCCACCAACACCGCCTGGGACGACCGCACCCAGCGCTTCGTGACGCGGCTCTGGACGCGGGTCCGGACCGGCCGCTGAGGGCGGGACCGGGGGCGACGCGCCCCGGAGGGAGGGCGGCGGGGGAGGCCCCCGCCGCCGCAGCCTCAGTCCTTGAGGTCGGCCGGGACCTTGCCGCCGTTCTCCTCCAGCTTCTTGATCACCTGCTTGTGCAGCCAGATGTTCATCGAGGCGGAGTCGTTCTTGTCGCCCGAGTAGTGCAGCTCGTCGGCGAGCTGCTGGCGGGCGTGCAGGCTGGAATCGAGGTCGAGCAGCTTCATCAGGTCGACGATGGAGGTGCGCCAGTTCAGCTTCTGCGGGTTCTTCGAGGCCATCTCGTTGAGGACGGCCTCCACGTCGACCGAGCCGCCGCCGCCGGCCGGGGCCGCCGCGCTGCCGCCCGTCGTCGCCGTCGAGGCCGGGTTGCTCGATCCGCCGGCCGGGCCGCCCGAGGCGCCGGGCTTCGACTCGGCCGCCTCCGCCGAGCCTCCGCCGAACGGGTGCAGGATCTTGCTGACGATGCTGCCGATGAGGCTCATGGCTCAACTCCCTGATTGTCGCGCGATCGTGGGGATCGGGGCCGCCCGCGGGGCAGCCGGGAGACAACGGCGGCCGGCTTGGCCGTGTTCCGGCCGCGCGCCCCGCCCTCAGCGCCGGAGCTGGAGGCCCGCCCCGAGCAGCGCCAGCCCGGCCACGAGGCAGACCCCGCTCCACCGCTCCAGAGCCGGCGCGCGGTCCGGGAACCGCAGCGAGGCGGCCGCGAGGCCGACGCCGGCCGCGAGGCAGAGGAAACTCGAGACAACGATCAACCCTGCCGCCCTGTCCTTGCCGGGGAGATGGATGAGGCGGGCGGTGCCCGCGCAATCGCCCGGCGCCCGGCCGAAACCCGGTCCCGGGGATCGGGTTCCGGATCCCGGGCCGGACGGGATCGTGCACTCGAATCGACCCTGCGGCCCGAATGCGCGCCGGTCTTCGATCTGCCGGTCCGGCTGTCAAGATTGGTCCCGAGCCCGGGGAGGATCGCGCCCGTGCCGTCCTCGGCGCGCGATGCCGCGTCCCCCGGCGTGCGAGGCCGCGTCTCTTCGCGGCGCCGGGGCGGCCTAATTCACGGCGCCACAAGGGTATTTGAAGTTTTGCCCGCCTGTGGCATGGGGACGGCCCCAATCCCGTTCGGATTCCTGCCGCATGCGCCTCCTCCCCGTCCTCAAGGCGTTCCTCACGGCCGCCGCCCTCCTCGCCGGCGGCCAGGGCCTCACGCGGAGCGCCGAGGCGCAGGGCGCCCCCGTGCCGGTGCGCATCGGCGTGATCCCGGTCGTCGGCGCCGCGCCCGTCTTCGTGGCCAACGGCGAGGGCTGGCTCAAGGAGGCGGGCCTCGCGCCGACCTTCACCACCTTCGAGTCCGGGCCGAATATGATCCAGGCGCTGGCCTCCGGCACGATCGACGTCTACGTGGCCGGCATCGCGCCGCTCGCGGTGGCGCGGACCAAGAACATCGACGTGCGGGTCGTGGCCGCCACCGCCATCGAGGAGATGGTGTTCGTCGCCGGCCCCAAGCTCGCCCCCTACTTCAAGGACGGCGCCTCCAAGGGCGAGGCCCTCAAGGCGTTCCGCGCCAAGGAGGGCCGCGCGGCCCGCCTCGCGACGCAGCCCCCCGGCTCCGTGCCCAACACCACGCTCCAGCACTGGCTCTGGCAGGTCGCCAAGGCCGACAAGGCCGATGCCGAGATCGTGGCGATGGGCATCGACGCCACGCAGCAGGCGCTGCTCGCCGGCGCCGTCGACGGCGCCTCGATCCGCGAGCCGGCGCTCACCATCGTGCAGGGCCGCAACCCCGCCATCAAGCTCGTGGCCACCGGCGGCGAGATGTTCCCGGACCAGCCGGGCACGGTCGTGGGCGTGTTCGGCGCCTTCGCGGACAAGAACCCGCAGGCCGTCGAGGGCCTCGTCAGGGCGGTGGTCAAGGCGACCGAGCTCCTGAAGAGCGACCCGGCCCGCGCCGCCGTGCCCGTCGAGCAGGCGCTCGGCAAGGGCATCACCGACGTCGCCACGATCCAGAAGGCCCTGACCTCGCCCGCCTCCCGCTTCACCGCGGACCCGCGCGCCATCATCGAGGCGACCAAGAAGATGCAGGCCTACCAGGTCAGCATCGGCACGCTGGACAAGGACATCCCCACCGACGGCCTGTTCGTGCCGAGCTACTACGAGAAGGCGACCCGGCGCTGAGGCGTCGCCCGATCCCCCGCCCGATCCTCCGTTGATGTCCCTCGTCCGCTCGACGCTGCTCGCCGCCGCCGGCCTCCTCGCCTTCCTCCTGTTCTGGGAGGCGATGCCGCGGCTCGGGCTGATCAACCCCGCCTTCCTGCCGCCGCCGAGCACGATCCCCGCCGCCTTCCTGCGGGAGGTCTCCCTCGGGATCTGGCCGGAGGCCGTGCTGTCGAGCCTGAGCCACTACGTGGCGGGGCTCCTCGCGGGCGCGGGCGCGGGCGTCGGTCTCGGCCTCCTCAGCGGCATGTTCCGGCCCTTCGAGTCCTTCACGGCCTGGATCGTGCGGCTGCTGCGCCCGATCCCCGGCCTCGCCTGGGTGCCCTTCGCGATCATCTGGTTCGGTGTGCAGCCCTCGGCGGCGGTGTTCATCATCGCCATCGGCGTGTTCTGGATCGTGTTCTTCGCGACGCAAGGGGCGGTGCGCGGCGTCGACCGCGACCTGATCGAGGTGGCGCAGGCCTTCGGCTTCCGCTCGCCCCTGGCGCGCCTCACCAAGATCCTGCTGCCGGCGGCCACGCCCGGCATCCTCGTCGGCCTGCGCACCGCGCTCGGCCAGGCCTGGATGGCGGTGGTGGCCGCCGAGATCTTCGGCGTGCCCGGCGTCGGCCAGCGCATGATGCAGGCTTCCAGCCTCCTCTCCACCGACATCGTGGTCGTCTACATGCTCACCATGGCGGCCCTCTACGGGCTGTTCGACTCCGCCTTCGTGGCGCTGCAGGGCTGGCTCCTGCGCTGGCGGGCCTGAGCCGATGGCCGACGCGATCATCGACATCCGGGCCCTGAGCCTCGCCTACGAGCGCGGGGGCGTCCGCAACGTCATCCTGTCGAACCTCGACCTCACGATCGCGCGAGGCGAGTTCGTGGTCATCGTCGGCGAGTCCGGCGTCGGCAAGTCGACCCTGCTGCGGGTGCTGATCGGGCTCGCCCGGCCGAGCGCCGGCAAGGTCCGCCTCGACACGCGGCCCGGCTGCCGCACGCCGATGGCCCTGGTGTTCCAGGACGCGCGGCTGCTGCCCTGGCGGCGGGTGATCGACAACGTCGCCTTCGGCCTCGAAGGCTCGGGCCTCTCCCGCGCGGAGCGCCGCGCCAAGGCCGCCGAGATGCTGGCCCTCGTCGGCCTCGCCGACCTCGGCGGGCGCTGGCCGCACCAGCTCTCCGGCGGGCAGCGCCAGCGCGTCGCCATCGCCAGGGCGCTCGCCGTCGAGCCCGACGTGCTCCTGATGGACGAGCCCTTCTCGGCCCTCGACAGCTTCACCCGCGAGGGGCTGCAGGACGAGCTGCAGCGGATCAAGGCGCAGACCGGCAAGACGGTGCTGTTCGTCACCCACGACATCGACGAGGCGGTGACGCTGGCCGACCGGGTGGTGGTGCTGGCCGGCAGCCCCGGCCGGGTGGCGGCGGAGGTGCGCATCGACGTGCCCCGCCCGCGCCCGCGCCGCGACGCCGCACTGCTCGACGCCGCCCGCAGCCTGCGGGCCGAGCTGTCCCGCCGCTCGGCGGATCTCTGAGCGCCGCTCGCGGAGGGGCGGATCAGGCGGCGCCGAAGGCCCGCACCAGGCCGAGGCAGCGGCGGCGCAGATCCGGGTCGGGGATGCGGTGGAAGGCCGCCAGGAGGTCGGAGCACTCCGCCGCGGACGGCTCGGCGCTGCCCACCCGCACGGTCACCTCGGAGAAGTCGGCGAGCGACACCTCCAGCGTCTCGGCGATGCGCCGGAGCACGCGCTCCCGCTCCGCGACGCCCGCGCGCAGATTGGGCCTGGCGCCCGCATCCGTCATCGTGTCTCCCCGCCGCGTTCCCTCGAGAACAGGGTTGCACGCGATACCGGGCCGGCAGCCAGGGTCAAGTCGATTGTGCGCCATCAATTCTTCTTGAGCGCCGCCCCCGCCCGTCGGGGGCCCGCTCAGAGGAGCCCGGCGAACGACGCGGTGAGGCCCGCCAGCACGGTGCCGCCGAGGAGGCGCCGCCACGGGTTGACGCCGCGGAAGACCTCGTCGAGCGCCCAGACGGCGAGGCAGGCCGCCGCCGCGAGGCGCAGCGCGCGCCCGGCCGCCCCGTCCGTGCCCCAGAGGTAGGCCGCGCCGGAAAGCCCCAGGAAGAGCCAGAGCGGCGCGTTCGGCCACTGCCCGACCGTGATCGCCCCGGTCTCCCGGTTGCGGAACATCCAGTCCAGGGCCCCGCGCAGGCCGGGGCGCGCCTCAGGCGCCCTGGCCACCGTCCGCCTGGCGGATCGGCGCGCAGATCTGCGGGCTGACCTTGTCGAGATGGACGCAGGCGTTGTCGCGGTACCACGCGCGCAGTTGCGGCTGCGTCGGCGCCACGTACATGGCGACGAGGACGAAGCCCGCCGCGACCAGGATGAGGAGGAGGAGAAGGTTGCGCATCTGGGCGACTCCGCTTCGACAGGCCCCGGGCCGGGCACGGCTGAACCATACCAGCTTGCGGGGGGAGCGGCGCGGCCGCCGGCGGAAGCCGCGCGCGAAACGGCCCGCCTCCTGGGGAGGAGGCGGGCCGTGTCGGCCTTGGGAAGGCCTGTCGGTTGTTGAGACCTTGAGCCGAACGCGCCGCGGCCACGCTGGTTCCGCGCGTCCCGCGATGATTCGCGTTAACGGCCGCGCCCATCTCGGCCAGGTCTTAACGCATCGTCAACGCTGCCGTGTGGATAGCCTGTGCAACCCGTTAAGCCGTGATGAATCACACTGCGAAAAGTGTCCGGTTCCGCGATCCTCGCCTCATCCCGCATGAGGCGGGCGCGTTGCGGTCGAGGATGCCATGAGCGAGCGGATCGAGGACTTCAAGTTCATCATGACCCTGGCCTTCGTCGTCCTGTGCGGCAGCGGTCTGAGCGCGCTCCTGAGCTGAACCCGCGGCGACGTCGCGGGGCGCGCGGCGCGGGCCTCGGATCGCGCCTCAGGCCGCCGCGCGGGGCGCGGTCGGGAATTCGGGCAGGTCCGGGAAGGCGCGGCGCAGGGCCTCGCGGGCCTCGGACGGGCCGAGGGACGCGTCGGCCGGCGCTCCCGTCACGAGGATGTCCCCCGCGGGAATCGCGGCGGGCTCGAGGCGCGCGGGGGGCGCCGCGACGCGGGGCGCGCGCTGGATCGGCTGGCCCGAGCGCAGGACGCCCTTGAGCTCCGCGGCCTTCGCCTGTTTCTCGGCGCGGACCATGAGCAATCCCAGCGCGAGCGCGACCAGCCCGGCCGCCTCCAGTGCGATCGCGATCACGTATCCGGCGGCCATGACACCCCATCCGACTCGGCACCCCCTGGTATAGGGCGGCGCGATCCCCGGTTTCGATCCCAATGGTTAGCGAAAGCTTAACCGTACCGCCGCGTACGGAACGCCGTCCCGGCGCGGGACGGGGTCCGTGGGTAGCGCTTCACGCATCCTTAACCGTGCCTGCCGCCGGCCCCGCGCCGACCCGTCAGGGGATTCGGCCCTCCTCCCCGGGCAGCGGCAGCTCCACCCGGCAGGTGAGGCCGCCGGGGGCGAAGTCGAGCTCCGTGCGCGCCCCGAGATCGGCGGGCAGCACCCGCTCCAGCAGCGTCGTGCCGAAGCCCGCCCGGTCCGGAGGCGCGACGGGCCGCTGCGCCCCCGCCTCGACCCAGCGCAGGACGAGGCGGGGCGCCCCGTCCCGCCGGGCGACGCGCCAGCGGACCGAGACCCGCCCCGCCGCCTCGGCGAGGGCGCCGTACTTGATCGCGTTGGTCGTCAGCTCGTGGACGGCGAGGCCGAGGAGCTCGGCCGCGCGGCCCCGCAGGCTCACCGCCGGTCCCGAGATGCGGATCCGCGCGCGCTCCGGCATCTCGAAGGCCGAGAGCTCCTCGCCGACGAGGTGGGCGAGGTCGAGGCCCGGCCGGCTCTGCAGCGCGGCGAGCTTCAGGCGCCCGGCCGTGCGCAGGCGGTCGTCGAGATGGGCGAGGATCTCGCCCGCATCCTCCGCGCTGTCGGCCGTGCGGCGCACGATCGAGCGCACCAGGGCGAGGGTGGCGCGGACCTCCCGGACGGCGAGCGCGCGGCCCCCCTCCTCCGCCGCGGCGGGGGCGATGCCGCGGGCGAGGCCGGCCTCGGCCTCCCCGGCGAGGCCGCGCACGCGCCCGAGGGTGCGCGGCTCGGTCCAGCCGGCCTCCGCGATCTCCCGCTGCAGGGAGATCCAGTGGGTCAGGGCGCCGGCCTCGTCGCGCAGGGGCGTGATGTGCCAGTGCAGCAGGTAGGGCGTGCCGTCCTTGCGGTAGTTGGTGGTCGTGCCCTCGAACGCCTCCCGCGCCGTCAGGTCCGCCCGCAGCCGGTCGAGGGCGGCGCGGTCGGTGAGCGGCCCCTGCAGCAGGCGCGGCGTCCGGCCGGTCACCTCCTCGGCGGCGTAGCCGGTCAGGCGGCTGAAGGCGGGGTTCACGTAGGCGATGACCGGGCCCGGCGGCTCGAGCTGCGCGGTCGTGATGACGACGGCCTCGCCGATGGCATCGAGCGCTATTCGGAACAGCGGCGAGCGGAATTTATAGTTGTATCGCGCCGCAGCGTCAGCATTCACGGTGCCGGAGATCGAGGACATCTCGTCGTGGGTTCCGTCCTGGGCTGCCATGGCGCTGCGTCCACCCGGCAATGCGGCCGAGCCCGGGCCGCCGGCGCCCAGTTTAGCATGGACGACGCTGCGCGGCTGCGTTGGAATCTGACCCAGCGCCGCGCGGGTCCCGGACCGCCCGCGGCATTTCGCGCGCCTTTCGACCTCCCGCCGGGCGGCCGTTCCGTCTTGTGCCCGCCGATCGCCCGGCCGCGAGGACCCGCGCCGCAGGACCGCCGGCGCCCGTGTGAGGCCGCGCACAGTCCGGGCCGGCAGCGTGCGCTTCACTGCCCGCCTCGCACAGGCACAGGTGACGCCATGCAGAACGCCGAATCCCAGCTCATCGCCGCCCTCCGGCTGATCCTCGCCGAGGGTGCCGACCCCCGCGCGGTCATCGATCAGGCGCTCGAGGACATCGCCGTGGAGGCGCCCCGCGCCGCCGACCCGCACCCGGACGCGCCCGGCCCCTACGCGCCGAACCCCTGGTCGATCTACGCCGAGCGCGTGCACTGAGGCCGGCCTGACCTCGCGCGGATTCCCTCGCCCGTCAGGGAGGTGGGGCGCGGCGC
>NZ_BJZU01000123.1 GCF_007992195.1 Methylobacterium oxalidis | reverse complement strand
CGGGAGAGGTGAAGGGGCGGTGCCTCCCAGGCCGGGGGACCGCTACGCGCTCTCGCGCACCTCGCAGCCGTACTCGGCGGCGGCGTCCATGAGCCAGGACCAGAAGCTGCCCGCGAAGCTGCGCGCCACCGCCACGTCGTAGCTCGGGCCCGCATCCACCTGCCAGAGCTGCGCCCCGATATGGGCGATGCTCGTCACTGCCGTCCGCCCCGGCCCGAAGGCGCGCGGGTGCAGGTCCACCGTCACGCCCTTGGCGAGCGCCGCCCGCGCCCGCGGGCCGGCCACCCGCACGATCGCCCGCGCGTCGCTCTGGTCCGTCACCGCCGCCACGCCCCGCAGCGCGTCCGGAAGCCCGCCGAGGGCCCCGCCCGACTCGGCCACCGCGAGCCACTGGCCCGGCCCTGACCAGACGAGGCCGCGCTCGCCCGAGAGCGCGGTCGCGCCCGGCTCCGGCAGGCTCCAGCCGTAGCGCTCGGCCAGGATCGCGCCGAGCGCCGCCTCCTGCCCGTCGCCCGCGATGATCGTGGCGAGGCCCAGGCCCTCGCGCAGGGTCAGCCGCACGCCGGCCTCGCCCTGCATCCGGCCCTGCCGCCCGGGCCTGGCGTGGCCGGCCCAGGCGCCCCGGGGCGCCCATGTGGTGATCGGCTCAGACACGCAGCTTCTCCTCCTTCGGGTCCACGAAGACGGGCGAGCAGATCTCGACCTCGACGTCGCCGCCGCGCACCGGGTCGTAGGCGCGCACCCGCTCGCCGTGCCGCTCCGTCCCGCGCCGGATCAGGCCGATGCCGATCCAGTGGCCGAGGGAGGGCGAGAAGGCCACCGAGGTCATGTAGCCCTCGTCGGCCGCGAGGCTCGGGCTCGCGCCGACCGCCAGGAAGTGGGCCCCCGCGCGCAGGCGCGCGCTCCGGTCCACGGGCCGGAAACCGGCGAGGATCGGCCGCTCCGGGTCGGTCATGGCCGGCCGCTCCTTCATCAGGCGCCCGACATAGTCCTTCTTCTTGGCGAGCATGCCGCCGAGGCCGAGGTCGCGCGCGGTGGTCTGGCCGTTGATCTCGGCGCCGGCCGCGTGGCCCTTCTCGATGCGCATCACCGAGAGCGCCTCCGAGCCGTAGGGGGTGATGCCGTGGGCCGCGCCCGCCGCCATCAGGGCCCGCCAGGCCGCGTCGCCGTAGGCCGCCGGCACCGCCAGCTCGTAGGCGAGCTCGCCCGAGAACGAGATCCGGAACAGGCGCGCCGGGATGCCGCCGCCCACCGTGACCTCGGCGCAGGCCAGGAACGGGAAGGCCGCGTTGCCGATGTCGAGGCCCGGATCGATCACGCCCCGCAGGGTGTCGCGGGCCCGCGGGCCGGCCACCGCGTACTGCGCCCACTGCTCGCTCACCGAGACGATCTGCACGTCGTGCTCGGGCCACAGCCACTGGCGGCAGAACTCGAGGTGCTGCATCACCTTGGCGGCGTTGGCCGTGGAGGCGGTCATCACGTAGTGCGTGTCGGCGAGCCGGGCGATCGTGCCGTCGTCCATCACGAGCCCGTCCTCGCGCAGGAGCACCGCGTAGCGGGCCTTGCCCACCGGCAGCGTCCCGAACGGGTTGGCGCAGACCCGCTCGATGAAGGCGAGCGCGTCCCGCCCCTGGATGTCGATCTTGCCGAGGGTCGTCACGTCGCAGATGCCGACATTCGCCCGCACCGTGTTCACCTCGCGGTTGACGGTCTCGAGCCAGTCGCGCTCGCCGGCCCGCGGGAAGTAGGCGGGGCGCAGCCACAGCCCGGTCTCGACGAAGACCGCGCCCTGCTCCTCGCACCAGGCGTGGGAGGGCACGTGGCGGGTGGCCCGGAATTCCTTGCCGCGGTGATGCCCCGCGAAGGCGCCGATCGCCACCGGCGTGAAGGGCGGCCGGAACACGGTGGTGCCGACGCTCGGGATCGCCCGGCCGGTGAGCTCGGCCATGATGCTGAGGCCGGCGAGGTTCGAGGTCTTGCCCTGGTCGGTGGCCATGCCGAGCGTGGTGTAGCGCTTCAGGTGCTCCACCGCCCGGAAGCCCTCGCGGTGGGCGAGCTCGACGTCCGAGGCCGCCACGTCGTTCTGGAAGTCGACGAAGGCCTTGCCCCGCGGCTTCGGCACCCGCCAGAGCGGGCTGTGGGCGTGGCTCTCGGGGTCGGTGGCGGGGGCGGGCTCGGGCGCGGCCGTGAAGCCGCACTCCGAGGCGGCCCCGGCGCCGGCCTTCGCGCCCGTCTCCAGGCAGTCGGCGAGCCCGAAGCGTCCGGCGGCCGCGCCGGCCGCCTCCATGCCGCAGGGCAGCGCGCCCGGCACGAAGGCGTGGATCTCCTCCGACCAGACCGGCCGGCGGGAGAGGTGCGAGTCGAGGTGGACGACCGGGTTCCAGCCGTTGGCCATGGCGAGGCAGTCGCAGGCGACGGTCTCGCGGCTGCCGTAGGCGTCGACGACGTCGACGGCCTTGAGCGCCAGATGGCCCCGGGTGCCGGCGACGTAGCCGCCCGCGATCACCCGGGCCCCGGCGGCCTCGGCCTCCCGGCGGAGCGCCGGCGGCACGGAGGGTCGCGTGTCGATCACCGCCGCGACCTCCCCGCCCGCCGCGACGACGTCGGCCAGCGTGCGCCAGCCGTCGTCGCCCGAGGTGAAGATCGCCACGCGCCGGCCCGGCAGCACGCCGTAGCGGTTGAGATAGGTCCGCACGGCGCCGGCCAGCATCACGCCCGGCCGGTCGTTGCCGCCGAAGACGTGCGGCCTCTCGATGGCGCCGGCCGCCAGCACGGCGCGGCGCGCCGTGATGCGCCACAGGCGCTGGCGCGGCGCGTGGGCCGCCGGCACGGCGAGGTGGTCGCTCACCCGCTCGACCGCGCCGTAGGCGCCGTGGTCGTAGACGCCGAACAGGGTGGTGCGGGTCAGGACGGTGACCTCGGGCAGGCCGCGCAGCTCGGCCTCCGCGGTCGCCGCCCAGTCGGCGCCGGAGCGCCCGCCGACCTCGCGCCGCTCGGCGATCAGGCGGCCGCCGAGGGAGAAGTCCTCGTCCACGAGGATGACGCGGGCGCCCGAGCGGCCGGCCGCCAGCGCCGCCGCGAGCCCGGCCGGGCCGCCGCCGATCACCAGCACGTCGCAATGGGCGTGGACCTTGTCGTAATGGTCCGGGTCGGGCTCCGCCGCCGCCCGGCCGAGGCCGGCCGCGCGCCGGATCATCGGCTCGTAGAGCTTCTCCCAGAAGGAGGCCGGCCACATGAAGGTCTTGTAGTAGAAGCCCGCCGCGAAGACGGGGCTCAGGAGCGCGTTGACGGAGAGGGCGTCGAGCGCGAGCGAGGGCCAGCGGTTCTGACTCTGCGCGTCGAGCCCCTGGTAGAGCTCGGCCACGGTCGCCCGCGTGTTCGGCTCGCGCCGCGCGCCCGAGCGCAGCTCGACGAGCGCGTTCGGCTCCTCGGAGCCCGCCGAGAGGATGCCGCGGGGGCGGTGGTACTTGAAGGAGCGGCCGACGAGGCGCACGCCGTTGGCGAGCAGCGCCGAGGCCAGCGTGTCGCCCTGGAGCCCCGTGTAGGCGCGCCCGTCGAACGTGAAGTCGAGGGGCCGGCGCCGGTCGACGAGGCCGCCCGCGGCGGTGCGGAAGGGGGCGGCCCGGTCGGCCGCCGCGGGCGCGGCGTCGGTCTCGGCGCGGCGGAGCGTGATCGTCGTCATGCGGCCTCTCCCTTGCGGCGGGCGAGCGCCACGTCGCGGGCGGGCGCGACGTCGCTGATGGCGTGGGTGCGGGTGTCGCGGGTCACGACCAGCCAGCCCCGGCAGCCGGCGCCGTGGTACCAGAGCTCCCGGATCGCGCCGGCCGGGTTGTCGCGCAGGTAGACGTAGTCGTGCATGGCCGCCGCCTCGGCCTCCATCCCGTCCGGGCGGACCGGCGCGGCGTCGCCGAGGTAGCTGAACTCGCCGTTGTCGCGCTCGCCGCAATGGGGGCATCGGATGCGCATGGGGCTCGCTCCTCAGTGCAGGTTCGGCTGCGCGCCCATGCCCTTCTCGTCGATGAGATGGCCGGTCGCGAAACGGTCGAGGCGGTAGGCGGCGCTGACGGGGTGGGGCTCGTCGCGGGCGATGGTGTGGGCGAAGCAGAAGCCCGCCGCGGGGGTGGCCTTGAAGCCGCCGTAGCACCAGCCGGCGTTGAGGTAGAGGCCGCCGATGTCGGTGCGGTCGATGATCGGGCTTCCGTCCATCGACATGTCCATGATGCCGCCCCAGTGGCGCAGCAGGCGCAGGCGGCCGAGGCCGGGCCACAGGGCCATGCCGCCCTCCATCACGTCCTCGATGGTGGCGAGGTTGCCGCGCTGCGCGTAGGAATTGTAGCCGTCGATGTCGCCGCCGAAGACGAGGCCGCCCTTGTCGGACTGGCTGACGTAGAAGTGGCCGGCGCCGAAGGTCATCACGCAGTCGATGAGCGGCTTCACGCCCTCGCTGACGAAGGCCTGCAGCACGTGGCTCTCGATCGGCAGGCGCATGTCGACCATGCCGGCGAGGAGCGAGGAGGAGCCGGCCACCGAGATGCCGACCTTACCCGCCCGGATGAAGCCGCGGCTCGTCTCGACGCCGGTGACGCGCCCGTTCTCGCGCCGGATGCCGGTCACCGCGCAGTTCTGCACGATGTCGACGCCGCGCTCGTCCGCCGCGCGGGCGTAGCCCCAGGCCACCGCGTCGTGGCGCACGGTGCCGCCGCGCCGCTGCAGCAGGCCGCCCTTCACGGGGAAGCGCGCGTTGTCGAAGTCGATGAAGGGCACCATCGCCCGCACGCCCTCGCGGTCGAGGAGCTCGCCGTCGACGCCGGCCATGCGCATGGCGTTGCCGCGGCGCGCGTAGGCGTCGCGCTGGGCGTCCGAGTGGAACAGGTTCAGCACGCCGCGCTGGCTGACCATGGCGTTGTAGTTGATGTCGGCCTCCAGCCCCTCCCAGAGCTTCATCGCGTGCTCGTAGAAGGGGATGTTGCCGGCCAGCCCGTAGTTCGAGCGCACGATGGTGGTGTTGCGGCCGACGTTGCCCGAGCCGACGTGGCTCTTCTCCAGCACGGCGACGTTGGTGATGCCGTGCTCCTTGGCGAGGTAGTAGGCGGTGGCGAGCCCGTGGCCGCCGCCGCCGACGATGACGACGTCGTACTCGGTGCGGGGCGCCACGTCCCGCCAGTGCGGCTTCCAGTCCCGCTGGCCGCGCAGCGCCTGCCCGAGGACGCTGAACACCGAGTAGCGCATGGAAACCTCCGTCGCCGGCCGTGAGGCGCCCTTGATACGCCCCGCCGGAGCGGGCACCCTGGCATTCTGCGACACCTTTCCGGCAGATCGCGCAGAAATGAGCCAGCGTCCAGAACCCGCCCGCGCCCGGCCCGGCCGAAAGCCGCCGCGGGTGGAGCCCGCGGGGCCGGTGCGGGTCGGCTTCGTCCTCGTGCCGGACTTCCCCCTGATGGCCTACACGGCCGCCGTCGAGCCGCTCAGGGCGGCCAACACCCTGTCGGGCTGCCCGCTCTACGAATGGTGGCACGCGGCGCCGGGGGGCGGCGCGGTGCGGGCCTCGAACGGGGTGGCGATCCTCACCGACGTGGAGGTCGGCTCGGCGCGGGAGGCGGAGCGGGTCTTCGTCTGCGCGGGCGGCAACCCGGCGGGCTTCGAGGACCCGGCGCTGTTCGCGTGGCTGCGGGAACTCGCGCGGCGCGGCGCCACCATCGGCGGCATCTCGGGCGGGCCCTACCTGCTCGCCCGCGCCGGCCTCCTCGACGGGCGCCGCTGCACCCTGCACTGGGAGCACGTGCCGGCCTTCGAGGAGCGCTACCCCGGCATCGACGTGGTGCGCTCGCTCTACGAGATCGAGGGCGACCGGGTGACCTGCTCGGGGGGCATCGCGGCGCTCGACCTGATGCTGCACCTGATCGAGGCCGACCACGGCCCCGGCCTCGCCGCGGGGGTGAGCGACTGGTTCCTGCACAACCAGATCCGGGAGGGCCTGAGCCCGCAGCGGATGGACCTGCGCCAGCGCTTCGGCGTGCGCGACCCGCGCCTGCTGCGGGTGCTCGCCGCCATGGAGGCGAACCTCGAGGCGCCGCTCTCCCGCGAGGCGCTGGCGGAGCTCGCCCGCGTCTCGGTGCGCCAGCTCGAGCGCCTGTTCGGCGACCGCCTCGGCCGGGGCCTGCACCGGCACTATCTCGACCTGCGCCTCGACCGGGCGCACCAGCTCCGCCGGGAGAGCGCGCTGGCGGCCTCCGAGATCGCCGCCGCGACGGGCTTCACCAGCGCCGACGAGCTGTCCCGGGCCGAGCGCCGGCGGCGGCGGCAGGCGGACGCGCCGGGGTGATCATCCGGCCCTCCCCCACGGACGGATCGACAGGGCGGCCGCGCCCCGCATCCGCCGCGCCGAGGCGGAAACGACGAGAGCCGCCCGGAGGCGGCTCTTCGTAGGTCGTTCATTCGGTTGGGAAAACTGGAGCGGGCGAAGGGATTCGAACCCTCGACCCCAACCTTGGCAAGGTTGTGCTCTACCCCTGAGCTACACCCGCTCACTGGCCGTGCCCCTCAGGGGCCGTGGCCCCCGGCGGCGCCGGACGGCGTCTCTAAACACCATTCCGGCGGCGGTTGCAAGCGCCGAGTTTCGCCGGCTCCGCGGAAAGCCGGGCCGCCTCACCAGAGGGCGGCGGGCGGCAGGCCGGCGCGGATCTCGTCGAGGCGCGCCCGCGTCGCCCGCGTCGTGTCCGCCGGAAGCGCGTCGAGGGGGAAGAAGCCGCAGGCCGCGATCTCGCGGTCGGGCGCCTTCTCCCGCTCCACCGTGAAGGCGGGGGCGACGTAGAGGGCGACGTGGTCGCGGCCCGCCGCGGCGGCGTTCCGGTAGAGCCCGTGCAGGCGCAGCGGCGCGCCCGGGTCGGGCCGGATCTCGGCCTCCTCCCGGAACTCGCGCAGCATCGCCTCGTGCGCCGTCTCGCCCGGCTCGACGCCGCCGCCCGGAAGGTGCCAGCCGGCCACGTAGGTGTGGCGCACGAGGCAGACCCGGCCGGCCGGGTCGATCGCCGCGCCGCGCACCCCGAGGGTCATGCCGCGGGTCGCCAGCGCGCCGAGATGGAACAGGCGCCGCAGGAGCGGCCGGTCGAGCAGCATGCGGCCTCAGACCACCCGCAGGGCGATCTCGCCCAGGCCCTCGACGCTCGCCCGCATGGTCTGCCCGCGCTCCACCGCGCCGACGCCGGCCGGCGTGCCCGTGAAGACGAGGTCGCCCGGCTGCAGCTCGAAGTAGGTCGAGAGCAGCGAGACCTGCTCGGCGACCGACCAGATCATCTCCGACAGGTTGCCCGATTGCCGCGGCGCGCCGTCCACCGAGAGGGTGATCAGGCCCTGGTCCGGGTGGCCCACGATCTCGGCACGGTGCAGCGGGCCGATCGGCGCGGAGGCGTCCGCCGCCTTGCCGAGGTCCCAGGGCCGGGCCAGGCGCTTGGCCTCGTCCTGGAGGTCGCGCCGGGTCATGTCGAGGCCGACCGCGTAGCCGTAGACGTGGTCGAGGGCGCGCTCCGCCGGGATGTCGCGGCCGCCCCGCCCGATCGCCGCCACCATCTCGACCTCGAAATGGTACTTCTCCGTGCGCGGCGGGTAGGGGTGGTCCGTCGGCTCGGGGCCTGCTGCCACCTGCACCGCGTCGGCGGGCTTCATGAAGAAGAACGGCGGCTCGCGCTCGGGGTCCGCCCCCATCTCGCGGGCATGCGCCTCGTAGTTGCGGCCCACGCAGTAGAGGCGCCGCACCGGGAACTGATCCTCGCTGCCGACGATCGGCAGGGTGATGCGCGGCGGGTTCGGGATGACGGACAGCATGGACTTCGCCTCGTTGCCTCTCGCAGGCCCGGTCCTGCAAAGACCCGGCCGTGCCGCTATCTAACTAAGGCATCCTGCGCCGATCTGTCCCGCCGCGCGGCGAGAACGCGCCGCGCAGGGTGAATCCGGCGCGCCCGCGCCGACCCGACCCCGCCGACGCCATGCCCGAGCCCGCCGTGTCCGAGCCAACCCTGTCCGAGCCCGACTTGTCCGCCCCGGTCATGCCCGAGCCCGCCAGCCCCGTGCCCGACCTGCCCTCGCCCACCCTGCCCTCGCCCGCCCGGCCCGGCACCGAAGCGGGCGCGGCCCTCCTCGCGCGGCTGCGCGAGCGGCTCTCGCCGCGGCACGTGCTCACGGAGGACGGGGACGTCGCGCCCCACCTCGCGGAGGCGCGCGGCCTCTACCGGGGCCGGGCGCTCGCGGTGCTGCGGCCCGCCGACACCGCGGAGGTCGCCTTCGCGGTCGGCGCCTGCGCCGAGGCCGGCGTGCCGGTGGTGGCGCAGGGGGGCAATACCGGCCTCGTGGGCGGCGGCGTGCCCCACGGCGGCGTGGTGCTCTCGCTCGCCCGCCTCTCGCGGATCCGGGCGGTCGACCCGGTCGGCGCGACGCTGACCGTCGAGGCGGGCGCCGTGCTCGCGGACGTGCAGGCGGCGGCCGAGGCGGCGGGCCTGCTGTTCCCGCTCTCGCTCGCGGCGGAGGGCTCCTGCCGCATCGGCGGCAACCTCGCCACCAACGCGGGCGGCACCGCGGTGCTCGCCTACGGCAACGCCCGCGACCTCGTCCTCGGCCTCGAGGTGGTGCTGGCGGACGGGCGGGTCTGGAACGGGCTCAAGGCCCTGCGCAAGAACAACGCGGGCTACGACCTCAAGCATCTGTTCGTGGGCTCCGAGGGCACCCTCGGCATCATCACGGCGGCGGTGCTCAAGCTCTTCCCCCGCCCCGCCTCGCGGGCGGTGGGCTTCGTCGGGCTCGCCTCGCCGCGCGCCGCCCTCGACCTGTTCGAGCGCCTGCGCCGGGCGGCGGGCCAGGGCCTCACCGCCTTCGAGGTGATGCCCCGCTTCGGGCTCGAGATCGTGCTCGCCCACGTCCCGGGCACGCAGCGGCCGCTCGCGGGCCGGCACGACACCTACGCCCTCGTCGAGTTCGCGAGCCCGCGGCCCGGGGCCGACATGGCGGCGGAGCTGGAATCCGCGCTCGGCGAGGCCCTGGAGGCGGGGCTCGCCGAGGACGCGACGATCGGGGCGAGCGAGGCGCAGAACGCCGCCCTCTGGCGCCTGCGCGAGACCCTGCCGGAGGCGCAGAGCCGGGAGGGCGGCTCGATCAAGCACGACGTCTCGGTGCCGCTGGCGCGGCTGCCCGAATTCCTGGAGCGGGCGGCGGCGGCCTGCCGCGCCGAGATGCCGGGCCTGCGACCCTGCCCGTTCGGCCATTTCGGCGACGGCAACATCCACTTCAACCTCAGTCAGCCTCCCGGCATGGACAAGGCGGCCTTCCTGGCGTCCTGGGCCCGCTTCAACCGGATCGTTCACGATGTCGTGCACGAGCTCGACGGCTCCATCGCCGCCGAGCACGGCGTCGGCCTCATCAAGCGCGACGAACTGCAGCATTACGGCGACCCGGTCGGCCTCGACCTGATGCGCCGGCTCAAGGCCGCCCTCGACCCGCACGACATCCTCAACCCCGGCAAGGTCGTGGCGCTCTCCGCCGACCCGCCCTCCGCCCTGCCCTGAGGCTCCGCCGTGCCATCCCGCACCCGGCCCCCGGATGGCACCGAAAGGGGGAGTTGTGCGTTGCAACAAATACGGTCAGGATCATCTTCTGCACCGCGCCATGGCCGGGCCCGTCGCCCGGCCGCGGGGCGCGGGCGGATCGGAGCGGCGGGCCTTGCGTTATCGGACCCTTAACGGCTTCGGCGGGATTGTTCGGGAATGCTCCGGGCCCGCGCGCCCGCGCGGCGTCCCTCGGGCCGGACCGCGCCGCGCCCCTCGCCGCTCCGCCCGATCGATCGAGACGAGGAGTTGAGACGATGCCCACCTCTCAGGCCCGGGTTCCCACCGCGGAGGCGAGCCGGTACCTGCAGCAGCTCTGCCGCCACTGGAGCCACAAGTTCCCGGTGGAGAGCACCCCGGTCCACGGCCGCGTCCCCTTCGGCGAGGGCCGCGTCTGCACCTTCGAGGCGGAGCCCGACGCCCTCGTGATGCGGGTCGCCACCGCCGATCCCGGCGGGCTGACGCGCTTGGAGAACGTGGTCTCGGACCATCTGCTGCGCTTCGCCTTCCGCGAGCATCTCGGCGAGATCACCTGGTCCCGCGCCGCTTGATTCCGGCGCCCGCGCACCGATCTTGCCGCTGATCGACGCGGCACAGGAGCGGGGAAGCGGATGACGATGCAGGCGCAGATCAGCCCGGCCGGGCTGCCCTTCGCGGAGCGGTTGGAGCGGCTGGCCGAGGTCGCGGTCCGGGTCGGCCTCAACCTGCAGCCGGGCCAGGAGCTCGTGATGACGGCGCCCCTCGACGCGGTGCCCCTCGCCCGGGCCATCACCGTCGAGGCCTACCGGGCCGGCGCCTCCCTGGTCACCACCCTTCTGGCGGACGACGCGGCGACGCTCGCCCGCTTCGCCCACGCGCCGGACAGCGCCTTCGACACGGCGGCGGGCTGGCTCTACGGCGGCATGGCGGAGGCGTTCCGCGGGGGCGCCGCCCGCCTCGCCATCAGCGGCGACGACCCCTCGCTCCTCGCCGGGCAGGATCCCGAGAGGGTGGCGCGGGCCAACCGCTCCCGCTCGAAGGCCTACGTGCCGGCGCTGGAGCTCATCGCCAACTTCGCCACCAACTGGACGATCGTCTCGGCGGCGACGCCCGCCTGGGCGCGGGCCGTCTTCCCTGACCTGCCCGAGGAGGCGGCGGTGGCCCGGCTCTGGGACGCGATCTTCGCGGCCTCCCGGGTCGACGGGCCGGACCCGATCGCCGCCTGGACGGCCCACAACGCGGACCTCGCCACCCGCACCCGCTGGCTCAACGGGCAGCGCTTCGCCGCCCTGCGCTTCCGCGGCCCCGGCACCGACCTGACGGTGGGGCTCGCCGACGACCACGAGTGGTGCGGCGGCGCCTCGACCTCGCGCAGCGGCATCCTCTGCAACGCCAACATCCCGACCGAGGAGGTCTTCACCACGCCGCACCGGGCGCGGGTGGAGGGTTGCGTGGCGAGCACCAAGCCCCTCTCCTACCAGGGCACCCTGATCGACGACATCCGCGTGCGCTTCGAGGGTGGCCGCATCGTCGAGTCGAGCGCGCGCACGGGCGCCGAGGTGCTCGCCCGGGTTCTCGACACCGACGAGGGCGCCAGCCGTCTCGGCGAGGTGGCGCTGGTGCCCGCGGGCTCCGCGATCTCGGCCTCGGGGCTCCTGTTCTTCAACACCCTCTACGACGAGAACGCGGCGAGCCACATCGCGCTCGGCCAGGCCTACAGCAAGTGCTTCCGCGGCGGCGGCGCCGCGTTCAGCGAGGCGGACCTCGCCGAGCGCGGCGCCAACCGCAGCCTGATCCACATCGACTGGATGATCGGCTCCGCCGAGATCGACGTCGACGGCCTCGCCCCGGACGGCAGCGCCGTGCCGGTGATGCGCCAGGGCGAGTGGGTGTAGGATCGCCTCCGACGGCGCGCCGCCCTCACCGCTCCCGTCCGGGAGAGGTCGAGTCGGCGCGAGCCGACCGGGTGAGGTGTTGAGGCCTATCCGAAGAGGTCGG
>NZ_BJZU01000122.1 GCF_007992195.1 Methylobacterium oxalidis | reverse complement strand
CCAAGCGTCAAGTTGGACCGGGACGTTGCCGACGGACCCTGACTCCAACGATGCGGACCGGACTGTCGGCATAAGTGTTCTACCAAGCCCTCAAGGATGCACTCGCGGTCCGGGACGAGAGTGCGTATCGCCCTGAACAACGCGTCTCCACCTGACCAGCAACCGGTCAGCCTGCGAGGTTGCCCCTCAGCATCACGCGTCTCAGTGGCTCATCAGGCAGCAGAGTGGCGTGCTCTCCAGAAGCTGCCGCGTCACGCTGCCGAAGATCTTCTCCCGCATGCGTGAGTGACCGTAGGCTCCTGCGACGATCAGGTCGGCGTGTTTCTCATCGGCCAAGGAAAGGATCTCCGCAGCGACGCCCGCAGACGATGCTTGCCTGAGAAGCGGAACACAGGCCACGCCGTGCAGCTTGAGGTGCTCGGCGATCTCACGCACATCCCCACCGGTAGCGGCCTCCCCGACAGAAGCGACGAGAACCTCATCGGCCGCCTTGAGGATGGGCAGCCCATCCGAGATGGCCCGACGTGCTTCGCGCGTGTCCTTCCAGGCCACGATGATCCGGCGCGCCGAGAGGTTGTTGATGGCAGGCGGCACCACGAGGACCGGCCGACCGACGTTCAGGATCAGCTCACCTGGATCAATGCTGCAGCACCAATCCTCGACATCGCTCCCATGATCCCGACTGACGATGACGAGGTCGGCACTGCGCGACTGCATCATCAGGAACGCCATGGGATCCTTGCGCGCCGAGCGCCATTCGGCTCGGCCGATCCCGGCCGTGGCGCGATGGAATGTCTCCTCGACGCTCGCCATCTCCTCAGCCATGCAGGCATAGGCGAGATCGACCGTCTGCGGATTGATGTAGGCGCCCTTGCCATAGAGCCGCGTCGGAAGCGTCTCCCGCGCAGCAACGCCGATCAGGCGGGATCCGAACTGCGCGGCCAGGTTGCTCGCCAGCTTCAGGCGGTTCGCCGAATTGGGCCCAGGGTCCAGAGGAACCATTACGCTCGCGAACGCCATGGCAGACCTCGTCGTACTTGGCTGGCTCGGGTGCGGAAAACAATCTGCCGATCGCCAGACCACATATGATATTTCATGTGAATGCTGTTTACGAGCCATCCCCGTTGTGGCTCCATCAAAATTCTTATGAAAGATCCATTTCAAAGAGAGATGATCAGCCTTGCTGAGTAAGCTCAGCGAGAAAGGTAAGTGTGTTTGTGATCGTTCAGCGCTTCACTGATGCGGTGGTGGAAGGCTCGTTCGCGCGCTCATCCGATTGCGCGGCGACAAACTGGTGCATGGCTGAAAAAGGGGTGTGCCGACGCGGCGCAGGGTCGTCGAAGACTCCCGCCCAGAGACCTCGCCGCTTCGCCCAGGCCTGCCTCTCGTCCACAACGTAGGCAGTCGAAACCTGCCTGTCCGCCGTGGCGTGCCCCTGCGAGACCATCCAGGCGCTCAGATCCTCTCCGTCTTTCCGGCAAGTCGCCAGGATGCGGCCATTCTGATCGGGCTGCCGTGTCTCGCAGGTTATGATGGCGGTGCTGATCTGGGCTGCGAGGGCTTGGGCTGAAGCGGCACCGCAGGAGTAGCTTCGGCTGCTCGCGTCGAGGCAGTCCTGCTTCAGATTGGGCGCAGCGATTCCGTAGAGGCCGATGACCTTGCCGCGCACGCTGAGCGTGTCGCCATTGATGACGGACGCGCGTCCACTGGGGTTCTCGCCGGACCAAGAGGCTGCAGGCATGATGACTGCGAGCAGGCTCAAGCCGATCAGCATCACCACCCGCATGGTACACCCCGCTGACATGGTGAGTTTCTGGCTGCTCGGGGGCGGCGGATCGCATGCCAACCGACAAGCCTGATCGATGGGCAGAGTACTGGCAGCAGCGGACCGCGGCTGTGATTTGCATCACCGTCGGGCAAGCCATTTTGAGCTTTGAAGCGGCCGGAAAGGTCAGCGCAGTGTGTTCGCCAGGATCGCGTTCACCACCGTTCGAGCGCTGACGTCTGCTTTGCCCAATGGCATGCTCGAATGCCGTTCTCCTCTCGGCCAAACGCGGCCGGCAGCTATGCGCCCATCTCGGCCATTCAGCCGGCTCAGATGACATCTCCAAAGCGGCCGCAGCAGCAAATTAGGTTCTGGGTCGAGCCACGCCAGGAACGGTCCGGAACCTGAACTGGCCCCTCAATAAGGCACGGGGAGTGAGCAACTACCGAGCTGTATGTCGTTGCGATCCTGGTCCCGCACCAGCCAGTGCACGGCCCCGAGAGGAAGGGTGGCAGCCGCCAGACCGATGATGGTCAAAGGTTCAGTCTTGCTCGCCTCCAGGATGATGAACTTGCGGGACGACCAGCCCGCGGTCGGTCATCACCTCCGCCAGCCTGCCTCAGCCCTCGATCATCTCACGAATGCGTGTCGCGAGAGCTTCGACTGGGAAGGGCTTGGTGATCATCTGCATGCCTAGGTCGAGCTGGCCATTGCCAAAGACCGCGTTCTCCGCATAGCCCGTGATGAACAGCACCTTCAGTTCAGGCCGATGTTCACGGGCCTGGTCAGCCACCTGGCGGCCGTTCAGACCCGGCAAGCCGACATCGGTGACCAGCAGATCGATACGCTCGTGCGAGTGCAGGATCTTGAGCCCTGAGGGACCGTCGTGTGCCTCCAAGGCTCGATAGCCGAGGTCGTTGAGCACCTCGACAATGAGGTCGCGCACCACCGGCTCGTCCTCGACCACGAGCACCGTTTCGCCGTGCTCAGCCCGAGGAATGTCGGTCAGGGCTGCGCTCTGAGCGTCGGCGGTGCCAACAGTACCGCGGTGGCGGGGTAGATAGACCTTCACCGTCGTGCCATGGCCGACCTCCGAGTAGATCTTGGCGTGACCGTCCGACTGGCGGGCAAAGCCGTAGATCATCGACAGACCCAGTCCTGTGCCTTGTCCGATCGGCTTCGTCGTGAAGAACGGGTCGAACGCGCGGGCAATGACGTCCGGCGGCATGCCGGTTCCCGTGTCTGTCACGCAGATGCAGATGTACTGACCCGGGTCCACGCCCGGGTGCAGCTTGGCGTAGGCCCGGTCGAGGTGTGTGTTGCAGGTCTCGATGGTGAGCTTGCCGCCATCCGGCATGGCGTCCCGCGCATTGATGGCGAGGTTCAGGATCGCGCTCTCCAGCTGATGGGGGTCGCACAAGGTTGGCCAGAGCCCACCTGAGGTGACGATCTCCAGGCTGATCGCCTCACCGATGGTCCGGCGCAGCAGGTCCTCCAGCGAGGTCACGAGCGTGTTGGCGTTGACCGGCTTCGGATCGAGCGGCTGGCGACGGGCAAAGGCCAGGAGCCGGTGCGTGAGAGCGGCGGCGCGGTTGGCCGAGGACATGGCCGCCTTGGCATACTTCTCGATGGCGTCGGTGCGGCCCTGCGCGATCCGGGTCTGCATCATGTCGAGCGAGCCGACGATACCGGTGAGCAAGTTGTTGAAGTCGTGGGCGATGCCGCCGGTGAGCTGGCCCACCGCCTCCATCTTCTGCGCCTGCCGCAGCGCCTCCTCGGTCTCAGCGAGGGTTTGTGCTGCTTCCTTCTCGGCTGTGATGTCGCGCCCGACCGCGTGGATGAGATCCTCCGCCGGGACCGCCGTCCAGGAGAGCCAGCGGTAGCTGCCGTCCTTCCGGCGGTAGCGGTTCTCGAAGCGGAGGGTGGTCAGGCCCTCGGCCAGCTTCCCCACCTCGGCCAGCGTGGCGGCCACGTCGTCAGGATGGACGAGGTCCATGAACGCGCCTCCGAGGAGTTCCCGCTCCTCCCACCCCAGCAGCGTCGTCCAGGCCGGGTTCACCGCCTCGATGGTGGCATCGTAGCGCGCGACCAGCATGACATCAGTCGACAGTCGCCACATGCGGTCGCGATCGGCCGTTCGCTCCGCCACCAAGCGTTCCAGTTCTTCGCGGCTTCGGGCCAGCACCTCCCGCGCCTCGACGAGGTCCTGGATGTCGGTGCAGGTGCCGAACCAGCGCGTGATCCGGCCGGCCTCGTCGCGCATCGGCAGGGCACGACCCAGCGCCCAACGGTACTGCCCGGTGTGGTGCCGCAGGCGGTACTCGATGCGGTAGGGCTCGCCTGCCGCGAGGGCCTCTCGCCAGAGCGTCCACGTGCGCTCGCGATCGTCGGGGTGGACGATGTCCTCCCACTCTTCACCATCGGTCGAGCCAGCCGGCACCCCGGTGAAGTCGTACCAGCGCTGGTTGTAGTAGTCGTGGTAGCCATCGGTTTGCGTCGACCAGACCATCTGGTCGATGGAGTCGGCAATGGTCTGGAACTTGGCTTCGCTCTCGCGCAGACGCTCCTCAATCCGCTTGCGGTCGGTATCGTCGAGCTGGATGCCGTCCCAGACGAGCGAACCGTCCTGCAGCTGCCGCGGCGCCGAGATGATGCGGCTCCAGCGCACCTCGCCATCGGCCCGTCGGAACGGCGCCTCGAAGTCGAAGGATGTCAGGTCGCGGATGGCGGCCTGCTCAGCCGCAGACAAGCTCTTGCGGTACTCGGGCAGGATCAGGTCGTAGGCTGCAGCTGGGTCGAGCAGTGCGGCCTCGGCCGGCACGCCACTCATGCGCTCGAAGCCTCGCGAGATGTAGAGGAAGCGCCGATGAGAGCCGTCGCGCTCCATGGCGATCTGGTAGACCATACCGCCCGGCAGGTTGTCGGCGAGCGCGCGCAGGCGCGCCTCGGCCTCCCGCAGCGCGTCCTCCCGCTCACGGCGCTCGGTCACGTCCCGGTAGAACAACGCCAGTCCTTCCGAATGCGGGTAGGCCCGAACCTCCAGCCAAGCCGCATGCCCATCGGGCCAGACGTAGCGGTGCTCCAGCATGAGTGAGCTGCGCTCGCGCATGGCGCGCTGGTACATCTGCCCGATCGGCATGCGTTCGGAGCCGGGGTAGACTTCCCAATGCGAGCGGCCCACGACCTCGCTGGTCGGCCTCTCCTCGAGCCGGAGCCCCTCGGCGTTCATCTGCAGGATGTGGAAGTCGCGGTCGAGGAGCATGAAGCCTTCGCCCATGCCCTCCAACACACCGGACGCTCGCGCCTCGCTTGCCCGCAGTGCCTCCTCGGCCGTCACCTGACCGGTTGTCTCGGTACAGGCGCAGAACATGCCACCGACGGCGCCGACGTCGTCCCGCACCGGCGAGTAGGAGAAGGTGAAGTAGGTCTGCTCATCGTAGCCGTGCCGGTTCATGACGAGCGGCAGGTTCTCGGCCCAAGTCGCCTCGCCGGCCATGGCCCGGTCGATCAGGGGCGAGATGTCAGGCCAGATCTCAGACCAGACGTCGTAGAAGCGCCGGCCGAGGGCGGCCGGGTGCTTGTCGCCGAGGATCTCCGCGTAGGTGTCGTTGTAGAGGAAGCCGAGCTCCGGCCCCCATGCCACGAACATCGGGAACTTGGAGCCGAGCATCAGGCTCACGGCCGAGCGCAGGCACTGTGGCCAAGTCTCAGGCCGACCGAGCGGCGAAGCCGACCAATCGTGAGCGCGTATGCGCGCGCCCATCTGCCCACCTCCCGACAGGAAAGCGAGGGTCGGAGATGGGGCACTCTCGAACATGCGCTAGGGCGAAGCCTTGTTCTCAGCAGATTGGCAGGTTCGGACGTCTATGGCTGAAGGAGCCACCCGATCTTGCGCCCGCGCCATCGGATGCCGAGATGGCGAGTTTGCGGCCGAGCAGTGATCCGCACTTGCCATAGTTGACGGCACTCAGACGCGAACAGCGCTAGCCAGGTGCGTCAGCCCTCGCGGGCCCCGCAAGATCCTGCGCGGCAATCGCAAGGATTGCGTCGGCGTGAGACACCGCAATGAAGTGCCCGCCATCGGTCACCTCATGCCACACGGCTCCGGGCATCCGCTCGCCGAGCGGCCTGTTCACCGCCTCCGGTACGTACGTGTCCGCGCTGCCCTGCCACAGATGAACCGGCCGACGGATCGCCGCCACATCGAACGGCCACTCTTGGTAGAGAAGCCGAGCATCGATCACGAGACCCTCAGCTCCTTGCCGGAAGCACTCACGGCCGGCCCCCACGATGACGTTCAGCACGTGCTCGTCAGCCAACACCTCAAGATCGGCAGGGCCACTCAACTTTAGCAGCTCCTGTTTGTAGCGCTCCGGGAAGTGCGTCGCAGCGATGTCGAGCAACTCGTACATGAGCTGGAACCCAGGCCGAAAGTGCAGGGCGAGGAAGCCGCCGAGCGCGTCGGCTCTGGAGAGATCCTCAGCCGCCCAGTTCCTACCGAACGCACCGTAAGAGGCACCGGCGATGCTGGTGACGTGCACCAGCCTTACCGGATCGAGGTAGGCTGCTGCTGCGAGCGCCCACGGGCCGCCCCCGGACCAGCCTGTTACCGCGAATGTCTCAGCTCGGTGAGCGTCGGCGATCGCCTCGAGGTCAGCCGCCCAGCTGGCGAAGCTCCGGTCCGGGTGGGGATCTGACCTGCCTTGGCCCGGCCGATCAACGCACACCAGCCGCAAGCCCAACTCGCGTGCGGAGAACTCGAACAGTCGTGCCTCGAGCCGGCTGGAGGGCCCGCCGTGATTGTGCAATACGAGCGGGCCAGTCGGGTCCCCGACCTGGAGGAATGACAGCGAGCGATTGCCGATGCTGATGGCACCTTCGCCATTGGCTGGGACGGCACGTCCGGCAGTCATCCTACACCCTCCGGCAAGTCGATGCGGAAGCTTCTTGTAACTCGGCTTATGCTTCCTGACTTCTGTAGGTTTCTCGACCAAGTCCCTTCGAGACTGCTCAACCGCGGCCGGCATTGGGGACTGCTCCAATCCCGTTGCCGTAGTCCAAATGCCCCTGGGAGTGTCTGGGATGTAGACGGCAAGACCGCGACGGCTCCAAGTCGAAGTCGCGCCAGCAGTAGACCATAGCTGCTTGCCGACAAGCCGACCTTCAGCTTTGCGCCCATTTCGGCCATTCAGCCGACTTTCGGGGCTTCCCCGAAGCGGACATTCGCCGGGTGGGCATTATGGAGCCTGCCATCCAACCCTCAGCAGTACTCTTGCCAGTCAGCTTAGACCATCTGACCGGCTATCTCCGGGATGCGGAGGATCGTACTCACCGCTCTCTTACGTCGGGGGGCGGCAGACTGAACGATGCCGCGCTACTTCTTCGACGTAGGTGACGAGCGAAGCACTGACCACGACGCAGAGGGCACCATCTGCGCCGATGAGCAGGCAGTGAGCACGACCGCCAAGAGGATCCTGACCGACATCGCAGCCGATGAGCCGCTGCAGGCTGGGCAGACCAAGCTCTTCGCGACCGTGCGCGATGAGGCGGGACGTGTGGTCTACACCGCAGCCTTGAACATCACCGGCAGCTGGCTGCAGGTCCCGATGATCACGCCGTCGGCCCAGCTCGAACCCGAAATCGCCTGAGCGGCTCGGCCCCTTCGGCTGATTGCGCACGCAACCGTGGACTGATCCACTTCAAGGCGCTCTTGTCCGGAGCGCCCATCCTGACGAGCATCATCGCCACGCCCGAGCGCCGCAGAAGCCCTCGACCTGTCGACGATCAGGTCCAAGGCATAGAGACACTGCGATGGTATTCAGCACAGACAACCGACTGGTGGCGATCCTCGTCGTGGAGGACGAGGTGATGGTGCGCATGATCGCCACCGACATACTTACGGACGAGGGCTTCCGGGTCATTGAGGCTCGTGATGCCAAGGAGGCTCTGACCCTGCTGGAAGCCCGCACCGACGTGCGGGTTGTGTTCACCGACTGCAACATGCCGGGCGAGATCGACGGGATCGGCCTTGCCCATCTGGTTCACAGACGTTGGCCGCAGATCGGCATCGTCGTGACGTCCGGCAGAGTGAGACCTGCTCCTGGTGACCTGCCCCAGGGCGCGCGGTTCGTGGCTAAACCATATCGACGTTCGACCCTGCTGGATGAGGTGCGAGAGCTTCTCGGGCAGGACGAGGGCACGCCTCAGGGGGCTCCTGTGCTTCCGGAGAGCGTGGTTGTGCAGCCGCCGGTGAGTGGAACGAGCGGGGTAGCGCACGCAGCCCCGCTGCCGGAGCCTGACAAATCCTGACGCCGGAAGCTCCTATGCGGAGCTTTGTCTGCTGCACTGGGCGTTATGGAAACGAGCTTTAGTGGCCGAGGCAGGTTCGCCGACCGCGGCACGTTCCTGGGAGAGCAGTGTGACGCGCGCAGCCGGCACCTGCCAGTCCATCTGCGAGGACCGAAGCTCGGCAGCTTGCCAACGACTTGGACGCAGCGGCCGTGTCGCCACCCGCGTCGCTGCCGGTCCTCCGGGTCTTGGCTTCCGGGCGGGCGCGTTCTGAGCGGAGTGGTCAGCGATTGCCGCCACAGATCAGCACGATCAGCTTGCCATGAGCAAACGCGCATGCGGCTTTACCGTAACCGCTCATGCCGACAACCAGATAGCACGGCCGTGCACTCGGTGGCGCAACGTGTGTAGCCGAGCAGGCGACGATGCGTCAGAGGATCATCTATTGGACCGCCAGGCTCGGAAGCGCCTCCACTTTCGTCACCGGCGGCGGGTTCCACTTCCCAATGAGCGCCGCAGACTTCGGAGCGTACATGCGCATGCACAGATTGAACGCTCCTTTGGGCGCGGGCAGCCAGTTGGCTTCCTTGCCTGGCCCAGGATTTTCGTTTTGGACATAAATGTCCAGCGAGCCGTCAGCATTGTACTTGAACGGCATCCAGCTGCTGACGGCGAAGCGGTTGAGGCTGTTTCCAACTTGGAAGCCAGCCGAGTCATATAGAGTTATTGACCAGAAAGCATTGACGGGCGGCATAGCATCCTTCTCGAACGTAAGGGTGTATTTGTTCGCGCCTTCAAGCGGCTTCCCGGCCTCGTCGCCGAGATTGAGCGGGTAAATGGCGTCTTCCGGCACATTCGCACCAAGCCCTTGCTGCGCAACAATCGCACGCTTCAAGTAATAATTGCCGTAGACGCCCATCGTATCGGTGTTCATCGACCAGCCATTCGCCACCCGAGCCAACGTGGGCAGCTTCCAGGCCATGAGCTTCTGGCCGTCTCCAGGGGCGCCCTCGAGCGCCTCTCGCACTACGGGATCGAGTTTGCTGATGTCGAAGCTCTTGCCCACCTCGAAGCCAACTCTCTTCATTCGCGCCAGGATGGGCTCGTCGGTGGCATGCGGGGGTTGAAGCTTCAGCACCTCCGCGGCGTAGGCGAAGTATTTCCCAGCCGGCATCGTGTCCACTTGGACCTTCGGCGGCGTCTTCATGTCGATGCTCGGATCGATCTTCACTTCGGCCGGCCTCGGCGGCTTGCCCCAGTCCGAGAGGAGGGTGACCGTATATCCGGCCTGGATCTTGTGGACGGCGTCGTAATCCGGTGGGCCGTCCGTCTTGGTCCGGCCAATCAGCCAGACGTAGGGCGTTGGGGCGTCAATGCGCTGAGTGTCCTTCGGAAGCTTGAACTCCTCAACGAAGCGATCGCGCAAATCCGGCCTCCAGCCCGGGGGAGCCACCAGAAACGTCCCAGCCTGCGTGCCTGTCGTTCGCCAGCCGGGCGAGGCGAATGCATCCGTCCACATGTCCAGCATAGGCAGGAGGTAGTAGCGCCCATCGGTGTCGGGCGCGGTGATGACAACCGGCTCCTTCGTCATGTCGAGCCACGCGACGGAATACAGGGTGTCGAAGTTGGAGCGGACAACGCCCTTGAAATCGGCAGGGGGGTATTCCGGTATGTTGACGAACATGTTCATCGGGCCTTTTCCGAATTCCTTACCCGGCTCGATGTTCGTGAAAGTCTTTCGAGAAATCTCCATCGACAGGAGTGGGTAGAGATAAAGGTATGCGTCGACCGCTATATCACGCGCCTCCTCTTTGGAGATCTTACTCTGAGCTTGCGCCCCTGGGGAAAGAGCTAAGCCAGCAAGAGCACTCAGAACGAAAGCTGCCGTCAGCTTCATCACCTCGGCCTCCTCAAGATGTCGCATCCAGGATGTGGATGTTTGGCCTAGATTATCCGAGGCTTATTGGCTTCGGAGGTCGAGAGTGTACCTGTTACTAAGCAGGTAGCCCGCTCCACTCGCGATGAGGCAGTCGCCCCGGCCGCTCAGCGATCTCGTCACCGCGGCTCAGAGTGGAAAGGTCGAGGCAGCGATCACCAGCGCCGCACGCCGACCGCGCGCGGCCCATAATAGCCGCGCCGGACGACCCCCCCCGCGCGGGGACGATAGATCCCGCGCCGAACGCCGACCGCGCCACGTGGGCCGACGCATCCGGCCCGATAGATGCCCCGGGCACAGACGACGGCGTTCGCCTCCGTCGGGAGATAGGCGAGCACGCCCGCGAACAGCCCGACGATGACCAAGACGTATCTCATGGTGAGTCCTCCGCGTGCTGCCGGCCCGATCGCATCAGGGACGCCGAACCAGGGCGCAACGGGCAGGACAATAACGATCACCCACAAGCCTGCTTGACCGCTGGTGACATTCGCTTGGCTTATTGGAAAAGCTGAGACGCCGGTCGAATGAAGACGCGGTGCGCACGACCGTCCCGAATTGCCCTCATGACCGTAGATCCGAATGGACGGCGCTGTTTGATCCAGCAAGACAGCCGGTGGGATTTTGCGTGGCGCCGGTTGAGCGACGCTGTCACGCGTGCCTTCAGCAGGGATCACGAAGCCATACGGACGCGTGTGCATGCCCCTGGGCGGCGCACGTAGGCGCTCGACGCGGCATCACTGTACGGTTCATCGGCGCGCCCGTCGCGCCTGTGTGCGAACTCTGCGGTTCGGGAGGCGCGGCGGCACGACCGACGGACGATTTACCTGCAGGTCCGACCGGACGCTGCCGGTCAGAACTTGGCGACCAACGGTTTCGCCTCGGCGACTGGCTTCGGCGGTGCAACCCAGAGCGGGGCCGAAATCGAAAGGTAAGTCGCCGTGCCGGTGAACCGGTTCCGGACGTCGAACTCGCGGAAGAACCGGACGTTTGTCGAGACCGGGATCTCGCCGACCTTGAACGTGTAGCCGATCTGGCCGCCCAGCGAGGTGACACGTCCCTTGAACGGACCGATCCGGTTGCCCGCACCGCTGTCGCCAGTCAGCTGATCGTAGTAGTAGCCGACCAGGCCGATCGACAGTTCCTTGTTCAGGTACTTCGAGGCGGACCATTCCAGATGGAACTCGGTGCCCGTGAGATACTGCGTCGCTGGGTTGATCCAGTTGAAGGTGATGCCGGGTACCACCGAGAGCTCGTAGCCGAGTACCGGATCGAGGTAGGTTAGCGCGCCGCTGAGATCGAGCGCCGGGCGGTTGAGCGAAATGTTGGACAGCTGGCCGTTCTGGAAGGAGCCGGACGGCACGACGCCGAGGAGCGTGGTGCTCCAGTGGAAGTTGCCCGAGTGCCATCCCACGAACGAGGCGAGATAGATATCGCCGACGTTGAAGATGGCGTCATGCTCGCGCCCGGCGATGATGCGGTCGATGCGCGGCGAGGAGAGAACGGCGCCGGCACTGACGTTGGGCGTGCCGAACGGGATGGTCAGGGAGAAGCCGAGGTTGCCGCCGAAGATCTCGACCGGGGTGACCCAGATCGGCGTGGCGAAGTTCGCGCTGAAGTCGAGCTTGACGTTCGCGGCGACGACGCCGCCGCCCTGGAAGACACGGCCGCCGCCGAGATCGCCCGAATAATAGTAGGTCTCGTTCTCGAAGTAGAACCCCGGCGGCGGCGTCACGCCCGCGAGCGGGCCGCGGTTGCCCAGAACGTAGATGCCTTGCGCATATTCAGCCGCCTGCGCATCCGGCGCGGCCTGCAGCGCCGTGGCGCTCACAAGCGCGAAGCAAACCGACCGCCAAGATTTCGGCATGATCACGCCCTCCGCGAATCCGGAACTTACGGCCAAGCTCCCAGAGGCGCGAAAAACTTACAAGGATTAATCTCGTACGGCGGCGCACCGCTCGCCGCGCTGTTGCAAAATTGTGTTTCGGTCCCGCTGTTGAACACGTTCGCGGCAGCCGCCTGCATCTGACATCGGGAGGGCCGGAGGCAGCGGCTCGCATCCAAGCAGGATCGGTTGGTGCGATCAAAACGGTGGCGTCTGTCTCATAGGGTCAAGCAGGTTCCCCCGGCGGCCTTACCGTGACGCTGCCACCACCTGTGCCGTTCAGGCCGGTGCCGTTCAAACGAGACCATCAACTCTATCGCGTTTATCGCGGACGCGTTGCCGTGCCCGCTTGCTCCCGGTGCCCTGAGCCCGCGAACGGCGCCAGCGCCCCTTGCCTGCGCGGCTGACATGGCCGGTCCATCCGATTCAGGAGCCATCCGATGTTTCGCTCCGCTGGCATCGCTCTTGTGGTTCTGACCGCCTCGGCTGCCTGGGGCAGCGAGCTGCCGCGCTACGACATTGAGGCGACCTGCCGCGCCGCCCCGACCCTGCAGGGCAGCGCCGGAAACACAGACCGGAACTGCCTCAGGGACGAAGCGCAAGCCCGCGCGCAGCTGGGACAGCAATGGGCTGGGTTCGACGCGCGACGCCGGGACGAGTGCGTCCAGGAGGCGAGCCTCGGCGGGTCGCCGAGCTACGTCGCGCTGCTGACGTGCCTACAGATGTGACTGCAGGGAGAGCCGAGAGGGCTGCTGAGACACCCATTCCACCAACGGGGCGACCTGCACCACCGATGCGGGCAGTGACCTGACCGTTTGGAGTGCGCCCATGATGACTTACCCGTATTCCGAGACGCACACCTCGAACTTCCCTGATGGGCTTCGTCCCCCGGCATGGCGGCTCGACCTTCGGTTCGAAACTGCGCTCCAGTCGGAGCAGGGCTCCATCCAGTTGGGCGTCGCGCGGGAGGTCGCACCCTTGCTGAGGCACCTCGGCGCCGATCCCGACCCTGTCATCCGGGCCGCAGGTCTGGACCTCGCCATGCTGACCGACCCGGACGCGATCATCCCGCTGGGGGCGTTCTGCGAGCTCATCATCCGCTCCGGCGCCTGCACCGGCTGCCCGCATTTCGGGCTTCTCCTCGGTCAGAGAGTGCGGCTGTCGTCACTCGGGCTCGTCGGCAGCCTGATGCTGAACTGTGAGACCGTCGGCGACGCCCTGCGCACCCTCGTCCGGCATGTCGACATGCATTGCGTCGGCGCCACGACGGCGCTGATCGTCAAGGAGGGGACGGCTGTCTGGAACTGTGTGGTCTACGAGCCCGGCATAGATTGCGCCGACCAGATCGCCGATGCCGCCGCCGCGGCCGGCACCAACGTGCTGCGAGCCCTGTGCGGCGCGGACTGGTCCCCGACCGAGGTACTCCTGCCGCGGTCGGTGCCGGCTGACGAGCTGACCTACCGGCAGTTGTTCGGGGCGCCCGTCCGGTTCAACCGCGAGGTGGCATCTCTGGTCTTCCCGGCGTTTCAGCTCGACCATCCGATCCCCGGCGCCGACCCCGCGCTCCTGCAGACCTTGCGGGAGAGACTGGCGGAGCAATCACGCAGGGCCACCCCTGACTTCGCTTCGCGCCTCCGGCACCGTGTCCGAATTGAGTTGATGCATGGCCACTGCTCCGCTGAGCGGATCGCAGGGCTTCTCTGCATGCATCGCAGAACCTTGGCCCGGCGCCTGAGCGCGGAGGGGACGACGTTCAGCGTGGTGGCGGACCAGGGGCGCTTCGAGATCGCCCGCCAGCTGATCGACCACACCGACATCCCACTCGCGCAGATCGCGGCGGCGCTCGGCTTCTCAGAGGCCAGCGCCTTCACGCGAGCCTTCCGGCGCTGGTCCGGGGACAGCCCGAGCGCCTGGCGCACAGGGCATCGGAGATGAGACGGTCCGGCGCGTTCCCGCAGCGAGCATTGCTCTCGATAGAGCCGGGAGGCATGCCTCAGATAGTCAAGACGGCAGCAGAAAAAGTCATGGCCTTTTCACCAAACTGCAGGCCGATGTCCCGAACTGTCAAGCACGCTTCCGCGAATCGACTAACGTGAAGATTGCGCTGATCTGCGGGGACCTTTGCAGAGTGTAGGGCCGTCGCCTCGCAGAAAGATCGACTGAGGTCCGCCTAGATCATCGGGCTCACCGACAGCCTGCTTGCGCTCCGCCTGACGGAGGCCGCGCGCCGCCGCTGATCGGCGGCCAACGGAAGTCGCGGGCCGAGCCGAAGGGGCCAAGCCATGACGTCTGGGCTCGTCGATGTTGCCACTCGCGTGCCGGAGCCCGCCGGTCGCCCCGGCATGCGCTGGATCCCGGGCGGCACCTTCCGCATGGGCTCGGACCGACACTATCCCGAGGAAGCCCCGGTTCACCGCGTGACGGTGGACGGCTTCTGGATGGACGAGAGCCCGGTGACGAACCGGCAGTTCAGACGGTTCGTTCACGCCACTGGCTACCGCACCGTCGCCGAGATCCCGCCGGATCCGAAGGACTATCCGGGCGCGCTGCCGCACTTGCTCTTTGCCGGGTCCCTCGTCTTCGTGCCCCCGCACGGGCCTGTCGACCTGCGGCACTGCAGCCGGTGGTGGGGATTCCTGAAAGGGGCGGACTGGCGTCATCCCTATGGCCAGGGCAGCTCGATCAAGGGTCTCGACGACCATCCCGTCGTGCATGTCGCGTTCAAGGACGCCGCGACCTACGCCGATTGGGCCGGGAAGGCTCTGCCGTCCGAGGCCGAGTGGGAGTTCGCCGCCCGCGGCGGTTTGGACGGGGCGGAGTTCGCCTGGGGTGACGAGTTCGCGCCGGCCGGTCGCCCGATGGCCAACACCTGGCAGGGAGACTTTCCCTACCTGAACACCGCCGACGGCTCCGTCCGGCGGACGACGCCGGTCGGCGCCTTCCCGCCGAACGGCTACGGCCTCCTCGACATGATCGGCAACGTCTGGGAGTGGACGGCCGACTGGTTCGCGCAGCGGCACCAGGCCGAAGCCGCGAAGGCCTGCTGCATCCCCCAGAACCCGCGCGGCGGGCGCGAGGCGGACAGCTTCGATCCCCGTGACCCGCAGAGCCTGATCCCGCGAAAAGTGGTGAAGGGCGGCTCGCATCTCTGCGCGCCGAACTACTGCCGGCGCTATCGGCCGGCGGCCCGCCATCCCCAGCCCATCGACACGTCCATGAGCCACGTCGGCTTCCGGACCATCATCAGGGAGAGGAGCTGACCATGAGCCACGGCGATCCACGTGAGGCTTCAAGGTCCATTCGGTCGATGCATCCGCCGGCGTTCCCGGGTGACGCCGAAGCCGGGCGCTCGCGCGAGATGCGCGTCCGGGAGGAGCCGCGCAAGTCCGCTCGCCCGGCGTTCCGGCGGACCTGCACGGCGCTCGCCGGCGGCGTCCTGCTGGCCGCAACTGCCCTGACGCCCGCGTGGTCGCAGGCGCCGCAGCAGCCGTCATCGAAGCCCAACATCCTGTTCATCATGGGGGACGACATCGGCTGGATGCAGCCCAGCATATATCACCGCGGCCTGATGGTCGGCGACACGCCAAACATCGACCGCATCGGCCGTGAAGGGGCGATGTTCACGGACTATTATGCCGAGCAGAGCTGCACGGCCGGCCGGAACGCCTTCTTCACCGGCATGCATCCTCTGCGAACCGGCATGATCCCGCCCCAGCTTCCCGGAAGCCCGTCATACCTGCGGCCGGGCACGCCGGCGCTCGCCAAGTTCCTACGCGATCTCGGCTACAACACCGGCGAGTTCGGCAAGAACCATCTGGGCGATCATACGGACTCGCTGCCCACCGCTCACGGCTTCCAAGAGTTCTGGGGCTATCTCTACCATCTCGATGCCATGCAGGGCGTGAGCTTCCCCGACATCAACAAGAGCGCGTCCGAGCAGACCATCGCGCCGCCTTGCAGGAACACGCCGGTCCCCGGCCTGCCCGACACGCCGGGCGCAGTGGATCAGAAGACGACCATCTGCCTGATGCCGCCGCGCCCGATGATTGCCTGTACCTCGTCCGACGGGACGGCGGGGAACCAGACCTGCAAGGACGAGGGGCCGCTGACGCTCGACCGCTCCCGGACGGTCGACGAGGAAATTTCAGCCAAGGTCGTCGACTACCTCGACCGCAACGACCCGAAGAAGACGAATAAGCCGTTCTTCGTCTGGTACAACCCGGCCCGGATGCACATCACGACGATGCTGTCGCCGAAGTACGAGGCGATGCTGGGGGAGAAGGGCGGAAAGGACTGGGGCATCAACGAAGTCGGCATGAAGCAGCTCGACGATAACATCGGTGTCGTTCTCAAGAAGCTCGAGGAGATGGGCCAGCTCGACAACACCATCGTGGTCTTCACGACGGATAACGGGGCGGAGGTGATCACCTTCCCGGACGGTGGTGTGACGCCCTTCAAGGGCGGCAAGCTGACCACCTGGGAGGGCGGCATGCGGGCGCCGCTCGTCGTCCGCTGGCCGGGTCACATCGCGCCGGGAACGGTCAAGACGGAGATGATGGCGGCACTCGACTGGGTGCCGACGCTGGTCAACATCGCGGGCGGCGAGAAGGGAGACGGGCTGAAGAAGCGGATCGAGAGCGGCAGCTATCCCGGCATCGCCAAGACGACCCTCGACGGGATCGACCAGCGCGACTTCCTCGAAGGCAAGGCCAAGTCGGCCAGGGACACGTTCTTCTACTATACGGGCCCCATTCCGTCGGCGGTGCGATACAAGAACTGGAAGCTCTACTTCGCCATGGCCGGCGCAGACGGTACGGGCGGCCTGCTCGGCCCCCAGACTTTTCACTGGACACAGATCGCCAATATCAAGCGCGACCCCTTCGAGATCACAGTGGTCGACAACAAGTCGCTGACGGCGATGGGCGGCGCGCTTGCCGCGCCCAGCACCGCCTATCTCTACGACTGGAACATCCTGCCCATCGGTCAAGCTCTGTGGCTGAGGGAGCTTGAAACCTATCAGGCGTACCCGCCCATGCAGGATCCAGCCAGCTACAACCTCAGCCAAGTCCTGGACCAGATCAAGAAAGCCAAGACCTCCAGCCATGCCGGCGAATAGAGGTCCGGACTGAATCTCGGCGGTCGCCGATGCCGGCGACCGCACCTGAGCAATTCGAGGGCTGCGGGACCAGCGCGCATTCAGGTGTTCGTACGTCTGACCCGTCCACGCTGCAGATCTTGCGGGCCTGACGCCGCTGCACGGTCCGTTCGATGGTTAATCAGGAAAGCTTACCATGGACACGCACCGCCGCGGATGGCTCGGACTGCTCGCATCTGCCCTCGTCGCTACGGTCGCCGTTGCGCCCGCGGCCGCGCAGCCACGAAAGCCCAACATCCTCGTCATCATGGGCGACGACATCGGCTACTGGAATATCAGTGCCTACAATCGTGGCATGATGGGGTACCGCACCCCCAACATCGATCGGATTGCCAACGAGGGTGCGCTCTTCACGGATTACTACGGCCAGCAATCCTGCACGGCAGGCCGTTCAGCCTTCATCACCGGTCAGAGTCCCTTGCGAACCGGTCTCCTCAAGGTGGGTCTGCCCGGGGCTAAGGAAGGCCTGTCGGAGCAGGACCCGACCATTGCCGAAATGCTCAAGCCACAGGGGTACGCGACCGGTCAGTTCGGCAAGAATCATCTTGGCGACCGCAACGAGTTCCTTCCGACGGTGCATGGTTTCGACGTGTTCTTCGGCAACCTCTATCACCTGAACGCCGAGGACGAGCCGGAGCACCCGGACTACCCGAAGAACCCCGCCTTCCGAGCGCAGTTCGGCCCGCGCGGCGTCCTGAAGTGCACGGCAACGACGATCGACACGCCCGGTGCTGAGCCACGCTTCGGTCCCTGGGGCAAGCAGACCTGCGAGGACACGGGGCCGCTCACTAAGAAACGCATGGAGACCATCGACGCGGAATTCCTGGCAGCCACGAACGACTTCATTGACCGCGCGAACCGGGACAAGAAGCCCTTCTTTGCCTGGTTCAACTCCAGCCGCATGCACATCTGGACCCGGCTCAAGGCCGAAGCGGAGGGCAAGACCGGGCTCGGGATTTATCCGGATGGCATGGTCGAGCACGATGGACAGGTCGGCCAGCTTCTCAAGAAGCTCGATGACCTTGGTATCGCCGACAACACCATCGTGATCTACACCACCGACAACGGTGCCGAGACGTTCACGTGGCCAGATGGCGGCACGACGCCGTTCCGCGGCGAGAAGAATACCAATTGGGAAGGCGGCTATCGCGTGCCCGCAATGGTGCGCTGGCCCGGCCTGGTGCCGGCCCGAACCGAGATCAACGAGCTCTTCTCGGCCGAGGACTGGGCGACGACGCTGGTGTCCGCGGCCGGCGAGCCCGAGATCAAGAACAAGCTCCTGCAGGGCTACGAGGCGGCCGGCAAGACCTTCAAGGTTCACCTCGACGGCTACGACCAGCGCGAGCTTCTCGCTCGCAGCGGTCCAGACAAGCGCCGCGAGTTCTTCTACTGGACGGACGACGGCAACCTGGCCGGCCTTCGCTACGAGCAGTGGAAGGCGGTGTTTCTTGAACAGAAGGCGGAAGGCCTCGATGTCTGGGCCCAGCCGATGGTGCAGCTGCGCCTGCCGATGCTGTTCAACCTGCGCTCCGATCCCTTTGAGCGGGCCCAGCACGAGTCGGGCGACTACGTGCGCTGGTTCATCGAGCACGCCTTCGCGCTCGTCCCGGCCCAGGCGCTGGTCGCGCAGCATCTGGGAAGCTTCCAGCAGTTCCCGCCGCGTCAGCGCCCCGGCAGCTTCTCGATCGAACAGGCCATGGAGAAGCTCAGGCTGCCGCCCGGCAGCAACTAGCCGCGGCATTGTGCAGATCCGGGAGCGGGGAACATGAAGACGCCCATTGCCTCAGGTGCTTCAGGCCATCTCAACCGTCGGACTGCGCTCACGGCCTTGGTCGGGCTTCCGGTTCTGGCCGGATCGATCCTGCCAGCGTTAGGTCAAGCGCCGACGTCCTCTGCCGCCTTCTTGGCCTCCTGGAACGAATCTGCGTCGAAGCAGGCGATCACAGACTTCGTCAGTCGCGTCACGCAGACGGGCGGATCCAACTACGTCGAGCCGGCCGAGCGGATCGCGGTGTTCGACAACGACGGCACCCTGTGGACGGAACACCCGATGTACGTCCAGCTCGCCTTCGCGCTCGACCGCGTGAAGACGATGGCGCCCATGCACCGAGAGTGGACGAACAAGCAGCCGTTCCAGGCTGTGCTCGACGGTGACATGGCAGCCCTGGCCGCGTCCGGCGAGCGCGGCATGATGGAGCTGGTCATGGTGACCCATGCCGGCATGACGAGCGCGGAATTTGCCGCGATCGTCTCGCAGTGGTTGGCAACCGCCCGGCACCCACGCTTCAAGCGGCCCTACATCGAGTTGGTCTACCAGCCGATGATCGAGCTGCTCGGCTACCTGCGCGCGAACGAGTTCAAGACGTTCATCGTCTCGGGCGGCGGCGTCGAGTTCATGCGTCCTTGGACCAACCGCGTCTACGGGGTCCCACCCGAGCAGGTTATCGGGTCTTCGATCAAGACGAGGTTCGAGATGCGCGATGGGCGTCCCGAGCTGTACCGCCTGGCGCAGGTAAACTTCATCGATGACAAGGCTGGCAAGCCCGTCGGCATCAACGAGTACATCGGCCGCAGGCCGATCGCGGCTTTCGGCAACTCCGACGGCGATCTTGAGATGCTGCAGTGGACAACCATGAGCGGCGGCGCGCGCCTGGGCCTGATCGTCCATCACACAGACGCCGAGCGGGAATACGCCTACGATCGGAACACCGCCTTCGGGCGTCTCGACAAAGCTTTGAACGCAGCCACGGCCAACAACTGGGCGGTCATGGACATGAAGAGGGACTGGAAGGTGATCTTTCCTTTCGAGTTGGGCTGACCTTCCATCCTTGCCTCTCTGAAGCGCCAACAGGGGCGGGACAGCCACGCTCCCAAGCAAATCTCATTCGGGGTTCACAAGTGTGGCGCGTACCGCGTGACGGTAGCCTCTTCTTCGAGGTCGAACACGATCACGCCAAAGGTGCGCCGAGTGAGCGCGGCGGAGGGCAGGAGGACGGAGGGAGGACAAGCGCCGTGAGGCGTCTGAAGCTGTTTGGGCAACGCACGCTGGTCTTGGTCCTCGGCCTGGTAACGATCTGGCTGATCCTGGTGCTGTTCTATGACGTCGCCGACCGTCGCCTGCCGCTCGTCCTAGCGCTTGCGTCCACCTACGCCGCCGCCGCCTACCTGATCCTGCCGCGCGCAATCAGGCTCGGCGCGCACATCCTCAATCGGGGCCGGGTCCCTTTGTACACGCTGACCGGCGATGGCCTGCCGGGCGATCCCGTCAATCTCGTCCTGATCGGCGCCTTCGGCGAGTTGCGCCGCGCCTTCGCCCTTGCCGGCTGGACGCAGGCGGAGCCACTCGGTCTCGGCAGTTCCTGGAAGATGGCATGTGCCTTCGTGCTGAACCGGCCTTATCCGAGCGCCCCTTTCAGCACGCTCTACCTGTTCAACCGAGGGCAGGATGTCGGCTTCCAGCGGCCGATCGGCGACAGCCCGCGCAAGCGTCACCACGTTCGCTTCTGGGGCCTCCCCATTGAGCACGCCGAGGCGACCCTCGACACCGCGGCCTTTTGGCTCGCGTCGAGCCGGCCGGCTGCTTCTGAGCGCGCCTTGTGGGTCGGCGCCGCGACCAAGGATGTTGGTCTTTCTCTGACGCGCCTCAGCTTCCAGATCACCCACGCGACCGATCTCGACACCAATGCGGAGCGCGCGTTCCTCGTCCGGGAGTTGACGGAGCTCGGCGGGATCGGACCGGTGCGCTACCACCTCCCAGGCGAGCGGTTGCCGCTCGGTATGGTGAACCGCTACGTCAGCGACGGCTTGGTGGCCGTCGCGGACCTGAGCCGGGGCGCCGGCGATCCGCGTCGTCGTGACGGCTCAGCCCTAAGCGACCTTCCCAGCAAACCCGGCAGAGCCTGAGCGAAGGGCGAGTTTCACCAGCGAATGGAGCGAGGCATGTCACTCATCGAGGAGCTTCTCGCGACCCCACGCAACATGTCGACCATGTCCAAGTACACGGCGGTGAGTGGCGTAATGTACCTCGCGGCCGGAGCGTTGCTCATCGCCTGGCCAGGCGCGACACAGGCGCTGTTCCGGGAGCGGGCTTTCGTGGGGGATGAGCAGGGACTCGTCCGTGTCATCGGCATGGCAGTTGCCGTTATCGGCTGGCTATACCTGTTCGGGGGCCGTTCGGGTGCACGGCAGATCGTTGCTGCGACAGTGGTCAACCGGCTAACGTTTGTTCCGGCGGTTCTCCTGGCTCTGGCCGCATCCGGCGTGTTCCCCCATCTGCTGGTGACGTTTGCCATTCTCGACGCGGCGCTTGCCGTCGGTACGTGGGCACTGATGGCTCGGAGGACGGTCTCACCGTGAGCCGCTCGCGTGAGGCGTGCGCAACCGGAGACCGGCTAAGGCCGGATCGTTGTCCGGGTCTGCGTCTGCTGCCCCCGCCTGCCGGCAAGGACGCTTAGGGCCAGGAGCGCCAATCACCGGCACTCCAGCGTCGGACCTCGTCCGCCAGTACGGGTAGAGGGCTGGACGGTAGGCCCGGGCTGATGCCGCCCATATCGCGCGGCGACCACTGGCGCCGCGGGACGGTTCGGGTTGAAGGGCAGAGCGCCGGCGCTGGCCGCCACGAAGCCCGCCGGCGCCCGGAGGGCCTCCGGCCGCCTTGGCTGCGGGAGATGGGGGCGGCGTCTCACTAGATGCGCAGGTTGCGGGCTCGGGACGGTAGACCGCCAGCGGGCGTGCAGGCGTCGTGTCGCGCGCAGGCGGCGTCGAGCGCATCGATGGACGAGAGCGGCGCGTTGTTGCCCACGCCGCAGTAATTGCCGTGCGGGAGCAGCGCCGGCTCACCCCAGTATGTTGTCCCCGATTGGGCGATGGCCGGCGAGGTCAGGAAGAGGGCGAGCAGCAGGGGCGTTGCCATCTTGCGAGGCATGGCGAGCCCACCTCTCGGATTGGAGCTTATGGCCAACGCGCCGAACCCAGTCTGGGTGGCAGGGTCCTCGTGGAGAACCCGGTACCATAGGTCAGCGAGTTCCCCGCCGCGGAGATCGTCATGCTAATCGAAGCTGCCCTGACGCAGGCTGAGGCGGCTGATATTCACACAAGGCTGCGGCGCTCTTCACGATGAGCAGTATACATTCGTTGAGGTTATGGTGTTTCCGCCGTGTTCCTGCGAGTTCCAAATTCCTGGAGACACCGGCGCATTAGGTGGGGCGGAAAAATAGTAGTTTCTCGTATCGAATCCCTGCGATCCGTCCCGTTTGGTGTAGGTTCGGAACAGCTGGAGCGTGCACCTGTAGTACGGTTTGTTGTCTGGATTTATCACGAGCAGCGGGTAGAATGGCGTCGGCGATGGCAGATACCAAACAAAGTAGGGCGCCGCCTGCGCCGGAATGCAAGACGCAGACGCGTGAAGTATTGCCATGAAGGAGCACGCGACCCTGGCAAGCATGAGAGCCTCGTTTTTTATTAAAGGAGCAGTCACTTATGCTACGCGTGCAGAAGTCTTGTCACAAGCGTACGAACTAAATGGCGCCCACGAGGTGGTTCATTGCCGAATCCGATGTCGCTGGCGAAGTCAGGACGATGTCTGGGGGTTAAGGAGGCGGCCGAAATGGCTGCGACGCGTGGCGGCGACCGGCTTGCCGGCGATCTATGTCTGCTTACCCACAGCGTGAGCCCCGAAGCGGACAAGCGGCTATCGGCCAAATTCAGCCGTTCGGCATTGCGCCCATCTCGGCCGTTCAGCCAATGTCGCCCGCTTCTCCGAAGCCGACATGCGCAGGGGGAGAGTGAGGTCTCAGAGCGCCACGCCTGCAGCATCATCGGTCAACACCGGGGCGCGCAACGCTATGTGCCGACCTCGCACTTCGCCCGATCCAAAATATCGGTCAGGTCAGCCGGAACCCTCAACCACGCGTTGCAACGCCGATCCCATCGGTGAGCCCTCGGCGCTACCTCAATACTCTGGCCTCCGGACCGCACAACTCCGGCCGACCGCCAAAGGGAGGATCGGACACCGGATCGAGCGGATGCAGCCTGCTTGCCGATCTTCCTTGATCCGGTCTCGCCGTGAAATGAAGCTCTGCTCCGAATTCCCAGGGCTCACGGCGCTGAGCGCGGACATCGAGGATCTGGCCGAAGCGCCAAGCGTCAGCCCCTCTCTTGTTCCGGTCAATCTCAGCCTGGGTTACTCTAGATTGCGCCGAACGAGGTTGCGTCGCACGGATGTGCGTGGGCCTTATACACGGTCGGAGCATGACAGAGGTGATGCAGCGTTAGCGTAAAAGGCATCCGTAATACCAGAGCCCGGCCTTCATCTCGGCGACTCGATGTAAGCCGAAAGTGTTCGCGCCTGAGATCGAGACAGGTCTTAACTGGATGTTATCGATTGGCTCGCAACCTGTGGTGCGTGACGCTGTCGCAGGCGTCACGTCACGCGACCCATCCTGTAGGCTGCTGCCCGCGATCCTTAACGGTGACATACTGATGTTGCTCAGAGCATTGAACAAGGCTGTCACGGAAGCAGAGGCCAAGCTCGCAGCGCTCGACAAGTCACAGGGCATCATCGAATTCGACTTGGATGGGAATATTCTCACCGCCAACGCGAATTTCCTGGCGATCCTTGTTTACACGCTGGCTGACATTCAGGGCGCACATCACAGTCGGTTCGTGGAGGTGGCCCATCGAGACAGCGCCGAGTACGCGGATTTCTGGGCCAAGCTGCGCCATGGGGAGTATCAGTCCGGCCGGTACAAGCGCGTCGCCAGCGATGGCCGCGAGATCTGGATCAGGGCGTCGTACAATCCCGTTCGGGATCGCTCGGGAAAGCCCTGCAAGGTCGTCACGTTCGCCACCGACTTTTTCCTCGGCAGCGCGCCGGCGCAGCCGCTCGCGGGCGAAGCGCTCGAGCAGGCGGGCTGTGTCGCGATCGAGGTCGCCAAGAGCCTTGGCTTGTAGCCTGTAGGCGAGCAGCCGCAGCAGCAGGCCTCGCGAGAGCTGCGGTGGAGGCGCGCTGCGCAGCCGCTGCCGCCAGCGGCTGCGAAGGCCAGCGAGGTCGAGAGCGCCGAGGGCGGCAATCTCCCGCTCAAGATCCGTATCGGCCTGAGCAAGAGCGCTGCCCGCAGCGGCGGAGGAAGGCATGTGCATCTCCGGCTCAGGCAGCAGAGTTGTGGATTGCAGCGGCTGTGGCCTCGGTACTGAGCCGGTAGGTGCTCTGACCCTCTGCACTGAGGGTGCGCGTCAGGCCGTAGCCGCGCTTGCGCAAGCCGGTGAGAGCGGCCCGTGTGGTGTGGGGCAGCCATCCGGTGGCGCCGATCAGATCCTGCAGCGTGGCGCCCTGCTCCCGCTGCACTAGGCTCAGCATCAGGGCCAACTTGCTGCCGGACCGCGGTTCCGAGGCGCGATCGGCCACTTGATCGTCGCTCTCCAGCGAAATCGCTGGCGCTGCAGCTTCGGAGCCGAGCTCGGCCAGTCCGGCTGAGGTGATTCGCAAGCCGACAGGGCCGCTGGCGATCTCTCCCCAGCTTGGCTGATCCGCTGTGACGGTGACCTGCGTGGCGAGGTCAGCGCGGGTCAGCTTGGCCGCGAGCGTTCTAGCTGCTCGGGGGCTCAGCCCATCTGGGCGGGTGAGCAGCAGGTCCTGGCGCTCGGCCGCGGCGCGGAGGAGGCTGAGGTGCATCTCGCTGAGGGGCATGGCTTGTCCTGCGGTGGTTGAGGCAGCTCGTGCTGCCACCACCGCAACCCTGCGGACCGGCACGGGTCGGCAGGGGATCCGAGTGGCCTCAGGGGGCCTGCTCGGGACGGGAGCATGTCCGCTCGGTTCGCAGCAGAAGTCCAGTCGCGAATGCGGGCTTTGGAGAACGAGCTGATTCGCCTCAGCGCGGCGAACAGCGTCTCTGAGGGCCAGCGAACCGGTCTCCTGGCATGGCGGTCCGGCGGATGCGGAAGCTGCTTCGAGAGCTCGCGAGAATGGGCCTGCTAAGCGGTACCCGAACGCCTCCGCAGGGCGGCTGGAGAATGGGCGCCAGAATGCCCGCATTCCGCTAAGTGCCTGAGATCTCGACGATCTCTGGCGTGTTCGGAAACGGCGCGGTTCGCGTCGAGTGGGTGGTGGTGCACGCAACCGACAGAGAACCTGTCTCTGCGGCGGCTTCCCTGTTCACGCGGAATGAACAGGGAAAATGGCCCGGGATAACAGACTGAGCGTGACGTGACGCTGCTGATCCGCCTGGCGCAGCAGATACTTGCAAGGCATTTCCCTGCTCACCGAAACAGGGAAACTGTGGCAGCGGAACAGCGATCGCAGCAGCGACTTTGTTCGCATTTTGTTCTTTACAGGGAAGGGGTGCCGCTGTAGGAAGCTCGGCAGGAGCGGCGTCAGGGTTTGCCTCGCTACGACCACGCATCGGCAAGCGTCGCTCTTAGTCGGCAGCCTCGGTAACCTTAGTGGGCCAGAGAGTGGGCGAGCAGACGACTTCATCCGGATCTCCGTTCAGGAGGCTGGGGATGTCGATGCTCGCCTTGTGCTGCCCAGACGATCCTCTGACCTGCTGATCCGGAGATCCTCCGTCACCCCGCACGCGCTCCCCGCGCGTGCTCACGACCGAGGCTCTCATGTCCAAGCCACCACGCACGCGGCTGCGCGCTGCCAGCAGCTCCCCTCCCCCGCGCTCCAACACCTTCCTGCCGGATGGCGTCGAACTCGTCTCGACAGCCGCGCTCAAGGCCTATGCCCGCGACCTCCGCCAGCACCCTGACAAGCAGGTGGCTCAGATCGCCGCCAGCATCCGCGAGTTCGGCTTCCTGGTGCCCGTCGTTGTTTCGCCCGGCAACACCATCGCGGCCGGCCATGGCCGCTGGCTGGCGGCCAAACAGCTCGGCCTGCCGCAAGTGCCCGTCATCCGGGCTGCTCACCTCTCGCCCCAGCGCCTGCGCGCCTTCCGGCTGGCCGACAACCGCCTGGCCGAGAACGCAGACTGGAACAGAGAGGCGCTGGCGCTGGAGCTGTCCGAGCTCACCGGCCTCAACCTCGACTTCGAGCTGGAGCTGACAGGCTTCGAGGTTGCCGAGATCGACCTCATCATCGACGGCGAGGCGACTGCTGCCAAAGCCGATCCTGCCGACACTTGTCCGGCTCCGGCGGCAGGTGCTGCCGTCTCGCGAAGCGGCGATCTCTGGCAGCTCGGATCGCACCGCTTGCTCTGTGGATCGGCCCTCGAGGCGGAGAGCTACGCGCTCCTGCTCGCAGGCGAGCCGGTGCGCATGGTGTTCTCCGATCCGCCCTACAACGTGCCTGTCTCCGGCCATGTCTGCGGCTCGGGTCAGATCCAGCATCGCGAGTTCGCGATGGCGTCGGGCGAGATGAGCGAGGCGGAGTTCGTCGCCTTCCTGGCCCGAGCCATGGAGCTGCTGCGCGAGAGCTTGGTCGCTGGCGGTCTGATGTACCTCGCCATGGATCATCGACACGTCTTCGAGCTCACCTCTGCCGCGCGCCGCGTGGATCTCAAGCAGCTCAACATCTGCGTGTGGAACAAGACCAACGGTGGCATGGGCTCGTTCTACCGCTCCAAGCACGAACTCGTGTTCGTGCTCAAGAAGCCCGGCGGCGCGCACCTCAACACGATCGAGCTCGGTCGCCACGGCCGCTACCGCAGCAACGTCTGGGACTACGCGGGAGTGAACACCTTCGGCCGTCGCCGTCTGGAGGAGCTTGCCTCACACCCGACGGTCAAGCCCGTCGCTCTGGTGGTCGATGCCATCAAGGACTGCACGCGGCGGGGTGAGCGGGTACTGGACGCGTTCTGCGGCTCAGGCACGACGCTGATCGCGGCTGAGCGTGCAGGACGTGTCGGCTACGGCATCGAGTTGGACCCCGCCTACGTCGACGTGGCCGTGCGCCGCTGGCAGGCACTCACCGGCAGAGCTGCTGTGCACGATGGCACCGGCATGACCTTCGATGAGCTCGCCCGGCAGCGCCTGAACGACGGGCCGTCGAGTGAGACCAACGGCCGCGCCAGTGTGAGCGGCGCAGACGCACGCGGCAGTGAAGGTCAGGAGGCGGCTCATGTCTAAGAAGCCGTCCCGGCATCCATCTGCCGATCGCACACCAGAGTACGAGGTCGGTTACGGCTGCCCTCCCCTCGCGAGCCGTTTCAAGCCGGGCCAGTGCGGCAATCCCAAAGGCAGGCCGAAGAAGGCGCAGTCCCTCGCTGCCGCCACGGAGCGCGAGCTCGAGCGCATCGTCGTCGTGCGCGAGGATGGGCGCGAGAAGCGGCTGACCAAGCGCGAGGTGATCGGCCGCCGCATCGTCAATGACGCCTGTCGCGGTGATCTGCGCGCCACGCGGCTTCTTCGTGATCTGACCGGTGTGTCCGGGCCGACCGGCACAGCGGTTCCTGCCGGGAGCAACATGATCGCGCCTGCCTCGCTGCCCGTCGATGCCACGGATCAAGCCATCATTGCGGAGTTCGCGGCGCTGATCCGCACAGGGGCCGCCTTGGTCACTTCGGAAGATGTGCTCGCGGCAGAGTTACTTGGCTCTGATGCGCAGGGGCATGAGGACGCCGTGGTCCGACCGCCCTCCCCGACCAGTCACTGAGGAGCAGGGTCATGATCCACGATGCTGCCCTGCGTGACGCCATCCTGCGTCAGCACCTCTACTTCTTCATCTGGAAGGCCTTCGCAGCGCTTCATCCGGGCCAGGACTTCACCCCGGCTTGGCACGTACGCGCCATCGCTCATGCCCTCGAACGCGTCGCCCGCGGCGAGTGCCAGCGACTGCTGATCACCGTGCCGCCGCGGCACCTGAAGTCGATCTGCACCGCGGTTGCCCTTCCAGCCTGGCTGCTCGGCCGGGATCCCGCGCTCAAGATCATGGTGGCGAGCTACGGAGGCGAGCTGGCCACCAAGCACGCCCGTGACTTCCGGGCGGTGCTGTCCGAGGACTGGTACAAGGCCCTGTTTCCCAGCACGCGGCTGGCGGTGGGCGGCAATCGCGAGGACGAGCAGCTGACCACCGCCCGAGGCGGCCGCAAGGCGATCTCGCTGGGCGGCGCGGCAACCGGCTTCGGCGCCGACCTGATCATCGTCGACGACCTGATGAAGGCGGCGGACGCGGGCTCAGCAGCTGAGCGAGAACGGGTGAAGGCCTACTACGAGCAGACGCTGCTCTCGCGCTTGAACGACAAGGGTGCGGGCAAGATCATCGCGATCCAGCAGCGGCTGCACGAGGACGATCTGGCGGGCTACCTGATCGGCACGGGTCAGTTCGAGCACCTGAACCTGCCGGCAAAGGCGATGGCAGACGAGGTCATCCCGATCGGCTTCGGTCAGATTCATCGCCGTGCCAAGGACGAGGCGCTGTGCGAGGCACGCGAGCCAGTTCCGGTACTCGACAAGTTGCGGCTCGAGATGGGCGCCTTCGCGTTTTCGGCTCAGTATCAGCAGGATCCGACCCCGCCGGGCGGCAACCGCGTGCGCTGGGAGTGGTTTGGCAGCTACGACGAGGTTCTCCCTCGTGAGGCGTACCAGTTCGTCGTCCAAAGCTGGGACACGGCGCTCACGGCAGAGCCGACCAGCGACTTCTCTGCGGGGCTGACTTGGGGGTTTTACAGGGGCAACTGGCATCTGCTCGATGTCGCGCGTGAGCGGCTGGACTTTCCTGACCTGAAGCACCGCGTGCGCGGGCTGGCCCGCCGCTGGCGTGCCGATCTCGTGCTGATCGAGCCGGCTGGTTCAGGTATCTCGCTGCTTCAGCAACTTCGGGCCGAGGAGCGCGGTCACTGCATCTACAATGGTTGCAGTCCCCGGCAGGACAAGCGGATACGCTTCGAGGGGCAGACAGCTCGCCTGGAGAGCGGTCGTTACTGGCTACCGCGGGAGGCGTCTTGGCTCGAGACGTTCCGGCGTGAACTGCTGGCCTTCCCGCATGGGCGCTACGACGATCAGGTCGACAGCCTGGTGCAGTTCCTCGAGTGGTCGGGCTCGCCGCGCGGAAAGGGTTTTGTCCAGCGCGATCCTGTGACGGGCCGGCGGCTGGCAAGCGTGCGACCTGGGGGCTACGGCTTTGAGCGCGGGTAGCATGGCGGTCGCGAGGTTCGTCCGCCAACGGCAGTTGTGAGTCCAAGTGCGCCGCATTCGAAGGCGCACAGGCTGTTGATCAGCTTGATCGTAGCGCTCGCAGGAGCGGGTTGTGAAGAATAAATCAGACAGTTGTCGATGTAGACGCGGTTGACTCAATGCAGATTAGCAGACATTCTGCTTTGCGCCGATCGTGTTGAAAAACTCCGAGGCGCAGTCTAAGACCTCTATAGCTAGTGTTTGCCGTCCGCCGCCGCCCCAGTTGTTGTATGTCGATGCCCTCAAGAGAGGGTCAAACGGTGTTTTTCAACACAATCCGCCCAAAGTTGCCATTCAGCGGCGTCAGGCAGCATCCCGAAAGCGGACGCAGCGGCAGCAAATGTTCAGGTGTGAATCGCACCAGGATCTGACACATGGGCCGCGCGGGACAGCGAGTTTCAGAACCGCGGAGGCGAGCGGTGGGTTGATAGGAGGCAATCTTGTCGGAGCATCGGCATGGAACCGCACGTCTTTCAGCGCGACGGCGTTTCGTTCCGGATTGAGTTTCAGGGAGCCGAGTTCGGATGGGAAGGTCGCCTCTTCATCGAGGGCCATCCCACGCTGCAGGTGGTGCGTGTGCTGAACGCCTGCGGTTTGAGCAAGGGCGAGGCACGCAGCACCATCGTAAGAGGCTGCGAGGCGATGGCCGCGGAGATCCAACGGTCGGATGCGGCGAGGCCGTACGGGGGCGCGGTCATGCGCCCTGCCACGCGCGTACCAACTTCATTCCGCAGGCGGCCGAGCAGGGCGCGGATCTCGCCCGGATCATGGATCAATCTGGACACCGCGATCCGCGCACGGTGCTGGACTACATTCGCCAAGCCAGCGCCCTCAACGATCGCTCAGGCTGAGGATTCCTGTGAGCATCGGCCGCTATAACATCTGGTATTGGCAGGGCTGTTTCAGGCGGAGAGGGTTTCCTCATGCAAAGGAGCTCTGCCGTGGTGCACCCGGATCGGCTTGCGCAGATCGATGAGCAGTTCGCCGCCGCAGATGAGGCGTGGGCGCGCGAAGTTCGAGGTCTCTACGGCGGCAACCCATACTTCCACCGTGACAAGCCAAGCGGGCGTGGCCAGCCAGACAGCGCCCTGCGCTCAGCCTACGAGGCTCGCGAGCGCGCCTTCGCGGCCTGGTGCTCTGCACGCGGGCTCGACGCAGCAACGCGCTTGCGTGAGGATGAGGAGCTTGCTCATCAGCTTGCGTGAGGATCAAGGATTGCTGGCGACCGAGAGCCGGCAAACCCGCTGAAGGATCAAGCAGCCTGAGCTGTTCGTCTGGATGCCCGGCGATTTGACCCTTGGGTCTTTTGGCTGTCTAGCTGG
>NZ_BJZU01000121.1 GCF_007992195.1 Methylobacterium oxalidis | reverse complement strand
GGGTTCGAGATTCAGCGTGCTCACTGGCTTGGCTTGCAGGCCGCTTTGCCCGTGGAAGCACAACAGGCTGTTGTGGTGTGAGCGACTTGTCCCACCCTGCTGCTTCACTGCGGCGCTTCACTCCCCCGAGCCGTTCTTCGCTCGCAGCGCCGTCACAGCATCGTTGGCGCCCTGTAGAAAGCCCTCGGCGTAGCGCTCGGCGGTGTCGCTCGATCCACGTAGGTTGAGCGTCGCCACGGATCGGGCCAGAGCCTTCACGAGCATCTCGGAGAATGCCACGTCGCTGCGGCTGGATAGCAGGATCTCCGTCATGCCCTCGGCCTCGATGTCGGCCACGTAAGCTCGGCCATCTTGTATGCCTCGACCGTGAAAATTGTCCTGATCCACGTCCTGCATCCGTCCATTCTCCCGCGCGCATTGGGCGCCCTGCCGTCTCGACAAATGTCGGTGCGCCTCTGAGCTACCGCACCTCCGCATGTTCGGCGCAGCGCGTCCGGTATCGAGACCATGTTCCCTCTGCGGACTGCCGGCCACAGGTCTCGCACACCTGCAGAGAGCGCGACCAAGTTCGCTCTGTCACCTCGGCGGCGAGATTGAAATCGGCCTCCAACCAATCGGCTTTGGGACCGATGATCAGGTGCCGCCCCGCGCAGTGCTCGCGCGCCACCTGCACGACGACGTGGCGATCCTTCACCACATCCTCGGGATTTCCGCAGGTCTGCAGGACGCGAATCAGGATCTCTTCGGCCTCGCCGTGAGGGAGATTGATCCAAGGATCCAGCCGGCGTGCTTCGGCGTCTCCTAGCTCAGCACGAGCGGCGCGTCGGACTAGGGCGCCGACCGTCTCGTCATTGCGCTCGGCTTCCGCCGCAAGCTCGTCCCGCAAAGACGGCGGGACGCGGACGGTGAGTGTATGCGTGAGACTGTCTTGGCGCACGGCGAGCCTCCGAAGGTCCCGCCAATGTAGCGCAGATCAGAAAGATTTGTAGCGCGCACAACTTCCCTGGTGATCATCAGGATTGCCAGGTTAGGCTAGCCAATCTCGCCTTATTGCTCTTTGTTCCCGACATTTTCTTGTTCATCATCGTGCGCGATGCGGGATCTAATTTCGTCAAGTCTACGCTCCCGCTCCTTAAGATGGCTCGTGAAAGATAGATTGGCCTTCTCGGCTTGATTCATAGCTAAAGGTAAAGTCTTAAGAAGATACTCCAAAACAATCTTCTTTGTCTCAGCATCCTTGTTCCATCTATTTTTGGTGTGCCGCTCTGATACAAAGATATAATCTGACAGACTAACAAACAGACTCAGATTGTGCCTTCCTCCAAAAAGAGCGTCGGCGCTAGTATCTATGTAAATTCCGAAAGTGTCCCGGTCCTCATCGTTAGCCAGCGACCTCTCGATTCGCCTCTCTATTTCTTCACTCATTGAACGACCTGAGCGAGCAGCTGCATCAATGATGCGATCTCGGTCTGCGTCACTCATTCTAAACGTGTAGTTCTGCCGGCGGCCTTTCTCTGGCGCCTTGGGCGGTCGACCCATTCTCTTTTTGGGGGCAGCAGCGGCTTCCGTCATGGCCTGTCTCCGGCTGTCTGTGACTTTCCCTCGTAGTAACCCGACATCAAGTTGACAAGGGGCATTCATCGGCCCACAACACTTACGCTCGGGATGTCCCGACATAAAGTGTGAGAGGCCGAGATGGGCAACGACATCATCCAGGTCCTGACCCAGCCCACCGTTGACGTGGTGCTCGCGGGACGAGTGCTCGGGATTGGGAAAAACGCTGCCTACAAGGCGCGCGAGGCGGGAGAGATCCCGTCTATCAAAGTCGGTGGTCAGTACCGCGTCCCGACCGCGAAGCTGCGCGAAATGCTCGGCCTCCCGCTTCGCCCTGAAGTCAATGCCGCCTGACCCGCCGACAATTGCGGATCACTCACATCAGGACACGCATTAATGCAGAAAACCCGCGCACAGCGGGGCTGCGGCGGGTTTCCGAAAACTGACTGCTTTGCGGGCGTCAGCATCGGAAATACGTCACCAGCTCCTCCTAGACAAGACCTTTACGTAGCCCGTCGCTTCGGTCTCCCCGCTGCTACGGCTGCGGCAATTGCCGAACTCGCCTTTCCCCGCATCGATTGCTGGAGGGCTGGGCGATGAATGCGCGCTCTCCGATTCCCGCGAAGGTCAGCCGGCATGTTCCGGTCCTCGCCTCCCCCCACGAGGGGGAGATCGTCGGTGCTGCCCGAGCAATCGGCCGAACCCTTCAAGCGGCAGGGCTGGACTTCCATGCTCTGGCGGCAGCGATCTCTGCACCTGAGGTCGACGCAGTCGCCCGCGAGGCTGATGAAGGACCACAGCCCAAGGCAGAGGCCGCACACCGCAAGCCGCAGAAGTTCAGCTACGGCGACTGGAAGGAAGCGTGGGCTTTTCATCATATCCCTCGCCGTTTCACACCACGTCAGGAAGAGCGTCACCGCAAGCAGGTGGCGTACTGCAAAGGCCGGCTCGGCCGACTGAGTCGGCGAGAGCAGACCTTCATCCGGGGCATCTCACCGCTGCGCGGGAACTTGTCCTACGCACAAGCCGATTGGCTGGCCGCGATAACAGATCGCCTCGAAGGGGCTGACCGCGAGCGCGCATTTTGGCGGGAGCAGCCAGGATGGGCATGACCCTCGCCGACCGGCCCCCGTCCTACCTGTCGCGAGCCACGCTCGCGCAAGAATTGGATGTCTCGGAAAGCACCGTCGACGAGATGGTGCGGCGGGGCGTGCTCCCGAAGCCACTGCGCCTCTCCAGCGGCTGCGTCCGCTGGTGCTGGCAGGACGTGCAAGCGGCGCTTGTCACCCTGAAGGGGGGGACGGAGACTCCTGCCTCCGATCCCTTCCTCGCGGGTGCCCTCAATGTCACGCAAACGTCGGAGAGCCGTCGTGGAACTGCCTAAGGGCGTTCACAGGGTGCGGTCGCGCGGCCGGGAGTATTTTTACCTCCAGGTCGGGCGAGGCACGGATCACGCCGGGCCGCGAACTCGCTTGCCGGACGATCCGCAAACGCCAGAGTTCTGGATTGCGCTTCGGCAGGCACAGGGCCTCGTCAGTGCGACGGGAACTGACACGGTCAACGCGCTGATCGATGCCTACGAGACGTCACCAGCCTTCACAGACCCGGACAAGCTCTCGGACGGCACCAGAAATTTCTATCGGCGGTCCCTGAAAATCGCTCGCGATGCCTGGGGTGAGCTACCGTCCGCAAAGCTGCGGCCCGTTCACGTTCAAGCGATCATGGACGGTCTCAGCCAGACCAAGGGGAAGGCGAACAACTTCCTAGGCGCCATGCGCGCTCTCTCAGCTTGGGCTAGCGCTCGCGGGCATATCGACACGAGCCTGACCGAGGGCGTCAAGCCCTACGCGGCCAAGGGCGGCCACAAGCCGTGGACCTCGGCACAGATCGAGCAGGTGCATGAGCAGCTGACCGGAATGCTTCGCCGGGGAGTCCTTCTATACGTCTACACCGGGCAGCGTGGGTCCGATGTCGTGCGCCTGGGCTGGACCGACGTTGACGAAGGCGGCTTTGCCCTGCGGCAGCGCAAGACGGGTCGCGAAGTCTGGTGCCCGATCGTGCCGGAGCTCGCGGCTGAAATGGCGACGTGGGCGCGCCGGCCAGGTCCTTTTCTGCTGCAGGACAATGGGAAGCCCTACACCCGGAAGCTGTTCTCCAAGCACTTCGCTGACGCCCGCGACCAGATCCCGGCCTTGGCTGGAGCCACGCTCCACGGGTTGAGGTGCACGGCCGTCGTCCGCTTGCGGCGAGCCGGCCTCTCTACAGGTCAGATCAGCGACATCACCGGAATGTCTCTGGCGATGATCGAGCGCTACTGCCGCTTCGCCGACAAGAAGGCGAGCGGGCAGGCGGCTCTCGTCAGCCTTGCGAGAACCCGCGAGGAACAGAACTGTAAAACACCTGAAAACTGGAAAGCCAAAAACACGTAGGATCAACAAGTTAGAGGGCGAACGATGAAATCGCACATCTCGTCCTCGAGCGCCGGCAGCGCGCCGACGTGGCGGACGCGGCCCTGCGCGTAGAGCACCGAGACGGGCTCGGCCCGCAGGTACTTGCCGCGGCTCGCCCGCACCGCGGTGACGGGCACGCCTGGGTCGATCTCGCGGATCACCGCCTCGGCCATCTCGCCGCCCTGGTTCACCTCGACCACGAGGGCGTCCGCCCCGAGCCGGTGGTAGAGGGCGAGCGCCGCCGAGGCCCAGGCCTGCGGGGTGGCGCGGGCGAGCGTCGCGTCGGCGAGCACGTAGGCTGTCGCGCCGAGCGCGCCCGCCGCCACGATCCCGCAGGCGTCGGCCCCGGCCCGTGAGGAGGCCGGCGGGTCGACCGCCACGACGATGCGGGCGAGCGGCTCCGGCAGCGCGGCCACGCGCGCCGCCTCCAGCCCGTCCCGGGTCCAGAGAGCGTCCGCCCGGTCCTCGATCAGCTCGCCGTCGAGCTCCTGGCGCCCGAGACGGGTGCCCGCGTAGCGCCCCACCACCTCCGCCAGGAAGGCGGGGGCGAGGTTCGGCGCGTTGTCGGCGGTGCGGGCCCGGCTCACCACCGTGCGCGGGTCGGAGAGGAGCCGCCGCAGCAGCGGGATCGGCCGGGGCGTCGTCGTCACGAGGCCGCGCGGGCGCGTGCCCACGCGCAGGCCGAACTGCAGCATGTCGTAGGCCGCCTCGGCGTAGCGCCACTTGGCGACCTCGTCCGACCACGCGGCGCCGAATTGCGGCCCGCGCAGCGAGTCCGGCTCCTCGGCCGAGAAGGCGAGGGCCACGGCCCCGTTCGGCCACTCGACCCGGCGCCGCGACGGAGACCAGCGCGGGCGCGCGGCCCGCGCCGGCAGCGCGAGGAGGCCGGACGGGCCCTCGATCATCACGTCGCGCACGTCCGCGAAGGTCTCGCCCACCAGCGCGATGCGGCCGACCGGCTCCCCCGTGAAGGCGGGATCGCCCGTGGCGAGCGCGCTCACCCACTCGGCGCCGGTGCGGGTCTTGCCGCAGCCGCGCCCGCCGATCACCGCCCAGGTCGTCCAGGCCGGGCGGCCGGGCGCCGCCTCGCAGGGCGGGAGCTGGTCGGGCCGGGCGAGGTGCAGCCAGTCACGCTGCAGCGCCAGCAGGAGGTGCGGCGGCAGGCTCTCCAGGAAGCCCTGGATCCGCCCGCTCGCCTGCGAACGCCGCATAGCGCCGCGCGATCTCCGCGCGCAGGGCTGGCAGGTCGAGGGCGGCAAGGTCGAGGGCGGCAAGGTCGAGGGCGGGCCCGCCCCTCTCGGTTCCGCGCGTCCCATGCCGGTCTCCAGCGCCGGGGTCCGGGCCCGGATCGAGTTCGTCGAGGATGCGCTTGAGGCCGCCGAGGTCGCGCAGCACCCGCGCGGTGTCGGCGAGGCCCGCCTCCTCGCGCAGGGCCGCGTCGAACCGGGCGATCTGGCGGGCCACGTGCCCGCGCAGCGCCGCGCGCAGGGCCGGGCCGGCGAGGCTCGCCCCGCGCGCCGCGCGGCGCCGCTCCGTCAGGCCCTGCACCCGCAGAAGATCCCGGGCGTCGGAGCGCCGCGCCGCCAGCACGGCTTCGAGGTCGCGCAGATCCACCGCCGGGTTGTGGTAGAGGCGGCCGAGGCTCGCGGTCCGCGATGCGGACCAGGGGGGCTCCGGCCGCAGGCGCGCCCGCCAGCCGAGGCGGCGGCTCCAGCGGCGCACCGTGAGCGCAGAGACGCCGAGCTCCGCCGCGATGTCGCCGAGGCTGCGCCCGGTGCGGCGCACCAGCGCCTCGGCGGCCGCCATGGTCTCGGGCGGGTGCGGGCCGATCCGTGCCATGGCCCCCGCCGTCTCGTCACACTTCTGGAGTGTTCCTGTTTTGTACCTGAGCAGCGTCGCGCTGTCAACCATAAAAGCCTAGACCGAGGCTTTTATTCTGAGCCGGTGAACGTTGCCGTACGAACCCGTACGCCGGGCCGGCCGCTCCGAGCGCGCCGTTCACGCCGAGGGTGCGGCGAGGCGGGCGCGGTGGCGCGCCACGACGTTGCGGATGGCGGGGCCGAGCGAGGTGTTCACCGGCCAGGACTCGATCGCCGCGCCGAGCGCGTCCGCGGCCGCGGTCTGGGCGGAGAGGCCGTCGAAGCCCGACAGGTAGTCCCAGACGGCGCGGTCGGCCTGCTCGACGCCGGAGGGGTCGTCGGAGGCGGCGAGGCCGTCGAGCGTCTTCAGGAGCCTGTCGAGGGCGGTCGGATCGGGCGCTGTCATGGCTCGGATATGGGGCGCGTCCCCGCCCCCGGCCATGCCGGTGCACCGTTCTGCCCGAGGGGGCGGCCGCGGGCGGCGGCCGCGGGGATGGCCCGGGGGCGGAGTCCGGGAGCGGGGGAGCGCGGCGCCGGCCCGGAACGGGGTATGCCGCGGCACGTTGACCGGCGCCTGCATTGCGCACATCAGCGGTGGCGAAGGGCGAATCGGGAGAACCATGGCAGCGGAATCACCAGCGTCCGGGATCGGCCAGGGCCGCTTCGAGGTCGGAGACGCGTTTCGGCGCTTCGCCGATTTCGTTCCGCTGATGATGTGGCGCGCCGATCCCGAGGGTCACGCGGTCCATCACAACGAGTGCTGGCTGGAATTCACCGGCCGCTCCGCCGAGGAGGAGATCGGCGACGGCTGGCGCCGGGGCCTGCACCCGGACGATTTCGCCCGCCACGCCGCCCTCGTCGCCGAGGCCTACGCCGCCCGCGAGCCCTTCACCGTCGAGTTCCGCCTGCGCCGCCACGACGGGTCCTATCGCTGGCTCCTCGAGACCGGCCGGCCGCTCGAGGACGATGCCGGCTTCCACGGCTATCTCGGCTCCTGCTTCGACATCACCGACCGCAAGCACGCGGAGGAGCACATCGAGCGGGCGCTCGCCGAGAAGGAGGCGCTGCTCGCCGAGGTCTATCACCGGGTCCGCAACAATCTGCAGGTGATGGTCAGCCTGATCGGCCTCTACGGCCGGGCCGCCCCCGACCCCTGCCGCGGCAGCTTCGAGGCGCTGGGCCAGCGGGTCCGGGCGATCGCGCTGGTGCAGCAGCACCTGCACGAGGCGCCCCACATCGCCTCGATCGACCTGCGCGAGTACCTGCACCGCCTCGCCTCCGGGCTCGGGCAGCTGCGCCGGGCCGGCCGGATCGGCGTCACGGTGGACGGCACCGGCACCGGCTACGTCGAGCCCCGCACCGCCAACGCCCTCGGCATGATCGTGGCCGAGGTGGTGGCCGAGTGCCTCGACGCCACCGCCGAGACGGTGGCCTGCACCATCGCCATCACCATCGACGCGGCGGCGGGGGGCCCCGTGCGCCTCACCATCGCCTCCGGGGTCGGGGACGGGCCGGAGGGCGGGCGCCCGGACGTGCCCAAGCTCGGGCCCCGCCTCATCGCGGCCTACGCGGCGCAGGCCGAGATCGCGGTGCGGGGCACGGCCACGACCTCCGACCCGCTGGAGCTGCAGCTCCCCGAGACGCGGGCCGGCGCCGCGTCCTGAGCCGGCGCCCCGATTCGCATCTCCCCGTCCGGGCGCCTATATGCCGCTCGACGCTTCCCCTCGCGACCGGCCGCCGATGCTCCCGCCCATCTCCACCATCATCGAGAATTTCGAGTTCATCGAGGAGTGGGAGGACCGCTACGCCTACGTGATCGAGCTCGGCCGCGAGATGCCGCGGCTGCCGCCCGAGCGCTGCACGGAGGAGAACCGGGTCCACGGCTGCGAGAGCCAGGTCTGGCTCGAATCGCGCCTCGACGAGTCCGGCGGCCGGCCCGTCCTCGTCCTCCAGGGCGACAGCGATTCCAGCATCACCCGCGGCCTCGTGGCGCTGATGATCGCCATCTACGCCGGCAAGACGCCGGAGGAGATCGCCGCGACGGACGGCCTCGACGTGTTCAAGCGCCTCGATTTCGGCAACCACATCACGTCGAAGCGCGCGGGCGGCCTGCGCGCCATGAACGAGCGCATCCAGCGCGAGGCGCACAAGCTCAGCGCCTGAGCGCCCGCTCCCGGCCGCCTATCTGGGCGCGCAGCCGATGCAGATGCCCTTCTGGATCCTGTCGTCCTCCTTCTGCTGCGGCGTGCGCTCGGTGCGGTCGCCCGCGCTGGGGCCGCCCGCGGCGGCGCCCGGCGGCTTGGTGCGGCCGACCGAGGAGGTGTTCGGCGCCGTGACCGTCGAGGCCGGGCCGCCGCCGGTGCCCGTCTCGGCCGGCCTCTGGGCGGCGGCGGGCAGGATCGTCAGGGCGGCGAGGGCGAGCCCGGCGGCGAGCGGGCGGATGCGGGGCAGTGTCGACGGCATGGGGATCTCCTCTTACCGCCCCCCAACGCCGCACCCTGCCTCAGGTTCGACCGCGCTTCACCCCCGGGTCCGGTCCCGGACGCCGCCGAGGTAGCGCTCCTCGAGGTGGAGGCGGAAGGCCGCCGCCCCGAGCGGCGCCCCGGTGGCCTCTTGAAGGAGCGCGTCGGTGTCGAGCAGGCTCCCCTTCGCGTGCACGTTCGCCCGCAGCCACCCCGTCAGCGGGCCGAAATCCCCCCGCGCGAGGGCCGGGACGAGGTCCGGCTCGGCCTCCCGCGCCGCCCGGAAGAGCTGGGCGGCCGCCAGCGCGCCGAGCGTGTAGGTGGGAAAGTAGCCCCAGCTCCCGCCCGGCCAGTGGATGTCCTGCAGGCAGCCGAGGCGGTCGTCCGGCACGGCGAGGCCGAGCAGGTCGCGCATGCCGTCGTTGAAGGCGCCCGGCAGGTCGGCCACGGCGAGGTCGCCCGCGATCATCGCGGTCTCCAGGCCGTAGCGCAGCAGGATGTGGGCCGGGTAGGTCATCTCGTCGGCGTCGACCCGGATGAAGCCCGGCTCCACCCGCGTGTGCAGGCGGTAGAGGTTCTCGGCGGTCCAGGCCGGCCCCTGCCGCCCGAAGGTCCCGGCGAGGAGCGGCGCGAGATGGGCCGCGAAGGCGCGCGAGCGGCAGGCCTGCATCTCGACGATGAGCGACTGGCTCTCGTGCAGGCTCATGCCGCGGGCCTCGCCCACGGGCTGGCGCGTCCAGGCGACGGGCCGGCCCTGCTCGTAGAGGGCGTGGCCGGTCTCGTGCAGCACCCCGAGCAGGGCCCGGGTCACGTCGGCCTCGTCGTAGCGGGTGGTGATGCGCACGTCGTCGGTGGCGCCGCCGCAGAACGGGTGCAGGCTGACGTCGAGGCGCCCGCGCCCGAAGTCGAAGCCCGCCGCGCCCATCAGCGCGAGCCCGACCTGCCGCTGCAAGTCCACCGGGAAGGGTCCGTCGAGAGGCAAGGGCGGCGGCTCGGCGGCTTGGCGCGACCGCGCCTCGGCGACGTAGCCGGGCAGGAAGTCGCGCAGCTCCGCGAAGAGCGGGTCGATCCGCGCCCGCCGCATGCCGGGGTCGTAGCCGTCGAGGAGGGCGTCGTAGGGCGAGAGGCCGAGGCGCTCGCCCTTCGCCCGCCCGACCTCCCGCTGCAGGCGCAGCACCTCGGCGAGGTCGGGCGCGAGCCGCGCGAAATCCGCGTCCCGGCGCGCCTGCCGCCACGTCATCTCGCAGCGGGAGACGGCGCGGGAGTTCGCCTCCACGAGGTCGCGGGGCACCGCGGTGGCGTGCAGGTGCGCGCGGCGCATCTCGGCGAGGTTCGCCCGTTGCCAGGGGCCGAGCCCGGCCGCCTCGTCCCCGGCGGCGGCGAGGAGGTCAGCGGTCTCGGGCGCGGTCAGGATGTCGTGGGCGAGGCCCTTCAGCACGGCGAGCTGGTCGGCGCGGCCCTCGGCGGCACCGTCCGGCATCAGGGTCTGCGCGTCCCAGCCGAGGATGCCGGCGGCGTCGCCGAGGGCGTGGAGGCGCGCGAAGCGGCTCTCCAGGGCGCGGTAGGATCGCATGCTCTCTCCTCTTGCCGGGGTTGTTCGCACGAGGCCTCAGGGCCGCTTGTGGATGGGGTCGACCCAGAGCACCGTCTCGGGCGGCTCGACCGCCTCGACGTCGGGCAGGTTGACGACGACCGCCTCGTTATCGGAGCGCACCAGCACGCAGTGCAGGGGCTCGTCGGTGGAGGCGTTGATCTCCTGGTGGGGCACGAAGGGCGGCACGAAGATGAAGTCGCCGGGCCCGGCCTCCGCCACGTATTCGAGCCGCTCGCCCCAGCGCATCCGGGCGCGGCCCGAGACGATGTAGATCACGCTCTCGAGGTCGCCGTGATGGTGCACGCCGGTCTTGGCGTCGGGCTCGATCGCCACCGTGCCGGCCCAGATCTTCTGCGCGCCGACCCGGGCCGCGTTGATGGCCGCCTGCCGGAACATGCCGGGAGTCTGGGCCGTGTTCGGGTCGAGCCGGTCGCCCGGGATCACCCGCACCCCGTCGTGCTTCCAGCGCCCGTCGCCGGGGGCGGCCTCCCCCGGGTGCGCGTGGGTGTGGGGTTGGGTGTGCGGGTGGGTGTGGTCGTGCTCCGCCATGCCGGCCTCCCGGGCCCCTCGCGGGCCGCGGCGACAGGGGTACGACGCCTGTCCGCGCCTGTGTAGGGGCCGCGCCGCCGCGCGGGAGGGAGAGGGGATGGTGTCCGAGGGCCGAGGGGCCTTGCGCTGCAGGGATGGCGCGCTGCAGAGATGTGCGTCCTTCAGTCAGGACGTGGCGCAGAAGGCGCGCGGAGCTGTCCGCGTGCATGTGGGGGATGCGAGAGCCGATCATGCCTGAATGCGGAAGCCGGGCGCTCCTCGCTCCGCTCTTCGCCGTGCTCGGCCTCGCGGGCCTGGAAGGATGTGCCGAGGCGGATCGCCCCGACCTCATGAGGCAGGCCCGGCGGGTCTGCCTGCATCTGGCGATGCCTCATGTGAGCGGAGGCGGTCAAAACAGGGCTCTCGTATATTCCGATGTCCCGAACACGGCCAGCGATCCGACTCACAATACCTTTGAATTCATCTGGGGCGATGATGGGACGGCCGAGCCCGATCAAAGCATTCAATGCCAGGGGCATGCGAGCGGTCGGGCGATCACGATCGAGAAACTCTTGGTCAGCGGTCGGAATGTCGTCACTCTACCATATGCGTATTGACGCAGGATCCGGAATAGGCGCCTGTCTGACTTGGTAACGCTGTCGTTCCGCGCCTTTCGCAGCGCCGAAGCGGGTCCCGTACGCCGCGACGTCGTGACGACGACCCGGGCACTGGCGCCGACCGCGCGCGGGAGTCAGATGTTCCGGCCCCGTCCCCCGCCCGAGTACTGAGCCCGCCCAGCCTCACAAAAGGCGCTTTGGAACACGACGGCTCGGCGGGCGGCGAACCGGCGCGTCGGTCCGCCCGCGCCATCCCGTCCGAGCACGCCGCCCGCCGAGCCGCCGCCAGAGTCGCATGTCCGGACCTCACTCCCCCGCGCGGCGGCGCATCGCCCTGGTCTGCCTGACCCCGCGGCCGGACGCGGACGAGCTCGGCACCCTGCGGCTGCCGAGCTTCGGCATCCGGCGCATCCACGCCGCGCTGACGAGCGACCCCGACCTCGCCGGCGCGCGGGTCGCGCTCATCGACCGCCGGGCCGACGACGTCGAGGGCACCGTCGCGGAGATCCTGGCGCTCGAGCCCGACCTCGTCGGCTTCTCGATCTACGTCTGGTCGGCGCCCTCCCTCGTCGAGGTGGCGCGCCGCCTGCGCCGGGAGCGCCCGTCCCTGGCGATCGTGTTCGGCGGTCCCTCCGCCCGCACGGCCTTCTTCGACCTCGAACCCTACGCCCCGGCCCACGCCTACCTCGACGCCGTCGTCGAGGGCGACGGCGAGGAGATCATCCGGGACATCGCCGGGCTCCCGGATTTCGGGCGGGCCGCCTGGGAGGGGGTGCGCGGGCTGGCGCTGCCGGGCGCGGACGGCTGGCTGCGCACCGCGCGCCGCCCGCAGATCGCCCCGCTCGACCGCATCGCGTCTCCTTACGCGCAGGGGCTGATGCCGCGGGGCGGCGTCGCCTACCTGGAGACGTTCCGCGGCTGCCCGCTCTCCTGCCGCTTCTGCGAGTGGGGCTCGAAGGAGAACGCCAAGGCGGCCTTCTCGGCGGAGTACATCGCCCGCGAGCTCGACGCCTTCCGGGCGCACGAGGCGCCGGCGGTGTTCCTGCTCGACGCGGGCCTCAACCTGAACATCGGCGCCTTCCGCAACCTGCGGCTGGCCAACCAGCGCTCGGGCTTCCTGCGGGAATCGCTGTTCTGGGCCGAGATCTACCCGTCGATCGTGCGCGACGAGCACCTCGCCTTCATCGAGGAGATCGGCACCGCCTATCTCGGCGTCGGCATGCAGTCGATGGACCCGGCGGTGCTGCGGCTGCACGACCGCCCCTCCGATTCCCCGCGCTTCGAGGCGGCGGTGCGGGCGCTCGCCCGCGTCACCAACATCGAGTTGCAGATCATCGCCGTCCTGCCCGGGGACACGCCGGCGGGCTTCCGCCGGACCCTCGACTACGCCCTGTCCCTGCCCGCCACGGTCCGGGTCTACCACTGCCTCGTCCTGCCCGACGCGCTCCTCACCCGCAGCCGGCCGGAATGGGACGTCCGCTTCGATCCCGTCACGATGGCGATGCGCTCCTGCGCGGGCTGGAGCGAGGAGGCGGTGGCCGAGGTGCGGGCGGAAGTGCGGGCCCGGGCGCTGGCGGCGGGCGGCAAGGCGGGGGCCTACTGGTGGTCCTTCCCGCGCCGGGACGCGGCGCGCCGGACGGCCCCGCCGCCCTCGCCCGACGAGGCCCGGCCCTCCTGGCGGCGGGCGCGGACGCCGTGACCGCCTACCGCTCCGGCCGGCGCGTCGCGCTCCTGGCGCGCTACCCGGACCGCGACCCGGCCATGCCGAGCTTCGTGCCCAATCTCGGCCTGCGCATGGTCGAGGCCGCGATCCGCGCGGCCGGCTTCGCCGATCTCGAGTGCCGCACCTGGGACCTGACGGGGGGCGAGCCCGAGGCGGTGGCCCGCGAGGTCGTCGCCTTCGACCCCGACATCGTCGGCGTCTCCGCCTATCTCTGGTCGCTGCCGTTCTTCTGCCGGGTCGTGGCCCGGATCAAGCAGGACGATCCCCGCCGGCTCGTCGTGTTCGGCGGCCCCTCCGCCCGGCCGGTGATGTTCTCCAAGCCGCCCTTCTCGGCCTCCCGCGACGACATCGACCTCCTCGTCATCAACGAGGGCGAGGAGACCTTCCGGGAGGTCGTCTCGCTCAACGCGCGCGACGCCGCCGCCCTCGGGGCCCTGCGCGGCGTGGCCGTCAAGGACGGGCCGGGCTGGCGCGAGACGCCGGCCCGCCCGCTCGCCGACCTCGACAGCCTGCCCTCGCCCTACGCGCTCGACCTCGTCCAGCACGGCGGCCTCGGCGTGCTGCAGACCTACCGGGGCTGCCCCTTCACCTGCTCCTTCTGCGAGTGGGGGACGATGGAATCGCCCAAGCGCGTGCGCGCCGTCGACCATCTCGACCGCGAATTGCAGGCCATCGCCCGCCACGACGTCTACGCGGCGCTCCTCGTCGATGCCGGCCTGAACCTGAACCGCAACGCCTTCCTCAACCTCAGCCGGGCGGCGCGGGAGAGCGGCTTCTTCGAGACCCACGGGCTGATCTGCGAGGTCTACCCGGCGGCCGTGCGCCAGGAGCACCTCGATTTCCTGGCCTCCGTCAGCAACGCCTACGTGGGCATCGGCCTGCAGAGCTTCGACAACGCCGTGCTGGCGCAGGTCGACCGCTCCTACGACGAGCGCCGCTTCGACGAGACCTTCGGCAAGCTCGACGCGGTGGCGAGCCTCGCCGTCGAGATCATCCTGGGCCTGCCCGGCGACAATCCCGAGACCTTCCGGCGCAACTTCGAGCGGGCCTGCCGGCTGCCCTGCGCGCTGCGGGTCTACCACTGCGTGGTGCTGCCCTCCGGCCTGATGGTGCGCTCGCCCCCCGAGCACCGGATCGCCTACGACCCGATCTCCCTCAAGATGATCTCCTGCTCCGGCTGGAGCGAGGCGGCGCTCGAGGCGGAGTGCCGCTTCCTGACCCGGCAGGCGGCCCTGCGCGGGGGCCGCTCAGGCGAGTTCTTCTGGACGTTCCCGCCTCCGCGCTGACGCTCCGAAGCCCTCAGCCCCGCTCCGCGAATCTCGTCGCCGCGGCGCGGATCACCGCGGCGGCGCGCTCCACGCCCGCCCGGTCGACGTCGAGATGGGTCGTGGCGCGGATCTGGTAGGCGCCGATGGCGCGCACCCGCACGTCCTCGGCGAGGCACGCCGCCGCGAACGCCGCCGCCGTGACGCCGAGGCCCTCCACCGAGAAGCAGAGGATGTTCGACTGGCCCGCCGTCGCGTCGAAGGCGAGGCCCGGCAGGTCGCGGACGGCCTCGTGCAGGAGGCGCAGGTTCGCGTTGTCGGCGGCGAGCTGGTCGATGTGGTGGTCGAGGGCGTAGAGCCCGGCCGCCGCGATCACGCCGGACTGGCGCATGGCGCCGCCGAGCCGGTACTTCCAGCGCCACGCCTCCACCACGAAGTCCTTCGAGCCGCAGAGCACCGCGCCGACCGGGCAGCCGAGGCCCTTGCTGAGGTCGAGCCAGACGCTGTCGAACCCGTCGGCGTACTCGGCCGCCGGGATGCCGGTGGCGACGACCGCGTTGAGGAGGCGCGCCCCGTCGATATGCGCCTTCAGCCCCCGCGCCTGGGCGATGTCGCGGATGCGGCGCATGTCGGCGAGCTCCCAGACCGAGCCGCCGCTGAAGCTCGTGGTCTGCTCCACCGAGACGAGGGCCGAGCGCGGGGCGGTGCGGGCGGGCGTGCGGATCGCGGCCTCGAACTGCTCCGGGCTGTAGATGCCCGCCGGCGTGCGCAGGGCCGCCACCGAGACGCCGCCGATCGCCGCCGAGCCCGCGGCCTCCGTGTTGTAGATGTGGGACTGGTCGTCGACGATGATCTCGTCGCCGGGCCGCGTCTGCACCAGGATCGAGACGAGGTTGCACATCGTGCCGGACGGCATGAACACCCCGTCCTCCTTGCCGAGCAGCGCCGCCACCCGGTCGCAGAGCGCCCGCGTCGTCGGGTCGGAATCCGACTGCTCGTCGCCCACCACCGCCCGGGCCATGGCCTCGCGCATGCCGGGGGTCGGTCGCGTCTGGGTGTCGCTGTAGAGATCGATCGTCACGGGGGTACACTCGTCGGGATGCGGGCGCGGCGGGACGTGCCGGGGGGCGCGAGGCGGCGCGGCGGCCCCGCGCGGCCCGGCCCGAGTCCTAGCCCGGAGGTCGCGCGTTGCCCAGGATGCCGCCCATTCCGGGACGCCGCCCATTCCGGGACGCCGCCCGGTCCGGGACGCCGCCCGGTCCGGGACGCCGCGGCCGCGGATGCGGCTTCAAGCGAATTGAATTTTGTATTACAAATTCAGTAAGAGGCAAGACGCCCGCCGGCCCGCGCGTTCAGGAGGCCCGGCGGCCGATCAGGAGGATGGGATGGGAGCGACGCCCGAGCCGGCGACGAGCCAGAGAGCGGCCGCGCGCAACGGGGCGGGGCTGGGGCGGCGTCTCGCCGAGGCCCTGCAGGGCGAGGTGCGCTTCGACGCCTTCACGCGCGGGCGCTACGCCACCGACGCCTCGATCTACCAGATCATGCCAGCCGGCGTGGTGTTTCCCCGCAACCGGGCCGACATCGCCGCGACCCTCCAGATCGCGGCCGAGCACGACGTGCCGGTCGTCATGCGCGGCGGCGGCACCTCCCAGAACGGCCAGCCGATCGGGCGCGGCCTCGTGGTCGACTGCTCGCGCCACTTCAACGGGGTGCTGGCCTACGATGCCGAGGGCGGCACCGTCACGGTCGAGCCCGGCCACGTGCTGGAGCGCCTGAACACCCGGGTGAAGGCGGACGGCTGGTTCTTCCCCGTCGAGCCCTCCACCGCCACCCGCTGCACCATCGGCGGCATGGCCGGCAACAATTCCTGCGGCGCCCGCTCCCTGCGCTTCGGCAAGATGAGCGACAACGTCCTCGCCCTGGAAGCTCTGTTCCACGACGGCACGCCCTTCGGCTTCGGGCTGACCGGCAACGACGCCAGCGGCGTCACGGGCGGGGCGCGGGCCGAGGACCTCGCCCGGCGGATGCTGGCGCTCGCCGAATCCGAGCGCGCCGAGATCCTGCGCATGTACCCGAAGGTGCAGCGCCGGGTCGGCGGCTACAATCTCGACGCGCTGATCGAGGCGCGGCCGAACCTCGCCCACCTCCTCGTCGGCTCCGAGGGCACGCTCGCGGCCACCACCTCCGTGACGCTGAAGCTGTCGCGGCTGCCGGCGCACCGCGTCATGGGGGTCTGCCACTTCCCCTCCTTCCGCGCCGCCATGGAGACCACGAAGGCGATCGTCGGCCTGAACCCGGTGGCGGTCGAGCTCGTGGACAACAACGTGCTGGTGCTCGGCGCCGACATCCCGCTCTTCCGCACGACGCTCGCCGACATCACGCGGGGCGAGCCGAACTGCCTGCTGCTGGCCGAGTTCGCGGGCGACGACCGCGACGCCCTGATGGCCGACCTCCGGCGTCTCGACGCCTGCATGAGCGACCACGGCTTCGCGGACGCGGTGGTCGAGGTGCCCGAGCCCGTGCGCCAGAAGTCGGTCTGGGAGGTGCGCGAGGCCTGCCTCAACATCATGATGTCGATGAAGGGGGACGCCAAGCCCGTCTCCTTCATCGAGGATTGCGCGGTGCCGCTGGCGCACCTCGCCGACTACACCGACGCCGTCACCGAGGTCTTCACGAAGCACGGCACCCGTGGCACCTGGTACGCCCACGCCTCGGTCGGCTGCCTGCACGTGCGCCCGATCCTCAACATGAAGGAGGGGGAGGGCGTGGCGAAGATGCGGGCCATCGCCGAGGAGACCTCGGAGCTGGTGCGCCGCTACAAGGGCTCGTACTCGGGCGAGCACGGCGACGGCATCTCGCGCTCGGAATACGTGGAGCCGCTGTTCGGCTCCCGGCTCGCCCGCGCCTTCGAGACGGTCAAGGACGGGTTCGACCCGGACAACCGCCTCAACCCCGGCAAGATCGTGCGTCCGCTCAGGATGGACGACCGCTCCCTGATGCGGTTCCAGCACGGCTACGCGGTGAGCCGGCCAGCCAAGACCGCCCTCGACTGGTCGGACTGGGGCGGCTTCGGCGGCGCCGTCGAGATGTGCAACAACAACGGCACCTGCCGGAAGCTCGCGGGTGGCGCCATGTGCCCCTCCTACCGGGCGACCCGCGACGAGCAGCACCTCACCCGCGGGCGCGCGAACTCCCTGCGGCTCGCCATCTCGGGCCAGCTCGGGGAGGGCGCCTTCACCAGCCCGGAGATGAAGCGCACCCTCGATCTCTGCGTCTCCTGCAAGGCCTGCCGCCGGGAATGCCCGACCGGCGTCGACATGGCCAAGATGAAGATCGAGTTCCTGCACCACTACCACGCCGAGCACGGCCTGCCCCTGAAGGAGCGGCTCGTGGCGGAGATGCCCCGCTACGCCGGCCTCGCGGCCAGGCTCGCGCCGCTCCTCAACCTGCGCGACCGCTACGCGCCGCTCGCCCGCCTGTCGGAGCGCGTCGCCGGCCTCTCGGCGCGGCGCACCCTGCCGCGCTGGCGCCGGCCCTGGGCGGAGACCGGCGAGGCGGCCCACCCGCAGGACGTCACGGGCGATTTCCGGGACGTCGTCCTGTTCGGCGACACCTTCAACCGCGCCTTCGAGCGGGAGAACCTGGAGGCGGCCGAGCGCGTGCTCGCCGCCGCGGGCTACCGCCTGCACCGGGTCTTCCCGTCGAAGGGGCGGCGCCCGCTCTGCTGCGGCCGCACCTATCTCGCCTCCGGCCAGACCGACCGGGCCCGCGCCGAGGCGCGCCGCACCCTCGACACGCTGCTGCCCTACGTCCGGGCGGGCGCCCGCGTGGTCGGGCTGGAGCCCTCCTGCCTCCTCACCTTCCGGGACGAGTTCGCGGCGCTTCTGCCGGGCGAGGATGCGGCCCTGCTCGCGCGCAGCAGCCTACTGTTCGAGGAGCTGATCGCCGCCGACCTCGCCTCCGGCCGCATCGAGCTGCCGCTCGCCGACCAGGGCGGGCGCGTCGCGCACCTGCACGGCCACTGCCACCAGAAGTCGTTCGGGGTGATGGGCTCGGTCGAGACCGTGCTGCGCCGGGTGCCCGGCCTCGAGGTGCGGGTGATCGAGTCGAGCTGCTGCGGCATGGCGGGCGCCTTCGGCTACGGCGCCGACACGATCGACGTGTCGCTGGCCATGGCCGAGCTCTCCCTGTTCCCGGCGCTCCGCAAGGCCGGCCCGGACGACCTCGTGGTCGCGGACGGCACGAGCTGCCGCCACCAGATCCACGACGGCCTCGGGATTCACGCGGAACATGTGGCCCGCGTGCTCGATCGCGCGCTGGTCCCTCGACACTGAATTCAGCGGAGCCTAAACGTAGCATGGGGTCTCGACCCTGATCTCCGACCCAGTTGGCCGATGAACAAGATCGATACGGGCCTCGGCATCAGCCGGCGCTATCTCCACGACGAGGTCGCCGACCGGATGCGGGAGCTCATCCAGTCCGGCGAGATGGAGCCGCGCGCCCGCATCAACGAGGGCGAGCTGACCGAGCGCTTCGGCATCTCGCGCACGCCCCTGCGCGAGGCCATCAAGATCCTGGCGACCGAGGGGCTGCTGGAGCTGCTGCCCAACCGCGGCGCGCGCGTCGCCAGCATCTCGCAGGGCGAGATCGAGGAGATGGTCGAGGTCATCGCCGGGCTCGAGGCGACGGCCGCGGAGCTCGCCTGCCGCCGCATCACCGACGAGGAGATCGCCGCGATCGAGGTCGACCACGCGGCGATGGTCTCGGCTTGGCAGGCGGGGGAGGAGGCGGAGTACTTCCGCATCAACCGCACCATCCACGAAGCGATCATGACGGCGAGCCGCAACGTCACGTTGTCGGGCATCTACATGAGCCTGTCGGGCCGCATCCAGCGCTCGCGCTACAAGGCCCACCAGACCGCCGAGCAGTGGGAGCGGGCGGTCCACGAGCACGAGCGGATGATCCAGCTCCTGCACGCCCGCGACGGCGCCTCCCTGTCGCCGCTGATGCGCGAGCACATCCGCGGCAAGAAGCAGGTGATCGCGGCCAATTACGGCGAGGCCGACGGCTGAGGCGGCGCGCCGCGGCTCAGGCCGCGTCGTTGATCGTCCGCATGGTCGCCACGAGGTCGGTGAAGCGGTCCCCCTGAACCACCACGTGGGCGCGCAGCGCCTCCGCCGCCCGCGCCTCTTCCCCCGAGACGATGGCGTCCACGATCGCCGCGTGCTCCGCCAGCGATTGCGGCAGGCGCTGGCGCGCGCGCAGCTGCAGGCGGCGGAAGGGGGCGAGGCGCCGGTGGAGCTGGCGGGCCTGGTCGCACAGGAACGCGTTGCGGCAGGCCCGGTAGACCACCGTGTGGAAGACGTAGTTCTCCTGGTAGTAGGCCTCGGTGTCCCCGGCCTCCGCCGCGCGGGCGCAGGCCGCGAGCGCCTCCTTGAGCGCCGCCTCGTCCTCCGGCACGAGGCGGCGCGCGGCGAGCCGCCCGCAGGACGCCTCGATCTCCGCCATCGTCTCGAACATCGCCAGCAGGTGCTGGGGCTCGGGCGCGCTGACGATCGTGCCCCTGCGCGGCTTCGTCTCGACGAGGCCCGTCATCGCGAGCTGGATCAGCGCCTCGCGGATCGGCGTGCGCGAGACCCCGAACCGCTCGGCGAGCTGCACCTCGTCGAGGCGCGCGCCCAGCGGCAGCCGGCCGTCGACGATCTCATCTTCGATCGTCTGCTTGAGACGCTGTGCCTGGCTCATGGGTTACCTCCCGGCGGAAGCATTTTCCAGCCGCGATGATTATGCAAGCCGGTTGACAAAATATACAAGACCGTCTTTTCTAAATATCACAGGGCGCATTCAGTATAAAAGTTGCGCTGCACAAATCCGGCGCCCGATGCTGCGCCGCGGGAGAAAGACGCCATGCCTCTGACTCGACGCCACATCCTCGCCTCGGGCCTCGCCGCCCCCGCCCTCCTCACCTTCGGCCTTGGCGCCGCCAGGGCCGCCACCACCCTCAAGCTCTCGCACCAGTTCCCGGGCGGGACGATCGACGAGGGCGATTTCCGCGACCGCATGTGCCGCAAGTTCGGCGCCGCGCTCGCCGAGCGCTCGAAGGGCGCGCTGGAGGTGCAGGTCTATCCCGGCTCCTCGCTGATGAAGACGAACGCCCAGTTCGGCGCGATGCGGAAGGGCGCGCTGGACATGTCGCTCTATCCCTCGCCCTACGCGGGCGGCGAGGTGCCGGAGATGAACATCGGCCTGATGCCGGCCCTCGTGACCTCCTACGCGCAAGGGGTGGCCTGGAAGAAGGCGCCGGTCGGCCGCAAGCTCACCGAGATCCTCGATGCCAAGGGCATCGTCCTCGTCTCCTGGGTCTGGCAGGCGGGCGGCGTGGCGAGCCGCGAGCGGCCGCTCTACGCGCCCCAGGACGCCAAGGGCCTCAAGGTCCGCGGCGGCTCCCGCGAGATGGACCTGATGATGAAGCAGGCGGGCGCCGCGACCCTCTCGATCCCCTCGAACGAGTCCTACGCCGCCATGCAGACGGGCGCGTGCGACGCGGTCATCACCTCCTCCACCAGCCTGATCTCCTTCCGCCTGGAGGAGCTGTCGAAGGCCCTCACCTCGGGCCGCGAGCGCTCCTACTGGTTCATGCTCGAGCCGATCATGATGTCGAAGATCGTGTTCTCGGGCCTCCCGAAGGACCAGCAGGACCTGATCATGGCGGTCGGCGAGGAGCTGGAGACGTTCGGGCAGGCGGGCGCCAAGGCCGACGACGCCAAGGTCGAGGAGGTCTTCACCAAGGCCGGCGCCAAGGTCCAGAACCTCGACGAGGCGACCATGAACAAGTGGCGCGAGATCGCCCGCGAGACCGCCTGGAAGGACTACGCGGGCAAGAACGCCAACTGCGCCGAGCTCCTCAAGCTGGCGGAGCAGGTGTCGTGAGCCACGCCTTCGACGCCGCCTCGGCGGCCGCCGCCGAGACCCGCGCGGCCCCGGAGCCCCGCGTGCCGGGGCTCCTCGGCACCCTCGACAGGGCCCTGAAGTCCGTCAATCACGTCATCATGCTGCTCGGCGGCATCGCCCTCGTCTGCGCCTGCCTCGTGCTGAGCTACAGCGTGGTGATCCGCTACGTCCTGCACGAGCCGACCGACTGGCAGGACGAGATGGCGGTGTTCCTGATCGTGGGGGCGACCTTCTTCTCGGCCGCCGCGGTCCAGGCCAAGCGCGGCCACGTGGCGATCGAGGCGCTGACCGGCCTGCTCTCGCCGCGGGTCAACAGCGCCCGCCTGCTGATGGCCGACGTCATCAGCTTCGTCTTCGTGGTGTTCTTCGCCTGGAAGAGCTGGTCGCTGCTGCACGAGGCCTGGGTCGACGGGCAGGTCTCGCAATCGACCTGGGGCCCGCCCCTCTGGATCCCCTACTCGCTGATGGCGGCCGGCATGAGCCTGCTCGGCATCCAGTTCGCCCTGCAGATCGCGGAGGCCGTCCTCTACGGCCCGAACCGGGCCGGCTGGGCGAGGCCGAAGATCGGCATCGGCGCCGATCTCAACCGGGACATGAAGGGCCGTCCCGACCTGACGCCGCAGGGGCCCGACGTGATGGGCACCGAGACCACGGGGAGGCAGCCATGAGCGTCGCGGCCATCGGGTTCCTCTACGCGGGCGCGACGCTCGGCGTCATGCTCGCGGGCATCCCCATCGCCTTCGCGCTGGGCTTCGTGGCGCTGGCCTTCATGGTCGCGTTCATGCCTGGCTCCTCCCTCGATACGGTCGCCCAGAACGTCTACGAGGAGATGGCCTCGATCACGCTGCTGTCGATCCCGCTCTTCATCCTCAAGGGCGCGGCGATCGGGCGGTCCAAGGCCGGCCAGGACCTCTACTCGGCCATGCACGCCTGGATGCACCGCATCCCCGGCGGGCTCGGCATCGCCAACGTCTTCGCCTGCGCGCTGTTCGCCGCCATGGCGGGCTCGAGCCCGGCCACCTGCTCGGCGATCGGCTCGGCGGGCATCCCGGAGATGCGCAAGCGCGGCTACTCGCCGGGCTTCGCGGCCGGCATCATCGCGGCGGGCGGCACGCTCGGCATCCTGCTGCCGCCCTCGATCACCATGATCCTCTACGCGGTGGCCGCCGAGCAGTCGCTCGGCCGCCTGTTCCTGGCCGGCATCGGGCCGGGCATCCTGCTGGTGGCCCTGTTCGCGGGCTGGTCGATCTACCGCTTCCGCTCGGAATTCGCGGCGGCGAAGCTCGCCTACGAGCGCGGCGGCGTCACCTCGCCGATCCTGGCGGAGGACAAGTACAGCATGCGGGAGCGCTTCTCGACGCTGCCGCGGGTGCTGCCCTTCGTGGTCCTGCTCACCGGCGTCATGGTGGCGCTCTACGGCGGCTACGCCACGCCCTCGGAGACGGCGGGCCTCGGCGGCCTGCTGGCGCTCGGCCTCATCGCCGTCATCTACGGCGTCTGGCGGCCGAAGGACGTGAGCCCGATCCTAACCGCGACGCTCCGGGAATCGACGATGCTGATGCTGATCATCGGCATGTCGCTCCTCTACGCCTACGTGATGAGCTACCTCCACATCAGCCAGGCGGCGGCCGCTTCCATCGTGGCGATGCAGCTCTCCCCCTGGGTGCTGCTGGTGACGATCCTGGCGCTCGTGATCGGCCTCGGCTTCTTCCTGCCGCCGGTCTCGATCATCCTGATGACGGCGCCGATCATCCTGCCGCCGCTCAAGGCGGCCGGGTTCGACCTCGTCTGGTTCGGCGTCGTGATGACGATCACCATGGAGATGGGCCTGATCCACCCGCCGGTGGGCCTCAACATCTTCGTGATCAAGAACATCGCCCCCGACATCCCGCTCTCGGACATCATCTGGGGCACGCTGCCCTTCGTGATCCTGATGGCGGTGGCGATCCTGATCCTGTGCCTCGTCCCCGGCATCGCCATGTGGCTGCCGAACACCCTGCTGCCGACGACACGCTAGCGGGCGGACGACGTCGACGACGCGGGCGGCCCGGACCGGACGGTCCGGGCCGCTTCGCGTTCAGAGGGCGGAACGGGATGCTCGTGGTCGAGATCTGACGCTTGGTCCCCACGCGCAAGGGGCTGCTTGCGACCCGTTGCGGACGTTGAACCTCGACCGCGAGCAAAAGCCCTGCGCCTTTTCGAGCGGATGGCGTAGGATCGCCGCATGGGACTGCTGACTTTCAGCATCAACGCCACCCTGGACGGCTGCATCGACCACCAGGAAGGCATCGCTGACGACGAGACGCACGCCTATTTCACCAGCCTGATGGACGACGCTGGGGCGATGCTGTGGGGCCGCGTCACCTACGAGATGATGGAGGGCTATTGGCCGGCAGTCCGTCGCGGAAACGTGGAAGCCCCGACGGCGATCCGCGAGTGGGCGGTCAAGCTGGAGGTCAAGCCGAAATACGTCGTGTCGTCCACGCGAACGGATTTTCCGTGGACCAACAGCCACCACATCGCCGACGACCTGCGGGCAGGTGTGCAGAGGCTCAAGGACGCGACGTCGGCAGGCGTGCTCCTCGGTAGCGGCAAACTCGCGACCGAATTGGACCGGCTGGACCTGATCGATGAGTACAAGTTCCTCGTCCATCCCCGGATCGCCGGCCACGGCCCGACCCTACACCAGGGTGGGTTGCCCGGAACGCGACGGCTCGAACTCATCTCAACGAAGCCGCTCCGGAATGGCGCGGTGGCCATGCACTACCGGCGCGAGCCCTGACCCAACACACCCCCATGCAGCGCTCGGAAATCGAGGCGCCCCGGCAACGCTGCTGCCCAGCAGTCGAGCGGCTACGGCGGATTTCCACCCCGAGCGGACCTCATGAGTGGGTACCACGTGTAGGATGTCTGAGGCAGGCTGACACGCCGTGCCGGGAAGCGGGAGCGACGCCCTGGCCAGCAACGATCGCATCACCTTCGAGCTCGATCCCTGCGCGGCAGCCCCTCTCTCGGACACCGAGCGGGCGGAGATCGAGGACCTCGCCGCGCAGCCCGAGGCCACGATCGACACGAGCGACCTGCCGCCGCTCGGCGAGGCATTCCTCACCAACGCCGTGCGCGACCCTGTCCGTGGGTGACGTGCCCTACCGCCCCGTCCAGTGCGGCGCGCGCTTGGCGAGGAACGCCTCCATGCCCTCGCGGAAATCCTGGCTCATGTAGCACTGCAGGATCAGGTCCTCGCCCGCGCCCGTGTCGCCCTCCTGCAGGCGGCGCAGGCCCTCCTTGGTGGCCTGGAGGGTCAGCGGGGCGTGGCCGGCGAGCAGCGCCGCGAGCTCGGCGGCCCGCGCCTCCAGGGCGTCCGCATCCGCCACCACCTCGCTGACGAGGCCGATCGCCAGGGCCTCGTCGGCGCCGACGAGCCGGGCGGTGAACAGGATGTCCTTCACCCGCGCCGGGCCGATCAGGGCCGAGAGCCGCTTGAGGTTGCCCTGCGACAGGCAGTTGCCGAGGGTCCGCGCGATCGGGAAGCCGAAGCGCGCGTCCTGGGTGGCGAGGCGCATGTCGCAGGCCGCGGCGATGGCCGCGCCGCCGCCCGTGCAGGCGCCCGCGACCGCCGCGATCGTCGGCACCCGCAGGCGCTCCAGGGTGCCGAGCACCCGGTCCATGAAGCGCTCGTAGCCGAGCGCGTCCTCGGGCGTCCTGAAGCTGCGGAACTGCGCGATGTCGGTGCCCGCGGCGAAGGCCTTCTCGCCCGCCCCGGTGATGATCAGGGCCCGGATCGCGGGGTCCTCCGCCACCCGCCCGCACAGGGTGATCAGCCCCTCGTACATGCCGAAGGTGAGCGCGTTGCGCGCCTGCGGACGGTTGAGAACGATCCGGGCGATGCCGGCCTCGTCCGTGGAGAACAGGAGCTCGTCGGTGGGGGAGGTCGTGTCGGTGGTCATCGGGACATCCTGGCGGAGAGCCTGATCGGCCGCCTCCTCCTCTGTCGCGGGAGGGGGCGGGACGGGCGTGGGGCGGACGGCGCCCGCCCCACCTATCACGCCGCCGTCTCGCGCACGACGCCGCGGGCGAGGAGGTCGTCGATCGCGGGGCCGTCGTAGCCGGCCTCGGCGAGGAGGGCGCGGCTGTGCTCGCCCAGAAGCGGCGCCGGCCCGTGGACGCGGCCGGGCGTGGCGGAGAACTTCACGGGCAGGCCGAGCGTCCGCATCCGCCCGGCGCGGGCGTGCTCGACCTCGACCACCATCTCGCGGGCGAGGGTCTGGGGGTCGCGGTGCATCGCCGCCACGTCGAGCACGGGGCCGGCCGGCACGCCGCCGGCCTCGAGCCGCGCGAGCCAGTCCTCCGAGGAGGCGGTGCGGAAATGGGGGGCGAGCGCCGCCGCCAGCGCCTCGCGGTTCGCCATGCGGTCGCGGTTCTGCGCGAAGCGCGGGTCGGCGGAGAGGTCCTCGGCGCCGAGCACGGCGAGGAGCCGCAGCCAGTTCGTCTGGTTGGCCGCCCCGATCGTGATCCAGCCGTCCGCGGTCTCGAACGCCTCGTAGGGCGCGTTCAGCGGGTGGGCCGAGCCCATCGGCCCGGGCGCCGCGCCGGTCGCCATGCTGATCGCCGACTGCCAGTAGGTCAGCGTGATGCCGGCCTCGAACAGGGAGGTGTCGACCACCTGCCCCTCGCCCGTGCGCAGCTTGTGCGCGTAGGCCGCGAGCACGCCCATCGCCGCCAGGATCCCGGCCGTGATATCGGTGACCGGCGGCCCGCACTTCATGGGCGGGCGGCCCGGCCCCTCGCCGGTGATGCTCATGAGCCCGCTCATGCCCTGGGCCACGAGGTCGAAGCCCGCCCGCTCGGCGTAGGGGCCGGAGCGCCCGAAGCCCGACAGCGAGCAGTAGATCAGCCCCGGGAACGCCGCCCTCAGGGTCTCGTAGCCGAGGCCGAGCCGCTCCATCGTGCCAGCCCGGTAGTTCTCGATCAGCACGTCGGCGTCGGCGAGCAGCCGGCGCAGGATCGCCTTGCCGTCCTCGCTCTTGAGGTCGAGGGCGATCCCGCGCTTGCCGCGGTTCATCATCATGTAGGCCGCGCTCTCGCCCGCGAGCGCGGGCGGCACCGAGCGGCGGGTGTCGTCGCCGCCGTCGATCTTCTCGACCTTGATCACCTCGGCGCCCATGTCGCCGAGCATCAGCCCGCAGACCGGGCCCGCCATGATGTGGGCGAGCTCCACCACCCTGACGCCCGCGAGCGGCCCCGACCGCTCCGTCCCCCGTGCCCCGGTCCCCGACATCGCGCCTCCGTACGGCTCGGCCCCCGCGCCGGTCCGGCCGGGGATGCATCGATCCGGCCTGCCATAGCGAGCCGGCGGCGGGCGGCGCAACCGCGGACGGGGCGCCGGCGCGGGCGGGCGCAGGATCCGGCCGGCTGGACAGCGAGAATTTGTATCTCTAGAGTTGCTAAATTAACCTAGAGTAACAAACACGGCGGATGATCATGAGCACCTGCAAGGGCAGCAACGGCGACACCTGGGAGATCTACCAGTCGGGTGGCCAGTGGCGCTGGCGCCGGAAGGCCCGCAACGGCGAACCCGTCGGCGCGTCCACGGAGGCGTACGTCAACAAGAGCGACTGCATCGCCAACGCGCGCCGCAACGGCATGGATTGCGATCCGAAATAGGGCCGCCGCCCGCCCGAATCCGAAAAGGCCCGGCGCCTCCGCCTCCGACCCGTCCCGTGCTAGGGGCGGGCCGGAGAACCGGATGGAGCCGTCATGGGAAGCTCGAACACCCTCGGAAGCCTGAGGACCGTCACCGAAACGCGCCGGGTCGGGGCGATCGCGATCGTCGCGCTCTCGGCGCCACCGGTGAACGCCCTCTCGGAGGCCCTGCGCCTCGGCATCCGGGACGCCGTCGAGGCCGCCGAGGCGGACCCGGAGCTCTCGGCGATCGTGCTGATCGGCGCCGGGCGGATGTTCTGCGGGGGCGCCGACATCACCGAGTTCGGCCGGCCCTGGCAGGGGATCGGCCTCGGCGCGCTCCTCGACCGGGTGGAGGATTGCGCCAAGCCGGTGGTGGCGGCGATCCACGGCATGGCCCTCGGGGGCGGCCTCGAGCTGGCGCTCGCCTGCCACTACCGCCTCGCCACGCCCGCCGCCCGCCTCGGCCAGCCCGAGGTGAAGCTCGGCCTCGTGCCGGGGGCGGGGGGCACGCAGCGCCTGCCGCGGCTCGTCGGCACCGAGAAGGCCCTCGACATGATCGTCTCGGGCGAGCCCGTCGACGGCCGGGCGGCCCTCGACCTCGGCCTCCTCGACGCGCTCGCGGCCGAGGAGGGCCTGGAGGCCGAGGCGGTGGCCTTCGCGGGCCGGCTCGTCGCGGAGGGGCGCGGGCCCCGCCGCGTGCGCGAGGACGACAGCCGCCTGGAGCACGGCCGGATCGGCCTGTTCGCGGCCGCCCGCGAGGCCGCGGCGCGGCGCTACAGGGGCTTCGAGGCGCCCCAGGCCTGCATCGCCTGCGTGGAGGCCGCCGGCACGCTGCCCTTCGCGGAGGCGCTCGCCTTCGAGGAGCGCACCTTCTTCGCGCTGATGGCGGGCGCGCAGTCGATCGCGCAGCGCCACGCCTTCTTCGCCGAGCGCGAGGCCGCCAAGGTCCCGGACCTGCCCGCCGACGCGCGCAGGCGGCCGGTGCGGCGGGTCGCGCTCGCCGGCCCGGACCTCGCGGGAGCCGCATTCGCCGGGGCGGCGGAGGGGCCGGGCCGGCGCCTCGCCGCGATCCTCTCGCAGGCGGCCGGGCTGACGGTGCTGTGCGCCGAGGGGGCGGCCCCGCCCGACCTCGCGGGCTGCGACCTCGTCCTCGCGGGGCAGACGCGGGACCTCGCCTCCCTCGAGGCAGACCCGGAGGCGATCCTCGCCGTCGCGGCCGACGCGCCAGATCCCTCCGGCCTCGCGGAAGGCCCGCGGCTGGAGCGGGTGCTCGGGCTCCATCCGGGCGCCCCCTTGCCGGGCAGCCCCTTGCCCGGCTCGCGCCTCCTCGAGATCCTGCGCGGCCCGGCCACGGCGCCGGAGGTGCTCGCCACCGCGCTGGGCCTCGCGCGCGGCCTCGGCCGGGTCGCCGTGGTGACGCGGGGCGGCTTCATCGGCCCGCGCATGCTCGGGCGCCTGCGGCGGGAGGCCGGCCGCCTCGTTCACGAAGGCGCGAGCCCGGAGCAGGTCGCGCGCGTCCTGACCGAGTTCGGGCTCGCGCCCGCCCCGCTCGGGCTCGACGCCGCCCTGCCCGAGGGCGAGCCGGCCGCCGGCCACCACCGCCGGGCCGTCTCGGACGACGAGATCCTGGAGCGCTGCCTCGACACCCTGGTCGACGCCGGCGCGCGGATCCTGGAGGCGGGCGGGGCCCTGCGCGCCTCGGACATCGACGTGGTCTGGCTCGCGGGCTACGGCTGGCCGGCCTACCGGGGCGGCCCGATGCACGGGGCGGACGCGCAGGGGCTCCCGGCTTTGCGCGACCGCCTCCGCGCCCTGGCGGACAGAGGCGGGCCGGGCTACGCGCCCGCCTCCCTCATCGAGCGCCTCGCCGCGGAGGGCGGCCGCTTCGCCGACCTCGACCGGCGGCGGGCGTAGGGGCGCGGGTTGCGCAGCCTTCCGGCGGCCGCCCTCACCCCCGCGCCCCTCCATAGAATCCCGCGAGCAGCGGCTGGACATAATGGCGCTCGGCCTGGTCCGCGTCGATGCCCTCCGCCCAGTCGTCGAGCTCGGAGGCCGCGTCGATCATGCTGTTGACGACCTGCGCGGCGATCGCCGGGTCGCAGGCGCGGATCGAGCCGTCCGCCACCCCGTCGACGATCGGGAAGGCGACGCGGTCCCAGAGCCGGTGCATCGTGCCCGTGACGCCGCCGCGCAGGTTGTCCGGCAGGGCGCCCACCGCGATCCAGCGCAGCAGCGGGCCGGATTCCGAGAGCTGGTGGCGCACCAGCGCGCAGCTCAGCGCCGCGAGCCGCTCCCAGCCGCTCCCCCCAGCCGCCTCCGCCGCGTCCTGCGTGCGGCGGATCCGGTCGAAGGTGCGGGTGAAGCAGTTGGCGACGAGGTCGTCCTTGTTGTCGTTGTGGTGGTAGAACGAGCCCTTGGTGACGCGCAGCTGCGCCGAGATCTTCTCCACCGAGGCGCCGCGGTAGCCCTGCTCGTTGATGAGGATGGTGGCCGCGCGCAGGAAGGCGTCGGTGGGGCCGGCCTCGGAGGGCGGCACCGCCACGGGCCCGGCGGCCGGCGGCCAGGGGCTGCCGGGCCCCGCGAGCCCGTGAAGCAGCAGGTCCGCCACCCGCGCGGCGACGCGGGCGTAGTCGTCCGGCTCGTAGCGCTCGATCCAGACGCGCAGGGTCTGCACCACCGAGACGAGGAGGTGGGTGCGGGCGTTGCGGGCGATGCGGTCGAGCCCGGGCAGCGCCTCCGGCCCGACGAGCAGCGCCCGCATGCGCCGGAAGAAGGCGTTGTAGGCGGCAAACACCGTCTCGGCCTGCGGGCTCGGCAGGGCGCGCACGTCGTGGAAGCGGATCAGGGCCGGCCGCTCGCCGGCCGCCATCGCCGAGAGCCCCCGCGCGTAGGCGTCGAGGAAGGCGCGCAGCCGCGCCTCCGGGCTCGTCCGCACCTCGGCCTCGGCGATCAGCGCGTCGAGCCACGCGATCTTGGCCAGGAAGCAGGCCGCCGCGAGGTCCTCCTTGCGGCGGTAATAGTAGGTGATCGAGTTCGTCATCAGCCCGACGCTGCCCGAGACGTCGGCGAGCGAGGTTCCGCGGATGCCCCGCTCGTTGAAGCGCTTGGCGGCCGCGTCGAGGATCGCCTGGCGCTTCTCGGCGAAGCGCTTCGTCTGCCGCGGGGCGGGGCTGGTCGGGTCCGACATACCTGCGGTTGAGCATGCGCGGGCCGGGCTGACAAGCGCGCCCTGGCGCCGGCCGGTTCCCGCGCATACCCCGAACACGAAAACGGGGGCTCGGGCGGGGGCCTCGAGCCGGCCCCCGCCCCCCGCGCGGGGCCCGGCTCAGACCGGGGCCGGCTCCAGGCGCCCGGCCGGGGCCGGGGCGGCGGGCGCCGGCTCCAGCACCTTGCCGCGCGGGCCGATCCACCGCCCGACCCAGCGCCGCTGCCAGAGATAGAGGCAGCCGAGCACCAGGCCCGCGAAGGCCGCGTAGCCCACGAAGCCGATCGCGAAGGAGCCCGTGTACTGCTTCGAGAGGCCCATCACGTTCGGCAGGATCGCGCCGCCGAGCGCCCCGACCTCGCCGATCATCGAGCCCGCCACGGCGGTGTTGGTCGGCCAGCGCAGGGGCACGAGCTGGAACAGCGCGCCGTTGCCGGCCCCGAGGGCCGCGAAGCAGAGCATGAACAGGATCGTGGTGAGCGCGAGCGAGGGCGCCGAGGTCAGGAGCAGGAACGAGGCGATGGCGGCGAGCAGCACCACGGTGAGCACCAGCACGCCGCCGACCCGGTCGGCGAAGTAGCCGCCGAGGATGCGGATGCCGGAGCCCATGATGGCGGCCAGCATGGTCAGGCGCCCGGCCTCGATCTTGGTGACCGCGAACTGCTCGTAGAAGAAGGTCGGCAGGAAGTTCGACAGGCCGATGAAGCCGCCGAAGGTGATGATGTAGACGAGGCTGAAGGCCCAGCCGTCCTTCTCGAACAGGCAGGCGACGTGCTGCCGGAAGGACTGGTGCTCCCGGTCCGGCGGCTCCTGCGCGAAGACGATCATCACGACGAGCGGGATCACCATCACGAGCCCGGCGAAGCCGTAGACGGCCTGCCAGCCGTAGGCCTGGGCGAGCGGGGGGGCGAACAGCACGGCGAGCACCGTGCCCGAGTTGCCGGCCCCCGCGATGCCCATGGCGAGGCCCTTGTGCCGGGGCGGGAACCAGCCGGAGCCGAGCGAGAGCGCGACGCCGAAGGAGGCGCCCGCGATGCCGAGCAGCACGCCCATGGCCAGCACCTCGTCGAAGGTGTCGACGAGGAAGAAGCCGAAGGCCATCGCCGCGATGATGAGGCCCATCTCGGTGATCGCCGCGTTCTTGCGGCCGATGTACTGGGCGAGCACGCCGAGGGGGAAGCGCATGATCGCGCCCGCCATGATCGGCAGCGAGATCATGAACCCGGTCTGGGCGGGGCTGAGCTTGAAGGTCTCGGTGATGAACGGGCCCATGGCGCCGTTGAGCACCCAGATCGCGAAGCAGAAATCGAAGTAGAGGAACGCGGCGAAGAGCGTCGGGGGGTGGCCCGACTTCATCACGGTCTTGAAACTGGCCATGGAGGGTGCTCGTCTCTTGGTGCGGCGCGCACGCGCTGCCGCTCTGCCGGAGGAACCGGACTCACACCGTCCGCTGTGCGGGGCGCCGTTGTCCCGCGCGCCGCGTCGGGACGCGGCAGGGCCGCTCTAGCAGCAAGCGTGCCAGAGGCGCGGGCGGGGAGCGGCCCCGCTCCGGCGCGGGCGGCGAGGCCGCGATCCGGCCCATGCTGCGCCGCAAGGCAGCCTGCCCAGGAAACGGGCGGCCCG
>NZ_BJZU01000120.1 GCF_007992195.1 Methylobacterium oxalidis | reverse complement strand
AATGGACGTATCGACCTGCGCCACTGACTGAACCTCACATCCGGGCGGACGCCGCGTCCGCGCCGCCGGGCCCGCCCGGGACGGAGCCCGGTGCCGCGGCGGAGAGCGGAGGGAGCGCGACCGCTGCCATCCTGGCGGGAGCCTCGCCGATCACTCGACGTCGAGGGGCGCGACGCCCTCGGCCCGGCCGTCGGGCCCGAGCGTGATCTTCTGGATGCGCGCCTCGGCCCGCTTCAGCAGCATCTCGCAATGCTGCTTCAGGCGCTCGCCGCGCTCGTAGATCGCGACGGATTCGTCGAGGGGCACGTCCCCCCGTTCCAGCCGCCGCACGATCTCCTCCAGCTGCTCGAGAGCCTTCTCGAACGGCAGATCGCTGGTCCCGGGCACGCCGGTCGTTGACGCCGACGGGGCGCCGGCAGGTCGGGCTTCGGTCATCCCACGTGTCCCTTTGTTCCGGTTCTAAGGCGGGGCGGAGGCCCGGCACAACCCTTCCGGCCCGGCGCCCCACCTGATTCGTCGGCCGGGGCGGCGTTTCGGTCACAGGTGAAGATTTTCGAGGCCCGCCCGCGCTCAGTCGATGACGAGGTGGAACGGCTCGCCCTCAAAGGCCTCGGCGCCCCGGCCGATCGCCGCCACCGCCGCCACCATGCGGCCCTCGCGCCGGAGCAGGCGGTCGCCGATCTCGACGAAGAGGCGGTTCGGGGTGGCCGACGGCGAGGCCTCCCGCAGCGCCCGCGCGATCTCGGCCTCGTCGCGCTCCGGCGCCATGGCGCAGGCGGCGATGTAGGCGGCGGCCGTCGAGCGGCTGATGCCGGCGTAGCAGTGGATCACGAGGGGGCGCTCGCGGGGCCAGGCCCGCACGAAGTCGAGCACCTGCCGGATATGCTCCTCGGCCGGAAGGACGTGCCCCTCGAGCGGCGCCACGATGTCGCTGACGCCGACGACGCCGTGGCACTCGGCCGGGATCGCGGCGGGCCGCTCCAGGGCCGTGCCGACGTTGACCAGGGTGAGGACGTGGCTCGCGCCCGTCGCCGCGACGGTCTCGGGCAGGCGCGACAGGGAGCAGACGTGGAGGCGGGGCATCGTGATCAGCCTGCGAGGGCGTGGAAGCGGGCGAGGTAGCGCGCCTGCACCTCGGCGGTCGGCCAGGGCTCGGCGAGCGCCGTCACGGCGGGCGGCATCTCCTCTCGGCGCCCGAAATAGCGGGCCGCCTCCTCCTCCGCAAAGCCCGCGAGCCGGGTCGCCTCGATGTGGGCGGCGATCCGGTCGGCGCGCTTCACGCAGCGCGCCAGGACCGGGCCCGGCGCGTCGAGGCCGAAGCGGCGGCGGATCGCGGTGAGGAGCCGGCGCTCGACCGCCTTGTAGGAATCGCCGATCGCCGCCTTGAAGGGCGAGATGATGTCGCCGATCACGTATTCGGGGGCGTCGTGGAGCAGGAATTCGAGGCGCTGAGCCGGGCTCGCCCCGGGCAGGATCTCGCCGCCGATCGCCTCAACGAGGAGCGAGTGCTGCGCCACCGAGAAGACGTGCGGGCCCGCCGTCTGGCCGTTCCAGCGCGCGACGCGGGCGAGCCCGTGGGCGATGTCGGCGATCTCGATGTCGAGGGGAGAGGGGTCGAGGAGGTCGAGGCGACGGCCCGACAGCATCCGCTGCCACGCCCGCGGCGGCCGGGCGCTCATGCGGGCCGCCGCTTCGCGCCGCCGAGCTCCGCACAGGCCGCGTGCCGGTGGCAGCCGACCAGATGGTCGTTGACCATCCCCACCGCCTGCATGAAGGCGTGGACGATGGTGGGGCCGACGAAGGTGAAGCCCTCCGCCTTCAGCGCCTTCGACACCGCCCGCGAGACCGCCGTCTCGGTGGCGATCTCGGCCCGGCTGCGGGCGCCCCCCTCGATCGGGCGCCCGTCGACGAAATCCCAGAGGAAGCGCGAGAAGCCGGGTCCCCGCTCCATGATGCGCAGGTAGGCGCGGGCGCTGCCCACCGCCCCGACGATCTTCGCGCGGTTGCGGATGATGCCCGTATCCTGCATCAGCCGCGCCACGTCGGCGTCGGTGAAGCGGGCGATCCGCTCCGGCTCGAAGCCCTCGAAGGCGCGCCGGAAGCCCTCCCGGCGCCTCAGGATGGTGATCCAGGACAGGCCGGCCTGGAACCCGTCGAGGACGAGCTTCTCGTAGAGCGCGCGGTCGTCGCGTTCGGGCACGCCCCACTCCGTGTCGTGATAGGCGACATAGAGCGGATCGAGGCCCGCCCACCAGCAGCGGGCGCAGCCGTCGGGATGCGTGATCAGACCGGATTCCGGCCGGAGCGACTCGTGCGTCGCCATCGGCTCAGACCGCGGTCGCGTCCGCGGCGGCGGGCCACGCGAAGGTCGCGAAGGCCGGCTTCTCGACGGCGAGGGCGCGCCCGTCCGCCCGCAGGGTCTCGCCGGCGGCGAGCGCGTCGGCCAGCCGGTCGAGGCGCAGCATGGCGAGGCCGCGCCCGCCCGCCGCCGAGCCGGTCGTGCCGAGACTCTTCTGCCCCGCCGTGACCTCGCTGAAGGGCGCCGCCGCCTCACCCTCGGGATAGTGGGCCGGCACGATCCTGGTGCGGGCCGTGCCCCGGTGCTGCATGCGCGAGACCACCTCTTGGCCGACGTAGCAGCCCTTCCGGAAATCGACGCCGCCGAGTTGGTCCATCAGCGCCTCGTGCGGGAAGGCGTCGCCGAAGGCGAAGTCGCGCCCGCCCTCCGGCACGCCGAGCCGGATGCGGTGGGCGTGGTAGGCGTCCTCCGTCGCGTCGGCCGAGAAGGCGCCCTGCGCGGCGTAGAGGCGGGCGCCGAGGTCGGCGAGCCGCCCGTCCGCGAGCCGCTCCACCGAGGCGGCGGTCTCGGACCCCGCCCAGGCGGCGGCGACCGCCAGATCCGGCTCGGCCGCGATCGCGACCCTGGCGCGCAGCCGGTAGAGGCCGAGGCGCTTCACGAGGTCGGCCGCGCGCGCGGCCGCGCCCTCGAGGCGGAAGCCGCCCGGCATCCGCGAGACCAGGAAGTCGAACTGGACCTTCCCCTGCGGCGTCAGGAGGGCGCCGAGCCGCGCCTCGCCCTCGGGCAGGCTCTCGACGTTGCAGGTCAGGATGCCCTGCAGGAAGGCTTGCGCCTCCTCGCCGGTGACGGCGACGACGGCACGGTCCGGCAGCAGGGCGATCGGCATGGGGCTTCCGCTCGAGACGTTGCGTGGGAGGAGGCGCTGACACATAAGCCGCGCGAGCCCGCGCCTCAACGTCGGCGCCCGCGAGCCCGGAGCCTGAACCCGATGGAAGAGCCCCTCGATCTCGTCCTTCACGGCGGCACGCTCGTCAACCAGGACGGCGAGCACCGGGCCGATCTCGGCATCCGGGCCGGCCGCGTCGCCGCCATCGGCGACCTCGCCGGCGCGGCGGCGGACCAGCGGCAGGATTGCACGGGGCTCCACCTCCTGCCCGGCGTCATCGACACGCAGGTGCATTTCCGCGAGCCCGGCCTCGACCACAAGGAGGATCTCGAATCCGGTTCGCGCGCGGCCGTGATGGGCGGCGTGACGGCCGTGTTCGAGATGCCGAACACCAACCCCCAGACCACGAGCGCCGAGGCGCTGGCCGACAAGATCGGCCGCGCCCGCCACCGGATGCACTGCGACTTCGCCTTCTGGGTCGGCGGCACGCACGAGAACGCGCATCAGGTGGCCGAGCTCGAGCGCCTGCCGGGGGCGGCCGGCATCAAGGTCTTCGTCGGCTCCTCGACCGGCTCGCTCCTCGTGGAGGACGACGCGGGCGTGCGCGAGATCCTGTCCCGCATCCGCCGCCGGGCCGCCTTCCACGCGGAGGACGAGCCGATGCTGCGGGAGCGCAAGGACCTGCGGGTGCCGGGCGACCCGGCCTCGCACCCGGTCTGGCGCTCGCCGGACGCCGCGCTGAAGGCGACGCGCCGCCTCGTGGCGCTCGCGCACGAGACCGGCGCGCGCATCCACATCCTGCACGTCTCGACCGCCGAGGAGATGCGCTTCCTCGCCGGCCACAAGGACGTGGCGAGCGTCGAGCTGACGCCCCACCACCTCACCCTCGACGGGTCGGAGGCCTACCCGCGCCTCGGCACCCTCGTGCAGATGAACCCGCCGGTGCGCGAGGCGGCCCACCGCGACGTTCTCTGGTGGGGCCTGCGCCAGGGTGTGGCCGACATCCTCGGCTCGGACCACGCGCCGCACACGCTGGACGAGAAGGCCAAGCCCTACCCGGATTCGCCCTCCGGCATGACCGGCGTGCAGACCCTGGTGCCGATGATGCTCGACCACCTCTCCGCCGGCCGGCTCTCGCTCGCGCGCCTCGTCGACCTGACGAGCGCCGGCCCGCAGCGCCTCTTCGGCATCGCCCGCAAGGGCCGCCTCGCGGTCGGCTACGACGCGGACGTGACGGTGGTCGATCTCAAGCGCCGCGAGACGATCCGAAACGGCTGGATCGCCTCGAAATGCGGGTGGACCCCCTACGACGGCGTCACCGTCACGGGCTGGCCCGTCGGCACGGTGGTGCGGGGCGCCCGCGTGATGTGGGAGGGGGCGCTCACCGCGCCGGGCCGGGGCGAGCCCGTGCTGTTCTCCGAGACCCTGCCGGCGGGCTGATCCCAGCAGAGGCAGGATCCCCGCCTCTCCCG
>NZ_BJZU01000119.1 GCF_007992195.1 Methylobacterium oxalidis | reverse complement strand
GTCCCTCTCCCGGACGGGAGAGGGGACCCGCGCTTGATTTTCTCGGGGCAGATCGGCGGAGCCGGCACCCCACTTCTCCCGTCCGGGAGAGGGAGTCCGCGCTTGATCAGTGCTGGAGGGTCGTCGTGAAGGCGCCCCCGCGGATGCGCTCCGGAAAGCCTTCCGCGTAGCGGGCGGTGGCCTCCTCGCCGTAGGTCATCACGAGTTCCTGGAAGGCCGCGAACAGCGCGGCCTGCGCCATGCAATCGCCGTCCAGCCCGTCGAGGCAGCCCTCCGCGAACGCTTCCGAGACGTAGCTCAGCGCCGCGCGCTTCTCGTCGACGTCCGCCTCGAAGGGCACGGATCCGGAAGTGTTCTGCATGGCGTCACGGCATCTGTTGGCGCCGAGACATCACCCGGCGATGGCCCGGATGATAGGATGGGCCCGCGCGCCCGACCAGCCGGGAATTGCGAAGAGGTTAACGCGCCGCGCCGTCTTCGATGGATTTTCGAGGCCGTCTGCGCGTGTGGCTCCCGTGCATCAGCCGCCGAACCGCCCGGCGAGATCCTGGGAGAGCCGCTCGCCCTCGGCGAGGAAGCGGCCGGCCGCCTCGTGGGCCGCCGGCGTGCAGATCCGGTAGGTCAGGCTGTAGCCGCGATAGCCCCGGTTGTAGGCGCCGGCGAGCCTGTCGCGCCGCGCGGGCGTCACCCCCTCCGCGTCGATCAGCGCCTTCATGCGGCTCGGCCACTCGGCGGCGTCGGGGCTCGCGCAGAGGCCGCGCAGGAAGGCGAGGGAGCCGATGATCTCGGAGAGCCGCATCAGGTCGCGGTCGTAGGGCGGCGGCGGCGGCTCGGGCGGGGACGGCGGCGCCTTCTCGGCCGCCTTGTCGCCGGCCTTCGGCGCGCTGCGCCCGCCGCCGCGCTGCTGCGCCTGCAGGTCCGCCGGGAGGGCGAGGGCGAGGGTCAGCAGCAGGCCGAGGCCGAGACGGGCGAGGCTCACGCGGCGCTCCCCGCCGCCTGCCGCGCCACCGCGGCGAAGGCTTCCGACAGCGTGCCGGCGAGCCCCGGCGTGGTGGCGAGGTCCGCCACCTCGTCGAGCGTCGCCCAGCGGACGCCGAGGGCTTCCGGCCCGGCCACGGGCTCGCCGCCGCACCAGAGCGCGGCGTGCGGATGGACGACGTAGTGGTGGCGCACGCGGCCCTCCGCGTCGCGCTCGATGATCTCGGTGGGGCTCAGCACCGCGACGACGGTGGCGTCGAGCCCGACCTCCTCGGCGAGTTCCCGCCGCGCCGCCTCGGCGAGCGCCTCGCCGGCCTCGACGAGGCCGCCCGGCAGGGTCCAGACGCCGCGCATCGGCTCGTTGGCGCGGGCGGCGAGCAGCACGCGGCCGTCGCGGATCACGGCGATCGAGGCGCCGACGAAGGGGCGCGTGGGGAAGGTCCGCACGGTCTCGCTCACCGGCCGCCCCCGTCGAGGGCGACCACCGCGACCCGGCCGTCCTCCAGGCCGACGAGGAGGCGGGCGGCCTCGCCCCGTCCCAGCGCCGCCACGCCGAAACCGGCCGGGGCGGGGAGGGCGGCCCGGGCGCGCTCGGCGACCGGGCCCTTCAGCGACAGGACCGCGAGGCTCCGGCGGTCGGCGACCGGCAGGGCGAGGTCCGGAGATCGGTCGCGCGCGCCCTCGACGCTCGCAGCGAGCGCCGTCTCGCCGTCGCCGCCCGCGAAGCCCGCGGCCTCCGCCGCGAGGGCGAAGGCACCGTCCGCGTAGGACCAGAGCTGCAGCTTGCCGGCCGTCACCGTGGCGACCTGCGGCTGCCCGCGTCCCGCGAAGTCGGCGACGCCGGCGATCGAGAGGGGCGCCCCGGGCTGCGCCGGCGTGCGGGCGACCACCGTCCAGGGCGAGCCGGGAGCCTCCTCCGGCCGGCCGACGAGCACCAGGGCCGAGGCGTCCGCCCCCTGGCGGGCCGAGGCGAGGATCACGGTGCGGTTACCGAAGCGTGCGGTGCGCGGGCGCTCGCGGGCGAACACCGCGTCGGGCCCGGCCGGGACCGTCACGGTGGCGACCGGGACGGGCTTCGGGTCGCCGCCGAGCGCCACCGGCTGGCGCTCCCGGATGGTGAGGCCGGCGGCGGAGGGTGCGCCGTCGCCGGCCGCGCGGGTCGGGCCCGTGAGGTAGGCACTCAGGCCGCCGGAAAGCGCGCGGCGGGAGCCGGGCAGGGCGCCCCGCGGCGTCTCGGCGGCGGCGAGGCCTTCGACGGCCTCGGCGCCGATCAGCGTGGCGCGGACCTGACCCTCGGCGAGGGTGAGGGCGGCGCCGCCCTCCTCGCCCCAGACGACGGCGAGGGGCGCCTCGTCCTCGGCGGTCGCGGCGGCCGCCTTCGGGCGTGCGATCGGCAGGAGGCCGGAGGTGGCGACCGCCACCGCGACCTCGCTGCCGGGCCCGCGCATGGCCTTCGCCCGGAAGGGCAGGTCGAGGATCGTCACCGCGGGCTCCGCCGCGGCGGGGGCGGCGGCGAGGAGCGTGACGGCGAGGAGCGCGGCGAGAGCGCGCTCAGACATGCTGACCGCCGTTGATGTGCAGCTCGGCCCCGTTCACGTAGGAGGACGCCTCGGTGCACAGGAAGTAGATCGCCTTGGCCACCTCGTCCGGCGTGCCGAGACGGCGCTGCGGGATCTGCTCGACGAGCTTCTCGGTGCCCGGCGACAGGATCGAGGTGTCGATCTCGCCGGGCGAGATCGCGTTCACGCGCACGCCGAGCGGCCCGAAATCGGCCGCCATCTCGCGGGTCAGCGCCGCGAGCGCCGCCTTGGAGGTGCCGTAGGCCGCGCCCGCGAAGGGATGCACCCGCGAGCCCGCGATCGAGGAGACGTTGACGATCGAGCCCCGCGCCCGGGTCAGCTCGTCGCACAGGCCCCGCGCGAGCAGGATCGGGGCGAAGAAGTTGACCTGGAACACCCGCTGCCAGTCGGAGAAGGGCGTGGCGATGGCGCCGAGCCGCTCACCCTCCGCGCCCTTCGGCGAGATGCCGGCGTTGTTGACGAGGGCGTGGAGGAGCCCGCCCTCGGCGGCGAGGCGCTCGGCCACCTCTCGCACGCCGCGCACCGTGTCCTCGGCGTCGGCGAGATCCACCTGGAGATGGTCCTCGGGGCCCATCTCCCACGGGCAGTTCTCGGGGAACGGGTGACGCGAGCAGGTGATGACCCGCCAGCCCGCGGCCGAGAAGCGCTTCACGGTGGCGTGGCCGATGCCGCGGCTCGCGCCCGTGAGCAGCATGATGCGCCGGCGTTCGTTGACGGATGGAGCCAAGGCCGTGCCTCTCGATCCGCACGGGCGTTCCGCCGAAGGATCCGGCGGGCCGCCGCGCAGCCTGTCAGGTCTAAGCGGAGCGTCCCCGGAAATCCAGGGTCCGTGCCGCGCCGCAGCATGCTCTCCGCGGCGGTCCCCGCTCAGGGGTAGAGCCGCGACCGGCTCCAGCCCGCGCCGTCGCGGGTGAAGCGCACCCGGTCGTGCAGGCGGTAATCCCCGTTCTGCCAGAACTCGATCGTCACGGGCTCGATCCGGAAGCCGGTCCAGTTCTCGGGCCGAGGCACCGCCGCGTTCTCGTAGCGGGCGGCGAGTTCGGCCACTTCCGCCATCAGCGTCGCCCGGTCGGCGAGCGGCCGCGACTGGCGGCTCGCGTGGGCGCCGATGCGGCTGTCGCGGTGGCGGCTCGCGAAGTAGGCGTCGGCCTCCTCGGGCGTGACGCGCGTCACGGCGCCGCGGGCGCGCACCTGGCGGCGCCGGCTCTTCCAGTGGAGCACGAGCGCGGCCTGCGGGTTCTGCGCCAGCTCCTCGCCCTTGGCCGAGTCCACGTTCGTGTAGAAGACGAAGCCGCGCCGGTCGGCGCCCTTCAGGAGCACGATGCGGACGTCGGGCAGCCCGTCCGCCCCGGCGGTGGCGAGCGCCATCGCGTTCGGATCCTCGGCCTCCGACGCCTCGGCCTCGGCCATCCAGGCCGCGAAGAGCGGCCAGGGATCCTCGGCCAGCGTGAAGTCCTCCAGGGCCGCGCCGGCCAGGGCCGGCTCATCGATCTTTAACCGATCCACGCTCAAATCCTCAGCCGTGACATCCGGGTCGGGGGGCACGGACGTGACGGGTTCGTGTCGCGCCGTGCCGGGATTGAGTTCAGGTGTAATGCGTCGGCGCGACTGTAAAGCCTCTTCTTCCGCGACGCCGGGGCGCTCCGCGTGCAGCCCCGGCCCGCTCGCGGCCTCCGCCTCGGCCCTTGGCCTCGTCCTGATCCTGTGCGGTTGCGGCCAGCCGCTGATCACCTTCCAGAGCGAGCCGAAGGCCGCGACCGAGGCCGCGGAGATCCCGGAACCGACCGTCACCGGCAGCATCTCCAAGCGCCCGCCGAGCTTCGGCGCCGATCTCGGCGAGGAGGATTGGCGGCGCGCCCGCGCGGCTCTCGGCGTCGCCCTCGACCCGCAGGGCAACGGGCGCCCGGTGAAGTGGGACAACCCGGAGACGAGCCTGCGCGGCTCCGTGAACCCGACCGGCCTTCCCTACGTCGCCAACGACGAGATCTGCCGCGATTTCCTGGCGACCGTGATCACCCCGGACAAGAGCCGCTTCGTGCGCGGCACCGGCTGCAAGCTGTCCGGCGGCGCCTGGGAGCTGAAGCGGCTGCGGCCGAGCCGGGCCGGCTGAGCGCCGCCGTCGTGCGGGCTCGGCCGCACCGAGCCGGCGGGCAGGCTTGACGCGGCCCCGCATTGCCCCGACCTTCTGCGATCCGTGGCGTTGCAAAGAAGCAACATATTCGCCACATGACGGTCCGACCGACCCGACCGCCGCACCGAGGCGGCGCCGAGATCCGATAGCGAGAGATGCGCAACCCCTACGACGTTCTGGGAGTCCCCAAGGGAGCGAGCGAGGCCGACATCAAGCGCGCCTTCCGCAAGCTCGCCAAGGCTTACCATCCCGACCGCAACAAGGACGACGCCCGCGCGAAGGACCGCTTCGCCGAGGCGAACTCGGCCTACGAGATCCTGGGCGACGCGGGCAAGCGCGCGCAGTTCGACCGCGGCGAGATCGACGCCGAGGGCAAGCCGCGCGCGACCGGGTTCGAGGGCTTCTCGGGCTTCGGCGGCGGCCGCGCCAACTCCTTCGACTTCGAGGGCATGGCCCGCAGCCGCGGTGGCGGGGGCGGCATCGGCGAGGACATCTTCTCGCACCTGTTCGGCGAGGCGTTCCGGGCGGGCGGCGCGGGCCCGGGCGGCCCCGGCGGCTTCCAGCGGGGCGGCCCCGGCGGCGCCCACGCGAAGGGCGACGACGTCCAGGCGGAGCTGAGCGTGACGCTGGAGCAGGTCGGAGCCGAGGAGAAGCTGCGGCTCGCCCTGCCGACCGGGCGCGAGGTCGACGTGGTGATCCCGCGCGGCGTCGTCGACGGCCAGACCATCCGCCTGCGCGGCCTCGGCCACCCGGCGGGCCTGCGCGGCGAGCCCGGCGACGCGCTCCTGACGATCCGGGTCCTGCCCCACCCGCGCTTCAAGCAGGAGGGGACGGACCTGCGCACCTCCGTCGAGGTGCCGCTCGAGGACGCGGTGCTTGGCGGCTCGATCCGCGTGCCGACGCTGACCGGCGCCGTCGAGATGCGCATGCCGCCGATGACGAGTTCCGGCCGCACCTTCCGCCTGCGGGGCAAGGGCCTGCCGAAAAAGGACGGGACGCGCGGCGACCTCCTCGCAACGACGGCCATCGTCCTGCCCGAGGCCGACGCGGCGCTCTCGGAATACGCCCGCAGCAAGCGCGCGGCGAAGGCGGAGTAGGGGGCGGGCGTCAGCGCCCCTTCGCCAGGGCTCGCTCGATTGCGAGGCGGATGTAGCGCTGATAGGGGATGCCCTGCGCGCGCGCCGTCTCTTTGACCGCCCGGAGCAGGCTCTCCGGCACCCGCATGTTGATGCTCGCCGACTTTGCCTCCAGCTCGAAGCGCATCGGCTGGAAGCCGGAGAAATCGTACTCGGTCAAGTCCGCCTCGGCCACGAACCGCTCCGCGTCGGAGTCGTTCGCGTGCGTCGGGAAGTCTTTGGGTCGGGCGGCGTCAGGTTTCCCGGCGTCGAGCTTTTTGGTGCCGCTCATAGTGGGCAATCTCCTTCGCGTGCATGTAGCGGGCCGAGATCGGACGAAGCAGATGCCGGCCGCCGCGCTGCCGGAGGGTGAAGACGATGAAGAGGTGTCGTCCGTCCCGGCTCCGCCCCACGGCGTTGAGTCGGACCTCGCCGGCCAGCCCCGTCCTGTCCGGGAGGACGTAGGGCTCGCCGAGCAGCGCGGCCTCGATCTCTTCGCGCGTCACCCCGTGCCGGGCGCATTTGGGCCAGTTTCCGTCATCCCAATCGAAACCGTCGACCACGCTCATGGATGCACGTTGGCGTTGCCCATGCAAATGTCCATGCACAACCCCGTGTCCAAGCGGGTCTTCGGCACGTCACGGCGCGCCGGACTTCCCCCCTCCGCACACCTCCGCTAAGGATGCCCGCGGTGCGCGGCCGGGCTTCCGGGGCGCGCGCGACCGACATTTTCAGCGTTTCAGGTGACTCATGGCGGGAATCGATCCGGTTGACGCTCACGGCGGCGGACGCCCGGCCGGAACCGGGATCCTGGCGGGCAAGCGGGGCATCGTCCTCGGCGTCGCCAACAACCGCTCGATCGCCTGGGGCATCGCCAAGAGCGCCCGCGCCCACGGGGCCGAGCTCGCCTTCACCTACCAGGGCGATGCCCTCAAGAAGCGGGTCGAGCCGCTCGCCCGCGAGCTCGACGCCCACGTGATCGGCCATTGCGACGTCACCGATCCGGCCTCCATCGACGCGGTCTTCGACGCGGCGGCCTCCGCCTTCCCCGGCGGCATCGACTTCGTCGTCCACTGCATCGCCTTCTCGGACAAGGACGAGCTGACCGGCCGCTACATCGAGACGAGCGAGGGCAACTTCACGAAGTCGCTCCTGATCTCCTGCTACTCGTTCACGGCCGTGGCGCAGCGCGCCGAGAAGCTGATGCGCAACGGCGGCTCGCTCCTGACGCTGACCTATTACGGCGCCGAGAAGTGGATGCCCCACTACAACGTCATGGGCGTGGCCAAGGCCGCGCTCGAGGCCTCCGTGCGCTACCTCGCCGCCGATCTCGGGCCGCAGAATATCCGGGTCAATGCGATCTCGGCCGGCCCGATCAAGACGCTCGCCGCCTCCGGCATCGGCGACTTCCGCTACATACTCAAGTGGAACGAGTACAACGCGCCGCTGCGCCGGACCGTCACCATCGAGGAGGTCGGCGAGTCCGCCGCCTACCTCCTCTCCGACATGTCCCGCGGGATGACCGGCGAGATCCTGCACGTGGACGCGGGCTACCACGTCGTCGGCATGAAGAATCCCGAGGCGCCCGACCTGTCGCTCGACCGGGACTGAGGCCGCCTCAGTCCGGCACCCTCATCCCGGCGATGCCGTCCGGCGCCTCCGGGTAGCGCGGGTCCATCGCCTCCAGCGTGTCGGCGATGGTGCGGGCGACGACGAGGTTGCGGAACCACTTCCGGTTCGCCGGCACCACATGCCAGGGCGCGTAGGGCGTCGAGCATCGGGTCAGCGCGTCCCCGAAGGCGCTCTGGTAGGCGTCCCAGGCCTCGCGCTCGACGAGGTCGCCCGGGTCGAACTTCCAGTGCTTGGCCGGGTCGGCGATGCGAGCCTCGAGCCGCTCCTTCTGCTCCGCCTTCGAGATGTGCAGGAAGAACTTCAGCACCTGCGTGCCGGAGACGGTGAGCAGGCGCTCGAAATCGTTGATCAGCCCGTAGCGCCCCCGCCAGATCTCCTCCGACACGAGGTTCTTCACCCGCACCACGAGCACGTCCTCGTAGTGGCTGCGGTTGAACACACCGATCATGCCCCGGCCGGGGGTGCGCCTGTGGTAGCGCCACAGGAAGTCGTGATCGAGTTCCTCCGTCGTCGGGGCCTTGAAGGAGGCCACCTGACAGCCCTGCGGGTTCACCCCTTCGAGCACCGCGCGGATCGTCCCGTCCTTGCCGCCGGTGTCGATCGCCTGGAACACGACGAGGAGGCTGCGCCGGCGCTCGGCGTAGAGCCGCTCCTGCAGATCCTGGATCCGGGCGCGCTCGTGGGCGAGCGCCTCCTTCGCCTCGACCTTGTCGAGGCCGCCGTCGGCGTCCGGGTCGATCCGGTCGAGCTCGCAGACCTGCCCCGGCGTCACCGTCACGATGCCCGCGGCGGCCGGCACCACCACGGGCGCGTGCCCGCCGATCAGGCCGGGGGCGGCGCCAGAGATCTCCGCGGCCGCGCCCGCCCAGGCAGCGGAGGAGGGCGGCCGGTCGCGGGCCGACTGCCGGAGAGAGTCCTGCGACATTGTCACGCCGGAGGAGCCGTCGCGCTGGCCCTCGGCGTGCTTGCGGTGTTTCTTCGGCATGACGACTCTCTATCACTCGCAATCGACGGGGCCGGCGGCGGACCCTCTGGAGGTTCGCGTGGCTGCGAAAACGATCGGCAGGCTGAGCCGTTCCGGAGGGAGCGTCCAGAGCGACGTGTCGGCCGGGCCGGCGCGGAACCCGTCGAGCTCCGCCCTCTGATCCTCGATGCCGACCATCTACTTCGTGCGCCACGGCCAGACCGACTGGAACGCCGAGGGGCGCCTCCAGGGCCAGCGCGACACCCGGCTCAACGGCACCGGCCTGCGCCAGGCGGAGGAGGCCGCCGACCGGCTGCGGGCGCTCACCGGCGACCGCTTCGCGGGCCTCGACTTCGTGGCGAGCCCCCTCAGCCGCACGCGCGGCACCATGGAGGCCCTGCGCGCCTGCCTCAACCTGCCGCCCGAGGCGTACCGGGTCGACGCGCGCCTGAAGGAAATCAGCTTCGGAGCCTGGGAGGGCTCGACCTGGGCGGAGATCCGCAGGCGCGACCCGTCCGGCGCCGCCGCGCGCGACCGGGACCGCTGGGGCTTCCAGCCCCCCGGCCTCGGCGCCGAGAGCTACGCGATGCTGACCGAGCGGGTCGCCCCGGCGCTGCGCGAGCTCGACGCGCCGACCGTCATGGTCGCCCACGGCGGCGTGGCGCGCGCGGTCCTCGTGGCGCTCGGCCATCTCGACCCCTGGGCGGCGCCGCGGATCGGCATCCGCCAGGGCGGGGTCCTCGTCCTCGACGGGGAGGGCTGGCGCTGGATCTAGCCGGGCGCGTGCATGGATCCGCCCGGCGCGTCCCACGCGCGCTCCCGAACGGGAGCAAGGCCCGCGCCCGATGCGGCGTCCCACCTCTCCCGTCCGGGA
>NZ_BJZU01000118.1 GCF_007992195.1 Methylobacterium oxalidis | reverse complement strand
AGCCCGCGCCCGATCTTTTCGGGTCCGCGCAGGCGAAGCCAGCGCCCACCTCTCCCGTTCGGGAGAGGTCGAGCTCGGAGCGCGCTTCTTCCGCCCATGTCCGGGGATCCGCCGCGCGTTCAAGGCCGGTTCAACCGCGACGGCGCAGTGCGGTGGCGGATCGCCTCGCGCGCGCCAGATGGAGTCGGCGATCCGAAGGTTCCGGCGGCCGCCTCGATAACGGCACGATCCGGGGACAAAGACCGGTCGAACGACGGCACCCGACCGAGGGGCCGGAAACGGAGCAGCGTCAGCCCGATGAGCAGTGTCGCCGAGATGAGCCGGCCCCGCGCGGACCTGCGCGCGGACGCGTCGCCGCTCGCCGGGCGCGCCTTCCTGCGGGGTGAGGTTCGGCCGGACCTCATCCGCGACGAGGTGCTGGCGGACATCTTCCTGGCGAGCGCGGCCGCGCGGCAGGACCATCCCGCCCTGATCGACGGGTCGATCCGCGACGCCGAGGGCCGCCACCCGCACCTGACCTACGCCGAGATGGCCGAGCGCGCCCGCGGGATCGCCCGCGGCCTCGCCCATCGCGGCATCGGGCCGGGCCACGTCGTCGGCCTCTGGATGGCGCGCAGCCCCGATCTCCTCGTCGCCCAGGTCGGCATCACCCTGTCGGGGGCCGCCTGGCTGCCCTTCGATGCCGAGGCGCCGGCCGAGCGCGTCGCGGTCTGCCTGCGCGACGCCGAGGCGCGCGCCCTCCTCGTCTCGCCCGCCCTGAAGCCCGAGGCGCCGGACGCCGCCCCCGCCCTCACGCTCGCCGACCTCGCGCGCGAGACGCCGGCCGAGGCGCCGGTGCCGGACCCGCGGGCGGCCGGCCTCACCCCGGAGCACCCGGCCTACCTGATCTACACCTCGGGCTCGACCGGCGTGCCGAAGGGCATCGTCATCAGCCACGCCAACATCTGCCACTTCCTGCGCTCCGGGAACGCCCTCTACGGCATGCGCGCCGACGACGTGGTGTTCCAGGGCGCCTCCGTCGCCTTCGATCTCTCGATGGAGGAGATTTGGGTTCCCTACCTCGTCGGGGCGACCCTGTTCGTCGCCTCGCCCGCCATGATGGGCGACGTCGAGGCGCTGCCCGACATCCTCACGCGGGCGGGCTGCACCGTCATCGACACGGTGCCGACGCTGCTCGCCATGATCAGCCGGGACCTGCCCAGCGTGCGCCTCGTGCTCCTCGGCGGCGAGGCGCTGCCGGAGCCCCTCGTCGCCCGCTGGGCGACGGCGGAGCGGCGGCTCTTCAACACCTACGGCCCCACCGAGGCGACGGTGGTGGCGACCGCGGCCGAGATGCGCCCCGGCGAGCCGGTCACGATCGGCGGCCCGATCCCGAACTACACGATCTACATCGCCGACGAGGGCCTGAACCTGCTCGGGCCGGGCGAGCAGGGCGAGCTCCTGATCGGCGGCCCCGGCGTCGCCCGGGGCTACCTGCAGCGGCCGGAGCTGACGGCCGAGAAGTTCGTCGCCAACCCCTTCGCGGCGGACGGCGGCGACCCGGTGCTCTACCGCTCGGGCGACGCGGTCTCCCTCGACCGGGCCGGCAACATCCTGTTCCACGGCCGCATCGACGATCAGGTCAAGATCCGCGGCTTCCGGGTGGAGCTCGGGGAGATCGAGGCGCGCATCCAGGCGCAGCCGGGCGTGAACCAGGCCGCGGTCGTCCTGCGCCAGGACGACGGCGTCGACCGGCTCGTCGCCTTCCTGGTGCCCGAGCGCGGCGCCGCCATCGACAAGGGCGTCCTGCGCCAGACGCTCGCCGGCCAGATGCCGCCCTACATGGTGCCGGGCCATTTTGAGTTCACGGACGTCCTGCCCCGCCTCACCTCCGGCAAGGTCGACCGCAAGGCCCTCAAGGTCGCGTCCCTCACGGTGGCGAGCGTCGAGGGCGAGCAGGAGCCGCCGCGCAACGAGACCGAGGCCGCCCTGCTGGCCGCGGCCAACCAGGTCTTCGGCGCCCAGCCGATGCCGCTGGAGGGCGACTTCTTCGCTGATCTCGGCGGCCACTCGCTGCTCGCCGCCCGCTTCGTCTCGGCGGTGCGCGAGACGCCCGCGCTGGCGGCCATCACCCTGCAGGACGTCTACGGGAAGCGCACGCTCCGGGCGATGGCGGAGGCGCTCATCGAGCGCACCGGCGGCGTCGGCTCGGAGGCCGCCACGCGCGACCTCGGCTTCGCGCCGCCCCCGCTCCTGCGCCGGGCCCTGTGCGGCCTCGCCCAGGCCGTCGCGCTGCCCTTCGTGATCGCGCTCGCCACCTCGCAGTGGCTCGGCATCTTCGTCACCTACCTGCTGCTCACCGGCGGCTCGCTCGGGTTCTTCGGCGAGATGGCGGTGCTGCTCCTCGTCTACATCGGCATCAACGCCGTCACCGCCTGCACGGCGCTCGTCGGCAAGTGGCTCGTGCTCGGGCGGACGCGGCCCGGCCGCTACCCGCTCTGGGGCGTCTACTACTATCGCTGGTGGCTGTCGCAGCGGCTGACGCCCCTCGTCCACGTGAAGTGGCTGCAGGGCTCGCCGGCCATCGCGATCTACCTGCGGTTGCTCGGCGCGAGGATCGGCCGAGACGCGCTGATCTCGGACATCGAGGTCGGGGCGCCGGACCTCCTCAGCATCGGCGACGGCGCCTCGCTCGGCGGGCGCCTCGTCGTCGCCAACGCGGAGGTGGTCGGCAACGAGCTGGTGATCGGCCGCGTCGATATCGGGCGGGACGTCTCGATCGGCACGTCCTGCGTCGTCAGCCACGACACGGTGATCGGCGCCGGCGCCGAGATCGCCGACCTGACCACCGTGCCGGTCGGAAGCCGCGTCGGCGCGGGCGAGCGCTGGGACGGCTCGCCCGGCCGCAAGGTCGGGATGGCGGAGCCGGACGACACCGTGCCCGCCACCGCCTCGCCGGCCCGCCGCGCCGCCTTCCTCGCCGTCTACGCGCTGCTTCTCGCGGCGATCCCCGCGGTCGGGCTGCTGCCGATCTTCCCGGCCTTCTTCATCTTCGACCAGATCAGCGACAATCTCGGCGCGCTGACCGACATCGACTACCACTGGTACCTGCCGCTCCTCACCTGGCCCACCGCCATGCTGATGACGGCCGGCACCGTGCTGCTGATCGCCGCGATCCGCTGGCTCGTCCTGCCCCGGGTGAAGTCCGGCACGTGGTCGATCTGGTCCGGCTTCTACCTGCGCAAATGGACCGTGGCGCTCGCCGCCGAGGTGACGCTGGAGACGCTCTCCTCGCTCTTCGCCACCGTCTACATGCGGGCGTGGTACCGGCTCATGGGCGCCCGGATGGGGCAGGGCGCCGAGATCTCCACGAACCTCGCCGGACGCTACGACCTCGCCGACATCGGGGCGCGCAACTTCATCGCCGACGAGGTCGTCTACGGCGAGGAGGAGATCCGCCGCGGCTACATGCACCTGGAGCCGGTGCGCACCGGCGCGCGGGTCTTCGTGGGCAACGACGCGGTGGTGCCGCCGGGCGCCGTGATCCCGGACGACGTGCTCATCGGCATCAAGTCGAAGCCGCCGGCCAACGACATGCTGGCGCCGGGCGACACGTGGTTCGGCTCGCCGCCGATCAAGCTGCCGGTCCGCCAGAAGGTCGACCTCGGCTCGCTCGCCCAGACCTACGAGCCGGGCCTCGGGCCGAAGCTGCGCCGCGGCGTGTTCGAGGCCTTCGCGACCTCGTTCTCGCCGATGCTCTACATCACGCTCGCGATCACCGCGATCGACTTCTACTTCTACCCCGCGATCCTCGCCGAGGACTGGACGGGCCTCGCCGTCAGCTTCGTGGCCGTGAGCGTCGTGATCGCGCTCATCCAGTCGTCGGCCGTCATCGGCATGAAGTGGCTGCTGATGGGCCGCTACAAGCCCGGCATGCGGCCGATGTGGTCGTGGTGGGCCATGCGAACGGAGGCGATCGCGGTCGCCTACTGGGGGCTCGCCGGCAAGGTCCTCCTGGAGCACCTGCAGGGCACGCCGTTCCTGCCCTGGGTGCTGCGCCTGTTCGGGGTGCGGGTGGGGCAGGGGGTCTGCATGCTGACCACCGACGTCACCGAGTTCGACTGCGTCAGCATCGGCGACTACGCCACGATCAACCGCACCTCGGCGCTGCAGACCCATCTCTACGAGGACCGGATCATGAAGGTCGGACGGGTCGAGGTCGGCCGGGGCGTCTCGGTCGGCGCCTTCGCCACCGTGCTCTACGACACCCGCGTCGGCGACTACGCGCGGCTGCGGCCCCTCACGATCGTGATGAAGGGCGAGTCGATCCCCGCGCACACCGAGTGGGAGGGCGCGCCCGCCGTGCCCGTCGTGCACGCGGCGCCGGCGAGGGACGCCGCCTGAGACCCGTCCCGAAGAACAGGCGCGGGTCCCCTCTCCCGTTCGGGAGAGGGAC
>NZ_BJZU01000117.1 GCF_007992195.1 Methylobacterium oxalidis | reverse complement strand
CGGGAGAGGTGGGCGCTGGCTTCGCAGCGGTGACCTGTATCGACCGGTCGCGGGTCCCCTCTCCCGTTCGGGAGAGGTGGGCATTCGGGCTGATCGGCGAATTTTCGAGCCGCGATGAACCCGAGCGGAACGGCAGGCCGGATGCCTGATCGGCACTATACACCCTGAGGTTGTAACGTTCTGTGGATTGGAACGCTCAGGCAAGTCCGCGCGGGGTGCGCGCGGTGCGCCCGCGCGCCGGCGGATCCATGGTAGGGCCGAAGCGGGCTCCGGACGGATCCGCAGGTCCCGGCAGCCGGCCCGATCCTCGCCGCGCTCGTGCGGGCATCGGCCCTGACGGATCGCGGTGACGGCCTTGCCCTATCTCCACCTGTCACCCGGCTGGGCGCAGCGGCGGCTGCGCCGGCACCTGGAGCGCCGGGCGAGCGGGCGCATCATCCGCTGGATCTCGATCCCCGCGGGCGCGCCCGAAGACCGCGCCGGTCCGGAGACGGGCAGGGTCGAGGCGATGGAGGGCGCGGCGGCCAACGTCCTGGCCTTCGCGCCGCGCCCCTTCCCGAGCGACGGGCCCGACCGGGACCGGGCCTGAGCCCGACCCGCGAGCCCCCACGCTCGCCTCAGGCCGCCTCCTCGCGGGAGCCGAGGCGCTTGTCGAGATAGGCCTCGACGGTCTGAGTCAGTTCGTCGACCTTGCCGTCGAAGAAGTGGTTGGCGCCCTCGACCATCTGGTGCTCGATGATCACGCCCTTCTGGGTCTTCACCTTCTCGATCACCGGCATCACCTCGCGGGCCGGGGCGACGCGGTCCTCGGAGCCGTGCACGAACAGGCCGGAGGAGGGGCAGGGCGCCAGGAAGGTGAAGTCGTAGCGATTCGCCATGGCGGCGATCGAGATGAAGCCCTCGATCTCGGGGCGGCGCATCAGAAGCTGCATGCCGATCCAGGAGCCGAACGAGACGCCCGCGATCCAGCAGGACTTCGCCTCCGGATTGACCGACTGCACCCAGTCGAGCGCGGCCGCCGCGTCCGAGAGCTCGCCCGATCCGTGATCGAAGGCGCCCTGGCTGCGGCCGACGCCGCGGAAGTTGAAGCGGAGCGCCGCGAAGCCGCGATTCGCGAACGTGTAGAACAGGTTGTACACGATCTGGTTGTTCATCGTGCCGCCGAATTGCGGGTGCGGATGCAGCACGATGGCGATCGGCGCGCCCTTCTTCTTCGGCGCCTGATACCGGCCTTCGAGGCGGCCCGCCGGGCCGTTGAAGATGACTTCGGGCATGGTTCTCCCATCTCCTGTCGGCGGCCCCGGGGGTCCGGCCGAGAACGCGGCGCCGTCGCGAGGGCGGTCACACGGAGCCTTGACTCAGGTCGCGACACACTTACAAGCGCTCTTAGAATGGTTCTAGGCGATTAGAACGTTTCTAAAGAAGCCCGTACGATGCGTGCCGTCCCGGTCGTCTCCTCGCAGCCGGCCACCTGGAATGCGTGTCGTGCGCGCGCCTTAGCATGATGATGGGGGGCGAAAGCAAGGAAATGTCGGCTCCCGCCCCGAAGGCTTCGATCGCACGCCCATGACAGCAGCCCGCCCATGACAGCAGCCCGCGCCTACCTCGACCACAACGCCACCTCGCCGGTCCGTCCGGAGGTGTCGGCCGCGGTCGCGCGCGCGCTGGACCTGCCGGGCAACCCGTCCTCGGTGCACGCCGAGGGCCGCGCCGCCCGCGCCGCCCTGGAGGCGGCGCGCGAGCAGGTCGCCGCCCTCCTCGGCGCGCCGTCCGCCGGCCTCGTGTTCACGAGCGGCGGCACCGAGGCCGCCAACGCCGTCCTCTCTGGCGCGCTCCGCCGGCCCGGCCTGCCGGCCCCGGCGCGGCTCCTGATCGGCGCCACCGAGCACCCTTGCGTCGCGGCGGGCCACCGCTTCCCCGAGGGATTCGTCGAGATCCTGCCGGTGACGGCCTCCGGCCTCATCGACCTCGCCGCGCTGGAGTCGCGCCTCGACGCCCTCGCCGACGAGCCCCTCCTGATCTCGGTCCACGCCGCCAACAACGAGACCGGCGTCGTGCAGCCGCTCGCCGGGATCGTGGCGCTCGCCCGCCGGCACGGGCGGGCGCTCGTCCACAGCGACGCCGTCCAGGCGGCGGGCAAGGTGGCGATCGATCTCGCCCCGCTCGGCCTCGACGCCCTGACCGTGTCGGGCCACAAGTTCGCCGCGCCGAAGGGCGTTGGCGCCGTCGCGCTCGCCGAGGGCGTCGTCCTCGAGGCGGCCTTCGTGCGGGGCGGGGGCCAGGAGGGCCGGCGCCGCTGCGGCACCGAGAACCTGCCCGGCATCGTCGGGATGGGCCGGGCCGCGGAGATCGCCGGAACGGTCCTTGCAAGCGAAGCCGAGCGCCTCGGGCGGCTGCGCGACGGCCTGGAGGCGCAGGTGCTGGCGCGGACACCCGACGCGACCGTGTTCGGGGCGGGCGCGCCCCGCCTGCCGAACACGCTGAGCTTCGCGGTGCCGGGGCTCGAGGCGGCCACCGCGCTGATGGCCTTCGACCTCGCCGGGGTCGCGGTCTCCTCGGGCTCGGCCTGCGCCTCGGGCAAGGTGGCGCGCTCCCCCGTTCTCGCGGCGATGGGGGTGAGCCCTGCGCTCGCTGCAGGGGCGCTGCGCGTCAGTTTGGGCTGGAACACGGTTGAAAGCGACGGGGCCCGCTTCCTCGACGCCTTCGAACGCGCGGTTTCGTCCCTATATAAGCGGCGAGGGAAAGCGGCCTGATGCGTGCCGCCCCGAGCCATCTCGACAGACCCCCGGCCCTTGACGCCGGCGATGGTAGGAGAAGCTAATGCCTGCAGTGCAGGAGACCGTCGATCGCGTCCGCGCCATCGACGTCGATCAGTACAAGTACGGGTTCGAGACCACGATCGAGATGGAGAAGTCCGAGAAGGGCCTCTCCGAGGACGTGATCCGTTTCATCTCGGCCAAGAAGAACGAGCCTGCTTGGCTGCTCGACTGGCGTCTCGACGCCTACAAGCGCTGGCAGACGATGAAGGAGCCGGAGTGGGCCCGCGTCTCCTACGACAAGATCGACTACAACGACATCTACTACTACGCGGCCCCGAAGCGCGCGGCCGCGCAGTCGCTCGATGAGATCGACCCCGAGATCCTCAAGACCTACGAGAAGCTCGGCATCCCGCTGCGCGAGGTCGAGGTGCTGGAGGGCATCGCGCCGGAGCGCCGCGTGGCGGTCGACGCCGTGTTCGATTCCGTCTCGGTGGCCACCACCTTCAAGGCGGAGCTCCAGAAGGCCGGCGTGATCTTCATGCCGATCTCGGAGGCCGTGCGCGAGTACCCGGAGCTGGTGCAGAAGTACCTCGGCTCGGTCGTGCCGGTGACAGACAACTTCTTCGCGACGCTGAACTCGGCCGTGTTCTCGGACGGCTCGTTCGTCTACATCCCGCCGGGCGTGCGCTGCCCGATGGAACTGTCGACCTACTTCCGGATCAACGAGCGCGACACCGGCCAGTTCGAGCGCACGCTGATCATCGCCGACAAGGGCTCCTACGTCTCGTACCTCGAGGGTTGCACCGCCCCGAAGCGCGACGACAACCAGCTCCACGCCGCGGTGGTCGAGCTCGTGGCGCTCGACGACGCCGAGATCAAGTACTCGACGGTCCAGAACTGGTACCCCGGCGACAACGAGGGCCGCGGCGGCATCTACAACTTCGTGACGAAGCGCGGCGATTGCCGCGGCGCCCGCTCGAAGATCTCGTGGACGCAGGTCGAGACCGGCTCGGCGATCACCTGGAAGTACCCGTCCTGCATCCTGCGCGGCGACGATTCCCGCGGCGAGTTCTACTCGATCGCGGTCTCGAACGGCATGCAGCAGGTCGATTCCGGCACCAAGATGATCCATCTCGGCAAGAACACCACCAGCCGGATCATCTCGAAGGGCATCTCGGCCGGCCGCTCGCAGAACACCTACCGGGGCCTCGTCTCGGCCCACAGGAAGGCGAAGAACGCCCGCAACTTCACGAACTGCGACTCGCTCCTGATCGGCGACCAGTGCGGCGCGCACACGGTGCCCTACATCGAATCGAAGAACGCGTCCGCGGTGTTCGAGCACGAGGCCACCACCTCGAAGATCTCCGAGGACCAGAAGTTCTACTGCCTGCAGCGCGGGCTCTCGGAGGAGGAGGCGACGGCGCTGATCGTCAACGGCTTCGTCCGCGACGTGCTGCAGCAGCTCCCGATGGAGTTCGCCGTCGAGGCCCAGAAGCTGATCTCGATCAGCCTGGAGGGCTCGGTCGGCTAGGCGGGGCAAGGAGATTTCTCCGCGCGGGACCAAGAGGTCCTGCGCGGGCCCCGCTCGCCCGCGAACGTGTTTTCAGACTTTCGGAACGGACTATGCTTGAGATCAAGAACCTCGTCGTGCAGATCGAGGACAACCGCATCCTCAACGGCCTCGACCTCACCGTGAAGGACGGCGAGGTCGCCGCCATCATGGGCCCGAACGGATCGGGCAAGTCGACCCTCTCCTACGTCATCGCCGGCAAGGAGGACTACGAGGTCCTCGAGGGCGAGATCCTCCTCAACGGCGAGAACATCCTGGAGATGGGCCCGGACGAGCGGGCCGCGGCCGGCATCTTCCTGGCCTTCCAGTACCCGCTGGAGATCCCCGGCGTCGGCACCATGACCTTCCTGAAGGCCTGCCTCAACGCGCAGCGCCGGGCGCGCGGCGAGTCCGAGATCTCGACGCCCGACTTCATCCGGCAGGTCAACGCGGCCGCCGACAAGCTCGAGATCAACAAGGAGATGCTCAAGCGCGCGCTCAACGTCGGCTTCTCCGGCGGCGAGAAGAAGCGCATGGAGATCCTCCAGATGGCGTTGCTGCAGCCGCAGTTCTGCGTGCTGGACGAGACCGATTCCGGCCTCGACATCGACGCGCTGCGCATCGTCTCCGAGGGCGTGAACGCGCTGCGCGCGGAAGGGCGCTCCTTCCTCGTCATCACCCACTACCAGCGCCTCCTGAACCACATCGTGCCCGACACCGTGCACGTCATGTCCCAGGGGCGGATCGTGAAGTCCGGCGGCAAGGAGCTCGCGCTCGAGCTCGAGGCCTCCGGCTACGCCGAGTACCGCGCGAGCGAGGCGGCCTGAGCCATGGCGGACGTCACCAATCTCCGCACACCCGCCGAGGCCGGCCTGACGAAGCTGTTCGAGGTCGCGCGCATGAAGTTCCCCACGGGCGTCTCGATCGCCCGCGAGGAGGCGTTCCGCTACTTCGAGGCGGTGGGCCTGCCGAGCCGGCGGGTCGAGGCGTTCAAGTACACGGACCTGCGCGCCGCCCTGAAGGAGGCGGCCCCGCCGGCCGAGGCGCCGCCCGCGGACGCCGCCCGGGCCGCTCTCGAGGCCGCGAAGGGCTTCTCCGGCATCGAGGCCGTGCGCCTCGCCTTCGTCAACGGCCACCTCGTGGCCGAGGGGTCCGACCTCGGCAGCGTGCCGCAGGGCGTGACCGTGACGCCGCTTGAGGCGGCGCTGACGAACAACGACCCGCTGCTCGCCCAGCTCGCCCCGGTCGCCCAGACCCGCGAGAACCCGATCTACCAGCTCAACGCCGCCTTCATGGCGGACGGCGCCCTGATCCGGGTGGCGCCGGGCGCCAAGGTCGCGATGCCGCTGCACCTGCGCTTCGTCGGCACGGGCAGCGACGCCTTCTCGACGGCGACCCGCGTGCTCGTGGTGCTGGAGGAGGAGGCCGAGCTGACGCTGCTGGAGACCCACGAGGGCCCGGACGGCGTCGCCTACCAGCCGAACGACGTCCTCGACGTCGTCATCGGCGACCGGGCCCGCTTCCACCACACCCGGCTCAACGGCGAGGGCCGCGAGGCCGTGGCGCTCTCCACCATCTCGGCCCGGCTCGGCGCCGGGTCGCACATCGAGACGGTGAACCTCGTGACCGGGGCAGTGCTCTCGCGCCACCAGATCTACCTGTACTTCGGGGGCGAGAACGCGACGGCGACCGTCAACGGCGCCACCATGCTGGGCAACGGGCAGCTCGCCGACTCGACGCTGCTCGCCGATCACGCGGCCGTCGGCGGCGTCAGCCGCGAGCTGTTCAAGACGGTGATCGACGGCGACGCGACCGGCGTGTTCCAGGGCAAGATCATCGTCGAGCAGGTCGCCCAGCAGACCGACGGCAAGATGAAGTCCGACTGCCTCCTCCTCACGGACGAGGGGCAGATGATGAACAAGCCGGAGCTGGAGATCTTCGCCGACGACGTCGCCTGCGGCCACGGCGCCACCTGCGGCGCGCCGGACGAGGACCTGCTCTTCTACCTGATGGCCCGCGGCCTGCCGCGCCAGCAGGCCGAGAGCCTGCTCGTCCAGGCCTTCCTCGGCGAGGCGGTCGAGGCGGTCACGCACGAGGGCGCCCGCGCCGCCCTGATCGGCGAGGTCGAGGCCTGGCTGGCGAGGCGGGGCTGAGCGATGAGCCCCTCTCCCGATCCCGGGGGAGGGGCGTCCGGCGTCACGCGGAAGAGTTCATGAACGCACCCGTCCTACAGACCCCCTACGACGTCGAGGCGATCCGGCGGGAATTCCCGATCCTGTCGCAGACCGTCTACGGCAAGCCGCTCGTCTACCTCGACAACGCCGCCTCCGCGCAGAAGCCGCGGGCGGTGATCGACGCGATGGTCGGCTGCATGGAGGGTGCCTACGCCAACGTGCACCGCGGCCTGCACTACATGGCCAACGCCGCGACGGAGGGCTTCGAGGGCGCCCGGGAGACGACCCGGCAGTTCCTGAACGCCGCCTCGACGGACGAGATCATCTTCACCCGCAACGCCACCGAGGCCTACAACCTCGTGGCGAGCTCGATGGGCTGGGCGGGGCTGATCGGCGAGGGCGACGAGATCATCCTCTCGATCATGGAGCACCACTCCAACATCGTGCCCTGGCACTTCCTGCGCGAGCGCCGCGGCGCCGTGATCAAGTGGGCGCCGGTGGACGACGACGGCAACTTCCTCGTCGAGGAATACGAGAAGCTCTTCACGCCGCGCACCAGGATGGTCGCGCTGACCCACATGTCGAACGTGCTCGGCACGGTGACGCCGGCCGAGGAGATCGTGCGCATCGCCCACGCGCACGGCGTGCCGGTGCTCCTCGACGGCGCTCAGAGCGCGGTCCACCGCGAGATCGACGTGCAGGCGCTCGACTGCGACTTCTACGTCTTCACCGGCCACAAGGTGTACGGGCCCACCGGCATCGGCGTGCTCTACGGCAAGAAGGCGTGGCTGGAGCGGCTGCCCCCCTACCAGGGCGGCGGCGAGATGATCCGCACCGTCACCGAGGATGCCATCACCTACAACGACCCGCCCCACCGCTTCGAGGCCGGCACGCCGGCGATCGTCGAGGCGGTCGGCCTCGGCGCGGCGCTCGAGTTCATGATGGGCGTCGGGCGCGACCGGATCGCCGCCCACGAGGCGGCGTTGACGGACTACGCGCAGGACCGGCTCTCCGCGATGAATTCGGTGCGCATCATCGGGCAGGCGCGGGACAAGGGCGGCGTCATCGCCTTCGAGGTGAAGGGCGCGCACGCCCACGACATCGCCACCGTGATCGACCGCCAGGGCGTCGCGGTCCGCGCCGGCACGCACTGCGCGATGCCCCTCCTCAGCCGATTCGGCGTCACCTCGACCTGCCGCGCCTCCTTCGGCCTCTACAACACGAAGGCCGAGGTCGACGCCCTGGTCGAGGCGCTCGCCAGGGCCGAGGCGCTGTTCGCCTGATCAAGTCGCCGAAAGGTTCGCGAATGTCCGATGCAACGATCACCGGCGGCACCAACGCCCCCGCCGTGGCGGCCGCCACCGCCATCCCGCCGGAAGAGCTCGACCGGCTCACCGACGACATCGTGGCGGCCCTCAAGTCCGTCTACGACCCCGAGATCCCGGCCGACATCTACGAGCTCGGCCTGATCTACAAGGTCGACATCGCCGACGACCGCACGGTGGCGATCGACATGACCTTGACGGCGCCGGGCTGCCCGGTGGCGGGCGAGATGCCGGGCTGGGTCGAGAACGCCGTCTCGGCGGTGCCCGGCGTGCAGGCCTGCACGGTCACGATGGTGTTCGATCCGCCGTGGGACCAGAGCCGCATGTCCGACGAGGCCCGCGTCGCCCTCGACATGTGGTGAGCTAAGACGCGGCCCCGAAGCCGAGCCCGTCGTAGATGTCGGCGAGCGCCAGGCGCGCGCCGTTCTCGCCGAGCTCGATCACGTCCGTCAGGGCCTCGTAGGTCTCCGGCTCCCAGCCCTCCGCGCCGCGCCGGTACAGGACGGCACTCGGGAACAGCGTCTCGACGAGGAGGATGCAGGCGAGGCTCGGGTGACGCCGGTACTCGTCGAGCTTGCGGAACCGGTCGATGTTCGCGGTCGAGGGCGACAGGACCTCGACCACGAGGCGCGGCGCGCGGTTCTCGTAGGCGTCGCGGACGAGCTCGCCGCACTCCACGGTGACGTCGGGGCGCCGCAGGGTCGCGATGCCGGTGCGCAGGGCGATGTCGTCCGTGGTCGGGCGGCAGCCGGTCCCGCGGAGCTGCGTCCCGAGGCTGACGATGATGTTGACGGTCGCCCGGTCGTGCTGGGCGCTCGCGCCGGTCATCATCTTGACGGTGCGGCACCGGCACACCGTCGACGAGTTCGTGGAGCCCGTCCTGGCCGCGCTGCCACAGGAAGAACTCCTCCGCGCTCATCCGCCGTGGTGCCGGTTCAGCCACGTCCCGCCTCCTCGCCGGCTTGGGCCCGCTGCCGAGCCTACCACAGGAAGCGGGCCGGCTGTGTCCTCGCGGCGGTGGATTCGCCCCCTCGGGATGCTTATCTTCCGCGCGTCACCCCGTACGCACCCGCCCGGGCCTTGAACCCGGCTGCCGGAGAGCATCGATGTCATCAGGTTTCAAGGTCATGTCGCTGACCGACGCGGCGGCCGACCGGATCAAGTCCATCATCGCGGACGCGGACCGCCCGATCGCCGGGCTGCGGGTCGGCGTGAAGAACGGCGGCTGCGCCGGGATGTCCTACACGATGGAGTACGCGGAGGCGCGCAAGCCCGGCGAGGACATGGTCGAGGACAAGGGCGTGACCGTGTTCATCGACCCGAAGGCGGTGCTGTTCCTGCTCGGCACGCAGATGGATTTCCAGACGAACAAGCTCTCCGCGCAGTTCGTCTTCAACAACCCGAACCAGACCTCCGCCTGCGGCTGCGGCGAGTCGGTGGCGATCACGCCCGCCAACCCGGAGGCCCTGCGCGCCTCGGCCTGAGGCGCTCAGGCGACGCGGGAAAGGTCGGCGATCGGGGTGCGGTCGTCGACGCAGCGGTTGCGGCCGCCGCGCTTGGCCGCGAACATGCACAGGTCCGCGCGCTCGAGCAGCGAGACGGGGGTGTCGCCGGGCCGGTAGGCGGCGATGCCGAGCGAGACCGTGACCTTGCCGAGCGACTCGCCGGTCGAGCGCTTGACGAGCTCCCGGCCCATCACGCTGGTGCGCACCGTCTCGGCGATGCCGCGCGCCGTGTCGAGGTCGGTGTCGGGCAGGAGGATGCCGAACTCCTCGCCGCCGAACCGGGACAGGGTCGCGCTGAGGCGCACCTGCTCGCGCATGACGATGGCGACGAGCCGCAGCACCTGGTCGCCCGTGAGATGGCCGTAGAGGTCGTTGAAGCGCTTGAAGAAGTCGATGTCGAGCACGATCAGGCTCGACGTGACGGGCCGCGTGGCCGCGTTCTCGACGATCTTCGCCAGCATCTCCTCGAAATGCTTGCGGTTCGAGAGGCCGGTCAGCGGGTCGGTGAGGCTCTCGATGCGGGTCGCCTCCAGCGTCTCGCGCAGGCTCTCGATCTCGGAGCGGCTCTCCCGCATGCGGGCCTCGAGCGTCCGGTTGTTGGCCGCGACCTCGCGGGTCGTGGCGACGAGGGAGGCGACGATCTCGCGGATGCGCACGCGGTTCAGGGCGGCGCCGGCGAGGTCGTGCGAGAGCGCCCGCAGCGATTCGCCGTACTGGGCCGTCGAGCCGAGCGAGAGATCGATCATCTCGGTGATCGCCTCGATCTCGGAGAGCACGCTGGCGCTCATCTTCTCGGCGGCGATCGTGAGCCGGCGGCCATCGATATAGGTGTCGTAGAGGGCGTCGACGTCGCTGTCGCAGAGGCAGCCGTTCTGGGCGGTCAGGCGCTTGATCGCGTCGTTCATCAGGGGCTGCGCGCCCGAGACGTACGTGTACCAGACGGTGTAGGCCCGCGGCGTCGCCGAGGAGCCGTAGTCCCGCATCAGCTCGTTCGCCCGTTGGGAGAGTGCGAAGGTCCGGTCGCGGTCGTGATGACTGCCCTCGCTCATACCCAAACCACCTCTCCCACCGCGCCGCCGGTGCGACGGCCGGCACGTCGGTGAGACAATGCATCCGCGAGGATGGATGGACGGTTAAGCGGTCCCGGAGGATCGGGACGGAACGAGCCCCTTATTTGCGCTTCTTGACGGGGGCCGGCCGCAGCAGGAAGGCCGGCACATGGGCGCCGAGGCCGACGGGCGTCTCGCCCTCGTCCTCCTCGTGGCGCCGGCGTCCGCGCCCGGACCGGTCCGCTTGCGGACGCTCGGGCCGCTGGCGCGCCGGCGAGGCCGGCGCCGCAGCCTCCCGCGGCATCGACGCCGCACGGGACGCCGAAGCCTCGCGGGGCGCCGAAGCCTCGCGGGACGCCGAAGCCTCGCGGGATGCAGACGCCTCGCGGGGTGCGGACGCGTCACGGGATGCGGAAGCCTCCGCGCCCTCGCTCCGCCCCCGCGCGCGGGCACCGCCCCGGCGCGAGGTCGTGCCCGCGCCGCTGCCGTTCTCGCCACCGCGGCGGCCGCGTCCGCGCGCCTCGCCGCCGCGACCGCGGTGGCGGGTGCGCCCCTCCGTCTCCCCGTCCGAGGCCGGGAGCGAGGCGAGGTCGCCGTCGAACCACGGGATCGGCTGGCCGATCAGGGATTCGATCGCCTGAAGCGAGCGGTCGTCGCCGCGGCTGACCAGCGTGAAGGCGTGCCCCGCCCGGCCCGCGCGGCCCGTGCGGCCGATGCGGTGGACGTAGTCCTCCGGGTGGTGGGGCACGTCGAAGTTGAAGACGTGGCTGACGGCCGGGATGTCGAGGCCGCGGGCTGCGACGTCGCTGGCGACGAGGAGCGGCGTCTCCCCGCTGCGGAACCCGTCGAGGGCCGCCATGCGGGCGCGCTGGTCCATGTCGCCGTGCAGGGCCGCCGCGTTGAAGCCGTGCTTGGCCAGCGACTTCTGCAGTTGCGCCACGTCGCGCTTGCGGTTGCAGAAGATGATTCCGTTCCTGAGCTCGCCCTCGGCCCGGATCAGGGCGCGCAGGCGCTCGCGCTTCTCGTGGCCCTCAGCTCCCGTGGCGACGAGGCGCTGCACGATCGTCGCGGCGGTGGAGGCGGGGCGCGCCACCTCGATCCGCTGCGGGTTGTGCAGGAACATGTCGGCGAGCCGCTCGATCTCCGGCGGCATCGTCGCCGAGAAGAACAGCGTCTGGCGGGTGAAGGGCACCATCTTCACGATGCGCTCGATGTCCGGGATGAAGCCCATGTCGAGCATGCGGTCGGCTTCGTCGATGACGAGGAGCTCGACGCCGGTGAGCAGCAGCTTGCCGCGCTCGAAATGGTCGAGCAGGCGCCCGGGGGTCGCGATCAGCACGTCGGTGCCGCGCGTCAGCTTGGCGTCCTGGTCGGCGAAGGAGACGCCTCCGATGATCAGGGCGACGTTGAGCTTGTGGTTGGTGCCGTAGCGCTCGAAATTCTCCTCGACCTGCGCGGCAAGCTCGCGCGTCGGCTCGAGGATCAGCGTGCGGGGCATCCGGGCCCGGGCGCGCCCGGCCTCCAGCATCGTGAGCATCGGCAGCGTGAAGGCCGCCGTCTTGCCGGTGCCGGTCTGCGCGATGCCGAGCACGTCCCGGCGGGCGAGGACGTGCGGGATGGCCTGGGCCTGGATCGGGGTCGGTTGGGTGTAGCCGGCGGCGGTGACGGCCTGCAGGACCTTGTCGCTCAATCCGAGATCGGCAAATGACATCTTCTTTTGAGAACCGTTGCGCGCGGGAAGGTCGCCGGCCGGCGCGGAGGAGATCGTCGCGGCAACGGCATTGACGGCTGTCTCGTTTCCCGACCCGCCGCGCATGCGAGTGCCGGCACACTTAGAGTGTTGCCGAGGCTTGTCAATCTGCGATGCGGGCCGGGCACCCCTTCGGCCGGGACAGGGCCGGGAGATCAGCGCGCGGCGGCGCGGAGCCGGCCGACGACGGCGCAGGGGTCGAGGAAGACGGAGGCCGCGCTGCCCGCGATCGAGCCGGTCGTCTCGGGGTCCGCGCCCCGCGCCGCCGCGACCTGGGCGCCGCGCTCCGGCGCCGGGTGCAGGCGCGAGAGCCCGTGCGCCGCCGCGCAGCCGAGGACGAGGGTCACGGCCGCGACCCGCAGGGTCCAGGCCAGGACGGGCGAGCGGCTGTCCGCTCCGGACGGGGTCTCATCGGGCATCGGCGGGGACACTGCCTCGGCGAGGCCGCGATGGAAGCCACGGCCCTCGAGGCCGAGATTTCACGGACAGGGTTAAGGCTCCCCTACCGCGGCTGGGCAGGGCGTGGCGGCGACTGCCCTGAACTAAAGCGCCGCCCGGCGTCCGATTCCGCACGATCCTGCAGACTTTGGGCGCAGCTTCCGTTCATTCTGACAGGATTGTGGCTGCATTCCTTCATACTCTCGCAAGCTTTGTTCGCGTCCGCCACCGTGTGCGCTGGGACACTTGCTCGGACGCCGAAATCTTACCTCGCTCTAACCTTCACGTTTCGTTGACTCCTTGGGGCTTATCTGGACGGGCTTGTTGCACGAAAGCGACAGACCCGATCGCTCCCGCAGCCTAAAAGCGCGCCGGCTTTCGCCAGACAGGACCAGTGATGATGAAAAAGCTTCTCCTTGCCTCCACCGTTCTCGCCGGCATGACGGCCGTTGCGTCGG
>NZ_BJZU01000116.1 GCF_007992195.1 Methylobacterium oxalidis | reverse complement strand
GGGGCTCCTGAGACACGGTGCGCTGTCTCGGCCGCGCGGCGCGTTCGCGCTCTGGCGGCCGGCACGGCTCGAACGGGCACGGCCGGCCCGCCCGGCTCGGCGGGGTCCGTGCAGCGTGGCAAGCGCCGGGCCAGGGGGCTGGATCACGACCCGGTCGTCGGGATGCAGGGTTCTCCCCGCATCGGGCGCGCGGCGGCCGCGCAGGGGCGGTCCGGTTCGCGCCGGGTGCGAGTCATGCCGGGCGATCTGGGCGATCCAACGGCAGGCGCTCGCGGCAGCTCCCGTGCGGCCTCACGTCCGCGTGAGCGCGGCGGGGCACGGGAGGATCAGGCCGATTTCGGTGGTCGTTCGGGGAGGGAGGCCGCGGCGGACGGCAGCGGCGCGCTGGTCCGGGGCGGGAAGGCCGTGTCCGGCGACAGGCGCTCGAAACCGATCGCGTCCGGCACCAGCCGGCGATCGTCGGTGGGCGGGTCGTCCGCGTCCGCTGCCGTGAGGGAGGACAGGGTGCGCCTGTCCGCCTTCCAGGCGTGCGGGGAGGCGGCGAGGCCCGCCGACGCGGCGCTGAGCGCCGTGCCCGGCGTCTCGCCGCGGGGCATCAGGCTGGCGTAGCGGTCGTCGGGCAGGCCCGCCAGGACCACGATCAGGACGGCGAGCAAGGCCGCCAGCACGCCCGCCCGGCCCGACCGGGCGGAGCCGGACGCGCCGGTTCGGGCCGCCTTTCGGCGCAGCCTGTCGATCGCGGTTCGAGCCATCACGAGGCGGACATTAGGGACAGGCGCACCCGGGCCGCAATCACCTGCGACATCCTGTCAGCCATGCGTGCGGAACAAAACAGGAGGGATTTCGACCGAATTTCCGCAGTGCGGACCGCAGCTTAGCGGTTTGCGAGATGGATCCGATTCGTCGTCGACTTCGAAAAATTCCTGCCCTGTCAAGAGGGCGTTGCCCAAATCCCACAGGTTCTCGATGGTCCGAGCAGCCCGGCTTGACCACCCCGGGCGCCGCGGCCAAGCCTCGGGCACAGGAGTCGGACGCGCACGACCGGGCCGCGCATATCGGCCTGCCGCGCCGCGCTCCGCCGCAGAAGGAAACGACCATGACGAGGCGTCGCGCCATCGCCGCATCCCTCCTCGCTACCGCCGTGACGCTGGCCTCCGGCGCCGCGCAGGCCGGCCCGTTCGACAGCGGGCCGCTCGCCGACTTCATGAACATCTTCCGCACGCAGGCGATCCCGCGCGAGACGGTCGCGTGGACGGGGCCCGAGAAGCCCGGCACGATCGTGGTCTCCACGAGCCAGCGCCGGCTCTACTACGTGCTCGGGCGCGGTGCGGCGATCCGCTACGGCGTCGGCGTCGGCCGCCAGGGCTTCTCGTGGTCGGGCACCAAGACCGTGACCATGAAGAAGGAATGGCCGGACTGGCGCCCGCCGGCCCAGATGCTCGCCCGCCGGCCCGACCTGCCGCGCTACATGGCGGGCGGCCAGGACAACCCGCTCGGCGCGCGCGCGCTCTATCTCGGCTCCTCGCTCTACCGCATCCACGGCTCGAACGAGCCCGAGACGATGGGCGCGGCGGTCTCCTCCGGCTGCATCCGCATGACCAACAAGGACGTCACCGACCTCTACGACCGCGTCCGGGTCGGCACCAAGGTCATCGTCCGCTGAGTGGTGGCGCAGCGGCCGTGAAGGCCGGCGCGCGATTCCGGCGCGCCGCGCTCAGTATCGAACCCCGCCGTTCGGGCCGGGGCCGAGGTCTCCCGCAAGCACAGGGGTGACGAGGCGCCGCAGAACGGCCGCCAGCATTAACGGTTCTCTAGCGCCTGCACGACGAAAGTCCCGGCCGCCCGCGGATGCGCGGCCGGGACAACGATGGCGATGCAGGGAACGACGATCGACGAGGCGGAGCTCGGCGCGGCCGAGCCGGAGCGCGCCCGCCTCGCTTCCCTGATGCGCTGCCGCATCGTCGGGACCGGCCCGGAGGCCGCCTTCGACCGGGTGGCGGACCTCGCCGCCGCGCTGTTCGAGGCGCCGCTCTGCGCGATCTCGTTCCTCGACGCCGAGCGCCAGTGGCTGAAGGCGAGCGTCGGCTTCGGCGCCATCACCGACTTCCCGAAGGACGACGGCCTCTGCCGGCATCTCGTCCATCCCCCGATCCCGGCCGGCGCCGGCCTCGACGGCGCGGGCGACGGCGTCCTCGTCGTCCCCGACGCCGCCGCGGACCCGCGCTTCCGCGACAGCGCGGCCGTGCGCGGCCCGCTCGGGATCCGCTTCTACGCCGGCGCTCCCCTCGTGACGCGCAGCGGCCACCGGCTCGGCGCGATCTGCGTGGCGGACCGCCGGCCGCGCCCAGCGCCCGGCGCCCAGGCGCGCGCGCAACTCGCCCGCCTCGGCGGGGTGGTCATGGACGCGGTCGCCGCCCGGCGCCGGACGATGGCGCGGCGCGACGCGGACAGCTTCGTCGGCGCCACCGCCACGGCCGTCATCACGACGGACGCGGCCGGCACCATCACCTTCGCGAACGCGGCCTGCGAGCGCCTGCTCGGCTACCCCGCGGGCGGGCTTCTGGGCCGCAACGTCAGCCTCATCGTGCCGCCGCGCCTGCGCGGCCACCACGTCGCCGGCATGGCGGGCGTCGCCGCCGGGCGGGAGGCGCGGCTCGCCGGCCGGAGCGTCGAGGTCACCGCCCTGTGCCGCGACGGCAGCGAGATCCCGGTCGAACTCTCCCTCACCCTGTGGGGGGAGGGGGCGGCGATGGGGGTCGGGGCGGTCCTGCGCGACATCTCCGAGCGGCGGCGGCGCGACGCGCGGCTCATGCGCCTAGCCCACCAGGACCCGCGCACCGGCCTGCCGAACCGGGCCCGCCTCACCGACGATCTCGCCGCGCTCCTGGCGGAGAGCCGGCCCGCCACGGTGCTGGCCATCGCCGTCGAGGGCCTGCGCGGCATCGCCGACGGCCTCGGCCACGCCGTCGGCGACGCGCTCCTCGAAGCCCTCGTCCTGCGGCTGACCGGCCGGCTCGCGCCGGACGCGCTCCTCGCCCGCATCGGCGAGGACGAGCTGGCGGTGCTGCTGCCCGAGGCCGCCGAGGCGGGGGCCGTGCAGGCCCTGGCCGAGGGGCTGATCTCGGCCTTCGCCGACCCGTTCCGCCTCGACGAGCACGTCCTGCACGTCGGCGCCCGGATCGGCGCCGCCCTCGCCCCCGCGCACGGGTCCGACGCCGAGGAGCTGATGGCGAGCCTCGACCTCGCCCTCGAACGGGCCCGGCGCGAGGCGGCCGGCTGCGTCCGGCTCTACGAGCCCGCGATGCGCAGCGTCGCGGCGGAGCGGCGGGCCCTGCAGGACACCCTGCGCGGCGCCCTCCTGCGCGGGGAGATCGTGCTGGCCTACCAGCCGCAGGTCGACCTCCCCTCGGGCGAGATCCGCGGCGTCGAGGCGCTGATCCGCTGGCAGCATCCGGAGCGCGGCCTGCTGCCGCCGAGCGAGTTCCTGCCGGCCATCGAGTCGAGCGCGCTCGCCCTCCGCTTCGGCTGGTGGACCATCGACGAGGCCTGCCGCCAGGCCGCCGCGTGGCGGGCCGCCGGCCTGCCCCTGCGGGTGGCCGTGAACCTCTTCGCCGAGCAGGTGCGGGCCGGCACCCTCGCCGACGTCGTGCTGGAGGCGCTGGCCCGCCACCGGCTGCCGCCCGAGGCGCTGGAACTCGAGGTGACGGAGGTGATCGCGCTCCTCGACGACGCGGCCACCCTGCACCCCCTGCGCCGCCTGCACGCCAAGGGGGTCGGCATCGCGCTGGACGATTTCGGCACCGGCTACGCCTCGCTCTCGACGCTCAAGAGCTTCCCGCTCACCAAGCTCAAGATCGACCGCGGCTTCGTGCGCGACATCCTGGCCGACCCCCACGACGCCGCGATCGTGCGGGCGGTGCTCGACATCGGCCGGAGCCTCGATCTCGCGGTCGTGGCCGAGGGCATCGAGACGCGCGAGCAGGAGGCCGCCCTCGTCCGCATGGGCTGCCGCTGCGGGCAGGGCTACCTATACGGCCGGGCCGCGAGCGCCGACGAGATCGCCCGGCGCCCCGGAGGCGGGGAGGTCCGCGCGGCGGGACGCCGCGGGAGGGCCCGCATCGCCTGAGCGGGGTGCGAAGCCGCGCGGATCGCCGCAGGCGCGTTGAGAGATTCTATTGCTGATTGTATTGGCGGGTCCGGCCCGGCATCGGATACCGGGAAGAACAGGTCGTCCCGCGATGCACCCGTCCCGTCCGCGATCCCTGACGCCGCGCGTGTCCGCGAGCACCGACGGGCGCGGGACTGCCGGCCCAGAACCGCGCCCGCTTCCGCCCGGGCGCAGGTGATCCGGGCGCATCGGACGGGCTTCCAGGCGGACATGCGCGGCGACACTCCCGACCAGCAGCGCGGGCTCGTCCCGGCCCCGGACCGGCCGGGCCGGCGCCGCATCCGCGTGCTCGCCCTCGCCCTCGTCCTGGCCGCCTGCGGCCAGCCGGCAGCGGCCGGCGAGTACCCGCAGGCCGCGGGGCGCGCCGCGGACCTGTCCGGCCCGGTCGCCGCCTACCGGCGCTACGTGCTCGCCCAGGCCGACGAGTTCCTCGGCCGCACCGTCCGGCTCGCGGACGCCGTGAAGGCGGGGCGGCTCGCGGAGGCGCAGGCCCTCTACGCGCCGGCCCGGCAGCCCTACGAGCGCATCGAGCCCGTCGCCCTGATGGTGCCGGAGCTCGCCCGCAGCCTGGACATGCGCGCCGACGCCTTCGAGATGAAGGACCGCGACCCCGCCTTCATCGGCTTCCACAGGCTGGAGCGCGGCCTCTTCCTCGACCGCAGCACGGCCGGTCTCAACCCGATCGCCGAGCGCCTCGTGGCGGACGCCGCGGAGCTGCGCGAGCGCGTCGCCGACCTCGCGATCCCGGCCGTGCGGATGGTGGGCGGCGCGGCGACGCTGATCGAGGAGATCGCCGCCACCAAGATCAGCGGCGAGGAGGAGCGCTACAGCCGCACCGACCTCTGGGACCTCTCGGGCAATCTGGAGGGCGCGCGCACCATCTTCGGCCTGCTGCGCCCCCACCTCACGGCCGGCGATCCCGCCTTCGTGGACCGGACGGAGCGGGCCTTCAGCCGCATCGAGGCGCAGCTCGCCCGCCACCGCACGGCCGACGGATTCGTCAGCTACGACCGCCTGACCGACCGGGACCGGAATGCGCTGAAGGGCCCGGTGACGGTGCTCGCCGAGGAGCTCGCGACCCTGCGCGGGCGGCTGGGGCTCGACTGATGGCGACGCGCGGGCACCGCACCCGTCCGGGGGAGGCGGATCGCGGACGTCCTCTCCCGTGCGGGAGAGGGGCAGGATGCGACCTCTCCGGGAAAGCCGCACCCCTCACC
>NZ_BJZU01000115.1 GCF_007992195.1 Methylobacterium oxalidis | reverse complement strand
CGGGAGAGGTGGGTGCCGGCGGGCGGGATGAGGACGGTGCAGGCGGGAGGATGGTCATGAGCGGGCAGGGGGCGAACGGGGCGGGACCGTCGCGGCGCGGGCTGATCGGGGTCATCGGGGCCGCGGGCGTCCTGGCGCTGCCGGCCCGGGCGAGCCAGGAGGCGCCGCCTCAGGGGCCCGCGGGCGAGACCATGCCCGACGCGCGCAGCGACGGCACCCGGGACGCGCAGCCCTTCCACGGGTTCCATCAGGCCGGCATCGTCACGCCCCAGCCCGCGAGCGTGCTCTACGCCGCCTTCGACGTCCTGGCCGAGAACCGGGACGAGCTCGCGCGCCTGTTCCAGATCCTGACCGAGCGCCTCGCCTTCCTGACGAGGGGCGGCCCGGTGCCCGAGATCGACCCGCGCCTGCCCGCGCCCGATTCCGGCCTGCTCGGCCCCGTCGTCTTCCCCGACAACCTCACCGCCACCCTCTCGGTCGGCGCGAGCCTGTTCGACTACCGGTTCGGCCTCGCCAAGCTCCGGCCCCGCCGGCTCGGCCAGATGGAGCGCTTCCCCAACGACGCCCTCGACGCGAGCCAGTGCCACGGCGACCTGATGCTGCAGCTCTGCGCCAATACCGCCGAGACCAACATCCACGCCCTGCGCGACGTGCTCAAGCACCTGCCGGGCCTCGCGACGGTGCGCTGGAAGATCGAGGGCTTCCTGCCGCCGCACGTGGTGAAGTCGATGGGCGCCGACACCGTGCGCAACCTCCTCGGCTTCAAGGACGGCACGGCGAACCTCGACGCGCGCAACGCCGAGCTGATGGACCGCTACGTCTGGGTGAGGGCGGGGGGCTCCGAGCCGGCCTGGACGGTGGGCGGCAGCTACCAGGTGGTGCGGGTGATCCGCACCCTGGTCGAGCGCTGGGACCGCACCCCCCTGCGCGAGCAGGAGGCGATCATCGGCCGCCACAAGGCGAGCGGGGCGCCGCTCGGCCGCGACCACGAGCGGGCGAGCCCGGATTACGGGCAGGATCCGGAGGGGGCCCGCATCGCGCTCGCCGCCCATATCCGCCGCGCCAACCCGCGCAGCGCCGAGACCCGCTCCAACCTGATCCTGCGCCGCAGCTACAACTACTCCCGCGGCCTCACCCCGGCGGGGCAGCTCGACATGGGCCTGCTCTTCGCCTGCTACCAGGCCGACCTCACGGCGGGCTTCCTGGCGATCCAGACCCGGCTCAGCGGCGAGCAGCTGGAGGAGTACATCCGGCCGATCGGGGGCGGCTACTTCTTCGCCCTGCCCGGCGTGCCGCAGCCCGGCGGCTGGCTCGGCCAGGGGCTGCTCGCCGCCGTGTGATTTCCCGCGCGCCTGGACTATGCAGGCGCGGCCGCCGGCCGGCGGGCGCGGGGAATGACGGGATGATCTGGGGTGTCGATCCGGGGCTGATCGCGGGCCTGTTCGCGGTCGCGATGGCGGCGGGCTGCGTCGACGCCATCGCGGGCGGGGGCGGCCTCATCACCATGCCGGCCCTGATCCTGGCGGGGCTCGACCCCGTCAGCGCCATCGCGACGAACAAGCTGCAGGGCAGCGCCGGTTCCTGCTCGGCCACCGTCGCCTTCGCCCGGCGCGGCCTGATCGACTGGCCGCGGGCCTGGCCCATCGCCGTCACCGCGGGTGCGGCCTCGATCCTCGGCGCGCTCTGCGTGAGCCTGCTGCCGCGGGCCGTGCTCGACGCCGGCGTGCCCGTCCTTCTCGTCGGGATCGCGCTCTACTTCGCGACGGCCAAGCGCATGAGCAGCGAGGACGCCGCCGCGCGGCTCACTCCGAGCGCCTTCGCCCTCAGCGCGGCGCCCGCGGTCGGGTTCTACGACGGCGTGTTCGGCCCCGGGGCAGGGGCCTTCTACATGGTCGGATTTGTGACGCTGCTCGGCCTCGGCGTGGTCCGGGCGACCGCCCACACCAAGCTCGCGAACGCGGCGAGCAACCTCGGCAGCCTCGCCCTGTTCGCCGCCTCGGGCCACGTGGTCTGGCCGATCGGCCTCGCGATGGCGGTGGGCGCCTTCCTCGGCGCGCAGATCGGCTCCGCCCTCGCCGTGCGCCTCGGCGCCCGGCTGATCCGGCCGCTCCTCGTCACCATCGCCTGCGCGATGGCCCTGCGCCTGCTCTCCGACCCGGGCAACCCCCTGCGGCAGGCCGTGCTCGGCCTGCTCGCCTCGGGCTGAGGGCGCGAGGCGCCCCTCACTTCGGCATGAAGGCCCAGTAATCGAGGTCGAGGATCACCGCCGGGTCGTAGCCCTCGCCCTGCCGGTCGGGGAAGGCGCCGCAGGGCTGGTTCTTGGTGGCCACCGTGCGCAGGCGCAGCAGGCCGACATCGTCCCGGCCCGGCAGGTCGGCGGTCTCGACGACCTCGCTCCAGGCGTAGACCGTGTCGCCGGAAAACAGCGGCGCCACGTGGCGCCCGGCATTGATGCCGGCGATCGAGAAGGCGTTGGCGAGCCCGTTGAAGCTCAGCGCGCGGGCCAGCGAGATCACGTGGCCGCCGTAGATCAGGCGCCGGCCGAAGCGGGTCTCCTTGGTGGCGAAGGCGTCGAAATGCACCTTGGCGGTGTTCTGGTAGAGCCGCGTCGCGATCTGGTGCTCGGCCTCCTCCACGGTCATGCCGTCGACGTGGTCGATGCGCTCGCCGGCCGCGTAGTCCGAGAAGCGGTAGGGGCTTCCAGCGAGGTCGAGATCGTAGGCCGCGCGGTCGATCGGCGGGATCGCCCCGGCGAGGTCGGCCGGGTCGACCGCCTTGGCGAGGCTCGGCACGTGCTCCTCGGCGATCGTCGCCTCGGGGTCGCGCTTGCGCACCAGAACCCAGCGGCAGTAGCTCAGCACCGTCTCGCCCGCGGCGTCCGAGCCCACCGAGCGCACGTAGACGACGCCGGTCTGGCGGTTGGAGCTCTCCTTGAGGCCGATCACCTCGGAGACGGTCGAGAGGGTCTCGCCGGGATAGACCGGGCGCCGGAAGCCGCCCTCGGCGTAGCCGAGATTGGCGAGCGCGTTGAGCGAGACGTCGGGCACCGTCTTGCCGAACACGACATGGAACGTGAGCAGGTCGTCGAGCGGGCTCTGCGGGTAGCCGATCGCGCGGGCGAAGGCGTCGGACGACTGCACGGCGAAGCGCGGGCCGTAGAGCGCCGTGTAGAGCGCCACGTCGCCGGTCGTCACCGTGCGGGGGGTCGCGTGGCGGATGGTCTCGCCGAGGCGGAAATCCTCGAAGAAGCGGCCGGGATTGGTCTTCATGGGGTCGGTTCGTCTCGTCCTTCGGGGTGCGGGCGACCGCGCCTCGCCTCAGCGGGTGTAGACGGTGGTCTGCGTCGGCACGAACTCGTGGAGCAGGCGGCTCGCGAACAGGAGCAGCAGGATCAGGATGATGGGAGAGATGTCGATGCCGCCGAGGTTCGGCAGGAGGTTGCGGATCGGCCGCAGGACCGGCTCCGTGATCCGGTAGAGCACCTCGCCGATCTGGGCGACGATCGGGTTGCGCACGTTCACCACGTTGAAGGCCACGAGCCAGCTGAGGACGGCGCTGGCGATGAGGACGTAGATGAAGAGCTGAACGACGGTGTCGAAGAGCCAGATGAAGGCGTTCATGCGGGGATCTGATGTCCTCGTCGGCCCGCGCCCGAACCGCGCTACGGCGGGAGGGCAGCGAGATTCGGGAATTGACAGGCTGAGGGGCCAAAGCCTACAAGGCCGGCGCCTCGACGGGGCTGTAGCTCAGATGGGAGAGCGCCGCAATCGCACTGCGGAGGTCAGGGGTTCGAATCCCCTCAGCTCCACCAGGCATTCCTGGTGAAACCGAGCGCCTCGCTCTCCGAAGACGCTGTTCGGCCGCGCGTAACGGCTTGGGTTCGTTCGGCGCCGTCTCTGAGCGGCTTAACGGACAACTTCTTCCTGCCTTCTGAAGGTGGGATCGCCTCCCAATCTCCTGCATTACGGTGCAGTTTCCGCTGACTTCCGGCTCACGCGGCTGGAGACTGGTTCGCGTTCCTCCAGAGACTCAGTCCGAGCCTGCTGCGGACACCATCTCCCATCGCCGAATGGGCGGGACTGATGCTCAACTGCTCGTCAGGTTAAATAGCAGTGGTGTCCGAAGCGAGAGCCAAGCTTTAGCTTCGCGTCCGGAAGCAGCCCTTCTCCTTTGCGCTCGATCCGGCCATCCGAGCCGGAAATGATCTCACCCAAAAGCGGACATGCTCGCTCCGAGCTACAAAGCCTCAAGCGCTGGACATCGCCCGGACATCTCAGCGTTTTGCCGCCTGTCCTTTCACCAGCGGGCAGCCGCCCTCGGCGACCGGGCGAAACGCTTCGTGTCCAGATATGGTGGACAGCAACTTGTAGAGGTCCCACTCGCCTTTGGACTCAGATGGCTGCTTGACCTCGAACAGGTACATGTCATGGATCTTGCGGCCGTCCTGTCGGATCTCGCCCTTGCCGAAAAGCGGATCGTCGGCCGGCATCTCCTTCATCTTGGCGACTGTCGCTGCCCCGTCGGACGCCGATTTCAAAGCTTCCACCGCTCTTAAGTAGTGCATCACGCCCGCATACACGGCGGCTTGGTTCGAGGTCGGCTTCTTGCCTCCAAACTGGTGGGCGAAGCGATCCGAGAAGGCCCGCGTCGCATCGTTGAGGTCCCAGTAGAACGGCTCGGTCAGGACGAGCCCCTGCGCCGCCTTCGTTCCCAGTGTGTGTACGTCTGACGAGTAGATGAGGAGCGCCGCGAGCGCCTGCCCCTTGGAACTGATGCCCTGCTCACCCGCCTGCTTGACCGCATTGATGGTGTCGGCTCCAGAGTTCGCCAGTCCGATCACCCTGGCGCCGGAGTCCCGAGCTTGTTGTAGGTAGGAGGAGAAATCAGCGGTCGGGAATGGCGCCTTGATCGAGCCGATGACCTTGCCGCCGTTCTTCTCCACGACTGCGGTGGTATCGCGCTGGAGTGTCTGGCCGAAGACGTAATCGGCGGCGATGAAGAACCATGTGTCGCCGCCTCGCTTGACCATCGTACTGCCGGTGCCGTTGGCGAGCGCCACCGTGTCGTAGGCCCAGTGGACGGTGTTGGGGCTGCATTTCGGGCCTGTCAGATCGGCGGTCCCGGCTCCCGTGACGACCAGCGCCTTATTTTTCTCCTTCGCGACGTCACTGACCGCTAGGGCCACCGATGAGGACGGCACGTCGAAGATGGCTTCAACACCGTCCCGCTCGAACCACTGGCGGGCGAACGCCACGCCGATCTCGGGCTTGTTCTGGTGGTCGCCAGAGACGACTTCCACCTTGAGGCCGCGCTCGGATGGTCTGAAATCTTCGACTGCCATCTGCGCAGCGACGACTGAACCCTGACCGCCGATGGCAGAATACGCGCCAGATTGATCGCCTAATATGCCGAGCTTGAGTACTGTTTGCGCTGTCGCAGCGTCGGAAATGAAGATGCCGAGCACGATTGCAGAAAGAAGCCGCTGCCACATGGCGTCCTCGCGCATCTATTTCGGGACAGCCTGCTCCGCCTTTCCTACGCTGTCTAGATCATCATGTTAGAACCGGCCGACAGCGTACACATCTCATCGCGTGCTGCTTGCGGCAATCTCTGGATGGCTGCTTCGCGCCGATTGTGTTGAAAAACTCCAGAGCACGGACCGACATCTCTATGGCTGGTGGCTACCGCTCGCCGCTACCCCAGGTGTTGTAGGTTGTTGCCCTCAAGAGAGGGTCAAACGGAGTTTTTCCAACACAATCCGCCCATTCCGGCCATCCATGTGAGTTGTAGAGGGTCTCCGAAGCAGATGGGCTGGATGGCTCCCGCTCCCGGCGCTGCGGCGCCAAGAAGGTGCTGTCATGCAGCAGGAGCTTGGAGCCACTACGATGGAGATCACGACCGTCGGCATCGACTTGGCCAAGAACGTCTTCCAAGTGCACGCCATCAGTTGCACGGGCGGGGTTCTCGTCCGGCGCGCGCTCAGGCGGGCGCAGGTGATGCCCTTCTTCCGCAAGCTCCCGCCCTGTCTGATCGGCATGGAAGCTTGCGGCACGAGCCATCATTGGGCGCGCGAACTCACGGCCCTCGGTCACGCGGTGCGACTGATGCCGCCGGCCTACGTCAAACCGTACGTAGAGCGCGGTAAGACTGATGCGGCGGACGCCGAGGCGATCTGCGAGGCTGTCACGCGCCGGACCATGCGCTTCGTGCCGATCAAATCGGTCGAGCAGCAATCAGCCTTGTCTCTGCATCGGACGCGCGATCTCCTGGTCCGGCAGCGCACGCAGTTGGTCAACATGGTCCGCGGGCTGCTGGCCGAGTTCGGCATCGATATCCCGAAGGGCCTCACTCATGCCCTCGCCTTCGTACGGCGTGCGATCGCCGGTGAGGCGCACGAGGTCCCGAAGCTGGCCGCCAAGGTGATCGGCGCCCTGGCCGAGCAGGCGATCGCGGTGCAGGACAGTATCCACCGGCTCGAACGCGACCTGCTGGCTTGGTACCGCTCGAACGATCTCGCCCGACGCATCGCCACCGTGCCCGGCGTCGGCTTGCTCGGCGCGACCGCGCTGGCCGCCACCGTCACTGATCCGAGCCACTTCCGCTCCGGGCGTCAGTTTGCGGCCTGGCTGGGTTTGACACCGCTCAACAACTCCAGCGGCGGCAAGGAACGGCTCGGCCGGATCTCAAAGATGGGCGATCAGTACCTGCGCCGGCTTCTCGTCACCGGCATGACCTCGCTCGTCCGGCGCAACAAGCACCATCCCAGCGCGGCCGACCCGCGCCTGAACGCGTTGCTCGCCCGCAAGCCGGTGCGGGTCGTCACGGTCGCGATGGCCAACCGCACGGCGCGGGCGATCTGGGCCATCATGGTCCGGGGCGAGGTCTACCGGACGCCCGCACTCGGCATCGCGGCGGTCTGAGGAGAGTTACCGATCAGCCCGGTACCGCGTGAAGGAGGTTGCGAGGACCCTGTGAAGTGATGGCGCACCGGTCAGACCGGGGACGAGGACAACCCGCTAAACGTCGAGGGCGTCGAAGCCCGCGAAGCAGGATGGGACCTCGTCCGCGGAAGCCATCAGGGCCAGCGGTCGATGACCGCGCGAACAGGCCGGACACAAGACGGCACCCGACCGAAACGCCAATTCGTCACAGATCCCCTTGCAACGCGGGAGCCATCCACACAGGACGTTTCAGCAGCTCAGGTTATAGGTCTGAGGCGTGCCATCAGCAGGCCTTCCGGTGAGGCGCTGACAGCCCACCTTTTGGTTCGGAGCGGACGATCTGAAGCTTAGCTGACAGGGCAGCTAGTAAGCGTAGCATAAAAGGCACCAAGACGCAGTGCGCCCACCATTACAATGCCCTGCAAGATCGGCTACATGTTACCTATCGTTGGCTCGGATGTTGGCTGCCAGCGCCTGAGAGACCTGCGCTCCCGCCCTGCTTGCAGAGGAGCGCGCCATGGCTCGCTACTTTTTCAACATCATCGACGGCCAGTTTCTCGCGGATCACGAAGGTACCGAGTGCGCTTCGCTGGAGGAGGCTCGGGCCAAAGCCATTGAGACGGCTGGTACCATTTTGCGCGATGCCGGGCGGAGCCTTTGGGATGGCGCCGAGTGGCAGATGCTCGTCACGGACGAGGATCGCCGCACGCTGCTGAAGCTCCAATTCTCGGCCAAGGAGGCCGCGCAGAGCGGTTGAGACCACATTGAGGCAATGGAGGTGCCCCATGACATGGCCGGCTGCCTATGAACTGGCTCTCACGAAGCGCCATATCGCCGAAGAGGAGACGCTTCGGATCGCACAACTGATGCGCATTGCGGATCAGATCAGCCACGGTCGGGACGCCGCCGCGGCCGAGCAGGCGCTGCGAGACACCGAGCAACACCTCACGGCCTTGCGGGCGCGACGGGCTTCGTGCGTGGCTAGGCGGGGCTATTGATGTGACGAGCGTTGCGAAGTGCGAGCACGACTGAGGGCTCGCCGATCAAGTCGTCATGCCAGAGGCTGATCGGACCCGTTCGCGTCGAAGTCTGGGCCTTCGCGGTAGAGATGCAGGTAGTTGAGATTGAAGAGCGCGACGCGCTGAAGCGCCTCCAGATCCGGGATCGTCAGGCGCTTGCCGCGCAGCACGATCAGGCCGCTCGCGCGCAGCTCCTGCAGCACCCGGTTGACGTGCACGTTCGATAGGCCCGTCGCATCGCCCAGATCCACCTGCGTGACCGGCAGGAGGCAGCTGTCGCCCTCCGTCAGCCCGACCCCGCGCAGCCGGATGAACAGCTCGCACAGGAGGTGCCCGATCCGCTCCCGCCCGGTGCGCTGGCCGAGGTTGACCGTCCACTCGCGCTGGATGGCCGCCGTCACCAGCATCTCCCACCAGAGCGCCTGCGTGATGCGCGGGTGCTCCTCAGTCACGTGGAGGATCTGGTCGCGGTGGATCTCGGCGAGGCGCACTGGCGTGATGGTGCCGATCGAGTGGTCCATCTCGCGCAGCACGAAGACGTGCGGATCGCACAGGTCGCCGGGCAGGAAGAACGAGATGATCTGGCGCCGCCCGTCCTCCAGCTGCTTGTAGCGGCAGGCCCAGCCCTCCAGGATCAGGTTGACGTGCTCGGGCTCATCGCCCTCGCCGATGATGTCCTGGTGCGGGCCGAAGAGGCGCACCTTCCGGGCCGCAGCGTCCTCCAGCGCCCGCTTATCCGCCGGAGCGAGGCAGGCGAACTGCTCCAGCTTGCGGATGAGGTGCTGCGGCATGCCTGCCTCCGTGGCGCACCCGCGCACCGTAGCGGTTCGGATGCAACCAGAATTTCACACACGTGAATGCCAGTCATCATATGGCAGCAGACGATCGCATGTCCCTATGATCCAAAGAGCCTAAGTTGGATTTGTCCGGGAACAGCCTACCGAGCGCGAGTTGCCGATGCCCTGGTTTCACTTCCATTTGCGCACGCCAGCTGGTCTGGAGCGCGATGACATAGGGCTGGAGCTGATTGGGGTCGAGGCGGCCTACCTCGACGCCTGTCAGGCGATCTCCACCCTAACAATCGACCTGCTGGCGAAGAAGGTTGATCCGCGGCTCTGCAGTTTCGAGATCACCGACAGCGGGGGTCAGGTTCTGCTGGAGCTACCTTTCACGGAGATCCTCGACAAGGGCCACAGGCCGGCCCCCCCGGCTTTCCTCGCCCAACGGCGGAAGGTGATGGCCGAGATAGGACGAACTGCGCTCCGGGTCGAAAGTCTCGTCGAAGCTCTTGGCAAGGAGAGAATAGCTCTGCAGGCGAACCTCCGAACTACGCGCGAGCTTCTGGCTCGTGCTCGCGAGATCGGCACTCGTGCTTCCTGGCAGCGGCAGACTTGATCGGCAGGTGGTTTTGCGGAGCGCCAGCAGAACGCGCACCGAGATCAAATTAGACTTTTCACCGCTGAAACTCAGCGAGCGCACGAGACTGCCTGCACGCTCAGCGTCAGGCGATCTCCTGAGCGCTCAAGCGAAGAGGGCTCGTGAGATCTCCTGCGGGAGCACCGGTTTTGTACAAAGGGAAACATCGGCATAGGGGGCCGGGATCATGGTCTTCTCGTAGCCTGTGGCGAATACGAAGGGCACGCCGCGCGCCTGCAAGACATCGGCAACGGGGTAGACCATCTCGTCATGCAGGTTGATGTCGAGCACTGCGGCATCGATCTCGGGCGAAGCCGCAATCAGATCCAGCGCCTCCTGGACGCGCGACACAGGCCCCAGCACCTCTGCTCCGCTGTCCTCGAACTCGCGCTGCATGTCGGTGGCAATGAAGTAGTCGTCCTCGACCAGCAGCACGCGCCGCCCGGCCATTGCTGTGAGTTCAGACATCGAGGCTCCTGACGTTTTTGTCGCTCGGGCGAGCGATCTGGCACGTGTTGAGAGCAACTGCCTTCACGCAGGTTTTGCGAGCGGCAGGTCGATGGAGCAACGCAGCGTTGTCTCACCGAGCTCAAAGCTGGTCCTTGCCTTCAGTACGTAGGGTAGAGCCTGCTCGATCAGCTCGCGCCCATAACCGATCTGCTTCGGCATCGGGCCCTGCTCTTCGCGGGTCCGGCCAATCCCCTCCTCAACCCATTCCAGCGCAAGCCGTTCGCCCTCGCCATCCGCCCCATAGGTCCGCCACCTCACCGTGAGCTGCCCCAGCGCGCTGCTGAGCGCGCCGTACTTGCGCGCGTTGGTGGCGAGTTCATGCAGCGCGAGCGCGAACGTCTGCACGGTCGCCTTGCGCAAGCGCAGCGAAGGCCCCTCCAGAACAATGCGGTCCTGCATGCCAGCAGCACCCAGCGCGTCGAGTTCCGTCTCGATCAACATGCGGAGCGTGATCGGCTCCTGCTCCGAGCGGGAGAGCAGGCCCTGCACCCGTGAAAGAGCCGAGAGGCGATCGTCGAACTGCTCGCAGAAGGCCTCCGTCGGGCCGGTCTGCCTCATCGTCTGCTGCGCGATGGAACGCACCACACCCAGCAGGTTCCGGGTGCGGTGCTGCAGCTCGGATACCATCACCTTCTGCTCATCCTGCAGCCGGTGCAGGTCGTCGACGTCGGTCGAGGTGCCCTGCCACTCGATGACCTGGCCCGCCTCGTCGCGCATCGGCCTGCCGCGGGTGGCAAACCAGCGATAGCGCCTCTCCTCGACGTGGCAGGCCCGGAACTCGATGCTCAGAGCACCCGTCACCGTCGCTTCGAGCCACGCTGCCCGCGCCGCCTCACGGTCGTCGGGGTGAACAACCTCGAGCCAGCCATAGTCGCAGCTCTGCTCCTCCGTCAGCCCTGTGAAGGCGTACCATTGCGGGCTCGCCCACACGAAGCGCCCGTCATGCGTTGTCCGCCAGACCAGCTGCGGGATGCCCTCGATCAGGGTGCGCAGCCGTTCCTCGCTCTGCCGCAGGCCCTCCTCAGCCTGCCGGCGCTGCGTCACGTCGGAGGCCGAGCCGAACCACTCGGCGAGGTCGCCGTCGCTGTCGAAGAGTGGGATCGCGCGTGAGTGGATCCAGCCGACGGTTCCATCTACACGGCGTACCCGGTGCTCCAGGTCAAGCACCCCTCCCGTCCGCTTGGCTTCCTGGATCGCGGCGCGGACGCGGGCTTGGTCCTCGTGCGGGATGTTGCGGTCGAGCCAGCCCCCATTCGCCTCCCCGTTTGGCAGGAACCCGCCACCGGCAAGTTCACGCATCTCGTCCCAATCCGGGCTCATGCGATAGAGCACCTGGGAGCTCGCCTGCACTAAAGCACGCAGCTGCTGCTCGGAACGGCCGAGTGCCGCCTCCGTCCGGAGCCGCTCGGAGACGTCGATGAAGGTCACGACGGTCCCGTCTATCCGATCCTCGACGGTGCGGTAGGGCCGCAGCCGCATGACGTACCAGCGTCCGTGCGTGCTGCGGATCTCGCGCTCGACAGGCACCAGGTCCTGCAGCACCATCCGCACATCCTCCGCGATCGCATCGTAGGCGAGGCGGTGCGTGAAGTCGGTGATGACCCGGCCGATGTCGGTTCTCGCAACGTTGAAGATCTCGGCGATCGGCGGCGTGAACATCTTGATGCGCAGGTCCGGGTCGAGGAACAGCGTGCCGATCTCGGTGGCGGCCGTCAGGTTCTGAAGGTCGCTGTGCGCGACCGAGATGCTCTCAAGCTTGCTCTTCAGCTCGGCGTTGACGGTGTGCAATTCCTCGTTGATCGACTGCAGCTCCTCCTTCGAGGTCTCGAGCTCCTCCGCCGTCGAGCGGTACTCCTCGTTGATCGATTGCAGCTCCTCGTTGGCGGCCCGCAGATCCTGGATCGATGTTTCGTGCGCCGTGCGACTGACCACCAGGGCTTCTTGAGCAGCCTTGAGCTCCGCGTGCAGGCGGCGCACCTCGTCCGGTTGCAGGTCGGCTTCGCTCGCAGCCTCCTCGTCCACGAGGGCGGTGCCGCCGTCGAGGAAGAAGACAAGCGCCTGCGCACCCATGTGTGCTGCGCCCGGCACCGGCGCGACGTGCATGGCAACATGGCGCCTGTCCTGGTCGAACGCGACGGTCACCGGGTGCGTCAGCGTCGGCAGCTTCTGCTCGAGGGCGCGGGTCAGGGCGAGCTTGAGATCCAGACGCAGTTCGGGCCGCACGATCGCTGGCAAGAGGTTCGAGATCGGCCCGGCCGAATGCAGGATGAAGCGGCCGGCTCCGGGTGAGAGGTGCAGGATGTTCTGCCCGGCATCGACCAAGGCGCTCGCCGGCGCGCTGCGCTCCAGCGCCGCGACATGCAGGGCGGCCGGTAGCCCCTCGCGGACCTCGTCGTGCGCGATCCGTGCCGACGGCAGAGGTGATGCCGACACGACGAAGCGTTCGGGCGTGGCGAACTGCGGCAGGAGGGGCAGCGAGTGGTGGGCCTGCGGGAGAGCGCAGTAGATCCGCGCCTCCCGGTCGAGCGGCGTGAACAGATCGGCCGCCATGTCCGCGGTCTCGGCCGAGCCGAGGAACAGGAAGCGCCCCGGCTTGAGGCCGTAGTGGAAGATGGAGCAGACCTGCTGCTGCAGGACACGCTCAAGGTAGATCAGCAGGTTGCGGCAGGTGATGAGGTCGAGCCGCATGAAGGGCGGCTCCTTAAGTACGCTGTGCGCGGCGAACAGGACGCAGTCGCGGATCTCCTTGCGGATGTGGTAGTGCGTGCCCGCGTCGATAAAGAAGCGGGCGAGCCGCTCCTCCGAGACATCGACCTCGATCGAGCGCGGATAGCGGCCCTCCCGCGCGGTGGCGAGGGCTCCCTCATCGAGATCGGTCGCGAAGATCTGGATGGGAACGTAGACCTTCCGTCGCGCCGCCTCCTCGTGCAGCAGCATGGCGACGCTGTAGGCCTCCTCGCCGGTCGCGCAGCCCACCACCCAGACGCGGATCTCGCCGTTCTCCTCGTCCTCGAGGGCGTCGAAGAGCGGCTTGACCGTGTGGCGCGCCAGCGCCTCGAAGGCGTGAGGGTCCCGGAAGAACATCGTCACCGAGATCAGCAGGTCGGAGAAGAGCTCCTTGGCCTCCTCGGGCGTGTTGGCGAGGTAGGTGGCGTAGTCGGCGAGGCTCTCGACGCGGCAGACCTGCATGCGACGGATGACCCGACGCATGATCGTGGCGCGCTTGTAGTTGGAGAAGTCGTGGCCGGTGCGCTTGCGCAGGAAGCTGATGATGCGCCGCAGGTCGTTGGCGGCGCCGTCCATGTCGAGCGAGCGCACGGCCTCCTTGCTGTGAGCCACTTCGCTCAGGCGCTCGGTCAGACGCGCGATGGGTGCGATGAAGTCGGCACACCCCGTGGCGATCGCATTCTGCGGCATGGACGAGAAGCCGGCCTCGGCCGGCTCCTGGACCATGACGACGCCGCCGGCCTCCTTGACTGCGCGCACGCCCACCGCGCCGTCCGCGCCCGCACCCGACAGCACGATGGCGACGCCGTCGCCGCGGGCGGCGGCGATGGATCGGAAGAACATGTCGATGGGCGCGCGCCGCCCGCGCGGCTCGGTGAAGGGGCGGGCCGTGACGCTGTCGCCGTCGATGACGAGCTCGCGATCGGGCGGGATGACGTAGATGCAATTGGGCTTGAGCGTTGGCCCGTCCTCGATCTGATGCACCGGCATCTTGGTGCAGACGGAGAGGACCTCGCTCAGGGCGCTCGGCTGGTCGGGGGCGAGGTGGAGGATGACGACGTAGGCGAGGCCGAGCTCGGGTGAGACCTGGCGAAACAGGCTCTGGAGAGCTCCCACCCCACCGGCCGAGGCGCCGATGGCGCAGACCGGCACGAACTTCTGCGAGGGCAGCGGGTGGTGCTCGGTCTCTTGAGGCATCGCAGACGGTTCTCCACCCAGGTTTCCTCTTACCGTGGCACCGGTCCGTGTCCACTGGAGAAGACCTGCCAAGTCGGAGGTGCGGTCCGAGCGAGCCTGCCATCGCCGAACGCTAGACGCGGCGGTGCACCTTGTTCTCCCCAGATCGCTATGCAGTCTGGCACAGCGGGCAAGCGGAGGTTGCAGACACTGATGGAACATCGAATGCTGCAATCTCGTCAAAAGATCCGCTGTTACGCCGTGAGCGTTCTCTCCTGGGAGCAGTCGTGACGAGCTGCTTCGCAGCACTCCGGCACATGTAGAAGGTCCGCTTCATCCCGTGGCTTGCTTGGAAGCCGCCATTCCGCCTTCGGCCAGTTTCTGTCGTTTGAGACCGCTGCATCGAACTGCCCGGAAGCGGACGTCGCCAGCATCCACAGCGGGTCGACAGAGGCCGATTACGATGTCGACCTCGCCGGGTCGCTGGGCCGCATGCTGCCGTTCTTTACCCAGCCCTTCATCGGCAGAGACAAGATCAATTTGACGCCCGACAGCGGGCGGGCTCCCCACCGGCGACCTCATGCATCTCTGGTCGATCGCAAACCTGCTCATTCGGGACGTTCCGCAAGGATCGGGATCAGCGCTCGCTGCTCGGACCAGCTCAGCGGCAGCTCGCGACACAGGCGTGCGGCTCCGTATCCGGCTGGAAGCCGTCCCTCGACAGCGGCCTGAACAAGATCCGGCGCGAGCGCTGCCAGGGGCAACAACATCCGCACGGATCGCTCGCTGCACCCCTGCCGTTGCGCAATCTCCGACGCATCCGCCGCGCTGCCGTTGCTCAAGGCCGCCGTCCACGCCCGTGCCTGGGCGATCGACACGAGCAGCTTCCGGCGCACGTCCTCCGGCATCGGCGGACGCTGCAATGTCTTTCGGTCTCGAGCCACCGGCACCCTCGTGGCACGATGGCACGTGCGCGGTGTCGGCGACCACGGCGCGATCAGGCATCGATCGGTCGCAGGCACCTCTGCGCCCTTGCCGCTGTCGTCTCGAGACAGGCTGATGCGGATCTCACCATCCGCCAGCACGACGCGCTCGACGAGCGCCATCAGCGCCTTTTCGCTCTCGTCCAAATGCCGTCGCGGCTCAGAAGGATCGGGGCTCATGGATGAGGCGCCACAAAAGGCCTCAGCGAGCGGCCGATTACCCCTCATCCGGCGGAGGGCAGCGACGACGGCCTGCTCGAGTTCGGGCGCCGCCACGCGCAGCCGGCCGCTCGGCTCGTTCGCGCGGCCATGACCCTTGGCGCGGCCCTGCAGCAGCGCCTGCGAGACGTAGTAGCGGTACTGCACGCCGCCCTTCTGCGTGTAGGTCGGGCTCATGGCGTTGCCGTGCGCATCGCACAAGCGGCCGCCGAGCAGCGCCTCGGAGGCCATGCGCTGCCGTCGTCGCACCCGCGTCTGCTCAGCGAGCCGAGCCGCCACGGCCTCGAACAGCCCTCGCTCCACGATCGCCGCGTGCTGGCCGGGATAGGAGCGGCCGCGATGCGTGATCTCGCCGAGATACACGCGGGCACTCAGGAGCTTGTAGAGGTGGCCGCGCGCGAACACGCCGCCCCGCACCCGGCCGCCGGTGGCACTGCGCCTGTCCGGCGCGTGCAGGCCGTCCCGCTCGAGGGCCGAGGCGAGGGCGACGACGCTGCCGCAGGCGAGATAGCGCTCGAAGATCAGCCGCACGAGTGCGGCGTGCTCGGGCACGATCTGCAGGGTCCTGTTCTCGACACGGTAGCCGAGCGGCACCACACCTCCCATCCAGATGCCCTTCTGCTTGGAGGCCGCGATCTTGTCGCGGATGCGCTCGGCCGTGACCTCCCGCTCGAACTGCGCGAATGACAAGAGCACGTTGAGGGTCAGCCGGCCCATGCTGGTCGTGGTGTTGAAGGCCTGCGTCACCGACACGAATGAGACGCCGTGCTGGTCGAACAGCTCGACGAGCTTGGCAAAGTCCGACAGAGCGCGGGTGAGCCGGTCGACCTTGTAGACCACGATCACGTCGACCCGACCCGCCTGTACCTCGACGAGCAGTCGCTGCAAGGCTGGCCGCTGCAGGCTCCCGCCGGAGTAGCCGCCGTCGTCGTAAGCCTCGGGCAGCAGCCGCCAGCCCTCGTGCGCCTGGCTCTTGATGTAGGCCTCTGCCGCCTCGCGCTGGTTGTCGAGGGAGTTGAACGCCTGCTCGAGACCCTGCTCGGTCGACTTGCGGGTGTAGATCGCGCAGCGCAGGAGCTTGGGTGCGGGGGAGCCCTTCATGGTCACTCTCCTCCGGCAGACACGGCAGGTTTGTCGCGCAAGCCGAAGAAGCGCGGTCCGTTCCAGCGCGTGCCGGTGATCGCGCGGGCCACCTCGGACAGGCTGGCGTAGGCCGTGCCGTCCCAGAGGTAGCCCGCCTCGGCCACCGTGACCCGGTGCAGCCTCCCGGCATGCTCCCGCAACAGCTGCGTGCCGGGTCGGAGCCGCCGCTCCTTCGGGTCCGCGAGCACGGTGTTGATGTCGTCCCCGCGCGCGAGGCGGTCGAGCAGGCGTGCGGTGTCGCGTGAGAGGCCGCCGTAGGCGCGAGCCTGCATCTCGTAAGCGAGAAGCCGCGCCAGCAGCTCGCGACGCAGGCTCGGCGGGGCAGGGCGGCGGGTGAGCTTGCGCCAGCGTAGGCGCAGCTCGTCGAGCTCGAGGCCGGGCAGATCGGCGAGGTCCTGCTCGAGCGGGTCGGGCGCCGGATCAGCCGTGCGCGACGGCGTCAGCTGTCCAGGCTGAGGAAGGCCGTTCATGGCCAAGCCCTCAGCGCGGAGCGACACGGTAAAGGCTCACCCCATCGCCCGCGCGCTTGTCACGAGAGAGGACGTACCCCTTGTGGCGCAACCCCGTGAGCGCGGCCCGCACCGTGTGCGACTGCCAGCCCGTCGCGGCAGCCAGGGCGGCGAGATCCGCACCGTCCTCCCGCCGCAAGAGGGCTAGCAGGCGGGCAACCTTGGTCCAGGCTGCCGGCTCGGCTGGAGCGGGCGCAGGCTCGGACTGGCCCTGACCGATCGCGTCCGGAGTGGCCTCGCCATCGCTGATATCGGCAATGGCGATCAGTCCGCCCGCGGTAAGCCGAAGCCCGATGAGATCCTCGGACGAGCCGCCCTGCCACGCCGGCTGCTCGGCGCCGACAGGCACTCTCTCGGCAAGGCCCAGCGCCACGAGCCGCTCCGCCATGAGCTGGCGGGCGCGATCGCGAACCTGCGACGGCGGGGTCAGAAGACGATCGGCACGCTGCCGGGCGGCGATGAGCAGATCACGTTGGGCTGGGGTGAGGGCAGGGGATTGGTGCATGGAGGGCCTCGCTCGGGACAGCCCATGTTGGGTCTGCCACGACCCTGAGCCCCGCCGCCAGGAGCAGGGGGCATGCACGTCATCCGCCTCTCAGCTGATCCGATCAGGCTAACGAACTGACCTCGGAAGTGGTCGGCTCTGCCAAGGCGGCGGGTGTGAGGGCCGACGCGCGAGGCTCAGCGGCCGGGCGCGCTCGTCTCGCTCCGGCACTCTGCGGACCGCTCCAGGCGACCGATCAGGCATGCCGCCGCGTGCAGCGTCCCGGCCTCGCTCAGCGGCACGTCGAGATCCATGGCGATGCGCAAGCCCTCGCGTTCGGCGCCGCCCTCGGCACAGGCCAGAGCGGCCTTGGCGACGGCCGCCGCCTCGGCGAGGCGCAGGCTGATCTCGGCGAGGCAGGCGGTGATGCTCAGACCCGGGCGGCTCATGCGATCTCTCAGTTCAACGACCTGATGGCCCGTGCACACACGCTCCGTTCGCGGCCGCAGTCCAGTCCGATCTGCGGCTACCGAGCTCTCGCTGCGAGCTTATGCCGTGCTGTCGTCGGGGACGCGTGCCGCGTCAGTCCTTCGGCGTCTCGAGCAGAGCCGTGACGAGATCGCGCGGGTCGAAGCCGATCGCCTCGGCCAGATCGAGAAGCTCGATCAGGTCGACCCGGCGTTGGCCGCTCTCGATGTCGCTGACAAAAGGCTGATGCCGGCCAAGCCGCTCGGCCACCTCGGACTGCTTCAGGCCGGCCTCCATGCGGAAGGCAACGATGAGCTCCGCCAGGCGCTGGTGGCGAGAAGAGCGCAGGGAGCGGGGCATGACGGGCCGGGCAGGAGAGGTCCGGCAGGCCCAGTAGCGACCGCGTGGGTTGATCCAAAAAATAGATATCTGGATTTCGGATAATCTGCTGGACTGTCGGACGCGTCCGAGCGAGCCCTGCATACCCCGGCGGCTCAGCGCCGGGCGCTCCAGGTCCGCACGCCATGAACATTCACACCGCCATCCCAGGTCGCCTCAACCCCACGCACGCGCGCTTCATCCGCCTCGGACCAGGAGGCACCTGGGCAAGGGCGTGCATCGACCAGGGCGAGATCCGCTTCGGCAGCCCCGAGGAGCCGCACGAGCTTTGTCTCGCCGGCGATTGGCAGGGCGCGCGCGAGGCGCTGATCGGGCAGGGCGGCAAGTCGCCCGGCGAGGCGAGCCAAAGCCTGCGCGAGCTCCGCGAGTTCTACACTCTGCCGACCGATGCCTGCCTCTGGATCACCTTCTTCGAGGGGCGCCTGTGGTGGGCCTTAGCCGAAGCGGCTATCGAGCGCGTGGCGGCGGGCGAGGGCGGCGTCGTGCTGCGGCGGACGCGCGACGGCTGGCACGATACAAGCCTGACGGGTGTATCGCTCACCGCGACCAGCCTCAGCAGCCGGCTGACCCAGGTCCAGGCCTATCAGCGCACGATCTGCAAGGTCACGGCGGCCGACTACCTCGTGCGCAAGATCAACGGGATCGAGGAGCCGGCCGTGCTGCGGGCGCGGGTGGTGCGCGCCGAGATGATCGCGGCCGCCGAGGCGCTGATCGCGGGCCTGCACTGGGCCGACTTCGAGGTCCTGGCCGATCTGTTGCTGGCGCGTTCGGGCTGGCAGCGCGCGTCCGATCTTGGCAAGACCCAGGCCGACATCGACCTGATCATCGAGCAGCCGGCCACAGGCGAGCGCGGCTTCGTGCAGGTGAAGTCGCGGGCGACCCAGAGCGTCCTCGACGCCTCGGTCGCCGCCTATCGGGAGAGCGGATCCTACGCGCGAATGTTCTTTGTCTGCCACTCGCCGATCGGGACCCTCAGCGCCGTCGAGCCGGACGTGCATCTGCTGATCGGCAGCGATCTTGCCCGCCGCAGCGTCGATGCCGGCCTGCTCGACTGGCTGATCGAGCGCGCCGGCTAGGCTGATCGACGATCCTGGATGGGAATGACCACGGACCGTGACGCGGAGGCCGGCGCCGCCTCTGCGCCACGGTCGCGCCCAGCGGCATCAATCGTCGTCGTCGAAGCTTCGGATGCGAGGGCCGCGATCGAGCCCCTCGCGGGTCCAGTTCAGGAACTGCGAGACGCTGTCGACCTGGTCATCATGGCGCCCGTGCGGAAAAGCGCGAAGCTCCGCCTCGAACTCGCCGAGCCACGGAGCTGTCCGCGGCATCACCACCCGTCCGGCCTCGAAAGCGAGCGTGGCCGCGTGCGCCCGTGTGACCTTGTCGCCCTCGGGCTGGATCGGGATCGCGAAGATACCGTCGGAGACGAGATCCTGGATCAGGTTCTCGCCGGACGCCTTGTCCTCGATCAGCAAGGCCTCGGGCCGGTAGCGCGCGTGCAGCCGGATGACCGCGCGGCGCAGATCCGGGTAGTTCAGGCGAGCCCGGAACACGTCGAGGAGGTAGAAGGCGCCCCGACGCGCAAGCCAGGTCGTCGCGACAGACGCGTCGTTGAGCTCGCCCGCCTTGGTGGCGGTGTCCCAGCTCGTCACAACCATGTCGCCGGGCTCGTCGCCGAGTTCTCCCTCATAGCGCTTGATCCAGGCGGGATCGAACATGTTGCCGCCCGGCGGTACTGGCGCCTGCTGGTACTGCGCGGCGAAGTCGAAGGCGCCGAGGTTACGCTTGAACTCGTCGAGCACCGATTGCGGATTGCGCTCGGGCTGCAAGAGTTCACCGATGCGGCGACGGTGAACGCGGCCGCGGCCGATCGGGATGTCCTCGTCGATCTCGGCGATGGCCGGAAGGTTGAGGTGGGTCCAGCCGCCCTGCTCAAGGAGGTGCCCGGCCAAGTCATCGACGTGCAGGCGCTGCATCACGAGGATCATCGCGCCCTTGGTCTGGAGATCGAGGCGTGAGTGCACGGTGCGATCGAACCACTCGTTCACGTTCGTGCGCACCGTCTCGGACATCGCTTCCGCCGGCTTGATTGGGTCGTCGATGATGATGATGTTGCCGCCGCGGCCGGTCAGCACGCCGCCGACGGAGGTGGAGAGGCGAAAGCCCCCGCGGGTCGTCTCGAACTCGGCTTCCGTGTTCTTGGAGCGGCTGATCGCTGTCCCGGGGAAGGCGCTCTTGTACCAGGGCGCGCTCATCACGGTGCGGCACTGGTTGGCGTGCTTGACGGCCAGATCCTGAGCGTAGCTCAGGCAGATAATGCGCTGGGTCGGATCGCGTCCCAAGAGCCAGGCCGGGAACGCGACCGAGGCGCTGATCGACTTGAGGCTGCGCGGTGCGACCGTGATCAGAAGCCGGCGGATGCGGCCGCGCGCGACTTCCTCCAGATGGTGAGCGTAGGCCTCAAGGTGCCAGTTCGGCAGGTAGGTGTCCGGCACCACGGTCTTGAAGGCTTGGCGCGTGAACGCGCCGAGGTGCTCGCGCAGGAGCAGGTTGAGGGCGTCGCGCGGGTTCATCGCGGCACCTCCGCCTCGGCTTCCGCGGGGGCGCCGTCGTCCGCGCTCTCCGCCTTCAGCCCAGCGAAGAACTCTTGGAGCAGAGCCTGCTCGTCAGCCGACAAGGGCAGCTGCGCCACCGGCTCTGGACCGTCCTCCACCTCCATCAGCCCGGCGCGCTGGATGTAGGGGGCGAGCGCACTCAGCGCCCGCATCTCGCCTTTGGCAGCTCTGGCGAGCGACTGGCGGACGATGAGGGCGAAGACCGGAACGTTGCGCCGCTTGCCTCCCTCGACGATCGAGACGGAGCGAAACAACTCCTCTCCGAGGATGGCCTTCACGTTGCGGGCGCCCTTGCTGCGGCCCTTCGGATTGCCGGACTGGCCCGGCTTGAAGCGGGTGTGCCGGGGCGGCTTGCCGTAGCCGACCTCGTAGTCGCCCGGCGGCTTAGCCTCACGCGGCATGGTCGACCTCCCCGCGCTCGTCATTCGCCGCCCGCTCGGCCGCCCGCTCCGCGGCTACCTCGGCAAAGCTCTGGCCCGTCGCGGCGAGGCGGGCGCTCTGCCCTGTCGCCTCCTGGTATCGGCGCAGGGCGACGTCGACGTAGGCCGGGTCGAGCTCGATGCCGCGGGCACGCCGCCGCGTGCGCTCGGCGGCCAGGATCGTCGTACCCGAGCCGCAGAACGGATCGAGGACGATCTCGCCGCGGTCCGAGACGTCGCGCAGCGCATCGGTCACGAGGGCGACGGGCTTGACGGTTGGGTGCGCGGCGAGCTCGGTGGATCGGTGCCGGTGGAAGGTGTTCTGGCCCGGGTAGTCCCAGACGTTGGTGCGGTTGCGCCCGTGGCGCCCGAGCTCGACGTTGTTGCGGTGCTGACCGCGGCCGCTCTTGAACACGAAGACGAGTTCGTGCTTCGAGCGGTAGAGGCCGCCCATGCCGCCGTTGTCCTTGTTCCAGACACAGAGGTTCTTCAGCTCGTAGCGCCCATCCGCGGCTGCCAGGATCTCGCGCATGTGGCGCCAGTCCATGCACTGGAAGTGGATGGAGCCGTCGAGGCTGTAGGCGGTGAGATGCGTGAAGGTTGTACGCAGGAACTCGGTGAAGGCCGCCGTGCTCATCTCGCCCGAGGCCATGGCGAACTCGCGGTGCCGGACCTTACCGTGCCCCGAGACATGCCCCTGAATCGGCACGTTGTAGGGCGGATCGGCGAACACCACCGACGCGCGCTCCTCGCGCATCAGCGCGGCGTAGGAGCCGGCCTCCAGCGAGGACCCGCAGTAGAGGCGGTGCGGCCCGAGCAGCCAGAGGTCTCCCGGTTGGCTGACCGCGGGGCCGGGTTCGAGATCCGGGACATCCTCCTCCGGCTCTGAGACACCATCGTCCAGGATGGCGTCGATCTCGGGCACGGAGAAGCCGGTCAGGTCGAGGTCGAAGTCGACGCTGTCGAGCTCCTCGATCTGGATCTTGAGGAGGTCGCGGTCCCACGCTGCCAACTCAGCGAGCTTGTTGTCGGCGAGCATGTAGGCCTGACGCTGAGCAGGCGTGAGATGATCGACCTGGATGGTCGGCAGCTCGGTGAGCCCGAGTTGGCGTGCAGCGGCGTAGCGGCCATGGCCGGCCAGGATCTGGCCGTCGGCATCGATCACCACGGGGTTGATGAAGCCGAACTGCTCGATCGAGGCGGCGATCAGGCGAAGCTGTTTTGGGGGATGGGTGCGGGCGTTGCCGGGATCGCCACGCAGGCTACTCAAGGGTCGGAGCGTGATGCGCTCGGAAATATGGGGAGAGACCAGCGTGCTGGTGTTCGCGATCGGCTCGAGTGGAGTCTTCTTCCTCACGTTCGTGTTCCATGACCAACTCGCCGCTGGCAGGCGTAACAACAATCGCTCCGCGGGTGCGGCACACGATTCGAGCAAGCATCTGCTCGTCGCAACATCGTCGCTGCGGAGAACTCCTCAGCAATCGATCCCTGTGCACGGTATAAGGACCGACACACGAGGCGGCCGACGGGTCGACTTGCTCGTTTGCTACGGATAGAGCGCGTACATCATGGACAAAGCGCCTGCAACGGTCAGTGATTTGCCAAGCGTTTGCGGACATTAAGAAAGTTACTGTTTCGAGGACAGGTCAGCAGCTGAGTGGAGGGCGAAGCAGGAGAGTGCGTCAATTTGCGCGGTCTGAGGTCCGCTTGCTCATCGGCAAGCAGAACCGTCGGCAGACCTCGATCCGACCTCTTCGGAATTTTCTTACGTGGTAAATGGGCACCGCTCCGCCTCCGTTTCATCCGGAGCCTCTGGCGGACGAGACCAGCGTGACTTCGCGATCCTGGGGCGGTGCCACAACACTGAGTGGTGAAGAGCGGCCGTCAAGCTGCTCGAACGCCTCTTCGGCGGGCAGTCTGATCGAGTGGTCCTGAGCGACCGATGATGGCCGGAAGCCGCTCGTCTGCTTTGGAGCTCAATCTGCCGGTAAGCGGACATCGTGCCGTACTCGAGGCGGGCGCCGTCAGTCATGCCTCAGCATGTCGTGGATCTGCACATCGTGCTGTACGCCGTGGGTCGCGGGCATACACGCCGCCGCAACGGTCACAGCTCCGGGCGCACGCGAGACAGGATTGTCGTGGTGCGAGCGGGTCGGCAGCGCCTGGGCGGTGGCGACGAACGCGACTAGGACCACAAGCCGGAAAGCCACGAGACTCAAGAGGGTTTCGGAGACATTCATGGCGCACTCCATCACTGCGGATGCCTGAGCCCAGGATGCGGAGCCTGACGCATGGAGCACAATGCGGAAGATTCAAGGGTAGCCTTCGTCTGAAACGAAGCCCGAAGGGCCAGCCGGGGCAGGGGAACACTATGCGGTTTGATCTGAACGACCTGCGTTGTTTCTTCACATCCTGGAGCGCGAGAGCATCCAGTGCCATCACTGTGACGTGACCAGCTGGCTTTGGACCGAGCTGATTCCGAGGCTCAGCCCGGACCGAAGGAGCTGAGATGAGGAGAGGACAAAGGCCGAGTGCGGAGCGGGTGGTGCTGACGCTGCGCCAGATCGAGGTGCAGACAGCCCAAGGCAAGAGCATCGCGGTTGCCTGCAAAGAGGCTGGCATCCGCGAGCAGAGCAACCACGACGAGTGCCTACGCCAGGAGATCTTCTACTCGCTGGAGGCACAGGCTGTGATCGGGCTTCGGCAAACCCCACCTTTTCTGCCGGCGCCAATTGCCGGCAAGTACGATTTTTGCAGGTGTGTGGGGGGACTATCGGAAATTCCGTGTGTGGGCGGCGAGTTGAACATCAGGCTGCCATGGCCCGGGTGAAGCGCTCACCGAAGATGACGGCGAACTGCGCCTTGGCCATGATCCACTCACGCGGGCCCATCTTCCACGCCTTCTCGGAGCGGTTCAAGACGAGGTAGAGCAGCTTCAGCGCAGCCTCGTCGGTCGGGAAGTGACCCCGGGCGCGCACAGCCCGACGCAGCGTGGCGTTCAGAGCCTCGATGGCATTTGTGGTGTAGAGGATCCGGCGCACCTCGCCGGGGAAGGCGTAGAACGGCACCACCTCGCTCCAGGCTCGCCGCCAGCTCTGGGCGATGGCCGGATAGCGCCGGCCCCACTCGCCCGCCTCGAAGGCAGCCAAGGCCGCCTCGCCGGCCGTGGCGTCGAGCGCGCGGTAGATGTCCTTCAGCGCGGCCGCCACGAGCTTACGGTCCTTGTAGGAGACGAAGTCGAGGCTGTGACGCAGCAGGTGGACGATGCAGGTCTGGACCGTTGCCTCTGGAAACACCGATCGGATCGCGTCGGGGAAGCCCTTCAGCCCGTCGACCACGGCCAAGAGCACGTCCTCGACACCGCGGTTCCTCAACTCGTTCATGACCCGCAACCAGAACTTGGCGCCCTCGTTCTGCTCCAGCCACAGGCCGAGGATCTCCTTGGAGCCGTCGGCGCGCACGCCGAGCGCGATGTGGACGGCCTTGTTGCGGACCAGGCCCTCGTCGCGCACCTTGATCCGCAGGGCGTCGAAGAACACGATCGGGTAGACCGGCTCCAGCGGCCGGGCCTGCCAGGCGGCGACCTCCTCCAGCACCGCGTCGGTCACCGCGCTGATCAGGTCGGGCGAGACCTCGATCCCGTAGAGCTCGCGCAGGTGCCCGACGATCTCCCGGGTGCTCATGCCGCGGGCGTACATCGACACGATCTTGTCGTCGAAGCCCGGAAAGCGGCGCTGATAGCGGGCGATCAGCTGCGGGTCGAACGTCGCCTGCCGATCACGCGGGATCGAAAGCTCGATCCGGCCGGTCTCCGTGGTCACGGTCTTGCGGCCATAGCCGTTGCGGCTGTTGCCGGCGTCCTCGCCCGCCAGATGATGGTCCATCTCGGCGTTGAGCGCCCGCTCGGCCAGGGCCTTCTTCAGCGCGTCTAGCAAGCCGTCGGCCTCGAACGCCGTCTTGGGATCGGCGCCGGCCAGCAACTGGTCCAGGAGCGCGTCAGGGATGTGCGGAGCTTTCCGTCGTGCCATCGGGGACCTCCTTCGGGTCCACTATGGCCGCCCAACACGAAATTCCTGACAGTCCCGTGTGTGGGACAAGAGAACGAGGAAGGAGTTCTTTATGTCTGATACCGCTGAAGCATCAAGCAGCAACCACCTCGACCTGACGGTCGACATCGTCTCCGCCTACCTATCCAACAATCATGCATCCGCGGGCGATCTTCCCGGCCTCATTGCGAGCGTGCATGCTGCCGTGACAGGCCTGAGCCAGAGTGCTCCACCCAGTGAGCCGGAGATCAAGCTGACGCCGGCGCAGATCAAGAGATCGATCACGCCGGAGGCGCTGATCAGCTTCGAGGATGGCAAGCCCTACAAGACGCTGCGCCGGCATCTCACAATCCGCGGCCTCACACCCGAGAGCTACCGGGAGAAGTGGGGCCTGCCGCGCGACTACCCGATCGTGTCGGTCTCCTACTCGGAGGCGCGCTCCTCGCTTGCCAAGAGTCTCGGGCTTGGCCAGCAGCGCCGCAAACCCGCAAACAAGGTCGCAGCAGCGGTCGAGAAGGTCACCGAGCCGGCACTGGCGGCCGATGCCATGAAGAGACGAGGCACCCGCAAGAAGGCGGCCGAGACGCCGACCAAGCCGCGCAGCCGGCGCAAGGCTGCCGAGCCGGCTCTCGCGGAGTAGGATGCTGGCCGGCAGGCGCTTTGCGCCTGCCGGCTCCGCTACGGGACCGAGTGAGTGATGCGTTGGGAAGTTGCACCGGTCGACACCGGCCCTGATCCGCAAACTGGTCAGCTGGTCTACTTGGTTTCGGCTCAGTCCGACGGCTTCGCCGAATGGCTCTCGCTGACCGTCATGGTTGAGGACGCCGGGGGACAACTGGAGAACGAGGCAGCTGCGCTCGCAAGAGCCGCTGAGTTTGCCCGTCGTTTCGCCGCGGAGGCGAGCAGCTCACAACAAGCGCGGGGGTCGGCTTCAGTCCGAGGCGCGGACTGCGCCGGAGAAGCTCCACGTGAGGCAGCTCACGCAACCCACGCGTCGAAGAATCGTTCTCTGGTCTCTCACAGAGCTCAGGAGGCAGGCATGACGGATCGTGTGACACGCGCCGAAGCTGCGGCAGTCCTCGGCAATGTTGATGAGCAGGTGCTCGTCGATGTGATCGCGACGGGAGCGACCAAGGCGGAGGTCGCGGAAGCATTCGCCTGGGTCGAAAACGACGAAGCCATGCTGAATGAAGGCCGGGCGATGCCGGGCGGCCGCGCAGCTCAGGTGGTCGTCATCCTGCAGGCGCAGGTCGAGAGCGAGGCAATTGAGCCATAGAGGGCAGATGAGGCCTGCTGGCAAAGGACGGCTAAACACACCGCATGCAAGCTCACGCCCGCAGCCAATGGGCAAATGCAACTGCAGCCTCACGGCTCGCGGGGCTTCTCATGTCCTGATTAGCGCTCGCAGCTAGGCCGTCTTATTGTATGCCCCTTCAACCCTAAGGAGGCCGCATCTTCTACTTCAGCCCCGCTTGCATCGGCCAAGTGGGGCTCTTTGGTGAGCCTCGCATCTCATATCTGCGAAGGCTACAGGTGCTCCTGAGCTGGGACTATCAGCACCTGAATCCGATATAGCCTCACCGGCTTAGATTCATCCTCCACACTACGGGGCAAGGCTGCTCATTTATCCGCTACTCTTCGCCGCGCAGCCTCACGGGGCTTTCGCGCTGGGGTTGAGACGCGACACGGGTAAGCACGTCTCTCAGCTTGGTCAGACGCTGCTCGTCGGGGCGCCCCAGAAGTGCAGACCGCTCGACTGGGGGCCGGCTCCTTAAGTGCAACCGAGGCAAATGTCCTTCATGATCACGCTGTTTTCCTGCAGCCGCTTGATGCGCCGATCCAAGTCACGCGTGTTGACGCGATCGGACGTGCCAGAACGCGGGCTCATTCGGATAGCAGGCAAGGTGCTGTAAGTCGCAGTGAGCGACCTCGGCTTCTGAAGATCGCCAGCCCGGTGAATTGGCTGCGCCCAAACAGTGCTTGAGGCACCGAAGACAAGCAGGGCAATAGCTGCAGCAAATAGTCTTGCAAGCATACCAACCTCCATCTTGCGCTCTATCCTGACGCGGAGATTTGGTGAGCCTCTCGCTCTGTCCAAGAATCTGCTCGAGCTAACAATTCCCGGGCGCGTAGGCTGTGTGCCGATTAGCACATGACCTGCGCTGCTAGCTTTGAAGGTAACCAGCCAGCAGGGCTGGTGCCGCTCAGCACAATGATGATCGTAGCCGCCCTCGCGCTGGTACCTCGACGGCGTGTTCGTCTGGTTGGCGGCAGGCAAATGTACCTGTGGCGAGCTGTCGATGCAGAGGGCAAGGTGGCGGACATACTACTCCAGCCTAAGCGGGACAGGTGGCGTGGCTCAGATGCTGGTACACAAGCTACTGAGGAAGCAGAGCATAGCATCCGACGCTTGGGTAACGGACAGACGCTCGGCCTGCCGTGCTGGGCTTCGTGAGATGAAGCTGACCGGACGGCTCGTCTGGGGCGAGTAAGTACACAACCGAGCAGAGTACTCGCACGTGGCAGTGCGACAACGAGAATGGAAGCAGCGGACTTTCAAATCGCTGGCCTCAGCCCAGCGCCTTTTGTCGATGCATGCAGCTACCTACAACCTTCACCGTTCTCTTGACCTTGTCTCAGCTCGCACGCACCGCCTCTTCCGAGCCGAGGCATTCGCGACGCGGAAGGCGGCCGTCGTGGCTGGATAATATGAGGCAAGACACCCTTCATCGCGGCCATTCATGGCAACAGGACAAAGCCGTCCCAGGCTGACTGAAGGGACGGCAGCAAAAGGGCTGCCCGAAGGCAGCCCTCGTTGCGAATGGTGGGGGCTCAGAAATCCATACCGCCCATGCCCCCCATGCCACCGCCCGGCATCGGGGGAGGCGCGTCCTTCTTCGGAGCGTCGGCAACCATCGCCTCGGTGGTGACGAGGAGGCCGGCGACCGAGGCCGCATCCTGCAGAGCCGCACGCACGACCTTCACTGGATCGACGATGCCGGCCTGAACTAGGTCGACGTATTGCTCCGTCTGGGCGTCGAAGCCGAAAGTCGCCGAGGTGTTCTCGGTGATCTTCCCCACGACGATCGAACCCTCAACGCCAGCATTCTCAGCGATCTGACGGACCGGAGCCTCAAGCGCCTTGAGGACAATGTTGATCCCCGCCTGCACATCGGGATTGTCGCTCTTCAGCCCCTGCGCGGCAGCTCTGGCGCGCAGCAGGGCCGTGCCGCCACCGGGGACGATGCCTTCCTCGACCGCCGCACGAGTGGCATGCATCGCGTCATCAACACGGTCCTTCTTCTCCTTGACCTCGACCTCGGTCGAACCACCGACGCGGATCACCGCGACGCCGCCCGCGAGCTTGGCCAGACGCTCCTGCAGCTTCTCGCGGTCGTAGTCCGAGGTGGTCTCCTCGATCTGCGCCTTGATCTGCGCAATCCGGCCGTCAATGTCGGCCTTCGATCCCGCTCCGTCGACGATCGTGGTGTTCTCCTTCTCGATGCGGACGC
>NZ_BJZU01000114.1 GCF_007992195.1 Methylobacterium oxalidis | reverse complement strand
ACGGGCCGATGAATTTCCTGCGACGAGTCGATGACGGGTCTGTCGTTCAGAAACCCTTCTTTGCGGCAGCCAGCGCTCGGTCGAGCCCTCTCGCGATGCGCGCCCGCTCCTCGGGAGAGGCGTCGCGGGCGACGAGCACCTCTTCGCGGCGAGAGATGAACGACAGTCGCTGAAGCCCGTACTCCTCGTCCTCGACCTTGGCGATCTTCGTCCAGAGCGGATTGAAGCGCCACTCGCGGCGCTCGCCCCTGTGGCTCACCCGCGCGAGCAGCACCTCGATCTGCGAGATCATGACTTCCTCGAAGGAGCGGCCGCGGCGCGCACTGACCTTCAGGGCCGCGTAGAGGGCCAGCATGTCGATGCCGAAGAAGCCGGCGACGGGCCAGAAACCCATCCGGATGCACCAGATGGAGGTCACGACGGAGACGAGGCAGCAGCCGACCATCACGACGCGAAATCCCCTCTGTCCGAGGGATCGGTGCGGCCGGATCGTGGCCGAGAAGATGGGTCGATCGACGCTGTCGGGGTCGAGACCGTCCGGATGGGCAGGAAGGTTGCCGCTCGCCATGCGCGCAATATAAGGCACGCATGGCCCACCGTAAGTCGATCAGCGCCCGGAACAGACGCGTCGGGGCCGAACTCACGGCGCCGATCGTCGCATCCGTTAACACTGCGCCCGAACCGGTCGGACTGGAGGCCGTGGCCGAGATCTTCGCGCGGCTGCGCGCGGCGAATCCGGAGCCGCGGGCGGAGCTCGAGTATCGCAACCCCTTCACGCTCCTTGTGGCCGTGGTTCTCTCCGCTCAGGCGACCGACCGCAGCGTGAACCTCGCGACAGCCCCCCTCTTCGCGATCGCCGACACACCGGAGAAGATGCTCGCCCTCGGCGAGGAGCGGGTCCGCGATTTCATCCGCACGATCGGGCTCTTCAACACGAAGGCGAAGAACGTGATCGCCCTCTCGAAGATCCTGGTGGAGCGGCACGGTGGGGCCGTACCGCGCTCGCGCGAGGCGCTGGAGATCCTCCCTGGAGTCGGCACCAAGACGGCGAGCGTGGTGCTGAACGTCGCGTTCGGCGTCGAGACGATCGCGGTCGACACCCATATCTTCCGCGTGTCGAACCGGATTCCGCTGGTCGTCGCACCGACGACAGACAAGGTCCAAGCGGGCCTCGAAGGCATCGTGCCGCCGGCTTACCGGCTCAACGCCCATCACTGGCTGATCCTGTTCGGCCGCTACATCTGCAAGGCGCGACGTCCCGAGTGCCCGCGCTGCCCTATCAACGACCTCTGCCGCTACCCGTCGAAAACCCTCTGACGGGGCTGGGCGCGCACTCCGCCAAGCCTTCCGCCGTGCCTCACGCGCCGTGCGCGAGCGGATCGTGCGCAAGGCCGGCGCGTTGTGCTGCAAACCCGCTTCGGGTACTTTGGCTGCCGGCCGCCGGTGGCGATCGGCAACGATAAGCGCGTGCGGCCCGGCCTCAGATCAGGTCGCCACGCCGCGGATTCCGCACATCGTTCGGTCGCCAAGGAGTCACGGCTTATGGACTTCCTCAAACCACGGTACACGCCTATGAACCGCCGCCGTCGCATCTACGAGGGCAAGGCGAAGGTCCTCTACGAGGGTCCCGAGCCCGGAACGCTCATCCAGCACTTCAAGGACGACGCGACCGCCTTCAACGCGAAGAAGCACGAGGTTATCGACGGCAAGGGCGTGCTGAACAACCGGATCTCGGAGTTCGTCTTCCAGCACCTCAACGACATCGGCGTGCCGACCCACTTCATCCGGCGCCTGAACATGCGCGAGCAGCTGATCCGCGAGGTGGAGATCATCCCTCTCGAGGTGGTGGTCCGCAACGTGGCGGCGGGCTCGCTGGCGACCCGGCTCGGCCTGGAAGAGGGCACGCAACTGCCGCGCTCGATCATCGAGTTCTACTACAAGAACGACCAGCTCAATGATCCGATGGTCTCGGAGGAGCACATCACCGCCTTCGGCTGGGCGACGCCGCAGGAGATCGACGACATCATGGCGCTCGCGATCCGGGTGAACGACTTCCTGTCGGGCCTGTTCCTCGGCGTCGGCATCCGCCTCGTCGACTTCAAGATGGAGACCGGCCGCCTCTGGGAAGGCGACCTGATGCGCATCGTCGTGGCGGACGAGATCTCACCGGATTCCTGCCGCCTCTGGGACATCAAGTCCTCGGACAAGCTCGACAAGGACAGGTTCCGGAAGGATCTGGGCGGCCTGATCGAGGCCTACACCGAGGTCGCCAAGCGCCTCGGCATCATGTCCGAGAACGAGAAGGTGCAGACCGGGGGACCGCGCCTCGTCCAGTGACGAGCCGGCAGGCAGAGACCGCGGCATCCGAGGGGCCCCGCGCGAGCGGCGGCCCCTTCTGCTGTCTCACTCCAGATCCTCGCCGAAGGTCGTGACCGACAGGGCGGGGTGGTAGAATGGATCGTGGCGGATGGCGCCTCGCCAGCGTTCCGAGAAGCGCGCCGCCTCCGCCTCGAAGCGGCGGCGCGCGGCGCCCACTGCCGGACCCCGGCTGACGGATTCGAGATGGGCGAGGACCGCCTCGGGCGTCCAGACCGTCTTCCATCCCCGAGAGCCGAGGCGCAGGCAGAAATCGACGTCGTTGAAGTCGATCGGGAACGTCTCGGCGTCGAAGCCGCCGACGGCCTCGTAGCGCGCCCGGCTCACGGCGAGACAGGCGGCCGTCACCGCCGAGACTTCGTGCGCCACCCGCAACTGTCCGAGGCGGCCGGGCGTCACCGGGGCCCGCCGGCGGAGCGTGTGCCCGGCCCGGCCGCCGAGCCCGACGACGACGCCAGCGTGCTGCAGGCGGCCGTCGCCGTAGAGGAGCTTGGCGCCGACCGCCCCCACCTCCGGGCGGGATACCTGCCTTACCATCGCCTCGAGCCAGCCGGCTTCCAGCACGGCGACGTCGTTGTTGAGGAGGACCACCACGTCGCCCGACGCCTCCGCGACGCCGGCATTGACCATGGCGGAGAAGTTGAAGGCCGCGGGATAGGGCACGATCCGGACGCGCCTGTCCTGGCGCAGTGCCTCGTAGTGGGAGAGCACGCCGGGATCGGTCGAGCCGTTGTCGACGATGACGAGCTCGAGGGGCGCGTAGGCGGTCTCGTGCAGGACGCCGCGGCAGGCGCGGGAGATCAGGTCGAGCCGGTCGCGCGAGGGGATGACGACCGTGACCTTCGGCACTGGCTCAGGCAGCGGCCAGACCAGGCGGAGGCCCTCCCGCCGCGGCTCGGCCGTGGCGCGAATACCCGCCTCGGAGAAGTGGCGGGACACGCCGTCGGCAGACGGCATCTCCGCCGCTGCCGCCATCCGGCAAAGGACCTGCGGGACGTGCGCGGCCTGGCGGGCCGAGGCCGTCGTCACCGCCATCGCGGAACGGAGCGCGGCCGGATCCGCGACCGGCCTCTGGAGCTGGGCCACCAGGGGCGCGGCCAGCAGCGCGGGGCGTCCGACATAGCCCGTGGCGAGGGCGAGGTCGGGGCTCCAGTCCGGCTTCAGGATGGGACAGCCATCGGGCCCTGTCGCGTCGGCGTAGGCGAGATCGAGGTCCGGCCGGCCGGAGAGGCAGGAGGCGAGGAGCGCCAGCGCGTCGGCCCGCAGAGCGTCGCCGGGCACGAGGTGGAGGAGCGCGTCGGCGTCGGCGCAGAGATCCGCGAGGCTGTCCCCATCCCGAAAGGGGCGCTGGTCGATGCGGGGGTCGTGCGCGTGGAGGGGACGGCTGCCGGGACCGTGCAGGATGGTCGCCTGCCAGGACGTATGGGACTGGGCGGCGAGCGAGGCGAGCGTGTCGCCGAGCCCCCCCTCCCCTGCCGCGGCGGCGATGATCGCGCGGACGCGAAAAGCCGGGTTTGCGGGTGTGATGGTCGGCGTGCACGCCCGCGCGGCCGCCCAGGCGTCGTAGCGGGCGAGCGGCGTGACCGCGCAGGCCCCCCGGAGGATGTCCCGGAAACGGCGCTCGTCGCGGCGCGCGAAGGTGTAGAGGGCGGGGATCAAGCGCTTCGGCCGCTTGAGGAAACACTCGGCGAAGACGCTCGCCTGCGTGCGCAGTCCGACCCGCGTCAGGAGGGTGCCCGGCCCCAGCGCGAGGCCGATCGCGCGCAGGTCCGCGGGCAGCAGCCCGAGCCAGTGCGCGGTGCCGGCGACGACGCCTGGAAGCAGGAATTCCTCGGCGTGATGGTCGGCGCGCATCAGCCGCAGCATCGGGCGCAGCGGCGGGGCGGCCGGATCGCCCCGGAAGCTGAGCGTGACCCAGTTCCCCGCCCCCGGCCGCGACAGCACGAGGCGGCGGTCGAAGACGGGATCGTCGCCCGGCTCGAGGGTGAAGGGCGTCTCGCGGCCGAGCCAGGGCCGCGCACCCGCCGGTGTCGCCATGCCGGGCGCCGTCAGGCCGCGGGCGGCCGGGCCGCCCTCACTGGCTCGCGCCGGTCTGCTCGGGAGAGGCCGGAGCGGCGGCCACCGGCGCCTTGCGGCGCGGGGCCGGCTTGGCCGCCTTCGGCCCGCTGCCGCCGAGGCCGACCTCGATCTCGTAGTCGCGGGTCATGGCGGCCGGGACCGTGATGTCCTCCTCGATCACCGAGAAGAAGCCCTGCGCCTCGCCGGGAGCCACGGTCGTCGCGATGCGGCGGAAGCGGGAGGTGACGACCTTCTCGTCCGACTTGATGGCGATGGTGAGCGGGACGTCGAAGCGGCCGGGCGCGCCGGCCGGTCCGAGAAGGACGCGCCCCTCGACGCCGACCTTCACGGTGATCGAGCCGTCCTCCCGGCGGGTGCACTCGCGGGCGAGCCGACCGAGCGTGATCTGCGTGCGGATGTTCGGCTTGTCGGCCGTGCGGCCGGCGAGCGTCTGCAGGGCGGCACCGCCCTCCGAGACGCCGACCGGCGGGCAGTAGGGCGCCTCCAGCTCCTTCGGCTGGGAGGGCGGCACCGTGGGGCCGCCGTACTTGAAGATGTTGCTGAGGAAGTTGCCGTCCTCGGCGCGGGCCCCGGTCGCGGCGAGCGCCAGAAGGAGCGCCGGAACGCACGCTGTCAGCCGAACACGCATCACACCCTCCTCCCGCCGCCTCGCGCGCCTCTCATCGGCGTAGCTACTTCAGGTTGTCGAAGCCGGTGCCGAAGCCCTTCATCGAGAGCGGGATGCCCACCCCCTCCTCCGGCGTCTGGAACACGATGAAGGTCGCCTGCGTGCCGGCCTTGAACTGCCGGATCAGGTTCTCGTCCATGACGACCTCGGCGACGCAGCCCGTGGTCAGGCAGCGCACGAAGCCCGCGCGCCCGATATCGGTCTGGTCGATCTTCAGGCCGAGCCCGGAGGGCAGCAGGATGCCCAGCGGCGCCACGACCCGCAGCAGGTAGCCGCGGTTGTCGGCGGTCTTCAGGACGATGACGACGAGGCTGAGGTTCGGCCGGTCCTCGGCGGCGAGATACTGGACGAGCGCGCACTGCTCCGCCTTGGCGCCCGCCGGGGTCTCGCAGCGGAGCTGCCAGTCGTCGAAGGTCTTGCGCACCGTGCCCTGCGCCAGCGCCCCTGTGGGCGCGAGCCCGGAAAGACAGGTGAGCGCGACGGCGAGGGGCGCGACGAGGCGCCGGACACGATCGAGCCACTTGCGCAGACCCACGCCACACATCCTTGCTGGAGCACCCCGGCGCCGGAACGGGCGCGGGGCCGAGAGCCCGGTGTTCCGACCATGCTGGGCCGTGCCCTGTCAAGCGATGCGGCGAGGCTCATTTTCGCCACATTGTGCTACCCCTCGGCGCGGCCAAGCTCTAGATTGGGGGAACGTGCGGTTCTGTCCCGGATCGAGTCCTCCCATGCGTCACATCCTCCTGCCGGCCTTTCTCCTCGTCGCCGGCCTCGCGCCGGCCTGCGCCCAGGGCCTCCCCGTGGGCGAGACGACCTATGTCGAGCGCTCGCTGAACACCACAGCGACGCTGACGGTGGAGCACCCCCCGGTCTCCCGGAACCCGTACGGGCGGCGCGCCGGCTCCTCGGCCGAGATCGCCGGCTTCTGCCGGGACGGCGGCTTCATCCGCCGGCGGGACGCCTACGGCCACGCCGTGATCGTGCGCCAGCGCGAACTCTGCGACAGCGTGGCGCCGCGCACCCAGAACCCCGGCGAGGTCGACCCGCGCCCGACCTGGCCGGTGGAGCGGGTCTCCCGCGAGCGCGTGCTGCGCGCCAAGGGCTGAGCGGCACGGGCTCGGCGGCACGGGCTGACGTCCGCCCGAACGGAAGGGGCGGGCCGCAGAGCCGCCGCCGCTCAGCCGTAGCGGTGGAGGCTCGCGCCGTTGCGCTTCAGCCAGGCTTCCGCCTCGTCGACGTTCGGGCAGATCTCGCCGACGAGCGCCCAGAAGCGCGGGGAATGGTTCATCTCGCGCAGGTGCGCCATCTCGTGGGCGACGAGGTAGTCGAGCACGAGGGGCGGCGCCAGGATCAGGCGCCAGGAGAAGTTGAGCTCGCCGCGCGCCGTGCAGGAGCCCCAGCGGCTGCGGGTGTCGCGCACGGTGATGCGCGTCGGCCCCTGCCCCAGCGCCGCCGCGTAGCGCGCGACCGCGACCGCGAGGTCGGCGCGGACCTCGCGCTGCAGCCAGTCCCTGACCCGCCGGGCGACGAAGTCCGTCTCGCAGGAGACGGAGATGACCGCCTCCTCGCCGACCCGCTCGATCCGGGTCGCGCCGCTGCGCAGGCCGCGCTGCTCGATCCGGTGCGGCACGCCCCGCAGCGGCAGCACGGCGCCCGGTGCGAACGGCACCTTGGCGGGCACGCGCGCGAGCCGGGCCGCGATCCAGCCGCCGTGGCTCTCGGCGAAACGCTGCGCCGTGGGGATCGCGGTGCGCGACGGCAGGGTGAGGATGACCTCGCCGGTGGCTTGCGAGACGCGCAGGGTCAAGCGCCGCGCCGCCGGGCGCCGACGCAGGCAGACGCGGAAGGTCTCGCCCGCGTGGGCAACCTCGAGATGATCCGGATCGGGCCGACGCAGGAGGGCGATGGGCATGCCCAAGCTTAGCTGCGCGGGGGCCTCCGCTCCAGCAGCGCTTCCGCAACGCGCGCGAATTTTCAGTGGCTGGAGGAGGCGCGCCGTGCCGGCCCGCAGGGTGTTCCACAGGGCGCGCGCGCCGCGCCAGGAACCGCAAAACGCCCCCGTCCGTTGAAGCGAGCTAAGTTTCAACGGAGAGTTGCAATGCTGAAGGGCGGCCTTCTCTGGCTGATCGGGATTCCGCTCCCGATCATCCTGCTGATCTACTTCTTCACCAACTGGTTGCACTGACGCGGGCGGCGCCGCGGATCACCGCGGCGCCCCTGATCGTCAGGCTCACTCGGCCGCGTCGAGGCGCGGCCGCTCGAAGGCCGCGCGCTCGCGCTTGACGAGCTCGGCCGTCAGGAAGGCGACCTCCAGGGCCTGCTCCGCGTTGAGGCGCGGGTCGCAGTAGGTGTGGTAGCGGTCCTGCAGGTCGTCCGCGGTGAGCGCCCGGGCGCCGCCCGTGCACTCGGTGACGTCCTTGCCGGTCATCTCCAGGTGGATGCCGCCGGCCACCGTGCCCTCGGCGCGGTGCACGCCGAAGAAGCCCTCGATCTCCTGCATCACCCGCTCGAAGGGCCGCGTCTTGTAGCGGCCGGCCGCGATGGTGTTGCCGTGCATCGGGTCGCAGGCCCAGACGACCTTGCGGCCCTCGCGCTCCACGGCCCGGATCAGGCCCGGCAGGTGCTCGCCCACCTTGTCCGCGCCGAAGCGGCAGATCAGCGTCAGGCGCCCGGCCTCGTCGTCGGGGTTCAGCACGTCGATGAGGCGGATGAGGCCATCCGCCGTCATCGAGGGCCCGCACTTGAGGCCGATCGGGTTCCTGATGCCCCGGGCGTACTCGATATGCGCGTGGTCGGGCTGGCGCGTGCGGTCGCCCACCCAGAGCATGTGGCCCGAGGTGGCGTACCAGTCGCCGCTCGTCGAATCGACGCGGGTCAGCGCCTCCTCGTAGCCGAGCAGCAGCGCCTCGTGGCTCGTGAAGAAATCGGTGGTGCGCACCTCCTGGTGCGTCTCCGGGTTGATGCCGATGGCGCGCATGAAGTCGAGCGCATCGCTCATCCGCTCCGCCACGTCCTGGTAGCGGGAGGATTGCGGCGAGTCCTTCACGAAGCCGAGCATCCAGCGATGCGCGTTCTCGAGGTTGGCGTAGCCGCCGGTGGCGAAGGCGCGCAAGAGGTTCAGCGTCGCCGCCGACTGGCGGTAGGCCTCGAGCTGGCGGCGCGGATCGGGGACGCGCGCCTCCTCCGAGAAGGTCAGCCCGTTGATGATGTCGCCGCGGTAGCTCGGCAGAGCGACCCCGTCGAGCGTCTCGGTGGGCGAGGAGCGCGGCTTGGCGAACTGCCCGGCGATGCGGCCGACCTTCACCACGGGCGAGCCGCCCGCGAAGGTGAGCACCAGCGCCATCTGCAGGAAGACGCGGAAGAAGTCGCGGATGTTGTCGGCGGAGTGCTCGTCGAAGCTCTCGGCGCAGTCGCCGCCCTGGAGCAGGAACGCCTCCCCGGCCGCGACGCGGGCCAGCGACGCCTTCAGCTTGCGCGCCTCACCGGCGAAGACGAGGGGCGGAAAGCTCGCGAGTTGGGCCTCCACGCCCTGGAGCGCGGCGGCGTCCGGATAGGCCGGCACCTGCTGGATCGGCAGGTCGCGCCAAGTCTTCGGTGTCCAACGCTCGCCCATGTTCGTCTCCCAGGCACCTCGTCCGCCTGACCGCGCGCGCGGGAAAGCCGCGCGCGAGCGCGGCTTATAGGAGGGTTTGCGGGGAGAAGCGAGAGGCCGGCTCAGGCGGCTCGGACCGTGGCCAGGAACGTGTCCACCTCCTGACCGAGCCGCTCGGACTGGCGCGACAGCTCGGAGGCCGAGGCGAGCACCTGACTCGCCGCCGCCCCGGTCTCCTCGGCCGCGCCCGCGACCCCCGCGATGTTGCTCGTCACCTCGTGCGTGCCCGCGGCCGCCTGGGTGACGTTGCGGACGATCTCCGAGGTGGCGCCGTTCTGCTCCTCGACGGCGGAGGAGATCGCGTTCGCCACGGCGCTTATGTCCTGGATGCGGCCCGAGATCGCCCCGATCGCCCGGACCGCCTCCTGCATCGAGCCCTGGATCTGGCCGACCTGACCGCCGATCTCCTCCGTCGCCCGGCCGGTCTGGGCGGCGAGCTCCTTGACCTCGGTGGCGACGACCGCGAAGCCGCGCCCCGCCTCGCCGGCGCGCGCCGCCTCGATCGTGGCGTTGAGGGCCAGGAGATTGGTCTGGCCCGCGATGTTCGAGATCAGGCCGACGATGCTGCCGATGCGCCCGGCCGCCTCGCTCAGGTCCTGCACGAGATGGGCGGTGGCATCGGCCTCCCGCACCGCGCCGGCGGCGAGATCGGCGGAGCCGGACGCCTGGCGCCCGATCTCGGCGACGGAGGCGCCGAGTTCCTGCGCCGCGGCGGCGACCGTGCCCACGTTCCCGGCCGCCTGCTCGGCGGCGGCCGCCACCGTGGTCGATTGGCTCGCCGTCTCGGCGGCGGTGGCCGTCATCTGCTGGGCCGTGGCCTGGAGTTCGGTGGCCGAGGCGGAGACCGTGCGGACGATGCCCCCGACCGCCGCCTGGAAGCGGTCGGCCAGATCCAGCATGGTCCGGCGGCGCTCGACGGCGGCGGCCTCGTCGGCGATGCGCTTGCGCTCGGCCTCGTCGGCGGCCTTGCGGGCGACCATCGCCTTGATGGCGTCGACGGCACGGGCGACCGCGCCGACCTCGTCGCCGCGCGCGGCCTCGCGGATCGCGAGATCGGACTCGCCGCCCGCCATGCGTTGCAGGACGCCGACGAGGTTCGCGAGCGGCCGGGTCACGCCGAAGACGACGATGGCGCCCGCCAGGAGCGCGGCGGAGAGGAGGCCGAGGGTGGCGAAGAGGATCAGCGTCCGGGTGCCGTCCGCGGCCACGGAAGCGGCCTGCTCCTTGGCGCTCGCCAGCTCCCTGGTCAGGAACTCGGTGCGCGCGTCGAGCCATTCCAGGATCTTCAGGCGGGCCGGGATGCCCACGTCCCGGGCGAGCGCGAACGCCTCGTCGGACGCGGCCGTCCCGCTCGTGCTGATCTCGGCGACGCGGTCGAGGATCCCGAAGAAGCCGTCGACGTCCGCGCGCAGCTTCCGGTTGGCCTCGCGCCGCTCCTCCGTACGCGCCAGGGCGATGAGCCGATCGGTGGCCTTCCGGGCGACGGCCATGGCCGCCTGCTGGCGGACCCGGAAGCGGCTCTTCGCCTCGGGCCGCGTCTCCAGGAGGATGTTGCGGTCCATCACCGCCGCCTCGATCACGCCGATCTGCACGCGGCCGAGGGCCTCGAGCCGCGCGGCCTGGACGTCGACGATCTCCGCCGTCCGCTGCGCGAGGTCGACGAGGAGCGAGCGCGCGTAGAGCGTCAGCCCCGCCCCGATCGCCATGGTGAGCGCGATGGGTATCGCGATCTTGAAGACCAGTCTGAGATTGCTCAATATCGTCATGTTCGATCACGTCGGATTGCGTAAGGAAACGCGATCGAAGCTGTATTGCCCTGGTTAATCGTTCGTTTATGCAGTCTATCCGGGGCGAATATTCAACTGAAGATGAAACAATAATTTATTGCATCTTAGGAGTGTGCCGGCGCCGCGCCGCCGGGACGTTGCCGGGCGGGGTCGCCCGCCCGTCAGCCCGCCTCGCCGTCCTCGACCTCGATGCCGTGCTCGGCCAGGATCCAGAAGATCGCCTCCAGATCCTCCGGCGTGACGTCGCGGGGCGGCAGGGCCTCCTCGAGGTCGTCGTAGGTCAGGCAGCGGGTGCGCTCGGCCTCCGCCTTGGCGAGCAGCCGGTCGACGGCGTGGCGGATGTCGGCCGGCAGGGCGTGGTGGCTGGGCAGGCGGTAGGTGTAGGCGGGACGCAGGGCGTCGGCCAGCATCCCGTCGATGATGGCCTGCCGTCTCGCCTGCGCGTCGTCTCGCTTGCCCATGGGGCCAATATGGACCGGCCGTGCTCGGCGTCGAGGGTGCGGAAGCGTCCGCGGCCTCAGCCCACCGCCACCGGGCGTTTCGTCACGGCCGGAACCCGCATGGTCACGAGCTCCTCGCTCGCGGTCGGGTGGACCGCGATGGTCCGGTCGAAATCCGCCTTGGTGGCGCCCATGGTCACCGCGATGCCGACCGCCTGGATGATCTCGCCCGCGTCGTGGCCGAAGAGGTGGACGCCCACGACCTTGTCGCTCGCGCAATCCACGACGACCTTCATCAGCACCTTCTCGTCGCGGCCCGAGAGCGTGGCCTTCATGGGGCGGAAGCTCGCCTTGTAGACGTCGATCCGGCCGTAGATGTCCCGGGCCACGTCCTCGTTGTGGCCGACGACGCCGATCTCCGGCGTCGAGAACACGGCGGTCGGGATCAGGCGGTGGTCGACGCACCAGGGCTTGTTGCCGAACACGGTGTCGGCGAAGGCGTGGCCCTCGCGGATGGCGATGGGCGTGAGGTTCGCCCGGTTGGTGACGTCGCCCACCGCGTAGATCGACGGCACGGTGGTGCGCGAGGTCGCGTCGACCGGGATGGCGCCGGCGCCGTCGAGGGCGATCCCGACGCGCTCGAGCCCGAGCCCGGCGACGTTCGGGCGGCGGCCGGTGGCGACCAGCACCTGATCGACCACGATCTCGGAGCCGTCGTCGAGGCGGGCCGCGACGGCGCCGTCCCGGCGCTCCAGGCTCTGCACGGTGCGGCCGAGGCGCAGGTCCATGCGCCTGGAATAGGCCTCGCCGAGCGCGTCGCGGATCTCGTCGTCGAAGCCGCGCAGGAGCCGGTCGCCCCGGTGCAGCAGCGTCGTGCGGGATCCCAGGCCCGCGAACACGCCCGCGAACTCGACGGCGATGTAACCGCCGCCGACCACGAGGATGCGGTCCGGCCGGGTCTCCAGGTCGAAGACCTCGTTCGAGGTGATGGCGAGCTCCGCCCCCGGGATCACCGGCTCCTTCACCGGCGAGGCGCCGACCGCCACGAGGATGAAGCGGGCGCGCACCCGCTGCCCGCTGCCGAGGAGGCGCACCGTGTGGGCGTCCTCGATGACGGCGCGCTCGGGCACGATCTCGACGCCCGCGCGCATCAGGTTGGTGTCGTAGATGCCCTCCAGGCGGGTCACCTCGGCATCGCGCCGCCGCTTGAGCACCGACCAGTCGAAGCGCGGCTCGGGCACGCTCCAGCCGAAGCCCGCCGCGTCCTCGAACTCGTCGGCGAAGCGGCCGGCATAGACCATCAGCTTCTTCGGGACGCAGCCGCGGATGACGCAGGTGCCGCCGACCCGGTACTCCTCCGCGAGCTTGACGCGGGCCCCGTAGCCCGCCGCGATCCGCGCCGCGCGCACGCCGCCGGAGCCGCCCCCGATCACGAAGAGGTCGACGTCGAAAGTTTCGCTCATGCGCTCATCCTGCTTGCCGGCGCCCGCGCCCTGCGGGCACGTGGCGATCCGAGTGCCGGAGGTCCAGCCGGGCCGGACCCCCGCGGGCGCGTCACTGGAGCTGGTGGCCGCGCTTGCCCATCTCGGCGCGCACCCGGACCATGACGTATTCCGAGACGTCCTGCGTCCAGGTCTGCATGGCGCCGACCATCTCGTCGAGCACCTGCGGCTGCGTCTGCACGTAGCGCTTGCCCGCGGGCGAGCGGAAGAAGTTCGCGACGTCCTGAAGCTCCGCCTCGCTGAGCTGCCGGGCGTAGATGTTGGCGGCGACGCCGATCATGCGCTGCTTCTGCAGCTCCATCTCGGGCTCGAGCGCCGTCAGCACCTCCTCCAGGTCCTTCTGCAGCTCGGGCCGGGTGATCGCCTGCTTGCGGATCTGCTCGGCGAAGGCCGGGATGATCGAGTCGAACGAGCGGGCGATGCCCGAGCCCAGCATCACCTCGCGGGCGAGGGCGAGGTGGTTCGGGGAGAGCGCGGGCGCGGCGGGCGTCGCCGGCGCGGCCGCGGCGGGCTTCCCCGCGGGCTTGTTCGCCTGCGCGAGGGCCGCGCCGGACCCCGTGACCTGGAGGCCGGCGGCGAGGAGGCTCGCCAGGGCGGCGGCGAGGATGCGGCGTGACATGGCGGGCGCTCCGAGCTTCGTCTGGTTCTGTCTGCGGTGATCCGGCGCGCGGGGACGCGGCGCCCGGGAGGGGTGGAGGGGGTCGGTCAGTCGAGGGTGCCGAGGACCGTGACCTCGGCGCTGCCGTCGCGGTCGGCCGCGAGGATCGCGGCGTCCGCGATGCCGAGGAACAGGCCGTGCTCGACGACGCCGGGCACGGCCCAGAGCGCCGTCGACAGGGCCTCCGGGTCGGGGATGCGGCCGAGATGGGCGTCGAGGATGTGGTGGCCGCCGTCGGTCCTGAGCGGGTCGCCCGCCTGCGTGCGGCGCAGCGACACCGCGCCCGCGCAGCCGGAGCGCGCGACGGCCGCCTCGACCGCCAGCTGCGTGGCGGCGAGCCCGAACGGGTTCACCTCGATCGGCAGCGGGAAGCGGCCGAGCGTCTCGACGCGCTTGGCCGCGTCCGCGATCACCACCATGCGGCGGCTGGCGCAGGCCACGATCTTCTCGCGCAGGAGCGCGGCCCCGCCGCCCTTGATGAGCCGGAGCCGCCCGTCGACCTCGTCGGCGCCGTCGATGGTCAGGTCGAGCTCGGGGACCTCGTCGAGGGTCGCGAGGCGGATGCCGGCGCCGGCGGCGGCCGCGTGCGTGGCCTCCGAGGTCGGCACGCCCACGATGTCGAGCCCTGCCCGGACGCGCTCGCCGAGCAGCGCGACGAAGGCGTTGGCGGTGGAGCCGGTGCCGAGCCCCAGCCGCATGCCGGGGCGGACGAGGTCCAGCGCGCGGGCGGCCGCGGCCTTGCGCAGATCGGGTCCGCTCAACGGGGGCCTCCGGCGGTGATGGATGGGGGTGCGCGCATGTCTGCCACGGCTGGGGCCTCGCGGGGTCGGCTCACGGGGTCGACGGCGGCCGTTAGCACGCGCGCCGCGCGGGCAAAAGCCGCCGTTCGATCACGACGCGGCCTTGCCTCAGGGCCGGCCGCCCTGCGGGGGGGTGGCGCTCGGGCCGGCGCGGCCCGGCGCCGGGCCGGTCGTCGGCGCCTCGCCGGTGCCGCCGGCGGTGGGATTCGCCTGCTGCGTGCAGACCACCACCTCCTCCTTCACCTGCACGTAGCAGATGCTCATCTCGCCGGTGCGGTAGTTGACCCGGAACACGCCCGCCTCGCGGGTGTGGCGGGAGGCGACGAGGCCGTACTCGGAGGGCGTCTGCGCGGTCGCGCCCTCGCCCGCGCCGAAGCACAGGGTCTGGCCGATGCCGCCGCCCTCGCGCAGGCCGTACTGGCAGGAGGTGACCTCCCCGGTGATCTTGTCGATCCGGTAGACGCGGTTGAGGTCGATCTGGGGGGCGGGCACGAACTCGAAGGAGGCGGCGAGCGCGGGCGCGGCGTGGAGCGCCGCGAGGATCGTCAGGAGGGTACGCATGTCGGGTCTCGCGAGGAGGCGGTGGCACCCCTTCGGCGAGCTTTCGGGCGAGGTTTGGGCAGCCGCGCCCGCAGCGCGCGGCTGCCCCCTGGCATCACCCCCTGCTTGATCGGGCGGGCGGGCCCCGCTAGCGAGGCCGGGACACGCCGCCCGCGCCCCGCCCCCGAGACCGGACCTGCCATGACATCCCTGCCGCCCATCGCCGTGTTCGACCTCGACGGCACGCTCGCCGAGACCGCGGGGGACCTCGTCGGCACCCTCAACGTGCTGCTGCGGCGCGAGGGCCTGCCGGCGCTGCCGCTGGAGGAGGCCCGCGACATGATCGGCGCCGGCGCCAATGCGCTGATCCAGCGGGGCTTTTCGGCGGCCGGCGAGCCGCTCCCGACGGACCGGTTGGAGCGGCTGTTCGAGGCGTTCCTGGAGCATTACGGCGCGCATCTGTGCGACCATTCCCACCTCTACGACGGACTCGTCGAGGCCCTCGACCGCCTGCAGGCGGACGGGTTCCTGCTCGCGGTCTGCACCAACAAGGTGGAGGAGCACGCGGTCGCTCTCCTCGACCGGCTCGGGATCGGGCAGCGCTTCGCGGCGATCTGCGGCCGGGCCACCTTCCCGTTCTTCAAGCCGGACCCGCGCCACATCACCGCGACGATCGAGCGGGCGAAGGGCGACCCGGCCCGCGCCGTCATGGTGGGCGATTCCCGCTCGGACGTGGACGCCGCCAAGGCGGCCGGGATTCCGGTCGTGGCGGTGACCTTCGGCTACACGGACACCCCGGTCGAGGAGCTCGGGCCGGATCGGGTGATCTCGCATTTCAGCGAGCTCCCCGGCGCCGTCGAGGCGCTGGTGCCGGGCCGGCGCGCCCGCGCGGCGGAGTGAGCGGGGGCACATCCGGAGTGGCCGCACCCCGCAGCCGGCCGGAGCCGACGCGCCCCCTCTCCCGTTCGGGAGAGGGTTGGGGTGAGGGGTGCGACATTTCCGGATCACGCGCACCCCTCACC
>NZ_BJZU01000113.1 GCF_007992195.1 Methylobacterium oxalidis | reverse complement strand
CGGTCGGCGGACGCCGACTCGACCTCTCCCGAACGGGAGAGGTGTTGGCGGCGCTCCCTCTCCCGAACGGGAGAGGTGGGGGCGTCCCTTCCTGCACGCGAGGTGGAGGGATGGTCAGACGTAGTCCTGCGGCGGGCGGACGTCGCCGCGGCGCAGGAGCGTGTAGAGGAAGGGCACGAAGAGCAGCGTCGAGGGCGTGCCGAAGGCGATGCCGCCCATGACCGCGCGGGCGAGCGCCGCGTTCTGCTCGCCGCCCTCGCCGGTACCGAGCGCCATCGGGATCAGGCCGAGGAACATGGCGCCCGCCGTCATCAGCACCGGCCGCAGCCGGGTCTCGCCCGCCAGCACCGCCGCCTCGACGGCGCTGCAGCCCGTGGCCTCCCGGTGCTCCTTGGCGAAGGTGACGAGCAGGATCGAGTTCGCCGAGGCGATGCCGACCGACATGATCGCGCCGAACAGCGAGGGGATCGAGAAGGTCGTGCCCGTCACGAACAGGCTCGCCACGATGCCGCAGAAGGCGAGCGGCAGCGCCGCCAGCACCACGAAGGGGTCGCCCCAGCTCTGGTAGTTCACCGCCATCAGGAGGTAGACGGCGATGAGCGCGATGGCGAGGCCGATGCCGAGGCGGAAGAAGGCCGAGTCCATGTTCTCGATCTGGCCCCGGAGCGTGATCCTGTCGGGCGCCGGCAGCGCCTTCTGCTCCTCCTCCACGATCTTGCGGATCTCGCGGGCGACCGAGCCGAGGTCGGAATCCTGCACCGCCGCGTAGATGTTGAAGGTCGGCGTCGTGTTGACGTGGTTGATCACCGTCTGCGTGCCCTCGCGCCGGAACGAGGAGACGCTGGAGAGGAGCGTCAGCACGCCGGGCTGCTCCGAGCCGCCCTGGACGAGGAGCGGCGTGTTCTGGAGCGCGGTGAGCGAGTCGTTGCGGTATTCCGGCGTCTGCACCCAGAGCTGGTAGGGGATGCCGGTCTTCGGATCGGTCCAGAAATTCGGCGTCACCTGGAAGGAGCCCGACAGGGAGACGTTGAGCCCCTGCGCCACCTGCTGCTGGGTCAGCCCGAACTCGGAGGCGAGGCGGCGGTCCACGTCGATGAAGAATTGCGGCGTGTTGACGATCTGGTGCAGGTGCACGTCCACCGCGCCGCGGGTCTCGCGCACCCGCCGGACGATGTTCTGCGCCACCGCGAGGTCCTTCTCGGCGTTGCGGCCCGAGACCTGGATGTCGATCTGCGCGAGCGTGCCGAAGTTCAGGATCTGCGTGATGATGTCCGAGGGCTGGAAGTAGAACACCACGTCGGGGAAGCGCTCGCGCAGGACCTCGCGCAGGCGCTTCGTGTAGTGGGCCACCGGCCCGTGGCCCTCCTTCAGGTTGATGAGCATCTGCCCGTCGTTGTAGGCGACGAAGGAGCCGTCCGAGAAGGCGAAGTTGTAGTTGTTCGAGGGCAGGCCGATATTGTCGAGGATCTGGTCGATCTCGTGCTCGGGGATCACCTCGCGGACCGTCTTCTCGACCTCGGCGAAGACCTGCTCGGCGGTCTCGATGCGCATGCCGGGCCGGGTCCGCAGGTGCAGGGTCATCTGGCTCGAGGCGACCTGCGGGAAGTAATCCTGCCCGACGAAGCTGAACAGGCCGGCGCTGCCCGTGAAGACCACGGCGACGACGCCGACCGTGGCGACGGGGTGCCGGATGACGGCGTGGAGGAGGCCCAGGTAGCCCCGGTGGAAACGGGCGAAGCGCGCCTCGAACCCGTGCCGGAAGCGGCCCGCCACGTGGAAGAACGGCCGCCCGAGGAAGCCGAGCGCGCGGGCGACGCGGCCCTGGCGGGGCGCGGGCGCCTCGCCGTGGTGCAGGGCGTATTCCCGCGCCACCAGCACGTCGATGAGCACGGGCACCAGGGTGCGCGACAGGAGGTAGGAGGTCAGCATCGCGAACACGACCGCGAGCGCCTGCGGGGTGAACAGGTACTTCGGCGTGTCCGTGAGCGCGAAGACCGAGGTGAAGGCCGCGCAGATCGAGAGGGTCGAGATCAGGGTCGGCTTGGCGATGCTCGCCGCGCCCTCGGCCACCGCCTTGCGGAAGGGCTCGCCCTCCTCGAACAACCGGTAGGTGTTCTCGATCGCCACCGTGGCGTCGTCGACCAGGATGCCGACCGCGAGCGCGAGGCCGCCGAGCGTCATCACGTTGATGGTCTCGCCGAGGGCGCCGAGCACGGCGAGGGAGGTCAGGATCGAGAGCGGGATCGAGATCAGGACCACGATGGTGGAGCGCCACGAGCCGAGGAAGAGCAGGATCGTCAGCCCCGTGAGGCAGGCGGCGATGGCCGCCTCGTGCATCACGCCCTCGATCGCCGCCGAGACGAAGACCGACTGGTCGAACAGCGGCTTCAGGGTCATGCCCTCGGGGGCGGCGGCGCGGATGTCGGGCAGCGCCTTCTTGACGTTGTTGACCACGTCGAGGGTCGAGGCGGTGCCGTTCTTGAAGATGCGCATCAGCACCGAGTGCAGGCCGTCGGCGCGCACGATGTTGACCTGCGGCGGGCCGCCGTCGCGGACATAGGCCACGTCGCGCACCAGAACCGGCTGGCCGCCGACCGTCTTGATCGGGATCTCGTTCAGCGCCTCGATCGCCTCCGGCGTGGCGTTGAGGCGGATCGGGTATTGCTGCTCGCCGATCTTGGCGAGGCCGGAGGGCACGGTGAGGTTCTGGGCGGTGACCGCGCTCGTCACGTCCACCGGCGTCAGGCCCAGCGCCTGCAGGGCGTGCAGGTCGAGATCGACCATGATCTGCCGCGGCGTGCCGCCGAAGGGCGAGGGCAGCGTCGAGCCCGGCACCTGCACCAGCCGCTGGCGGATGCGGTACTGCGCGTAGTCGTAGACCTTGGTCAGGCTCTCCTTGGTGGAGGCGAGAGAGAGTTGGATCACCGGCACCGAGGAGGCCGAGAAGCGCAGGATGACCGGCGGCTGCACGCCCGGCGGCATCGTCGCGCGGATCGAGTTCGTGGAGGAGACCACCTGCGCGATGGCGAGGTCGATGCTGACGCTCGGGTCGAAGTAGACCTTCATCACCGAGGTGCCCTGGAGGCTCGTCGACTCCATGCGGGCGATGTTGTTGACGTTGTTCGAGATCCCGTACTCGGAATAGGTCGTGATGCGCCGCTCCATCTCGGGCGCGGAGAGGCCGTTGTAGGTCCAGACGATCACGACGACGGGGATGTCGACGGTGGGCAGCACGTCCTTGGGCGTCGTGATGATCGCGGCGACGCCCGCGAGCGTCATCAGCACGGCCAGGACGTAGACCGTCACCCGGTACTTCAGCGCGTAGAGGACGAGGCCCATGTGGTCGTCGGTCCGAGTCGGTCGTGGCCTGGCATCGCGGGGGATGCGCGCGGCGATGGTCCGGCCCCCGTCGCCCCTCCGGTCCGGGAGAGACCGGGCCCGAAAGACGTGGGACCGGGCGGAAGATCCGGGCTTGTCCGGTGCGCCCGCCCCGCCCGGCGCGGCCGGGAGCGCGGCGCACCGCCTGCCGGCCACAGAGCCCGCTCAACGTTTCCGAATTGTGTCCGATGAATTTTGTGTACGCTGGCGCGTTGCCGCAGCCGCGCCCTCAGCGGGCCGCCGGCCGGGCGTTGCCGGCGCCGAGCAGCGTATCCTTGTCGACCTTCAGCGCCTGGGCGATCTCCTCCAGCGCCCGGTGCTCGACCTCGATGATGCCGCCGAAATCGGCCACGTCGGCGGCGATCAGGAAGACGTCCTCCCGCTGGTCGGCCGGACGGTCGGCGATGGCCTCGACGAGGCGGATGTTCTCGACGCGCCCGGCGCGGGTCTTGGCGCGGGCGATCGCCTCGTACAGCGCCTGCTCGATGCGCAGGGTGTCGTAGGATTTCTCCAGGATCGGGTTCGCCCGCATGCCGGCGATCGCCGACTCGATCTCCTCCTCGTCGATCTCGCCGTCCGCCAGCGTGACGTTCGCGGCGGCCGAGACGGCGGCCTCGAGGAACACGGCGTCGCCCGCGTAGGACATGATGGTCCGGCCGAACCGAAGGATCGCGTCCTGAAAGATGCTCATGAAGGCCTCCTCGGGCTGAAGGAGGCTCAAAACGGCCGTGGCGAGTCAAGGGCTTCGCGGCCACACCCGAGGGCTGGCCGACAAGCGGCCCGCCTCACACGATCGCCTCGTGGCCCGGCCAGTCGCGGCCGAGATGGGCGGCGACGGTCGCCGGGTCGCTGCCGACCGCCTCCACCGCCGCCTGCACCTTCTCCACCGGCACCATGAAGCGGCGCGCCCAGTAGGCCCGCTCCCAGGGCTCGGCCACGTTGACGACCCGCGGCTCGGGGGCGGACCGGTCCTCGTCCATGTCGGCTTCCATCTCGGCTTCCGTCTCGGCCCGGGCCCCGTCCGGGCCCGCGATGTTCCGAGAACGCCCGAGCCGAGGCTTCGTGCCCGCGCTCAGCAGCAGCGGAAGCCGTTGCGGTTGCCGACGCCGAAGCGGGCGTTCTCCCGATTGCGGAAGAACTCCACCTCCGTCATCGGCTCCCGGTCCGGATGGGTCTTGCGGACGTGGCTGGCATAGGCCGCGTAGTCGCCCTGCCCCACCATCAGCCGGGCGCCGTCGCAGACGCATTTCGTCAGCGTCTGCCAGCGCTCGCGCAGGGTGTGCGAGGTCGTCGCCACGCGCCCTACTCCGCCGGGACCGCCCGCGCGTCCGTCTCCAGCGCCGTCCAGCGGTCGCTGCGGAAGGCGCGGACGCAGGCGATGAGGCCGAACACCGCGATCGACACGACGAGGCCGACGAAGACCACCGCCAGCGCCGCGTCGATGCGGTCGTTGAAGATGATCTGGCTCATCTGGTCGACGTTCTTGGCCGGCGGCAGAACCTTCCCCTCGGCGAGCGCCGCGCTGTACTTGTCGGCGTGCGCGAGGAAGCCGATCCGCGGATCGGCGTGGAAGATCTTCTGCCAGCCCGCGGTCAGGGTGCAGATGCAGAGCCACAGGGTCGGCACGACGGTGACGAAGGCGTAGCGCTCGCGCTTCATCTTGAAGATCACCACCGTGCAGAGCGTCAGCGCCACCGCCGCCAGCATCTGGTTCGAGATGCCGAAGAGCGGCCACAGGGTGTTGATGCCCCCGAGCGGGTCGGTGACGCCCTGGTAGAGGAAGTAGCCCCAGGCGGCGACGCACAGGGCTGTGGCCAGGATGCTCGGCACCCAGGACGACGTGTCCTTGAAGGACGGGACCGCGAGCCCGACGAGGTCCTGCACCATGAAGCGGCAGGCGCGGGTGCCCGCATCCACGGCGGTGAGGATGAACAGCGCCTCGAACAGGATGGCGAAGTGGTACCAGAAGGCCATCATGCCCTTGCCGCCGATGGCCGAGGAGATGATGTGCGCCATGCCGACGGCGAGCGTCGGGGCGCCGCCGGCGCGGGAGATGATGGTGGATTCGCCCACATCCGCGGCGGCCTGGGTGATCGTCTCCGGGGTGATGGCGAAGCCGAGCTTCGTCACCGCGGCGGCCGCGCTCTCGGGCGAGGTGCCGACGAGGGCGCCCGGCGAGTTCATGGTGAAGTAGACGCCGGGGTCGATCACCGAGGCCGAGACCAGGGCCATCACGGCGACGAAGCTCTCCATGAGCATGCCGCCGTAGCCGATCATGCGCGCGTCCTTCTCGTTCGCGATCAGCTTCGGCGTGGTGCCCGACGAGATCAGACTGTGGAAGCCGGAGACCGCGCCGCAGGCGATGGTGATGAACAGGAACGGGAAGAGCTGGCCCGACCAGACTGGGCCGCTGCCGTCCACGAACTGCGTCATGGCGGGCATCCGCAGGTTCGGCGCCACGAAGGCGATGCCCAGCGCCAAGCCGGCGATGGTGCCGATCTTGAGGAAGGTCGAGAGGTAGTCGCGCGGGGCGAGCAGCAGCCAGACCGGCAGGATCGAGGCGACGAAGCCGTAGCCGATCAGCATCCAGCAGAGCTGCGTGCCCGTGAAGGTGAAGGCCGGGCCCCAGGTCGGGTGCTCGGCGACGCTGCCGCCGTAGACGATGGCGAGCATGAGGAGCACGAAGCCGAGGATCGAGACCTCGCCGATCTTGCCCGGCCGGATGTAGCGCGAGTAGACGCCCATCAGGATGGCGATCGGGATCGTGGCCATCACCGTGAAGGTGCCCCACGGGCTGTCGGCGAGCGCCTTGACGACGATCAGCGCCAGCACGGCGAGCAGGATCACCATGATCAGGAAGGTGCCGACGAGGGCGATGATGCCCGGCACCGTGCCGAGCTCGGCCCGGATCAGCTCGCCGAGGGAGCGCCCGTCCCGGCGCATCGAGACGAACAGGACGATGAAGTCCTGCACCGCGCCCGCGAAGACGACGCCCGCCAGGATCCAGAGGAGGCCCGGCAGGTAGCCCATCTGGGCGGCGAGCACCGGGCCGACCAGCGGGCCGGCGCCCGCGATCGCCGCGAAATGGTGGCCGAACAGCACCGTGCGGTTCGTGGGCACGTAGTCGAGCCCGTCGTTGTGGCGCACGGCCGGCGTCTCGCGCTGCGGGTCGAGGCGCATCACCTTGTCGGCGATGAAGAGCGAGTAGTAGCGATAAGCGATCACGTAGACGCAGATCGAGGCGACCACGATCCAGAGGGCGTTGACGGACTCGCCCCTCTCGATGGCCACGACCGCGAGTGCGGCGGCCCCCAGCGCCCCGACGAGGGCCCAAGGCCCGTGCTTGGTGATCGCACCCATGGACGTCGCCTCCAGGGCCGACTCTTCCAGGCCGGCCGACCGGCTGCCCTTGTGGCGCAGAATGGTGCCGGAGAAAACACGGCCCGGCCGCGGGTTGCCTACAACGGCGATGGTTCTGTCGCCTCGCCGATCACGATCTCGCGCTCGGTTTGACGCTGCCGGCGGCGGAACCTAAGCAGGCCCGCGCCGGGCCCCCGCGGGCGGGCCTTCCGGGCAGGCGGAGCGTGGAGACGAGCGATGGCGAAGGTGGCGTTCCTGGGTCTCGGCGTGATGGGCTCCCCGATGGCGGGCCACCTCGCGAAGAAGGGGCACGCGGTCACCGTCTACAACCGCACCGCCGCGAAGGCGGAGGCCTGGGTCGCGCAGCACGGCGGCGCGCGGGCCGACACGCCGCGGGACGCCGCGCGGGACGCCGAGATCGTGTTCGCCTGCGTCGGCAACGACGACGACCTGCGCGGCGTCGCGCTCGGCGAGGACGGCGCCTTCGCCGGCATGCAGCGGGGCGCGGTCTTCGTCGACCACACCACGGCCTCGGCCGAGGTGGCGCGCGACCTCGCGGCGGAGGCCGATTCTCGCGGCCTCGGCTTCGTCGACGCGCCGGTCTCCGGCGGCCAGGCCGGCGCCGAGAACGGCGTGCTCACCGTGATGTGCGGCGGCGAGGCCGCGACCTACGCCCGGGTCGAGGCGGTGATCGGCGCCTACGCCCGCGCCTGCCGGCTGATGGGACCGGCCGGCTCGGGCCAGCTCACCAAGATGGTCAACCAGATCTGCATCGCGGGTCTCGTCCAGGGCCTGTCCGAGGGCGTGCACTTCGCCAAGCGCGCGGGCCTCGACGTCGAGGCGGTGCTCGACGTGATCTCGAAGGGCGCGGCCGGCTCCTGGCAGATGGAGAACCGCGGCCGAAGCATGAACGAGGGCCGCTTCGACTTCGGCTTCGCGGTGGACTGGATGCGCAAGGACCTCGGCATCCTCCTCGATGAGGCGCGCCGCAACGGCGCCGCGCTGCCGGTCAGCGCCCTCGTCGACCAGTTCTACGCCGAGGTGCAGCGGATGGGCGGCAGCCGCTGGGACACGTCGAGCCTGATCGCCCGGCTGGAGCGCTGAAGGCGCACCTCAGGCGCGCGCCGCGTCCAGCGCCGCGTCCGGGTCGGTCCATGCCCAGTCGCCGCCCATCTGGTGGCGGAACCAGGTGAACTGGCGCTTGGCGTAGCGGCGGGTGTCGGCCTGCCCGCGCAGGATCGCCTCCTCCAGGGCGATGTCCCCGTTCAGATGCGCGAGGAGGCCCGGCACGCCGTGGGCGCGCATGATCGGCAGCAGCGGGTCGAGGCGGCGCTCGCGCAGGCGCGCCACCTCGTCGAGGGCGCCGGCCGCCATCATCGCCCGGAAGCGCGCGTCGATGCGGGCGCGCAGGCTCTCCCGGTCCGGCGCCAGGAAGATCTTTCGCAGCGCGCGTCCCGCCAGGGGGCCGGGGACCCGGCTGCCGTGGAAGGAGGCGAGCGGTCGGCCCGTCGCCGCGTGGATCTCCAGGGCGCGCAGAATCCGGGCGCGGTCGCTCGGCCTGAGGCCGGCGGCGCCCTCCGGGTCGCGCGCGGCGAGATCCGCGTGCAGCGCCTCGGTGGGGCGTCCCTCGGCCTGCGCCCGCACGGCGGCGCGCACGGCCTCCGGCACCGGCGGCAGGTCCGACAACCCCTCCTCCAGCGCCCGGAAATACAGGCCGGTGCCGCCCACGAACACGGGCAGGCGCCCGCCGAGCCCGGCGACGAGGCTCTCCGCATCGCGGGCGAAGTGCCCGGCCGAGTGGTTCACCGCGCCGTCGACGTGCCCGTAGAGGCGGTGCTCGACGCGGGCCTCCTCCTCGGGGCTCGGCCGGGCCGTGAGCACGCGCAGGTCGCGGTAGACCTGCATCGAGTCCGTGTTGACCACGACGCCCCCGTGACGGAGCGCCAGCGCCGTCGCGAGCGCCGACTTGCCCGAGGCGGTCGGCCCTGCGATGAGGATGGCCGCCGGCCCATCGGCGGATGTCGGCTCTGGCGACGGCAACAGCGGAAGCTCCCGGATGACCCTGGTCGCCAGCCTGATAGCAAACGAGACACGCCCCGCCATCACGGACGCGGTCCTGGCCGAGGCGCGCGCCGTGCTCGGCACCGAGCACCAGCCGCGGGTCCTGCACGGCGAGGTCGCGGCCGAGATCCTGGTGCCGGGCGCGGGCGCCGACGCGGAGGTCCTGACCGGGCGGCTGCGGCGCGCGCTGAAGGGTGAGCCGATCGACCTCGCCGTGCTGCCGGCCGGCCCGCACCGGCGCAAGCGCCTGTTCCTGGCCGACATGGATTCCACCATGATCGAGCAGGAATGCATCGACGAGCTCGCCGACGTGGTCGGGCTCAAGGCCCACGTCTCGGCCATCACCGAGCGCGCGATGCGGGGCGAGATCGCCTTCGAGCCGGCGCTCCGCGAGCGCGTGGCCCTCCTCGAGGGCCTGTCCGTCGGGGTGGTCGACGCGCTGATCCGCGACCGGCTGACGCTCACCCCCGGCGGGACCACGCTGGTGCGCACGATGCGCGCGCACGGGGCGGAGACCTGCCTCGTCTCGGGGGGCTTCACCCTGTTCACGGGGCCGATCGCCGCGCGGATCGGCTTCCACGATCACCGCGCGAACCGGCTCGGCGTGCGCGACGGGCACCTGACCGGCCTCGTGGAGGAGCCGATCGTCGGCAAGGCGGCCAAGCGCGACACCCTGGCGAGCCTGCGGGCGCATTTCGGACTCGACGCCGCCGAGACCCTGGCGGTCGGAGACGGCGCCAACGACCTCGACATGCTGGGCGAGGCGGGGCTCGGCGTCGCCTTCCGGGCGAAGCCCGCCGTCGCGGCCGCCGCGCAGGTGCGCATCGACCACGGCGACCTCACCGCGCTCCTCTATCTGCAGGGCTACGCGGCGAGCGAGTTCGTGGGCTGAGGCTCGCGGCGAGGGTGACGGGCTCAGAACGGCCGCAGGGCGTGATGCGGCCGGTGAACCTCCTCGAAAATGTCCGGATCGATCAGCTCCGCCGCAGCATCCCCGCTCTCGCCGAAGATGGCGTAGAAGGCGCTCCCACCGATCGCGGCCTTGCTCGCGGTCATCGATTCGGCGAGCGCCCGACCGAACCCCTCCCGGTAATCCTCGGGCGTGATCGCTCCCGCCCCCAGTTCGCGCGCCAGAGCGTCCTTGCGGCGCCAGAAGGCCGATTGGGCGTCCACGAATGCCTGGAAGCGCGCATCGTCCATCGCGACGGCGGAGTTCGACCGCACCATGTCCCGCAGATCGCGGATGCGCTCGGACATCTCGGTTTCGACCACGTGCGGCTCTCCTCGTGAGCGTGACGGCGGATGCCCACTCGCGAGAGCGGCGTCCGCACCCGCCACGCTCGTGCCGGAACGCGCGCGGCCTTCGCCGAGCAGCGCCGCCTCGCCCCGGCAGCAGGACGCGAGCCGACCCCAGGGTCCATCACCATACGGGCCGAATGCGACCCTGGACACCGCGTAGCCGCGCGCGGACGAGACCGTGATGCGGTTGGCCGGGTGCAGGATCCGGTTCGCGGCCTGATGGCAGACGCCGGTGACACCGTACACGATGCCGGCCGTGGCGTCCGGCCCCGCCAGGCAATGCGCGATGCGGGAGTCGCCGAGGTCGCGGCAGATCTCACCGCCGCCCTGCCAGCGGCCGAAGCATCGCCAGACGAAGCCGCAATCGCTCGTGACGTAGGTGTGGTCGAACGCCCCGTACCCGCGCACGGGCCGCTGCATCGGGATCGCCCAACCCCTCAGCTCGATGCGCTCGGATCCCGGCATTCCGGACAGCTCGTCTGGGGTTGGACGGATGGTCCCAGCATCCACGTCGCGCCGCAGACAGACAATCTGAGATTTACACGCTCCGCCAGATGTGAACGAAAACCGGAATTCTGGCTCGAATTTATTACCTAGAGTATACAACCCTCACAGCATTACGGCGGCCCTCCGGAGAGAGCCGCCGCCCGGATCGTCCCGCGATCCGGCTGCGCGCTACTCGAGGCCGAGCGCCACGAAGCGCACGTCGCCGCCGGCGCTCGCGACGAGCAGCAGGACCGACTTGCGGCCCTCCTTCTTGAGGGCGTCGACCCGCTTCGTCACGTCGGCCGGGCTGCTCACCGCCTCCTGGCCGACCTCGACGATGACCTCGCCGGCCTGGATGCGCTTGTCGGCCGCCGTGGAGGACGGGTCGACACGGGTGACGACGACGCCCTTGACGGTGTCCTTGATGCTGTAGCGCTTGCGCAGCTCGTCGGTCATGCCCGAGAGGTTGAGGCCCAGCGCCTGCCGCACGGCGCTCTCGGGGTCCGGCTGCTTGACGTTGGCGAGCTGCGGCTTCTCGCCGTCCTCCAGGCGGCCGAGGGTGACGGGCTTGGTCACCTCCTCGCCCTTGCGGACCACCACCACGTCGACGGTCTTGCCGACCGGGGTCGCGGCGACGATGCGCGGCAGGTCACTCGACGCCTTCACGGCGCTGCCGTTGAACTTGGTGATCACGTCGCCGACCTCGAGGCCGGCGGTCTTGGCCGGGCCCTTCTCGTCGACGCCGGCGATCAGCGCGCCCTTGGCGCCGCCCTTGAGGCCGAGCGCCTCGGCGGTGGCGTCGTCGACGTTCTGGATGCGCACGCCGAGCCAGCCGCGGCGGACCTCGCCGAACTCGCGGAGCTGGTCGATCACGGGCTTGGCGGTGCCCGAGGGCACGGCGAAGCCGATGCCGACCGAGCCGCCGGTGGGCGACAGGATCGCCGTGTTGATGCCGATCACCTCGCCGTCCATGTTGAACAAGGGACCGCCGGAGTTGCCCTTGTTGATGGCGGCGTCCGTCTGAATGTAGTTGTCGTACGGGCCGGACTCGATGTTGCGGCCCCGCGCCGAGACGATGCCGGCCGAGACCGAGCCGCCGAGGCCGAACGGGTTGCCGATGGCCACGACCCAGTCGCCCGGCCGCATCTTCTCGGAATCGCCGAACGGCACCGCCTTCAGGGGCCGGTCCGCGGTGGGCTTCACCCGCAGCACGGCGAGGTCGATCTTCGAATCCTTGCCGATGATCTCGGCCTTCAGCTTGCTTCCGTCGGCCAGGATGACCTGGATGTCGTTGGCATCGCCGATGACGTGGTTGTTCGTCACGACGATGCCCGAGGCGTCGATGATGAAGCCGGAGCCGAGCGAGTTCGACTTGCGCTGCTGGCGCGGCGTGTCGCTCTCGCCGCGCTGCTCGCCGCCCCGGTTGCCGCGGCGGTTGAAGAACTCCTCGAACAGGTCCTCGAACGGCGTGCCGGGCGGGAGCTGCGGCATCGTGCGGCCCCCCCCGCCGCCGGGGCGCGCCTCGACCGTGGTGGAGGCCGAGATGTTGACGACGGCGTCGGTGATGCGCTCGGCGAGGTCGGCGAGGGATTCGGGGCCCTTGGCGTAGGCGGGCACCGGCACGGCGCTGCCCGCGACGGAGGCGCCGATCACGAGGGCGGCGAGCGCCGAACGGGCGCGGCGGCCCAGCGCGGATGGACGGCGCGCTCCGGTGGCGCTCGCGACGGGTAGCATGATCGACCTCTTCAAAGGAGCGTTTCCCGACCTGTTCTCGATGCGGCTCGCGGCGATTTGGCGGCAGCCGCGCCGGGCTGCCGCTTTAGATCGGCGGCCGCGGGCCCGGTTCAAGGGCGCGCGCGGAGCCGTCGCGGCGCGGGGCGCCGCGACGGCTCCCGCGCCCGCCCCTGCCGTCAGCGCGAGGCGCCCGTGGAGCCTGTGGCCGAGCTCGGGTCGCTCGTGCCGCGCGGCGTGCCGGACTGCGCCGCCCGGCCCTGCGGATCGCCGAAGTAGCGGAAGAAGTCCGAGTTCGGGCTGATCACGAGCCGGGTGTCCGAGCCTTTCAGGCCGGTCTCGTAGGCCTGCATCGAGCGGTAGAAGCTGAAGAAGTCCGGGTCCTTGCCGAAGGCTTCGGCGAGGATGCGGTTGCGGTCGGCATCGCCCTGGCCGCGCAGCTGCTCGGACTTCTGGTTGGCCTCGGCCAGGATGACCGTGACGTCGCGGTCGGCCCGGGCGCGGATCGTCTGCGCGAGCTGCTCGCCGTTCGCGCGGATGTCGGCGGCCTCGCGCTTGCGCTCCGTCTTCATGCGCTCGTAGACCGCCGAGCTGTTCTGCGCCGGCAGGTCGACACGGGTCATGCGCAGGTCGACGATCTCGACGCCGAGCGACTTCGCCTGCCGGTTCACCTCCTCCTGGATCTCGTTCATCAGGCGCATGCGGTCGGTCTTGACGATCGCGTCGCGGGTGGAGCGGGCGAGCACGTTGCGCAGCGACGAGTTCGTGAAGCTCGCGAGGCGCTGGTTGGCCAGCCCGATATTGCCCACCGACTGGTAGAAGCGCAGCGGGTCGACGATCCGGTAGCGGGCGAAGGCGTCGACCTCCAGGTTCTGGCGGTCGGCAGTCAGCAGGGCCTGGACCGGCAGGTCGAGGTCGAGCACGCGCTTGTCGAACACGATGACGTTCTCGATGAACGGCACCTTGAAGTAGAGGCCCGGACGGTCCTCCCCGGTCTGGTTGAGCACGGCGCGGACGCGGCCGAGCTGAAGCACGAGGGCCTGCTGCATCTGCCCGACGGTGAAGACCGAGGCGTAGAGACCGACGGCGATGGCCGCGACGAGGACGACGAGGCCGGTGCGGAGAGCGTTGCCGTTCATCGCGCCGCTCCACCCGCCGGCTGGCCGCCGCGCGCACCCATCTCCGTCAGGGGCAGCACGGGCAGCACGCCCGCGGCGGCGCCGCCGCCGGCCGCGTTGCCGCTACTCTGATCGATGATCACCTTGTTCACGGAGCCGAACACCTTCTCCATCGTCTCCAGGAAGATGCGCTCGCGGCTGACGGCCGGCGCGGTCCTGTAGGATTCGTAGACCTGCTGGAAGCGGGCGGCCTGACCGGTGGCGTCGGCGGTCGCCTGCGTCCTGTACGCTTCGGCGGCCTGCACCACCTGCGCGGCCCGGCCGCGGGCCTGCGGAACCTCGCGGCTCGCGTAGGTCTTGGCCTCGTTCTGCAGGCGCTCGGCGTCCTGCTGGGCGGCGTTCACGTCGATGAAGGCCGGGCGGACCTCCGGCGGCGGCGTGACGCTGACGAGCTGCACCACCTCGATGCGCACGCCCGCGCCGTACTCGTCGAGGGCGGCCTGGACGATCTCCTTGACCTCCTGCGCGATGCTCGACTGCTCGTTCGTCAGGATCGCCTGGATGTTGCGCCGGCCGATCACCTCGCGCATGGCGCTCTCGGAGATCGCCTTGATGGTGCCTTCCGGGTTCTGAAGGTTGAAGACGTAGTCAGACGCCTTCAGCGGGTTGACGCGCCACTGCACCTCGAAGTCGAGGTCGACGATGTTCTCGTCGCCGGTGAGCATCAGGCTCTCCTCCGCCACGTCGCGGGCGCGCCCCTGCGCGCCGACGCCGGAGCGGTAGCCGATCTGGATGGAGTTCACCTGGCCGACATTCGGCTTGACGACGCCGCCGATCGGGTACGGCAGGTTGTAGCGCAGGCCCTCGCCCTTCGAGCCGACGTAGCGGCCGAACACCGTCTCGATGCCGACCTGGTTCGGCGCCACCGTGTAGAAGCCGGTGAACAGCCAGATCGCCACCGCCGCGACGCCGATGACGATGATGCCGCGTCCGCCGCCGAAGGAGCCTCCGGGCATGACGCCGCGCAGCCGGTCCTGGCCGCGGCGGAGCAGATCCTCAAGGTCCGGCGGTGTCTTGCCGCCGCCGTTGCCGGTGCCCCAGGGGCCGCCGCTGTTGCCGCCGCCGCCCCGGCCCCAGGGTCCGCCCCCGCCGCCGCTGCCGCCGCCGCTCTGATTGCTCCAAGGCATCCTCGAGGTCTACTCCAGCTCATCCGGGGCGGGACGCCGTCGCGTCCCGTGGGTGCCAAGCACCTGATTGGGCGCGACCTCTCCTGTCAAGGCTCGCTCCCGAGCCGCAGGTGGGCACTTGCCCTCGTGAAGACAACCGCGACGCGGTGCCCATGCTCCACAAGGGATTAAGAAGGGCGGCCGCCGCGGGCCTGCGCGGACCACCGGCGCCGCGCCCTCCGCCCGGCCGCGGCGCCGCGCCTCAGCGGACCCGCTCCAGGTCGATGAAGACGAAGGCGTGCTCGTCGTGCTCGCCCGCCCCGTGCGGCTCGCGCAGGGTCTCCCGGTAGCCGGCGCGGTCGAACGCGGGAAAGCGCGTGTCGCCCTCGGGCGCCGCCTCGACCTCGGTGAGGTGGATGCGGTCGGCGTGGGGCAGCGCCATCGCGTAGATCTCGCCGCCGCCCACCACCATCAGCTCCTCGGCCCCGGCGGCCGCCGCGAGCGCCCCCTCCCAATCGTGCACCACGCTGGCGCCCTCGGCCGCGAAGGCGGGGTCGCGCGTGAGGACGATGTTCGTGCGCCCGGGCAGCGGCCGCCCGAGGGACTGGAAGGTCCGGCGGCCCATCAGGATCGGCTTGCCCATGGTCAGGGCCTTGAACCGGCGCAGATCGCTGCGCAGGCGCCAGGCCATGTCGTTGTCGCGCCCGATGACGCCGTTCTGCGCCACCGCGACGATCAGGGTGATGCGGGGCCTGGTGCTCGGCATGATCTCGCGCCGCTCCTCGGATGCGAACCGTGTCTCGGGAACCGGGGTACGAGACCCGCCGCCCCACCTCTCCCG
>NZ_BJZU01000112.1 GCF_007992195.1 Methylobacterium oxalidis | reverse complement strand
GTCCCTCTCCCGGACGGGAGAGGGGACCCGCGTCCCGTTCGGCACCGATCTGTTCGTCAAGCCTTCCCCTCGATCGGGCTTAGACCGCCACCGGGGCGCGGATCGCCGGGTGCGGGTCGTAGCCCTCGATGGCGATGTGACCGAAGCGGAAATCGGCGAGGTCGCGGATCGTCGGGTCGAGGTGCAGGCGCGGCAGCGGGCGGGGCTCGCGGGTGAGTTGCAGGCGTGCCTGGTCCAGGTGGTTCAGGTAGAGGTGCGCGTCGCCGAAGGTGTGGACGAAATCGCCCGGCTCCAGGCCGGTGACCTGCGCGATCATCTGCGTCAGCAGCGCGTAGCTCGCGATGTTGAAGGGCACGCCGAGGAAGACGTCCGCCGAGCGCTGGTAGAGCTGGCAGGAGAGCCGGCCCTCCGCCACGTAGAACTGGAACAGGCAGTGGCAGGGGGCGAGCGCCATCCGGTCGAGGTCGGCCGGGTTCCAGGCCGAGACGATCAGGCGGCGCGAATCCGGGTTGCGGCGGATCTCGGCGACGACCTCGGCGATCTGGTCGACCGTGCCGCCGCTGGGCTTCTCCCAGGAGCGCCACTGCTTGCCGTAGACGGGCCCGAGGTCGCCGGAATCGTCCGCCCACTCGTCCCAGATCGTGACGCCCTCGGCCTGGAGCGCGCGCACGTTGGTGTCGCCGGCCAGGAACCAGAGCAGCTCGTGGATGATCGAGCGCAGGTGGAGCTGCTTCGTGGTGACGAGCGGGAAGCCCCGCGCCAGATCGAAGCGCATCTGGTGGCCGAACACCGAGAGCGTGCCGGTGCCGGTGCGGTCCTCCTTGCGCACGCCCTCGTCGAGGATGCGGTGGATGAGCTGGTGATAGGCGTCCATCGGCCCCTGCCTTCCGGCCCGGTCTAGCCCGTCGGGCGCCCCCTGACGAGGCGGGCGGGCCCGTTATCCTCGTTGTCCCCGGCGAAGGCCCGCTCAGGGAGAGGCCGGCCACAGAACGTAGGCGATCAGCGCGAGGTTGCTCCAGCCGTGCAGCGCGATGCAGGGCCAGAGCCGCCCGGTGCGCCAGCGCAGCCAGCCGAGCATGAGCGCGAGCGGCAGCAGGGAGACGGGCCGCGCCAGCCCCCAGGCCGAGACGTGGGCGAGCGCGAACAGGAGGGCGGTCGCGAGGATCGCGGCGGCCGGCGGCAGGAAGCCGCGGGCCTGCGCGAAGATCTCGCCGCGGATCAGGAGCTCCTCGGCCGCGGGCGCGATGACCACGACGTAGGCGAGCCAGACCGCGACCGCCGCCGCGCTGAGCGTCGGGGAGAGCCGCACCCCCTGCGCGAAGGTGGCGCCGAACGCCTCCGCGGTGCCGGTGACCCAGGTGATGTGCAGGATCGGCCAGAGGAGCAGGATGGCGAGGAGGTGGCGGGCGCGCATGCCGTTCGGCCGCGTCCGGTCGAGGGCGAGGCGCTGCCGCCAGTCCGGCCCGAAGCGCCAGACCACGGTGATCAGGACGAGCACCGCGAGGTTCACCTGGAGCAGGATGTCGGCGGCGAGCTCGCGTCGGGCGAGGCTCGCCGCGCCGATGTTCGGCCGCCGGTCGACGGACATGAGGGGATCGATGCCCTCGATCAGGTCCGCGCCGACCCGCACCGCGAGAATCGCCAGAACCTTGGCGAGTCCGAGATAGAGGATCACCGCCGCGGCGAGCCCGAGGAGGCGCAGCGCGCCGGAGCCCAGCCGCCGCGGGACGGAGGGGCTCGGCGCGGATGGCGCATCGACGGGCATCGGAGCGCGACGATCGGGCTTCAAAACCGGAGCGATCCCCCCTATATTCCCCTTGCCGGTCGCGAGGCCGGCTATGGCGATAAACGTTCTTCGCAATAAACCTATCGGACCCGGGGGCGGTACCCGGCGCCTCCACCCGAGCCCAGGGCCTATGGACGCAGCGGCGTTGGGCTTCGGCGGGGGCGAAATAGGATCGACGAGGGCGTAAAGGTTGAGCTTTCGCTCGGCATGGTTCCGCCGTTATCGGGCCATTGCAATAGTTGCCAACGACAACTTTGCTCCGGTCGCGGTGGCTGCGTAAGCAGTCCCCAAAACCGATCTAAAGTCCTAGCGGTTAGCATCGTTTAGGCGGGGTTCGGAGGCACCTGGCAACAGAAGCCTCCACTCGATTTCCCATCCGGTGCGCCCGACCGCGCGGCACGGCCGGCAGGCAGCCCGGGCAAAGCGACCGCAGATGGCAGACGACCTGATCCGCTACGACCTCCTGGTGCAGGACGCCCTCCGCGGCGTGGTGCGCAAGGTGCTCACCGACGCGGCCCGCGAGGGGCTGGCGGGCGAGCACCATTTCTACGTGTCGTTCCGGACCGAGGCGCCCGGCGTGCGGATGTCGCAGCGGCTGCGCGAGAAGTACCCGCAGGACATGACGATCGTCCTGCAGCACCAGTTCTGGGACCTCGGCGTGACCGAGCACGCCTTCGAGGTCGGGCTGTCCTTCTCCGGCGTGCCCGAGCGCCTGCTGGTGCCCTTCGACGCCCTGACCGGCTTCTTCGATCCCTCCGTGCAGTTCGGCCTCAAGTTCGACCTCAGCGAGGGGGCCGAGACGGTCGAGGAGGAGGCGCCCGCCGCGCCGGCGAAGACCGGCCCCCGCGGCGCGGCCTCGGAGCCGAGCGAGACGAAGCCCAGGAGCACGGGCCTCGCGGCGATCAGCAACGGCGCCCCGAAGGTCGTGCCGGCCCTGCCCTCCGCCCCCGGCGCCGCCAAGGCCGACGAGGCGAAGCCCGCCGCCCGCAAGGAGGGCGAGGGCGAGACCTCCGACACGGGCGCCGAGGTCGTCAGCCTCGACGCGTTCCGCAAGAAGAGCTGAGCGCGGACGCCAATCCGTGCGGGCGGCGCCCTCACCTCTCCCG
>NZ_BJZU01000111.1 GCF_007992195.1 Methylobacterium oxalidis | reverse complement strand
CGCTGGGGCATAGCCCAACAAACAATCGCAATACCGAACGTCCTGCCACAACGCTCTGCGACTAAGGCTGGCTGCTCCGGGATGCCTCCCCGCCAACCGCCTGCTGCCGAGGAACAGACAACCGGAAGAGTGCAGCTGACTCCTTCTCCGTACAGGAACCCCCTCCATCAAGCGCGGTAGTTCCGATAGGGCCGCGCGCGAGCATGGCGGCGGGGCTCTACTCAGTGCCAATCCTAGCGCTTGGAGATGCCCGGATGCGCTCCTGTCTTCTAGCAACCGCCACAGCGGCCCTCCTTCTGATGGTCCCCGTCTCGGCATCGGCGCAGTACGGCAGAGGCGGAGGCTACTGCCGGGAGCTTCGGCTTGCCTGCGAGAACAAGGACGTCCTGGGTGAGCGCGGGCAGGGCAATTGCCGGCGCTACCGCGAAGAGTGTGGACGTCCCTCGCGTCGCGATGTCTGCGCGGAACTCCGACGGGCCTGCCTCTACAAGGATGAGCTGGGCGAGCGTGGCCGTGGCAACTGCCGTGAGTACCGCGAAACCTGCCGGTAGGCCGAACCAGTTGCGTAGACTCAATTTGTGGAGAGCTCAGATGCGTAAGGTCCTTCTCGCGGCAGCTTGCCTTCTTGTGCTGCCCCTTCCAGTGCTCGCTCAAAGCTCATCACGCGACGATGACAGAGACAGATCATACGACCGCGGCGACAGCAGAAGAGATGATGCGCGCTATCGCCCGAATGAGGATTGGGAGCGGTCCCATCGCCGCCGCTATGGAGACGACGCATCCGGGGGAGGCTCCTCGTTTCACATGAAGATGGGTGATGCGAAGATCCATGTCCGATGCGGCCCTCGCGAGACGCTGAAGGACTGCGTGGACGCCGCCACCACCCTGCTCGACAAAGCACGCTCGCTGCCAGCGACAGGAAGCGCGAACACGGGATCCGGAACTGCGCCATCGAGGCCTTAGTCGGTAGGCCGGCTAGCGGCGGTCTGGAGCCTCGCGTTCCGCTGGACGGCTTTAGGGAAGAGGGTTTATCTGAACGCCTGTACGCGCGATGGGCTCCGCAGTCGTCGTGAGTATAGGAGCCGCCCGCGCAGACCCTTTCGCGGGCGGCTTTTCTATGTCTCTACTGGCGCAGCCAGCGCGGCGGGAATTTCGACTTCCGGAGACTGTCCGGAAGGACGTTTTCTGGTTCCATAAGCGCCCTTATGCGACAGGGGGGCGGCGCCTGATGTGAATTTCGCCGTCAGCCGCGGCAACTCGCAGGCGCTCCGCCTCGGCCGTATGGCGCTGCGCCTCCTTCAGGAGCGCCCAAGCAACCTCCTTCCGCCCCTTCTGGCGGAGGGTGTCCGCTGCCAGTGTGAACTCGAAGGCGAAGCTCTCGGCGCGCGCAATGGCGGAGAGGCGCTCATAGAGCGAGAGGCTCATGGCGGGGACGCAGTCTAGACGTCCTCGACGACCAGCAGGAGCGTCGCGGCCAGGAGGCGCTGCCCACCCTCGCAACGAACGTCCACGCGCACGTGGGCAGCATCTTTCGCATCGTCGCAGTGCCAGATCAGCCCCATCAGCGCGCGCCGCGCTTCGGCGCGAGCCGCTGATAGATCGGCAAGCTCTAAGCCATCCTCATCCTGCAGGAACACGCCGTCATGGATGTCGAAGAAGTAGCGCGGCATACGCTTCCACCCTGCCATTTGCGAGAGCGGGAGCAGAATAGAGACAGAAATGATGTAAGTATATTTGGCCAGATGCCATAGGCTGTCCAGCCTAAGGCCAAAGTACAATGGTGCAATTTAGGTATGCAAATGCACCAGCACGCGTATCACCGTTCGAGTCGTGCTGGGAGTTGTGGCTTGTCCGGTCTTCTGAGGTGCGGCCAGCGCATCGGTCGCTCCGGGTCGCTGAGCACGCTCCATACTGTGTCCTATGCGAAGGCCACTTGCGAGGTATGGCCCAGATCCGCGTCGCTTACCGGGCAGCCGCCTCAGGCTGCTTCCTTGAGCGGCGCGAAGCGCGCCAGCAGCCGAGCCACCTCGACCACCGTCCAGGTGCCCTTGCCCTTCACGGGCGGAATACCTCGCCCGTTCAGCCCTTTCGCGAGGCCGACGAGGGACGTGACACCGCTCGCTTGCAGCTCGCGTACAGCAGGCTCGAGCCGCCGGGCCTTCATCTGGGCGAGGGTCAGCTTCGTCGACATCTCTTATGCTTGCAGCTGGGGGCCACCCAGGCTGATCTGCTTCGACGTGACGGATCGTGCGCTCCCGCTGGCCAACACCGTGCCTTGCTGACGCGAGAGATCGTAGAGGGCGTTGCCGATCAGGCCGGCAACGCGGCGCAGCACCGAGCCGTCGCAGGTCGCTGCGATCCGCACTCCAAGCGTGAAGGTGTGGCTGCGGCCGTAGAGAAAGACCGCAAGCTGCGCTCTAGTCCGCTCCGGGAGAGTGCCAATGAGGTCCGGAACCATCTCAAGATCGGCCCGATAGATCCGTCCGAGCAAGTCGAGCGGCACAGGGCAGCCCGTATCCAGATCTTCTGCGGCAGTCAGGCCGGTGTAGGTCACAGCATCGCCCGCACATTGTGTGCGATCAGAGAAACGAGTTTACGGTTAACAGGACGTTACCGAGTTGCGGCTTGATTAACGAGATTGCATCCTGATCACATTGCACTGCGCTGCCTGAGGTTGCTTCTAGATCGTTGAAAATCGCTCAACGATTGCACTGATCGCGAAAAATATCAGCACGGCCAGCGCACCGAAAAGCAGCACAATGAGAATGGGATGGCGCATCTACCGGCCGATTTAGCCCGATGCGTCTGCCAATTACCTAACAAATGCTTAAGGAGATCGCTTGTGGCCTGTGGCAGGATGGTTTTTCCAAAGTGATTTGGGAGGCGCGGTGATGCTGTCGGTACTGACGCGAGCCACCCGCCCGCCGCGCCTTCTCCGCTTGCTCGGCGTTCGCTCCACGGATGAACTTCATTCCGTGCGGAACGAGGATCCTGAGGAGGCGGCCTTGCCCACGACGCCTCTCGGCCCACAGCACCCGACAACGCGGGACTTCATCCTCATGGCACAGACTGCACGCGCACGTGCGTTACCACGGCTGTAGCAGCCATTTGCGAGGGCATCGGCGGACGGAGACACAAGCGTAGTGCTGACTGCCGGCCCGACCGGCGGGAACGGGATGCACGCGTGCCGCAGAGATTCAGATCCTCAGCGCGCGGTGATCGACCCGACATGGACGACGCGGACCGAGCGCTCCTGCGTGGTCTGACCAAGGCGCGGCTGCGGCACGGCAGGCTTGGTCACATTATAGACCGACAGAGCGTGTGCGATCTGCTGCAGTGAAGACGTCGCGGCAGGCAGGGCTCAGCTTCGGCTTGGCGCGGCGCAAGCAGGCGGTGATGCCTGCCACGTCGGGGATCTCGCTGCTGCAGAGGCGCCAGACATCGGGCGTGCAGGCTGCACGCTGCAGGGCGGTCGTATCAGCAAATCCAGGAATTATACTACCCAATACAATGATGGGTACACAGAGGCTCAGGACAGGTAAGCGCACGTACTTCCTCCCATTTATGGCAAATTTTTTATTGTTTATCCAGCCAATGACCCACTCACTCTCGACGCAGTGCTTCTGACACCGCCCGAGGCAGCTCCTGACTAGGGACTTCCGGGCACAAGGATAACGGCCAAGCTTGCAGAACGTTCCATCAGGTACAGGAGAGCCGGCCCTCTCGCGCTGGCAAACACGAGCCTGTCGTCAGGGCAGTTGACCTTCGATCGGCTGAAGGCTGCCCGTGCGTAGATCACGCAGGAGCGCGACGCGTTGCACCGCCATGCGCAACCTTCGCTGGAACTGGACTGTGCTCTGGTTGCGCGGCGACAGAGAACCGCAATACCTCTTCACGGCACCTTCGCGCGTGCTCGCGCAGAACGTGCGCCGTCGCGTGGTCACCCTGCACCTCCAGGGCAGCCGCTGACCTCTCAAGGTCCTGAATTGCGCGGTTCGACTCGTCGTGCATCCACCTACAGTAAGTTAGTAGTTGCGCGACGCAACGAATAAAGCTTGCGCACAATCTATTGTATTGGATTGTACCAAGCACTACGCTGTAATGCAGTGCAGCATGTCGGCAACAGACCGATCGTTAAGAATGTCTTAACAATTCGGCATGACACTCGAACATTCTGCCGGCGCACGCGCCCTCGCCGCCCTCGCGCATTACTGGCACTTGCAGGGGCTGCCGGAGGATCACGGCAAGGTGGCATGCATCATCGAGGCGCTGAAACAGCGGCGGAGCCACGGCTACGCTGATTGGCGGGAACTGCTCGATGATGCGCTCTCCGACATCGGCTGCACCGTAGACTGGGACGGGCAGACAGTGCGGGACATCATTGCTTGGGGCAGGTCTGTAGGTTTCAAGCGGAGCTGATCGAGCCGATGGTCCGCTCCTCACGCGAGATGTCGGTCACATCTCGATAGGTGGCCACGGCAAGGCCGGCCGGGGGCTGTTCGCACCCGTGACAGCGCACACGCCGCGCCACTTCGACCACATCTTCGTTGGGCTCTGCGTCGAGCTCTTCCCACGTCTGGTGGGTTCCGCTCCCACACTGCGGACAGCGCAGGATACGCAAGCCGCGGTAGCCACTCGCGCGCCAGTCTGAGACCGTGCGTACCGGCGCCAAGGTCATGCAGCCTCTCTTCGAGTTTGGAAGGAGGCGGCTCATACCCGCGCTCGGTGACAAGCTGAAGTCGGCTGCGTTCGGCATACCGCACGCGCGTCTGCACCTACCGCATAGCTTGAGCCCTCGGCTTCGTCTGCCTCTGCCTCGCAGATCCGCTGCCTGGCGGTAGGCGAGATTGGCTCGCGGCGACCGCCTCTCCCTTCCGAAAACCATTGATTTCCGTGGTGCTCAGATTCTTGAACCCTATGCCCTTGGGTCCGCGGGTCAGCCACTGCCGCCATTCGCGGTCGATGACCGTGACGCGGTTCGGCAGGTTTTTGGCGCCCGTGAGCCGGCGCTCCTCGATCTCGATCATGCCGAGCCGTCGGGCGAGCCGGAGGGCGTTCTGCGCCGTCGTGCGGCCCACCCCTGCCCTCGCGGCGATCGCGTCGAGCGGTAGGACGCAGCGGCCCTTGTCCCGGCACTCGTCGCCGACGATCCGGAGCACGGCCGCCTCGCCCGTGGTAAACCGTGCTGCGAGAGCCGGGGGCATAGGGCCGGAGGCAGCGAGGCGGCGGCGGCGCTCGATCGCTACGGAGCGCACAGGCGGCCGCTGGATCTTCCGGGGTAGTGGACTTCGTAATTTTACGTAAGCCGATCCGGTGAGCGTCTGAGCGGCTCCTACGGCCTTCCTGAGCTCGATCAGGCCAGACAGCTCCTCGGCCTCGGCCTCGCTCACCTGCCCTGCTCGGAAGGCACGCCAGAGCAGGGCGGTGAGTTCGGGCAGCTTCACACGGGGTGCAGCCTCGATGGCCTCCCGGATTTGAGCAGCAAACATTGTTCGGGCCCTTTGCGGGCCACGGCAGGGCGACGAGTGATGCCGGTCAGGCACACCCGTCCACAAGGCAAAGCAGAACCGTCGGCGGAATTGGCGTTCCGCCTTGACCCTCTAGGGCCCCTGTGAGACTGTTGGGGAGTGATTGTACCCGCTGGTCTCTATGGGATCGGTCCTCGGCCTCGAAGGTTGGCGCCTTCGGGGCCGATGCTTTTTCAGGTGGTCGCTTCCGTGGCGGCTGATCTCCTGGTGGCGCACGCGGCGCTGTAACGGTCGAGGGTGGCTGCCGGCGCTGAGTCCGTCAACCAGCCAGGCTACCAGCCGGCACAGTTAATCGATCGTTAAAGGCGCGGTGTGGCGCTCGAACCGCTCACACATCCTGCGCGCCTACGCGTAGGGGCCGCGGAACAGGTCTCCGAGTGCCTTCCGCCGGAACAGCGTGGCCCACCGTCTCCGTCGATGCTCCGGGCGGTCGTGCAGCATGTGACACCGCTGGCAGAAGGCAGCGAGGTTCGCACCCGTGTTGTTGGTGGTGTCGTGATCGCGGTGGGCGGTCGCCAGCACGACCTTTGTGCGCCTCATGCCGGCTAGGAGATCTTCGGCCCTGGGTGGCTCTCTGACCGCCCTGCCCTGTCCGTCGCGCCACGCGCCGATCTCGGCATCCCACCAGCGGCCGTCACCGAGGCAGTAGACGTGCTGCCCATGCGGCCGACCGCAGCCCTCGCAGCAGCCTCCGGCACGACGGAAGCGGATCGCGGCGGAGAGCTGCGGCCAGTCGATGGGGTAGAAGAAGCGGTGCTCGCGCCGGATCGGCATGAAGGTTCGGTCCGGCGGAGGATTGCGACTGTTTTGGTTGGCCGTCTTACCCTAGCGGCAAGGTAGCCGCCTCGGCGATCGCACTTTGCCGGAATGTATCGCCGGCCTCCGCGCTCTTGAACGAGAAACGCGCGTGGTCTGCCCCAATCCGCCCCCAGATCCAATCATCCCCGCACGACCCGACGCGCCAGGCGTGTGACATCCGCTCCGGCAGAGCGTCGTCGGAACACGGGACTACGACGATGTAGGGGAACTTGGTCGAGGTAGCTTCCATCGGCTTGCGCTCCGATCTGAGGTGAGGCTCCGAAAAGGGTGTTCGCGCGACGTGTGTAGCCGACAACAGTCAAGCTTATCTGTCAACCTCGCCGGCCGAGGTGCCAATTGGTGCTGGCTGTGTTGTCTATTTGCTTCAAAAATCCGGTTAGCAGCGAGAGCCAAAATTCAGAAAACATTAAGCTTTTTGCGATTGAGGCGAGCGTTGGCTAGCTGGTAGCTACTGGCTAGCTACCAGCTAGCGATCCGATAGCTAGCCAGTAGCTGGGCGGTAGCTGTTAGCTATCTGGTAACCTTTTCCGGCGAGGATCCTCCTCTGCGCGCTCAGGAGGAGGCGACATGCCCGTCATTGCGTTTGCCAACCCCAAGGGAGGAGCCGGAAAGACGACCACGGCACTCCTCCTCGCCACCGAACTCGCCGCCAAGGGCGCCGCTGTCGCTATCATCGACGCAGATCCGGAGAAGTGGATCAGCCAATGGTCCCGGCTCCCAGGCAAGCCGGACAACGTCACCATCATCGCGGACGTAACCGAGGATAGCGTGGTCGATGCGATCGAGGCCGCGGAGCGCGTCGCACAGTTCGTGATCGTGGACTTGGAGGGAACGGCTAGCCTGATGGTGTCCAACGCCATCGGCATGTCGGATCTCGTGATCATCCCGGTCCAGGGCTCGTCCATGGACGCGAAAGGGGGCGCCAAGACGATCCGCCTCATCCGCAACCAAGAGAAAATGTCCCGGCGCAAGATCGCTCATGCTGTTGTGCTGACTCGCACCGGGGCGGCTGTCACATCGCGAGCCCTGCGCAACGTCTCCGAACAGCTGCAGGCCGGCGGCGTCGAAGTCTTCGCCACACCGATCGTTGAGCGAGCGGCCTACCGGGACCTGTTTGACTACGGCGGCACCCTCAAAGGGCTTAGCGGGTCGCAGGTGAGCAACCTGGACAAAGCTATCCAGAACGCCCGCGAGTTCGCTGGAGAGGCCATCAGCAAGCTGCGAGCTGCAACTGGGACGAGGGTAGCCGCCTGATGAGCGCGATCGCGAAGGATCGCCCGCCCCTGGGCTTCGGTGATGAGCTTGACGATTTTGACCCCGCAGCTTGGACGAAGCCGTCGGCACCAATTGCCAAGCCAGTGCCTGAGCAAACGCGCCACGCCGCTGAGGCCGCCGGCTTCCGCAGCCGGGAGCCTGCGAAGATAGAGGCGGCACACAGTCCTGCTCCTCAGCAGCGGCGCCGCCGCACAGGGCGAAACGTGCAGTTCAACATCAAGACCCGCGCGGAGACGATCGAGGCTTTCACGCGGATCGCCGACACAAACGGGTGGGGCCTCGGTGAGACATTCGAGCGGGCCACCGAACTCCTCGAGCGCGCGCAAACTACCCGGTAGCTATCGGATAGCTGTTTGGTAGCCGCTAGCTACCGGGTAGCCAACCACGACAGTTCGGAGGCTGAAGCCATGATCACGGTCGCTTTCCTCGCGATGCTCCTCAGCGCGCTTAGTGCGGCCGTAGCTGGAGCGATCAGGTAGTGAGTTCGGCCGACGCTATACGCTCTGAGGGTCAAGAACGCGGAGCTTAGCCTCCAGCTTACAGAGATACAGGAGCAGCTTGTCGGAATGGCCATGTATCCGATGCATGACGCGCTTCACACCGCCATCGCAGAGGCACTGAGTGAGGCTGGATACTTATCGACGAGCGTTGTCACCGAGAAAACTACAGGCCGGATCGCGCCTCTGCGAAACCAAAACGCCGGCGTGACTCAGCTGCGCAGAGCCCATTGGCTTCCTCTGCTGGCTGCTGTCGGGAGCTGGGGCGCGCTCTCGCTCGGCATCGTGGTGTGCATCCAGGATGAGCTTGCAGCGCGCTCGAGCAACAGGGTCTCGGCACATTCCCGCTTTGAGCCTGCTCCGCCGACGCCCCGTTGATGCTCGGCTAACCGCCTCACCGCACTCTGACCACAGGCCACGTTGCGTACCGGCCCGATCCCCGTCGTGTGGACACGACACGCCCCGCCAGCCCGTGATCAGATCGGGCGGCGGGGCAGCTTCATCTTCAGCCGATCGGCTCAGTCCAGCCAGCACCGTGAGGCCTTGGTGGCGCCGTCATGCAGGCTGATGGCAGCTCGATGACGGATGACCCGAGACTGGCGGCTGAGTTGCTCGCCCTCGCCACGGAGAACGCCGAGCTGCGCCTTCAGCTTGCCGAGGCGCAGGAGCAGTGCGTCGAGATGGCCGTCGATGCCGGCGAGCTTCACGCCGAGATCGAGACGCTTCGGGAACGGCTCGCGGAAGTCGAGCGTGAGCGCGACGAGCGGCATCGTGTCAAGGATCGCGCTGTCGCGTAGGCAGTCCTCAACCCACACGCGCAGCTCTCTCCGACATCGTGACCTGCCCAGCTTTGAGGGCAGCTCCCTCGCCATCGAGCTCTGCCTCGAGTTGCTGCGCGGCCTCGGCTTCTCCGTCACGCTGAGCAGTCCACAAGCGCACCTGCCGCCACCACACACCTCCAGGCACAACGTGCCTGTGGCAGCGGCCGCCAGGGGAAATCTCCTTGCGCAACTCCACTTCGGTACAGCCGCCCGTGCAGCGCGGATCGTTGCTCTGGTAGTCGTTGCGCGGGTCCGCCTTGAGCCGCCCCGTGGCGTATGAGAGCACGTTGTAGCGGTTGAAGAAGACGAGGCGCCCGCCGAGACCGCCACCGCGGAGCCAAGCAAGTCCGGTCTCCGGCATGCACAGCTTCTTCGCGGCCCGGCTCATCGCGACGCGGTGCTTCTTCTCGATGCGGCCGAGCCCTGGGTAGGCGCGCTCTATCAGTTCCTGGGATGTGAACGCGTTGTCGGTCTCCGCCTCGAAGGCGGCGAGGACAGCACGCTGGATCTTGCCAGATCCTGGTCTCATGAGCGTTTCCTTACTCCCCAGCGTGCCGCTCGGAGAACGCTCCTTGCCCGAGCGGCGGACGTGGCAGCGGGATCGGCTTTGGGCACAAGCCGTTGTTTTCCAACAGCTGGACTGCCGCCGTTAGCCTCGGCGCGCACTGCCAGGCGAAGCTGCTACCAGCGTGCTCGTTCAGCAGCGTCGGCTGCGAGGAGGTCGCATGATGAGGACAGCTGCACTCCTGATCGCATTCAGCGCAGTCATCGGCACTGTGCAGGCAGCGCCGCCTGGACACCGACAGCCGACGCCGGAGTCACTGGGAGCTGCGGGCGCGCCAGTAAGCCCGCCCGCGGCGAATGCGCCCGGTCAGCCTGCGGACAAGGCTGCCCGAGAGACGGCTGAAACGACGAAGCGCAACGAGGCTGCGCGCACCGCACAGGACAAGCGGTGGGACGCTCACACGAAGCGGGCCATGGGCGGCATCTGCCGGGGCTGCTGAGCCGTTCCAGGTCGCACCAGGGACGGGAAGAAAGGCCGCGGCGAGCGGCAGGGCGAGTACAATCTTCTCCGAACGGAACGGACTGCGCACAAAATCGCCACCTCCCGGTGGACGATGAAAGATGATGCTTGCTGGTAGAACGGAGCACCCGCTACAAGCCTGCCACCCAGACAGAAAAAGGGCCGCCCAGTGAGAGCGGCCCGCAGTCTAGGGAGGAAACGCCCAAGAAGGGCCAGCGCGGCGACGCCATCGCCGCGCTGTCTCCATGGCATATCCCACGGTGCCTTCGGCGCACAATCAAACTTTAGTTTGCGCTGTCATACCAGCCGCGCATGGCCAAGCCTGCGGCTGCCGGCTGCGCTCTGCCTGGGCATAGAGATCTGGATGGCTGAGGTTTGTCGCTGACGCGAAGAAGCCGGCTGCGGGTCAGGCGAGCGAAGCTCCCCCTCCCGATCTGCAGCCGGCCAACGACAAAGAGAGCCCGCGAAGACTCGTCAGAATAACGGCGCTGATCGCCGACGGTTCAGGACTGCGCGGAGGCCAAAGAGACGCGCTGCGCCGGCTCACCGCGTGCGATGCAGAGCAAGGGGAAAATGGAGAACGCAGCCTTGCTCACTGGCGTGATAGCTCAGCCTACAGGAGCCGGGGCGGTCGCAGAGCTTTGGCCAGCAGCTTGAGGAGTCATCATCCGCACCACGATCCCTATTGTGTCACCCTCCTGAAGATCCCTCCCAGCGGGTACAGTAGTTGCCGCGATGACCTCTCCGGTGCTGTCCGCTACGTTGACTGTCGTGCCAATGAGGTTGCTGACCGAACCGCACGCTTCAACTGGCGCGGCGACCCAAAACGCGTTCTTACCGAGCAGGTGAGCACCGGGCTTTACAATCTCAGCGACCCACATTGGAGCAGTCCTCTCAATTGCGCCGATTAAAGATCAAGCAGCGTGCTGACACCTCGCTGCCGGACTATCCATATGCATCGCGCAAAGTATTAATGGCAATCATCCCTAATGCCTATTTCAAACTACAAATTGTGTTAAACCGCTTCGGGAGGTCATCTCTTTTCTTGAATTCAAGTGCCGCATTCCCAGGCAAGAGGCACGGGCAGAGCAAACGGCCCGCTCCGGCTGCTGACCGCCACTCGGAGCACGTCTGTCACTCTTCCAGTAGGAACTCACCGAGCTTACCCGTGCGCGATGTACGGCCCCAAGACGCTTTCAGGACCGATCTGAGATCTCCTCGGAGTCCCGGCAGCCTGCCCTCAAGCGCCGCAGCGGGAGCGGGTCCTCCTAGACGCCGAGGTAGCGGGCGGAACTGTCGGAGGGCCGGGCGTGCAGGTAGCGCCCGGTGGTCGCGACCGAGGCATGTCCCAGCGTCGCCTGCACCAGGTGGACGGGCGCGCCGCGGTCGAGGGCGTGGCTGGCGTGGGCGTGCCGTAGCCAGTGGGCCGATACCTCGGGTGATAGCCCGGCTCGCACCGCGGCCGCCTTCACGACCCGGTGCACGGCGCTGGCGTCGAGGGGGCCACCGCCCTTGCGCGAGCGAAACACCGGGTCGTCCGGTCCTGCCGCGCCGCGGAGCGCGTCGAGCAGCGCCCAGGTCTTGGCCGAGAGCAGCACGACCCGGGTCTTGCCGCCCTTGCCGTAGACGGTCGCTTGCCCGGCCGCGTCGCGGGCGACAAGGTCGCGCCAGCGTAGGCCGCAGGCTTCCGAGATACGCAGGCCAGCGCCGTAGAGGAGCGTGAGGAGCGCCCGGTTGCGGGGGCTCGGCTCCAGGGCGAGCGCGCGCACGACCTCGCCCTGGTCGAGGATGCGCTCGGCCAGTGTGTTCTTGACCGAGGGTGCCTTCACGGCCGCGCCGACGTTCAGGGGCAGGTAGCCGGTCTGGGCCGCGAAGGAGAGCAGGGACTTGACCACGGCCACGGCGTTCGCCCGGGTGGCCGAGGCGCGACCGTCGAGGCTCTCGATGTAGCCGAGCACGTCGCCGAGGGTGACGGCTGCGAGCGGCTTGCCGACGTGGCGCCGGAAGGCTTCGGCCTGCCGGGCGTAGTTCCGGCGCGTGTGCGGGCTGGCCTGCCGGCCGAGCCAGAGATCCACGAAGGCGGCGTCCGGCTCGGCCTCGCGCACGACGAAATCTGTGCGGGGCTCGGCGGCAGGCTCGATCAGCGCAGGAAGCCGGACAGGCACGGCTCAGTCCCAATCCTGGCTGTTGAGTTCGCAGGCGCCGGCCATCTTCTGCGCGATGGCGGACATCGCCTCATCGAGCGAGGCGTGCAGCAGCGCGACGCCGCGGAGTTGGCTCGCCGGCTCCGGCTCGATCACGAAGGAGGAGGCGTTCGCGGATTTGTGGATCGTGCCGAGATGACGGCCGAGGCGGTCATCGAGGCTCCAGGCCGTCCCGCAAGAACCGGTCGGGTTGACGATGACGTCCATGTCCATCTCCGAACGCAAGATAATGGCTCTTGTCTTGCGTTCGAGAGCAGGCGTCAAGCGGCACCGAAGGCCGTCTGGCGCAGGGTCGCGCATCAGGCTGCAGCGGGTGCGGAACGAGCAGCGCCAGACCTAGATGCGTAGCTCGCGCTGGTGCGCACCCTGCTGGCTGAGGGAACTGACGTCTCGGCTGCTGCGAAGGCCACGGACCTGACGCGGCAGACGGTCTGCCGGAACTGGCGTGATCCCACGGAGGCTGAAGCTGCGCTCGCGCTGGGCAGCGTGACTACCCCTGCCATTCTGCGAGGTCAATCACGTGCCTTAGGATCACCAGGAGCGGCAGCCCTAGCGCCGGCGAATTAGGGTCGGAGCGGGCGTAATTGCCCACGTTGATCTGCTTGCCCTTGCCATCAAAAATAATTATTCTGTAGTCGAATGATTTTACCTAACTGTTCGTACGGTTAAATTTCTAATATCTGTTTCCAAATTTCTGTGCGCTGTCGCATGATCAACTGAGGGGCCTAGAACCTCAAAAGTCATCTGGAGGGCGCCGTGGACGAGATCACCTCACTGGCAGACACGAGCATGATCGAGAAGGCGGCCGAGATCGTGTCCGCCTACGTCTCGAACAACTCTGTGCGGGCAGCTGACCTGCCGGAGTTGATTGCCTCCGTGCACGCGACGCTCGGAAACCTAGGCAAGCCAGCCGTCTCAGCTGAGCCGCAGGTTGAGACGCTCACGCCAGCGCAGATCAAGAAGTCGGTGACGCCTGACGCGATCTACAGTTTCATCGATGGCAAGCCCTACAAGACGCTCAAGCGGCACCTGACGAAGCACGGCATCTCATTCGAGGCGTACAGGGCGCGCTACGGCTTGCCGGTGGACTATCCGTCTACGGCGGCGAGCTACTCGGCCAAACGCTCGGAACTCGCCAGGACCCTGGGTCTCGGTCAGGTCAACAGAGACAGGAGTGAGGCGGCGCGATCGGCCTCCAGGACCAGCAAGGAAAGGCGCAAGGAGGAAGCTGCCACGGCAGAGTGAGCGGCCCGCGCCGGCCTGGCGAGCCTGTTCTGGTCAGCGGCTTCGGCGCCCTGCAGATCCTGAACCCGCGGCTCTCGCTGTGTTGTGCCACCGCCGAGTGGCTGGGTCACCGAACCGAACGGGCGGGATGGGTGCGATTTCCAGGGATTAGGCCCAACCCAGCAACCGTCGCCAATTGCCCGCAAGCATCAGTTGTGCATCATCAATGCTGCGATGCGGCGGAGCCTTCTGCTGTGTTCGCAGCGGGCTGGACGGCAGATGAGGGGCTGTCGTCTAGCCCGTTCGCTCGATTGAACTTGCATTAGTGCCGATGGCGTATTTTATACCGGCGCCCCGGCACATGCTGGTGCGCGGTCGCCGGCGGGTAACGGCTTCCCCCTCAACCGATTGCCCGTCGGCGATCAAGGCGTCGGACTGAAGATGCCGACCGCACCCCTGTTCGGAGAGAGCGCCGGCTCCCGTTCCGCACCACCATGGAGTGGGCTGAGCTGCTGAAGCACTGACGCAGTGGTAACTCGGCTCGGCCACACTGAGGATTGTGCTCCGAGAACGGAGCACGGCGCCGCTCAGGAGCAGTCGATGACGAACACGCGACGGAGTTTGCTCCTCGCTCTTACAGCAGTGCCCGTGGTGACAGGTACCGCAGCCCTGGCGACCATCGGTGATGAGGCCGATGCGGGCTTGATCCAGGATTGCCGAGCCCTGATGGTTCTCGAGGCTGAGGCTGATCCAACTGATGAAAGCCCGAAACCAGACGACGTCGATGAGCGCCGGGACCAGCTCGTCGATGCAATCGTCAGCGCAAGAGCCTTGACCCGAGGAGGCCTGTCCGCACGCGCCCAAGCGCTTGAGGTGTTTGCTGCGCCTCGGTGGGTGGCCGCGAGCGAGACGAGCACCGAGGATCGGCTCTTGGCGGCGCTGCTCAGGGATCTGGGGGCGGAGACCAGTGACGGAGCAGCGTGTGCTCCGCCGGGATCAACCACGGCCATTTAGGGACACAGCGTCCTACCATCATGAGAGGCCGACCGCATTCAAGCTCAGCAATGCTGACGATGCTGCGACGTGCCGCGTTACTATTGGCTCGGTTCACCTGGAGGGGCCAGCATGCCCGATACGCCCATCGTTCCCGCCCCATCCGAAAAGCCTTACCTCCCGCACGAGTGGATTGATGTCGCCGAGCTCGCGGCAAAAAACCTCGGCTTGAGCAGGACGCTCGCCGAGCTGAGCCCGGAGCACTGGCAGCTTGTCCTAGCAAGTGTCACGGATCGGATGCGGCTTCGTGGTGCGTCGCTCCCAGTTGGTTGGCGGCGCACCCTCGCACGCCAGGTCGGGCGCTCGACAGGAGAGCAGGCAGCCGCGCACGTCGTGGCGCTACGCGCGAAGCGGGAGGAGATTGCGGCACACGTCGCCCAGGAACTCGGGCTCGGAGAGTTGGCCACACTCAACCCGACAGACCGAGCCACGGTCGATCAGCAAACCGATGAAACCATCGAGGCGTGCAGCCCCGACGCACCCGTGCCGGCCGAGTGCTCGGATGCGGATCGGACTATGCGCCGGCTGCTTGCCGAGCATCGCGCCCTAAAGGAACTGAAGCCTGACGAAGCTGATGCGCACTTGGCGCAGAAGGGCGAGGTGTTCGCCCGAGAAGGTGATGCCTGAACTCACTCTCCAGCCTCGCTTGCTAACCTCGGAAAGCCTCCACGTTGGACCTTCGACCGGCTTCTCTGGCTTGGAGGCTCCTTCGCTGTGGGGCTCTGGGTCGACGTCAGGACCGTGCTATGTTGAGGCGGGTCGTTAGCATGGACGGCCCGCGCCCACTCGGCGGGTGGCGCGTAACAGCCGAGAGCCGGCGGCCCCGATCGCACCGGGGCGCGGCCGGCGCCTGTTTCGTCATGGGCCTCCAGGTCCCATCTCACTGACGGGCCGACATCACATCACCGGCTTCATCCTCGCCCATCAGCGGTCGACGATCGACTTCGCGCCCGAGCGGCCCCTCTCTCGCGCGACACACTAACCGCAAGGCTATCATCACGTTTGGCAATCAGCCGAAGCAGCGCCAGCCCTCGCAAGGTGGCTGGCGCTGCGAGAGGCGCGCCAAGTTTCGCTCGTCGAGCGGCGCGTTGGCGCCCGGGGTTCGCCATGTATCTGCGACCGGTCGCCCGGACGTTCGAAGCAATAATCGCGAAAATCGCGAAATTAGGGATAGCTTACGACGCTCCGACAGTCCGACGCTTCGAAGAGTCGTTGCTTGTGAAACTGGAAAACATCGGTCGACGGAATCGCAAGATCGTGTTGATATTTCTGTTCTAGCGGGAAAGGCGCTCGACTTCGTGGGAGGCGCGCGCTAATGCTGATTCTGCGACAAGCACGACTAGACCCGCCGTGCAAAGGGCCGGCCAGCCCTTCAACACAGTCGGGTCCGCAAGTCGCAACTGTCCCACGGGGTGCAATCCAGGGACAGAATGTTGTCAAATGAACGCCGAGAGGCGTGCGTTCTTATTGCATATCACCACTGGCGACACAACGCTCCTAGAGGGCGGAACTGGTGCGTGTGCACAGGGAACGCTCGCCTGACGGCGGAGATACAAGGACCTCCACCATGCCATCGGGCCTTCAATCTTGCCTTTCGAGCATCACCGCTCCCGCTCCTAATCTGCCCATCGATCGCTTCGAGTTCATCAGCGTCCGCGAGGGCATGAAGCTCACCGGGCTTGGCCGGTGGGCGTTCATGGCGCTCGTCAACGAGCATGGCATCGGCCGGAAGCTCGGCGGGCGCGGGCGCTGGCGCGTAAATCGGATTGCCCTGCAGCTCCTGCTCGATGGCCGGGACGATCTGCTCGAGGCTTTCCGAGCCGGCGAGCGCGCGCATCCTGAGATCTTGGAAGCCTACCGCGCCCTGCGGGTCCCCGCGCCGTCCGAGCGGGACTGAGATCATGCCGAAGATCGGAGAAAAGGCGTCTGGTACCTACCCGACGCATCGGGAAGTTGCGCCCGCTGAGCAGGCATATTTTCCCGAAAATCAACTCATCTGCATCATCAGCCGACGGTTCGGACTTTCGGTCTCGCTCGCTTCGGTTGTGTGCCGCCTAGCCGGCCTGGGTCGGGAGGGCAGCCGATGAATGCGCCCGTCCAAATTCAGCAGCTCGCAGCTGCCTCTTTTGGCGACACAGACATGGTTCGCCACGACCTGTACGGCGCCTTGCATATCATGCGCTGCCGCGTCGAGAGCGCGATGCTGGGCATCGAGTCGGGTGACGACTTCGACGTCTTGCGCTCGATGAAGCACCTCGCTGCCCACCTGAATTACGGTCTGGAGCTCGTGGCTTTGATCGAGGCGGAGAAGGCCCGGGATCGTGAGCGCAGGCAGGCGGCCGATCGGCGCCAGCCCAGGGGAGGGCGGGCGACATGAAAGCGAGACACTTCGAGGCAGGGCTCGCGGCAATCGATCAAGCGAGATCCCGAGCGCGACCGATTGAGCGCCGAAGTTTTGAGGAGCGAGAGTCCAGCCGCCCTTCACCGAGACGCGGGTTCGTGCCCGTTGTCATCGAGCGTGATCGCCTAGAGATCGCGCCGGCTCTTGGTTCCGAGACGGTGTTCCCGGTGGAATATCTGCCGCCCGTCATGCGGGCGGCCGTCGAGGCGCTTGAGTACCACGTTCAAGCGCCTCGCTCCCTGTGCGCGCACTCGATCCTGAGCGCCGCGATGCTGGCCTGCCAAGGATTGGCCGACGTCGATGTCAGGGCGTTACCGCAGCCGAGGCCGCTCAGCCTGTTCATGCTGGTGATCGCGGTAAGTGGCGAGCGTAAGTCCGCATGCGACGATCTCGCTCTGCATGCGATCTCGCAGCACGAGGCGCAGATGCGGCTCGAACATGCCGAAGCCGAACGAGAGTACCGCATCGCTCAGACGGCGTACGAAGCCGAGAAAAAGCACATCGAGCGCGACACGAAGCTCGGCCTTGAAGAGCGGACCCAGAAGCTCCGTGACCTACGCGAGCCTGTCGAGCCTCTTCTGCCCGTCATCCGCGCCAAGGAACCCAACCTCGAAGGACTCCTGAACGTCCTCCAGCGGGGTAGGGCCTCCATCGGCATCTTCACCAGCGAAGGCGGCCAATTCCTCGGCGGCCACGGCATGGGCGAGGAAGCTAAGACGCGGACCATTACTGGCTTGTCGGAGCTATGGGATGCGGGATCGGCGCAGCGCGTGCGGGCTCGGGAGACGTTGTTCCTGACCGGTCGCCGCGTCGGGATCAGCCTTGCGGCGCAGCCGAAGGTCGCCTCCGCGCTTCTCGGCGACGAACTGGCGCGCGACCAGGGCTTCGTCGGCCGCTTCCTCGTCACCATGCCCGACAGCACCATTGGCACGCGCCAGGTGCGTGAGACCGAGCCGAGGACTGACGCGCGGCTATCAGCCTTCTACCGGCAGTGCCGGCGGCTGCTGAACCATCCGCTGCCGCTAGGCGATGGCACACGTAACGAGCTCCATCCGCCCGTCATTGGTCTCACCCCGGAGGCATGGAAAGTCTGGCAAGGGCTGGCTCAGAACGTCGAGCAGGAATGCGGAGCCGGCGGGCGATGGTTGCCCGTTCGCTCGGCCGCCCTGAAGCTTGCCGAAAACGTCGCCCGCATCGCTGGCATCCTGGCGCTCTTTGAGGATCCCGAACTCGCCGTGCGCGAGGGCGAGATCACCGGCGAGACGATGGCTGCGGCGTGCGCCGTAGGGTTGTTCTACCTCCAGGAGGCATTGCGCCTCACAGGCCATGCGGTTCTGGATCCAGAGACCCGGGCCCTGAACGAACTTTCGGAATGGCTATGCGAAAAGTATGGGGCCGGCGCGATCGTGCCGCCAAGCACAATCCAGCGGCTCGCCCCAGCGCATTTGCGAACCGATGCTGAGACCCTGCGGAGCCGTCTCGAGAGGCTGACCGAGTTTGGCGCCATCGAGCCGGCCGGTCGGCAGCAGATCGACGATAAGTGGTTCCGCGAGACCTACCGCATCGTCGGCGAGGAGGGCTGAGCATGTCGCATCGGCCACTCTTCGACCCCTTCCAAGCCCTCGCGGAGGCCCGCCGGGAGCATCCGAGCCAACTTTCGCAGAAACTTTCGCAGATGCCTGCGAAAGATATTCTTGAGCAAGGCCAACGCCTTAACTCAAGTTTCGCAACTTTCGCAGCTTTCGCAGGAGGCTCGGATGGTTCCGAGAGCATTCGCGGCCTTCCATATAAAGAAAGAAAGAAAGATTTTTCTTTTAATATCAAAGATATAGGCGAACCCACCTCTCGGAAAACAGCCCGCCTCTGCGAAAGTTCGGCGGCGCGCAGGTACACCCCTGCGAAAGTTGCGGAAGCTGCGAAAAGAACCCTAATACACTCAAAAGAAACAGCTTTTCGCGATACGGCCTCTGCGAAAATTTCGGGCTGCTTGCTGCGAAAGTGGCACGACGGGCTCGCAGTCCTGTCCCCAGAGCGCGTTCCATGCCCCGGGTACAGCCCAGCCGACTGGGCGACGGTGTTCGGAAACGCCCTCGCCTTCCTCGACACGTTCGGAGAGCAGGCTGATGCGCTGGGCTGGTCTACCGCTGACCTGTTCGGCGTCCATCACACTGCCGGCATCATCCGAGTGGACTGCTGCGGCGCTCTCGTCCTGACCGTCGGCGGTCCGGTCCGCTTCATCACGGCCGACGAGATCCGGTTCCGTACTCTGACCTATCGCCGGAAACCGGGCCAACCGCAGGGCGTGGCGATCTGGGAGTTTGGGCGATGATCGCCGCCGCAGAACGCCGGAGCCCACCGCAACCTGTTTTCGGCCAGTTATTTCAGGAGATCAGCCGTGGCGAAGCCCGGTACGTTTAGGAAGGGGGCGAGCGGCAATCCCGCCGGCCGCCCGAAAGGCTCACGCCACAAGGCGACGCTTGCAGTCGAGGCCCTGCTGGAGGGCGAGGCCGAAGCGTTGACCCGCAAGGCGGTCGAGATGGCATTGGATGGCGACACGGTCGCGATGCGCCTGTGCCTGGACCGGATCGCGCCGGCCCGTAAGGACCGCCCCATCACCTTCGCTCTGCCGGCGATTGAGACGGCCTCGGACCTGACGAAGGCCACGAACGCGCTGCTGCAGGCTGTCGCCGCCGGCGATCTCACCCCCTCCGAGGCATCGGAGCTCGGCAAGATTGTCGATGCTCACACCCACGCTGTCGAAGTGACCGACATTGCGGAGCGCCTCGCCCTCTTGGAACAGGCCGCTGGAGGGAAGCGATGACATCGAAGCTCAAGGATCGCCTCAGCCGCCTTGAGAGAGCCAGGACTGGAACCTCGTCTGCCGAGGTGCCGGGGAGCGTCATCTCAGTTCTGGCGAGGGTTCTGGCCTTCGGTAGCGGCGACTATCAACGGGGCACCTCTGACTGCCTCAGCGACGCGTTCGCGCGCGCCCTCGGCTTTGTCGACCGGGCCGACCTGGACCGCAGGCTCGCCGAGGATGACTCCATCTGGGAGCCCCGAGTCACGCGAGCTTGGGCCGCCATGTTCGCCAAACACGGCTTGGATGGCGACGCCGTCACAGATGAGGACAAATTTGCTCTGATCGCCCGGATCACCCGCGGATCGTCATGGGGGCCAAACGACGCAATGAGCATCGAAACCGACCTCCTTGCAGTGCGGCAGTATTTCGGACTGCCGCCAGAGGAGGCGAGGGCACCTTAGGTGTCCTGATGCCCGGGCGGCGTCAGGTTCCCGCCGGGCGTGGTCGGCGCCGTCAGATGGAAGTGCTTGCGGTCGCCCGTGACGGCCTCCGCAAGCCCGTCGATGGCGTCCACGATGCCGCTGGCGGCCACGTAGACCGGCGAGTGGATCGGGGCGCGGGACAGGACGCGAATGCACTCCTTCCGCCAGCCCTCGGCCCGGTCGAGGAAATCGCGCTGTTCGGGGGCGACGAAGATACGGTTGGGTCCCAAGCTGCATGCTCCGCTGTCGAGAGCAGCAGGTGGAACAAAGATCGAACGCGGCAAGTCCGATACGAACGCACAACCCATTACGATCCTGTGACGCGCCGCACGCGTTCACGGCTTACGTTCCGATTGTGCGGTAGCGGCGGGCAACCGTTCGTTCTTGATCTGAGTTGAGGCGCCCAACGTTGCGCTGGCCTGAGCGCAACCAGCGAAGCTGGGAGCGCGCGTTGGACAACAAGGATCGCATCACGATTGTCGGGATTGCTCGCCTCGAAGGCATCGAGGTGATCGACGGCGGCGATACCTTAGGTGTCCGCCTCCGAGGCGCCAATGAGCGGGAAATCACGCTCCTCGTGCCACAACAGGTTGCCGCCGATCTCCAAGCCAACCTAAACGTTAGTCTGCAAGAAGCGCAGGATCGTCGTCGGGCAAGGTGATCCTCCGAACAGGATTGCGCCATGAGTGAGGATCGCCGGGCCTTGGCCACCAGCCTGATCGAGGCGATCCTCGAAGACGAGTTGACCGCCAGCAACTTCGCTCAAGCGGCTTGGAGGATTGAAGCCGCGCGATCGAGCCGGGACGCTGAGGCTACGCGCTGGCTTGCCCGCTACCACCGGGTCAAGGCCCTCGAAAACCGGGGCAGGCTGGCCGCCCTGGGCACGGAAACCGGCTGGGACTTCTTCAACACGGTTAAGCCGGGCCCATAGACGCACTACAGAAAGCCACTACCGGAGTGGTCCTTGAAGGCGTTGGCCCGGCGGATGTAGCCGACGACCGTCCGAGGGTCCCGGTGTCCGCTCTGATCCATGATGCGGGCGAGGTCCGCGCCCCGCTCGGCCGCCGTCGTGATGTAGCCGGCCCGCAGCGAGTGCGCCCCGAAGGTCGAGGCGTCGAGGCCGGCGGCCTTCGCGTAGCCCTTCACGATCTCGGCGATGCTGCGGTCGGTCAGGCGCTCGGCGCCGCGGACCCGTCCCGACCGTGAGACCGGCCGGAAGATCGGACCTTCCGTGATGCCCGCGGCCTCCAGCCACTCGCGGACGAGGGCGACCGGCCGGATGAACCTGCCGTGCGGGATCGCCTTCTCGATGCCCCGGCCTTCCTGGTCGGTCTTTGAGCGGCGGACAGAGACGCGGAGCCCGTCCTTATCCTCCTGCAGGTCCTCGACGTTCAGGGCGGCGAGCTCGGAGCGCCGGAAGGCGCCCGCGAAGCCCAGCGCCAGCAAGGCGCGATCCCGCTTGCCCGCGAGGGTTTCGGGCACCCGCATCAGCATGGCGGCGAGCACGTCGGCGGTCGCAGCGGCCTTCTGCGTGGGCTTCACGCCCGTTCGGCGCCGGATGCCCTTCACGGTCGCGTGCACGCCCTCGTCGTCGGTCGGGTCGGGAGCGCCGACGAGCTTGTGTGCATACCGGATCGCGGCGAGCCGCCGGCCGATGGTCGAGGCCGCCCGGCCGGCCTCTGCCTCATGCACGAGGAAGGCGGCGACGGCCTCGGGGCTTGCTGGCATCGAGCGGAAGCCGAACCGAACGCACCAGGCCGTGAACGCTGCGGCGTCGGCCTTGTAGGCCCGCACGGTCCCGTCCGCCTTGCTGGCGCGCTGGTACGCCTGGACGAGCGCCGCTGCCTCGGCCGGCAGGATCTCCCGGGGCTCAGGCACGATCACAAGCTCACGCATGGGAGCGGCCCGCATGTTCGGCGAGCTTCCGCTGCCATCCGTCCGGCAATGCCAGCCCGTGCAAACGCATCCGCGCCTCTGTGTTCGTGAGCACGAGCTGCCAGTGCTCTGGGGTCAGCTCGTTCAGCGTCTCACCCATCCCGAGATTGCGCGCCGTGAGCCGCGCAATCCCGATGCATTTCAACAGCCATCCCGGTGATTGATCTGAACTATCGTTGTCGGCGTCGCGCATAGGGGTAGCCTCTCAACGAAACTTCCGGGAACAACCTTTATCGGAAGTCTCACGCCGAACTCCCGCGGAGCCTCACGCCCGGCTTCCCGCCGTTGCTGAACTCGATCCCCGCCTCAGCCGGCGCGCGCTCGATTGCGGCGAGGGCCGACACCTTCGGATCGGCATTCCCCGCCCGATGTTGTTCAGCCCCGTTTTCGAGATCTCGGCCCGTTCGGCGAGATCCGCTGAACAGGACTCGGGCGGCACCGATGTAGGCTGGCGTCAGCATGCGACGAGCCCGTTACGCTGCCCAGCGCGCGAGCGCGGCTTCAGCCTCCGCAGGATCACGCCAGATCCGATAGACTGTCTGCCGCGTCAGGCCCGTGGCCTTCGCAACAGCCGAAACTCCAGTGCCCTCAGCCAGAAGGCTGCGCACCGTCGCGAGCTGCGCACGAGTGAAGCTCGGTTTGCGGCCCCGATAGGCATCCTCGCGTGCTCTGGCGTGCTCGATGCCGGCCCGCTGCGCCTCCTTGGTAGCTTCCGCCTGGGCTTGGCTCATCGCTGCCATGAAGCTGATCAGCGCGTCGCGCACCGCCTGCTGCATCGGGTCCTTGGTGGCGCCGTCAAACGTCAGGCCGTTGATGACGGTCCGGACGATCACGCCGCGGCGCATGAACTCGCGGAGGGTGTCGCAGACGTCGCCGTAGTTGCGGCCGAGGCGGTCAACCCAGCGCACGACCAGCACATCGCCGCGGCGGAGCATGTCGAAGAGCCGGCGCCCTTGCGGGCGCTCTGCCAGGGAGGTGGAAAGGCCGGACACGCCGTCATCGGCCACAACGTGATTGATCTGGAACCCGGCTGCCTCGGCCTGTGTGCGCTGGTGAGCGGCGGTCTGCTCGCTGGTGGAGACGCGCGCGTACAGGATGGTCTGTGACATGCCGGGACTCTGTCCGCTGATGCGGTGTCCGCATACAAGCATGTACGTTGATCAGGATCAACCCTAACGGACGCGCTTTTTGTCCATCGCCGCTCTGTCCGCTGCGGTATACCCCAAGGGACAAGTTGAGATATGCGCCAGCCGCATAATCCTGCTGGTCGAGATCCTCTCATTGGGCAAAATCGCCCCATGCACGCGATTTATCGATTAGGCGCCCACCCCGGGGCGCCGCGCCCGCGCCTTACGCCAGATGGCCGACTCCATAGGCTCTGATCCGCAACCGCATCGCGGCCCTGCCATTGACGGTCCTTTCGCCCTGCCGATCGCACCCTCTGTTACTCTAGCTCAAAATGACAGTCAGGCTAGGTCAAACCTGATCATGGGGCTGCGATTTATCTCTAGTAATGAATAAAATCGGCACGTTTCAGCGCACCTAATTTTCTATATATGGCAACATTATGCGACTTTATCGCAGCTTCTGAGACGTTAAATTTCCGCGCTATCTCTTTATTGGTCAGTCCACTACGCAGAAGGAAAAACACTTCTTGTTGTTTACGAGAAAGAAGTTTTGAAGCATCTTCAGGGTTTTTATTTGCACTTTCTTCTTTGACGATCCCTGCATTGGCGATCGAAGCTGGTACATACACTTGACCTTTGCAGACTGTCAAAACTGCCCGATCAAATTCGGCAGGATCAAGAAGTGTTGGGATATATCCGTGCATGCCAGCTTGCACTGCGGCTAGAACATGTCGTTGGCGATCGCTATCTGCGATAATAACGAGACGTATGTGTCCGTAAAGTACTCTAATTGTTCTCAGATCGTTCAATTGTCTTATTGTCGGCTCCTCTAAGCGAAAGAAAATGGCCGACAGATTTCTCTTGTTTTTCAATTTATTCATCGCAGAGAGGATCGATTCGTACTCAACAATCTCCTGACACGCACAATGATCATGAAGAATTTTTCGAAGCCTGTTTAGGTGTCGATCTGATGTTTTGGCGACAATGGCAAAGCTCGAATGAGTACACATTGTCACATTCTCCGACGGAGGTAGTACAAGTACCGACTTCGATTGATCTGGTCGAGGAAAGCTTTAGGATGGTGCACGCGAAAGGTAAGATTTCCCTTTCGCGATGAAAGCAGGGAGTGGCCAGCTCTCGCCGCTCACTCCCTACCTCGAGCTTACCTATGAGCCGTCAGTCAGATCAGACGAGGTGCCAGCCCTCTTCGATCTGCGAGATCAGGCAGCTCTGAGCTTCCTGGCTGAGAGCAATACCTGTCGCCACCGAGGCGCGGGAGGCTCCGTTCTCGAGAGCCGCAGTCCAGCTTTCCAAGCCCTCGTCCTCCGCGTCGCGGCCGAGGGCGTTCTTATAGAGCATGTCGACGAAGTCTTCGTTCGAGAGCTCCACGTACTTCGTCTTGTACTCCATCGAGTCGAGGAAGCTCTGTGCCGCGGCGGTGTCGGACAGGCCCGCCTTCATTGCGGATGTCCAAGCCACGAGGCCCTCAGCGTCGGGCGCTCGGTCGAGGAGGCCGTAGTAGAGCCGCGCCGCGTCGCTCGCGTCCTTGTCGGCCGTGAACACGCCGTACTCGAAGACCGGCTGCAGTCCGTCGAGGTTCTCCCCCGAGAAGGCGAAGCCGAGCGCCACGTCGGCACGCGACATCCCGTTCTCAAGCGCGTCGACCCAGGCGTCGACACCCGCATCCTCGCCCTCCCGGCCGAGCGCCGTGTGGTAGAGGCTCTCGACGAAGGCGCGGTCGTCCTCCATGCCGTGATGCCCCTTGCCCTCGTCCGAGCCGAGGAAGCCCTCGGCCATGTCGTGCAGGGACATTCCGGTGGCGCGCGCCTCCGTCCAGTACTGCTGGCCGCCGACGTCGCAGGCCCGGTCGAACATGGCGTCGTAGAGGGCGTAGACCTCGCCCGCGGCACTGTGCGCGTCGTGGCTCACGTTGCCGAAGTGCTCGCGGTGGTGTGCCATCGATCCGTAATCAGGATCGTTGGTGCCGGGCTGCTCCGTACCCGGGTTGTGCGTCACTGGGCCGGAGTTTTCACCACGCGTGTAGGTGACGCTGTGTCCGCCGCCAGACATCGTGGTGGTGCCATCCGCGTTCTCGACGATCGCGCACTCTGCGGGCGTGAGGCCCGTCGGCAGCTCGATCACGTCCTGAGGGCGAAGCGCGCCGAGGACAGTGTCGTGGCCGCCGTTCGAGGTGAACACGATCCGGTGCGCCGACTGAAGCGATGAGATGTCGACCGTGTCGTCGCCGTCGGAGCCGTTGATCGTGATCGTATTGAAGTTCAGGCTGGTCGGGTTGAAGTTGCCGACCGCCAGCACCGTGTCGTTGCCGGCACCGGTGTTGATCGTGATCTCCTCGATATCGGTGAGTTCGGAGATGATGTTGTTCGCCGTCACCGCACCGTTCACACCGTTGGTGTTGCGGGTGACGATGATCTCAGCCGTGCCGGCAGCCGCGTAGATGCCGGCCGCGACTGCGTCCGCCTTGGCATAGACCCGGAAGACCTCCGCGCCGATCGAGCCGTTGACGACGAACCTGTCGCCTCCCGCGCCTTCCGTTCCGCCGTTGACCACGTCGCGGCCGTCGGGCGTGAGCCCGAAGAGGCTCGCGTTCCAGGTGATCACGTCGTCGCCGTCGCCGCCGTTGACGGTGTCATTGCCGGTACCTCCCGCGAGCGAGTCGTTTCCAGCGTCGCCGTTCAGCGTGTCATTGCCCGTACCGCCGTCGAGCGTGTCATTACCGGCCCCGCCCAGGAGGGTGTCGTTGCCGCCGTTGCCGTCGAGCGTGTCGTCGCCAGCGTCGCCGCTGAGGGTGTCGCCAGCAGCCGCATTGCCGCCTGTGAGCACGTTGTTCAGCGTGTTGCCGGTGCCGGAGAAGGCGGCGTTCCCGGTATAAGTCAGGTTCTCGACATTCGTCCCGAGCGTGTAACTCGCGAGTGCCGTCCGCACTGTGTCGGTGCCCGACGATCCGGCCGTGGTCTCGTCGACCACGTCGCCCGCGACATCGACCACATAGGTGTCGTTGTCCGCGCCGCCCCGCATGATGTCGGCGCCTGCGCCACCGTCGAGCGTGTCGTTGCCCGCGCCGCCCAAGAGCGTGTCGGCCTCGGTGCCGCCGTTCAGCGTGTCGTTGCCCGCGCCACCATCGAGCGTGTCCGCTCCGGCACCGCCGGTGAGCACGTTCGCCACCGCGTTGCCCGTGATCGTGTCGGCATTGTTCGTGCCGGTGACGTTCTCGATCCCGGCAATCGAGGCAAAGCCCGAGGCCGTACCTGTTGCGAGGTTGACGGTCACAGCCGAGCTTGTGGCCGAGTAGACCAAGCCGTCGCCGGCTCCCGCTCCGAGATCGGCGCGGACCTGCTCGATGTCGGTGTTGATCGGCCCACCGCCCTCGATCTGGGTGATCCGGGTTCCGAAGACGATGTTCAGGTCCTCGTTTCCGGCGCCCGTGTCGACGATCAAGAGCGTGTCGAGATCCGCGCCGCCCGAGAGCGTATCGGCCCCGTCACCCGTGCCGTCGATGTCGATGATGATCGTGTCGTCGCCGGCCCCGCCATTGACGATGTCGTTGCCGTCGCCACCCGTAAGGGTGTCGTTGCCGTCGCCGCCGGCAAGAGTGTCGTTTCCGGCTCCGCCGTTGATGATGTCGTTCCCATCCGACCCGTTCAGGGTGTCGTTGTTGCCCCGGCCGTTGATCAGGTTCGGCCCGGTCGAGCCGGTGATCGTGTCACCGGCCGTGTTGCTTCCGACCCGAGCCGTGATGTTCGAAGTCAGGCTCTCGGCAAAACCGGACTGGTCGGTGTAGCGCCCGATCACCTGGAAGAAGCGGGTGTCGCCGCCGTTGCCGATGGTCAAGTTCGGATTGGCCGTCGGCCCGCCGAAGTTCGTCCAGCCGGTGAGCCCGTCAGTCGAGACCTGCCACTGGAACGAGAAGGTGCCGAGGCCGTTCGGATCGGCGATGCCGGCCGTGTTGGCGGTGAGCACGTTCTCCGAGCCGGTGATGGTCAGCTGGCCCGTCGGCGGCCGGTTGACGATCAGGACGTCCCGGTCGGAGAACCGGAGCGTCTCGATGTTCCAGAGCTTGTCGGTGCCCTCGTCGCCGTCCGTCGCGTCGGTGTCGGTCACCGTCCAGCTGCCGTCAATGTTCTTGCCGAAGGTGTAGCCGGCCCGGACGCCGGCGTAGACCGCGACGTCGTTTGCGGCATCCGTCGGATCCCCGTCGAGGATCTCTCGCACCATCTCGAGTTGGCCAGGATTGAGCGTGCGATCGAGCATCAAGGCGGAGAGCGCCTTGCCGCCGAAGAGCACGTTGCCGGCGAGGTCGGTCACGACAGACGACATGCTCTCGGCCGTCATGGTCGGCGTGCCGCTGCGGCTCTTGTCCGCATAGAGCGCGATCCGGACGTTCAGCCAGGAGTCGCCGTCGATGATGTCGTTGCCGGCCCGTCCGCGGATGGTGTCGCTGCCGCCGCCGCCGAGAAGGATGTTCGCACCGGTGCTCGTGTTCAGGATGATGCCGGGATGGGTCACCCCGAACTCGTCGACGTCGCTGTCGTCGATGCCGTTGAGGAGCGCCGCGAGGCCATGGATCCGGGCAACCCCCTCCACGGTGAGCGCGCTGTCGAAGATCGTGCCGCCGATGACCTCTGCACCGCCGGCACCAACCGCGCCGATCGGCGCATCGGACCCCTTCAGGTCATCGTCGAACTTCCAGCCCGACAGGCCTTCGGTCGAGTCGAAGCGGTCACGCAGCGTCAGGTCCTGCTGCTGATCAAACCCGGCCACGGCCGGGATGCCAGCCGCCACGATGCCGAGCGCGAGGTCGGAGCGAGCCGCGTTCGGGTCGAACTTGTGGATGCCCCAGTCGAAGCCGAGCATCCCGTTGTTGCGCTGGATGCCGGCGCCCTCGAACATGATGTCGTCACCGGACTCGCCGTCATAGTCGGTGTCGTTGTTCTGGCCGTTCAGGATGTCGTGGCCGATGATGGTCGAGTTGAAGAAGAGCTGCGAGTTCTCGCCCGAGAGCGAGTCGAACCCGTCGCCTCCCTCGATCCAGTCGTCACCCTCATTGCCCATGAGGTTCTCGTTGCCGTTTCCGCCCATGACGAAGTCGTTGTCGCGGCCGGCGAACACCTCCGAGCCATCGAGCCCGGCCATGATGAAGTCCTGGCCCTCGCCGCCGAAGAGGACGTTGAGGCCGGCGCCGACGCTGATCACGTCGTTGCCTGCATCACCGCGCAGGAAGTTGTCGCCGAACGGGTCGACGATGATGTCATCACCGTCACCGCCGAAGACCTGATCGGATTCGGTCTGGGCGTTGAGGTAGTCGTCGCCGCCGTCACCCCAGAGGGTGTCGATACCGCGATCGCCGATCAGCGTGTCGTTACCCTCGGTGCCACCGAGAACGACGTGCTCGCCGCCCGAAAAGCGGATGTAGCCGCCATCCGCCTGACCGTCGCCGTTGACGTCGACACCGGGCGCATGCCGGGTGACCTTCGGGTCGATCGCCTCGAGGACCGCGTTGGCCTGGACCGGATCGATGTCGATCTGCTTCGTCTGGTCGATCTCAAGCGTCAGGTCGGGCGTATCGAAGAGGTTGCCGGCCACGTGCGAGGAGGTCGTGTCGCCGAGATCGGAGTTGCGCATGGCGAGCGCCGAGAAGGTGTTCGCCTCGAGTTCGTTCAGGAGGTTCAGGCCCTGCAGGCGGCTGAGGTAGTAGAGCCGATCGCCGTTCTGGAGGTTCTCCAGCTGGCTCTCGAAGACGTAGTTGAACGTCGAGCCCAGCATGCCGCCGAATTCGGTCTTGCGCTCCGCAAGCCCGCCGATCCAGAGGTCGACGAGGTTGAGGCCGGACTCGTGACCAGCCCATTCACCGGTCGAGTTGAGGAAGTCGAGCCGATCGCTGACCGCGGCACCATCGATCACGCGGTCATCGGCCGTGGTGGTCGGATCGCCAAGAATGGTTTCCCGGCTCCCGATGACGAGGGCGAGCGCCACCGCGCGCTTACCCTCGATCGTGGTCTCGGCCTGGAGCAGCGGATGCGTGCCGTAGGCCGCAATGAAGTTCACGATCGAGAGCGGGTTCTTGAGGTTCTGGGCGAGCGCCAGCCAGTTGTCGTAAGGCTTCAGGTCGATGTTGCCGGTGTCCTCGTAGAACTGCGCCCTGGCGACGTTGAAGGCCGGCACCCCGGTTTCGCGGCCACGGGCGAGGTTGAGTGCCGCGAGGTCGAGCGGCAGGCCGAGAAGATTGTTGCGCAGCGAGTTCACCACGAACTCGTCGATCTCGTTACCGGCCTGGCGCGACATGCCGCGCACGATCGCGCCGGTCGCCTCGGCTGCGGTGAGGCCGCTCGCGGTGAACGCCTGCGGGTTGAGGAAGGCGTCGAAGAGCTCGATGTCGCTCGCGTTCATGTTCACGTCGAGCCGGTCGATCTTGTCGGTCAGCATCGAGTGGCCGAACCGGTAGACGACGTGCGCGAACTCGGCCGTGATCGCCGGATCGATGTCGGGCGTATTCGTGAACACGAACGGGTTCACCGCCGGCTGGACCTTGCGGGCGAACTCCTCGAAGACGAGGTGCTGGTACTGCATCTCGGTCACGAACTTCGCGGCCTGGAACAGGCGCTCGCCATCCCAGACGAGCTTGGACGTGTCGGCCGGAACGGAGGTGACGTCGGTCAGGAGCCACTCGTTCAGGAACGAGACGTCGCCGTTTGCCGCGGAGGCGAGGATCGTCTGCTTGTTCGCTTCGACAAGCCGGTTGTGCTCGGAATGGAAGATCGTGTGGACCGCGGTGAGGCCGATATTCTCGTTGCCGCGGCCGTCGCCGGTCACGAAATGCGAATTCAGCATCTCGTCGTCGTAGGTGAGCGGATCGCCGTCGTCTCCGACGCCCGGATCGGAGTCGGCCATCTGTTTAACCGCGGGCGTCGCTGGATTGTGGTCGTGGTCGACCATCACCGGCTCGGCGTGGTGCGCGATGTCGTTCAGGAAGGCGTGCCCGGTACGAAAGGCATTCGCCGGCACGGAGATGCCCTCAGCCGTCCCTTCGACGAAGCCGGTAGACGTCGCGATCTGGGCGTAGCCGTTCGGTCCGGGGATGAAGTTGCCGTAGGCGTCCGTGCGCAGAAGCGGCACGTCGAGGACATCATAATCATCGAGCTTGATGCCGAGCATCCGGAGCGCTTGAGCCTTCGTATCGGCCCAGGTCGCAATGCTGCCATTGGCACCGTCGAGGAGGCGTCCGGTCGAAACGGCGTGCGAGTCGTTGACCCCGTCGCCGTCAGAGTCGACGGAGAACGCGTATTCGCGCAGGAACACCTGGTGCGACGCGTGCGAGGTGTAGGTCTGGTTCTGATCGATCCACGGCGTCGTCGTGTTGATCGTCTCGTGGTTCGTGTCGTCCGCCGTGCCCATCACGCCATCCGCGCCGGGGCCCGCAACGGGGGTCGAGCGCGTCAGCGCCATGAAATTCGTGTGGCTGCCCTCGACGTAGAGCGGATCGTCCGGCTGCAGCGGGATGTAGACCGTCCCGTTGTTGCCCTTCGTGATGAGATCGAGGCCGTGGTCGAAGAACTGGCCGAAGAAGGTCATCCAGCCGTTGAACTGCGGCGAGAGGCCGATGTCCGGCGACTGGTTCGGGATCACCGACAGGTCTTCGTTGGTGAGCGCGACCTCGTTCGGTCCGAGCGTCTCACCGGGCTTCGGCGGTGCGACCGCCGTCTTGCCGGGATGCGCCGCCTCCCAGGCCGCAACCGCGAGCGGATTGCCGAACCAGGCGGCGATCGCGGCCGGGTTGTTCACCGACATGTCGACGATGAGGTTTGAGATGATGCGGGGATCCGCATCCGCCACATTGCCCGTGTGGCCGCCGTTCACCGTCGGCGCTGACGGCGCGCCGACCGAGCCGTAATCGGTGTTGGTGACGGCCATGCCGGGCCCGAACGGCATCGTGTCGCCGTCCTGATCGTTCAGGAAGTTCGGATCGAGCAGGCGCGGCAGGATCTGGTCGGCGGCGCCGACGAACTGGCCACCGGGCAGGAGGTTGTTGTTCGATCCGTCGACGTGGCGCAGGCCCCAGGGCAGGATAGCAGCATTCGGTCCGATGATCTGCTGCAATGTTTCGCCGGCGGTCTCCCGCTCAGCGATCACGATCTGCTTCAGGATATAGGCGAGGTCGTCCTGGTTGACCGTAAAATTCGGGTTCTGGGTGGCCATGATTATTCCCCCCGCGCAATTTTGGATTGCTTGCGAAGCGAGAGCGACTGCCGCTCTTCACGCCACGTCAGTAAACACTTTTTTAATCCCGCCGATAGAGAAAATATTTGCGTAGAACTATATGTCTATCTGTAATTAGTTATGGTACTAGTCCTAGGCTATAGTTGTATTAGCCGGTTAAATCTAGAAACTTGTTGAATCGTTAGATCCCTGATGCGTGAGCACATAGCGGCCGGGCTAATCAGGACCCCTCGAAAGGGACGGGTCGGCGGGCGGCTCCGTAGGATCACGGCGAAGGACGTGGCGGCAGCTCGAACCCTGCTCGCTGATGGAAGTCTCACCTCGAAGGCGGTGGCCGCCGGGTTCGGGATCTCCAAGGCCACGCTTTACAGGCATTTGGGCGGAAGAAGTGCCCCTGACATTGCCTGAGGCCAGATCCTCTCTGTCTGGGCCGCCATCAGCACCAGCGAATGTCCGTTGGATGTTAACCAGATCGTAACCGTATCTGCAGAAGATATCCTCCACATACCTTCCGCATACCGGGAGCAGATCCATGATCACCGTCGTGGGCGGGACCAAGGGCGGCTCGGGTAAGTCCACCGTCGCCACCAACCTCGCCATCATGCTGGCTGCCGCCGGCAAGGACGTCCTCCTGGTCGACGCCGATGACCAGGAGACCTCGACCGACTTCACGAACCTGCGCGAGAGCACGAGGGCGGGAGGGGCCGGCTACACCTGCATCGCTCTGACCGGCCCGGCCGTCCGGTCGGGGGTGCAGCGCCTCGCGCCGAAGCACGAGCACGTCGTCATCGACACGGGCGGCCGCGATACGGTGAGCCAGCGCGCGGCCCTGTCGGTCTGCGACACCTACCTCGTCCCGTTCGCGCCTCGGTCCTTCGACGTGTGGACGCTCGATAAGGTCGCCGAGTTGGTCGAGGAAGCCCGGCTCGTGAACCCGGACTTCCGCGCCCTCGCCTTCATCAACCGCGCCGATGCGCGTGGCGGTGAGAATGCGGAAGCGGCCGAGCTGATCAGAGCCAAGCCCGGCCTCGAATTCGTGCCTGTGGCGCTCGGCACCCGAAAGGCCTTTGCGCACGCCGCTGCGGCCGGCCTCTCCGTGACCGAGTTGAGGCCGCAGGACCTGAAGGCGTCGGAGGAGATCGACGCCTTGTTCGGGCATCTCTTCGATATGCCTCAGATATCCGCAGCACATCCGGTGGCAGCCTGACCATGGCCCTCATAGCCAAGCCCGCACGCCCGGCTCAGACCTCGGTCGATGCCATCGAGGCGTTCATCAGCAAGGGCGGCTCCGTCGCCTCGGAGGCACTCGCCGAGAAACCCGCGAAGGCGCCGCAGCACCCGCTCAAGTTCCCGCCGGGCGACCTGTTCGATCGACTGGAGCGCGCCCGCGAGGCCAGCGCGGTCAAGCTGCCGCGGAACACCTGGATCCTGCAGGCGATCGCCGAGAAGCTGGAACGGGACGGCGTTTAGAGATCGTCCGGGCATCCGCTCGATCTCCGGCAGAGATGCTGGGATATCCTCCGGACATCGATTGGAACTCCGTGGCTCGCAGCGCATGCGGGTGCCACCAACCTTGGCTGATCCGCACTGAGCCGGAGATCCGGATGCCGATCCGTCGCGAGCACCGCTTCTTCTATCCCATCGACTGGCCCCAGCTTTCCGCCACGATCCGCTTCCGCAGAGCGGGCGGCTGCTGTGAGGGCTGCGGCCGGCCGCATGGGCAGAGCATTCCTCACCTGGGCGATGGCCGCTGGTGGGACGCCTCCGCGGGCGCGTGGCGGGACGGGCGAGGCAGGGCACTTCGGGCGCTCCCCACCTCCGAGGAGGTCGCCGGGGTCCGCCTGACGAAGGTCGTGCTGGCGACCGCCCACCGGGACCACGACACCAGCAACAACGCAGACGCGAACCTCGCCGCCTTCTGCCAGCGCTGCCACATGCTGCACGACCGGCCTGAACATCAGCGGCGACGGCTGGCTCACGCTGTTCAGGCGGAAAGCCCTTGGTGACCTGTTTCGCGGGCCCTACGGCTAGGCAGTCGCCCAGCTCAGCGGAGGTGACCGAGCTGGAGGGCTCGGTGCGCGAGCACCCGGTCGAGCTCGCGCAGGACGGTGCATTTGACGCGTCGTTCATGGGAACGCTTCATCGGAGCCTCCTAACCGACGGTCCCCTGGCGCCGTTGCCGGTTGTGACGGGCTCGGTGCCGGTCAGAGGACGAGATCAGGCAGCCCGGCTTGCCGAGCGCATGAACCGGGGATGGCGAACTACGGCCGCCGGAACCGGCTGGCGTGTGGCCGGAACTGCCGGAACCCAGATCCGGACCTGGGTGCCGGCGCGGGGATCGAACACCGTGAGGACCATGATCGACTCCTGTTCATGCATCGTGGCGTGAGGATCGTACGTCCCTTAGGCACCTGCCGTGACGGGGCTCACACTCTCGGGGGGCATCGGGCGCCCCCCCGCGGGACGCAGGCCGTCGCGGGCTCGAGAGGAGCAGCGTCAACGGCCTCAATTGTGCGAAGGGTGGCGCAGCATCCCGCTATCGTCGGCGAACGGCCCCGGGGCGGGAGCGATCCGGACCGGCTTACCCGGGCGCGCCGGCTGAACCGAGCGGCCAGCTTCCGGACCGTAGATCGTGTAGTGGGGCGTGACGCCATTCAGCGTCACCGCGCTGCCCTGTCCTTCGGGGTGCAGGATCGACTGTGTCCAGGCCTGGGCCGAGGAGGCGAAGGCAACGACGACGGTGCCGGCAAGAAGAAGGCTGCGCATGATCTTGATCCGCTCTGTAGTGAAGCGCGGAAACCACTTCCTTGCTTCTGGATCAGATCATCGTCGCGGCGGGCTCGAGAAGATAATGCCGTTTGAGCATCGGGACGATGTTTGCGGTGCACCGCGAGCGTCGAGTGCTCTGTAGCGCCGCCTCCCAAGAGTAGTATGTCCGCTGGGGTATAGCTCAACGGACATGATACAAGTCGAAGGACAGGACTAGAAGCCTGATCTCGGGCTTCTGACGTTGCAGAAGGTGTCGCGACGGATCGAATTCGACTGACGCAAGTTAATGTTGTGGGGCTTAACATCGAGGCGCATCATGCTTGCACTAGCGATTGAGCCCGCCGAGGTCGAAGCTCTGGCGCAGCGAGCGTGTGTCACAATCGAAGAGAGTCTCGGGCGTTTAGGTGGCGATAGTGCTGCGTTCTGGCAGGCTGTCTCGCTACTCTACCGGCGCGGGTTGCCTAGCTCGGCTCTAGAGGCAGAGTCTGAGTCCTTGGATACCGTCGCATAGCCGAGCTTGGTTTCCTTTAGATGGTTCGCATGATGCCGGTCTGCCTTGAACGGTCAGGCAGTGCTTTTCAGACCAGTTTTCGACCTATAAATGGCATACTCAAACTGAAACTCGTGCACCCTACGTGGTTGAACTTAAATCAGCGTCGCCAGTTATCTTCTCAGAAAAAGGAAAACTGATGACTGCACCCGTTGATAAGCCCGCGCCGGCGCTGATGAGCCGCTTCGGTATAATCGCAGCCGCCCTGTTCTTTGCGGTTCTCGTCGCTTTCACGATTTATTTGGTGGCGATCCCCTCCCCAGTTCCCCTCCAGGCACACTGAGACACGCCCAAGCTGGAACATGCCAGCGCATGGCTGGTGAGGGTTCGGCCCGCTCAAAGAAAGCCCCAGCTCGAAGCTGGGGCTGAGGTATCTCTCGTTCATCACGACACATGGAGCCTCCGGACAGCGCTCTGAAGCTCTCGCGCGGGCCGTGGAGGATGCGCCAGTAAAGACACAGAAGGAGCTGCCCGCACGGGGCGCGCAGTCGACTCTATACTCGCGGACATTGTGAGGAGAAGGGGCCGCGCGTATGCCTCAGCGTGTGCCTACGAGCCAAGCCTGTCCACAGTCGTCAGCGTACAGAAACGAGCGGATCCTAAATACCGCAAATTTAAAATCCCCTATTGTGTAAAACTACCTAGGTCTTAAGACCTAAATTAGCCTATCAAGATGGCTTCTACACAGCAGAAGACCGAAATGCACAAAAATATGTGGCGCAATACGTTGTTGATAAAATGCCCATCTTGATCTTTTGTAAACAAACTAAAATCGACAAGCTTAAATTTTTAGAATAGTTTTTCTCACGAATCAGTATAGACTACGCACTCTTCTTCAAGAGGAGCGGCACATGCGCGCGACGAGCTTGTTCGCGGCAGCCCTCGTGCTGGCCACCGGGGCGTTCTGGGCCACCATGCTGACCGACCCGCCGCACTCCACGGCGTCCGTTCAGCCCCGCATCAACATCCAGGAATTGACCATCAAGGCGCACCCAGAAGGCGGTCAGCAATACGACGCCTTCTAGATCGCGCCTTCTGTGAGCGGTCCGTTCGCACCAAGCCTGTCTTCCTGACGATCCGGAGGTAAGCCATGTCCAAGCTTGCCATGGCCGCAGCCGCGTTTGCGCTCGCGGCGGTCGCGTTCTGGTCTGTCATCCTGACCAGCCCACCCACCTCGCACGCTGCAGTCGCTCCCGTCGCCGCACAGGCAGACGGCGCAACAGCCGACCACTGCGTCCCGTTCAGCCTCTGCCCCTAGTCAGAGTAGGTGGCAGCGATCAGCGGAAAAGACATACAGGCAGCAAGGTCGTTTCGGCGGATGGCTACAGGATCGGCCCTCATGACGAACTTCTATCATCTCCTGAACTGGACGTTGAAGCGCGGCCCGCATCCCTGTCCTGGGCCGGATGGCGGCACCTGCATCAACGAGGCCGCCATCGTGGCGTGCGGCTTCCCTTATCAACCGGTGCCGGCACACACCGACATGCCGTCGTGCTTCTCGCGTCCGATCTGCCGGTTGGCGCTGTTTCTCAATGATGAAGCTAGTGGCATCGAGCGGCAGCGCCTCATCCCATTTGTCACCCGGCTTGCGTGTGCGGACACGCCGGAGATTGAGGAGAAGCGAGCCGCCTACATCCGGGCACGCCTCGATCTGGACGCTCGGCACGTGCCGCATGTGCCGATGAGTGTGGGGATCCGCATCCTCGAAGGGGCTCTGGCCATTGGCCGGCAGGCTGATCCGCTCGCGGCTGATGATGTTGCGGATCGAATGAGAGCCGCACGTGCTGGAACAGCACCTCAGGCGCCCAAGCCACGCTCCCTCCCGACCAAGCTGAAGGTGTGGCTGGGCGCCTTGAAGCCAGAGAGCGTCCTTTTACGGGCGGCTCGGCTTTCTGCGCGCATGACGGCTGTCGAGCATCCTCGACGTGGACGGCTGCTCCCGCAGAGAGAACGCCAAACAATCGAGGCTAATCTACATTAATATCTGCCGAAGAATAGGCAGCGGCATATTCTTTCGCAGCAAGCATTGTACTCAGAGAGGTAGAGCTGCACCTTGCGGTCGATGTGAACGTCGAAGAAGTAGCGCGGCACAGCTCGCTCTCACAGAACCCGCAGGTACGTTGGGTCGAACTCCGCAAGGCGCTCCAGAGCCGGCCGATTCAGCAAGCTCAACCGACCCCTGTGCCAGCGGATGAGGTTCTGGCTGCGCAGCACCTGCAACGTGCGGTTGACGTGCACGTTCGTCATGCCGGTCAGCTCGGACAGCTCCGCCTGCGTCAGGGGCAGACTGTACTCATCCTCCTCCGCCAACCCAACCGCCTGCAGCCTCTCCTGAAGCTCGCAGAACAGGTGGGCAAGGCGTTGCAGTGCCGTGCGCTGGCCGAGGCTGAGCACCCGCTCGCTGTCGACGGCTTTCTGATACAGGAGCTGGTGGAGCAGCGCCCGTGCAAGCTCAGGCTCCTGCCGCAGCGGATCGGCGACCTGTTCAAGGGGGATCTCCCCGAAGACGCAGCGGGTCAGCGCCGTGATCCCGCTATCTGCCCAGCCGCGCAGAACGGCCTCGAGATCGCACATGTCGCCCGGCACCAAGATGGCGGTGATCTGCCGCCGGCCGTTCATCAGCGTGCGATGGCGGCAGGTATAGCCGGACAGGAGGATGTGAGCGACCTGAGGCGCCTCGCCCTGCAGGATGAGATTTTGATCTGGGTCCAGGGCTCGCTCACGCACGACGGCCCGGAGTACCGGGCGAGCAGCCTGCCGCGTCAAAAGGGCTGATGATCCTGAACTCTGTCCGACGAACATAACGGGCTTGTCCCACCTCCTCGGGCCCATCAACGCGGACGGCTAATCCAGGTTACAACTGCTCCGATTGCGTTCGGTTGCGAACAATCGAGTTGCGGCCGAAGGCACTTTAGACGAGTGGCCTGGGACGCGGGCGCGCTCCGCATCTAAGACCCTTCCGGAACGGTCATGCACCCCGTGCATATTCCAGCTCGTCCGCAGGGGTATACCCCAATGGACAAGCTGAGATATGCGCAGGCCGCATAGTCTTCATTGCATGGCTGCTCTGATCGCCTAAAGCACGGCCTATCACCCCAGGTGGCTCCGGGCGCAGGTCGGCGCAACTCATTAACC
>NZ_BJZU01000110.1 GCF_007992195.1 Methylobacterium oxalidis | reverse complement strand
GCTTGCTCATGGGTCGATCCTCCGGTGGATGGGTCAGGCGGCGGCCGGGTCCTGGGTGCCGAAGGCCTCGGCGAGCTTGCCCAGGCGCCCGTCGAAGGCGGCGGCCTCCGGGTCCGGCTCGGTCTTCTCGCTGATGTTCGGCCACAGGGCCGCGTACTTGGCGTTGAGGGCGATCCAGCCCTCGAGCCCGGGCTCCGTGTCGGCCTTGATCGCGTCGGCGGGGCATTCCGGCTCGCAGACGCCGCAATCGATGCACTCGGCCGGGTTGATCACCAGCATCGTCTCGCCGACGTAGAAGCAATCGACCGGGCAGACCTCGACGCAGTCGGTGTACTTGCACCGGATGCAGTTCTCGGTGACGACGTAGGTCATGGCTGATCCTGCTGTGGCTCGCGGCTCAGAGCACCGCGGCGAGGTCCTGGCCCTCGAGGTTGATGGCGAGCCCCTTCATCGCCTCGGCGCTGACCTCGCCGCCCATGGCGCGGATGCTCTCCTCGCGGATGAGCGACATCAGCCCGCGGCGCAGCCCCAGGAACTCCGAGGACAGGGTCATGGCGGGCTGGCGCGGGCGCGGCAGCGGGATCGCGACCTCGGCCTTGATGGTGCCGGGCCGCGCCGTCATCACGTAGATGCGGTCGGAGAGGAAGATCGCCTCGTCGATGTCGTGGGTGACGAACAGCACCGAGATCTTCAGGCGCTGCCACATGTTGGTGAGGATCTGCTGCATGATGAGCCGGGTCTGCGCGTCGAGGGCGCCGAAGGGCTCGTCGAGGAGCAGGATGCGCGGGCCGGTGGCCAGCGCCCGCACGATGCCCACGCGCTGCTTCATGCCGCCCGAGAGCCGGTCCGGATAGTGGTTCTCGAAGGGCGTCAGCCCGGCGAGGCCGAGCAGCGTGCGGGCCTGGCGCTGGCGCTCGGACCGGGGCACGCCCTTCATCTTGAGGCCGAACTCGACGTTCTCGCGCACGGTCTTCCAGGGGAAGAGCGAGTATTGCTGGAAGATCATGCCGCGCTCGGCGCCCGGCCCCGAGACCGCCTCGCCGTCCACGGTGACGCGGCCGGCGGTCGGGGTGAGGAAGCCCGCGAGGGCGTTCAGGAGCGTCGACTTCCCGCAGCCCGAGGGGCCGATGATCGAGACGAACTCGCCGGGCTCGACGGTGATGCTGGCCTCCGAGACGGCCTCGACGGCCCCCTCCATGGTCTCGTAGCGCAGGCAGAAGTCGCGGACCTCGATGAGGCCCCGGGCCGTGGCGGCCATGGCAGGCTCCTTGGTTGCGGAGGGCGGTCCCGCGCGGGTCTTTCAGTTCCTCAGCGCGCCGCGCGGGTCTTGGATTCTTCGGCGCGCCGCGCGGGTCTTGGATTCTTCGGCGCGCCGCGCGGGTCTTGAGTTGTTCAGCGCGCCGCGCGGGTCCTGGATTCTTCAGCGCGCCGCGCTCCAGGGCATCGCGAGCCGGCCGAGCAGGCGGATCGCGAAGCTCGAGACGAGGCCGAGCACGCCGATCGTGATCATGCCGAGCGCGATGTCGGCGTACTGGACGAGGGAGTAGGCCTCCCAGGTGAAGTAGCCGATGCCGAACTGGCCCGAGATCATCTCGGCGGCGATCAGCGAGACCCAGGCCACCCCCATGCCCACGGTCAGCCCCGTGAAGATCTGCGGCAGCGAGGCCGGCAGGTAGACCTCGCGGAACAGGGCGCCCTCGCGGGCCCCGAGGCAGCGCGCCGCCCGCACCAGCACGGGATCGACCGCGGCCATGCCCTGCAGCGTGTTGATCAGGATCGGGAAGAACGAGCCGAGGAAGGTGATGAAGACGATCGAGCCCTCGTTCGTCGGCCAGAGCATGATCGCCATCGGCACCCAGGCGATGGCCGGGATCGGCCGCAGCACCTCGCAGATCGGGAAGGCGACCTCGCGCAGCAGCCGGAAGCGGCCCATCAGGAGCCCGAGGGGCACCGCGACGCCGGCCGCCAGGAGGAAGCCGAACAGGATGCGGCGGCAGCTCATCAGCACGTGGTCGGCGAACATCGGGTTCTTCAGCGCGAGCAGCGCCCGCTGCAGCACGTCCTCGGGCGTCGGCACGTTGACGAAGCGCACGTAGAAGCTGACGCGGTTGGCGGTCAGCACCTGCCAGGCGGCGACGAACAGCGCGAGCGACACGAGCCCGATCGCGACCGCGCGGATCTGGCCGCGGTTGAGTCGCAGCCAGCGGCGCACGAGCCCGCCGGCCGGCGGCGGGCCGGCGCGCCCGGCCGGTTCGGACCGGGAGGGGAGGCGGGTCTCGGGCGAGGCGGAGCCGGGGGAGCGGAGGGCGACGGCTTCCATCGGCTCAGCCTCCCGTCACGGCGGCCTTGAGGGCCTCGTCGAAGGGCAGGACCTTGCCGCCCCCGGACCTGGCGGCCGCCTCGGCGTCCTCCTTCAGGAGGTAGGGGGCGAGCCCGCCCGTCCCGTCCGCCACGTAGAAGGCCTGGTTGGCGAACAGCTTGATGCCGCGCGCCGCGTCGAAGACGTAGGCGACGTTGGCCTCCCGGCCCTTGGAGGTCATCTCGCCGAGCGCGCCGAGCGTGCAGGCAGCGCTGGAATAGGGCTGGATGTCGCCGCCCTTCACCCAGATCTCGCCGGCCTTGCGCGGCTCGGCGACCGGCCGCTTGCAGAACGGATCCTCGCCCGAGACCTCGTAGTTCGCCGTGCTCGCCCGCTCGCGCTCGTAGTCGAGGCCGCGCTCGGCGAAGACCCTGCGCAGGTAGCCGTCGTTGACCCAGGCCCCGACGTCGAACGCCTTGATGCGGTCGAGCTTCTGCAGGACCTTCACGTCCTCGCGCGCCGCCTCCACCAGCGGCTCCTTGATGGTCGGGTCCATCGTCATGATGCCGCCGGGCCCGAGGAAGATGTAGACCACCTCCTTGTCGGTGCCGGTCCAGGCCGCGATCTGCTCGGCCGCCCGCTTCGGGTCGGCCCTCACCCAGTCGCGGGCGTCGAGCACCGCCTTGAGGTAGGCCTCGACGATCTCCGGGTACTCCTTGGCGAAGTCGGTGCGCACCACGACGCCGTGCCAGGTCGGCAGCTTCGTCTCGACGCCGTCGAAGATCTTGCGGGCAAAGCCCCGGAAGGGCAGCAATTCGGCGAAGGGCACGAAGTCGGCGTGCGCGTCGATCTTCTTCTCCTGCAGGTTCGTCGCGCCGACCTCCGGGCTCTGGCTCACGAGGCGCATCCAGGTCGCCGGGTAGCCCTTGTCCTGCAGGGCCTTGAGGACCATGCCGTGGGCGGCCGAGCCGAACGGCACGCTGACGAGCTTGCCCTTCAGGTCCTCGAAGGAGAAGAACGCCGAGTCCTTGTGCACCACGATGCCGTTGCCCGACCCGTGGAGGTTGTAGGCGGCCACCGAGATCAGCTCGGACCGGCTCTCCGGGTTGTTCTGGAAGGTGAAGCCGTTGACGACGAGCGGGTAGTCGCCCATCGCGCCGAACTGGAGCTTGCCGGCCATCATGCCGTTGGTGACCGGCGGGCCGGAGGTGAAGTTCTGCCAGTCGAGCGCGATCGTCATGCCGGCATACCTGCCGGTCCTGGGCAGGTGCTTCTCCAGGAGCTTGAGCTGGCGGATCACGACGCCGACCGTGGCGGTGTTGGTGGTCGTGTCCTGGGTGCCGATCCCCACGGTGAGCGTCGACTGGGCGCGGGCCGGGGCGGCGAGGGCGGTCAGGGCGAGGAGGGCCGCCGCCGACACCGATCCGCATCTGGACAACAACGAGGGCATCGCGTGCTCCACTTCGGCCTGGACGATGTCCGTTCGACATCGGGGGCATGATCGGGCTGAGGCTTCGGTCCGATCAAACGGAGAGGGGATTCCCGGGTCGATTAGTTGCGCAAAAAGCCGGGGCCCCCGACCGCCTGCTGCTTGTTTGAGCGGCACGCCCGCGAATTAAGCGGCCTCCTCGCCGCCCCGCATCCGGGCGAGGCTGTCGGGCCGCAGGATCACGATCTGCGAGCGCCGCGTGACCACGACGCCCTGCGCCGCGAGCCGCTTCAGGCTGATCGTCACCCATTGCCGGGTGGCCCCGACCATGTGGGCGAGGTCGGCGTGGGTGAAGGTGGCGGCGATCACGGTGCCGTCCTCCTCCTCGACGCCGTAGAGGTCGGTGAGGTGCAGGAGGAGGTGGGCGAGCCGCTCGGTGATGGAGCGGGTGCCGAGCATCTGCGCCAGCGCCGAGTAGCACTTGCCCTTGAAGGAGAGGCCCTCGATCACGCCGAGCGCGAGGGTCGGGATCTGGGCCACGAGCCCCTGCAGCGCCTTGCCGGGCAGGTGCAGCACCGTGGAGTTCGCCGCCGCCATGCCGGACCAGCTGTGCACGCCGTTGCCGAACACCTCCGGACCGCCGACGAAGTTGCCCGGGTACCAGTAGGCGAGGGTGATCTCGCGGCCGGACGGCGCGGTGTAGAAGACCCGGATCCGGCCCGTCTCCACGAGCCAGATCCCGTCATGGGCCGTGTCCTGGCTGAACAGGGTGGCGCCCCGGTAGAGCACCCGGCGCTGGCCCTTCTCCATCACGAGGGCGAGCTCCCGCTCGGTCAGCCCCTGGAGGAGGGGGCGCGGGCCGCCGGGCTGCGGCTCGGATTCCGAGAGGATCAGCGCGCTCGCCTGCATCGGGGCGGCCGGGGCCCCGCCCGCGTGCGGGTTCCATGTCGGCGCGGGGCTCGACTGCATCGCTGGCTCCTCGATTCGCTGCATACTGCGATGCAGCAAACCTTGTACCAGCTCTAAAGTGAAGCCTGGCGGCGGGGCGCGCGGGCAGGTCGGGAGCCTGCCCGCGCGACATCGTCCCGCGGAAGGTTCGTGTTCTCCGCGCGGCCGGCGGCGGGCAAGAATCTGCGGCCCGCGGCGGGCAGGATTCTGCGCCGCGCCCGCGACGCAGGCCGTGCCCCCTACGCCTCGCCGCGGCAGCGGCCGATCGCCCAGCGGATCAGCTTGCGCACGTCGGGGTCGGGGTCCTCGGCGCCCGCCTCCAGGTAGGCGAGGCCGCGCGGGTCGGCGATCTCGCCGAGGGCGGCCGCCGCCTCCTTGCGCAGGTTGCTCACCTCGGAGGCGAGGGCGTTCCCCAGCGCGTCGACGCCGGCCTTGGCCTTGATGCGGCCGAGCGCGTTGGCCGCCTTGGTGCGCACCTGCCAGACGGGGTCGTCCATGGCGGCGATCAGCGGCTCGACGGCCTCGGGCAGGCGGATCTTGGCGATCGAGACGGCCGTCTCCTCGCGCACCTGCCAGTTCCCGTCCGTGAGGCCGGCGATCAGCGTCGAGACGCCGGGCCCGCCGGGCCGCAGGAAGACGAGGGCCGCCATGGTGGCGCGGCGCACGCTCGGGTCCGCGTCGCCCGCGGTGGCGATGAGGGCGGGCAGCGCCTCCTCGGCCTTGAGGTAGCCGATCACGCCGAGGCCCTCGCGGCGCACCTCCGGGGCGGGGCTGCGCAGCGCCCTGAGCGCCGCGGCCAGCGCGTCCGGCAGCACGAGCTCGCGCAGCGCCCGGAGGGCTGCGGCCTGCACGAACGGGTCGGCGTGCTCCGCGCGCTCGATCAGGAGCGGCCCGCAGGCGGGCTCCTTCTTCTCGGCCAGCGTGTCGGCGGCGGTGCGGCGCACCGCCTCGTCCGCGTCCTCGAGCGAGCGGACGAGGCTCTCGACCACCGCCGGCCCGTCGTGCTCGTCGAGGGCGCGGGCGGCCGCCGCCCGCACGGCCGCGTCCGCGTCGGCGAGCCCCTTGAGGAGGAGCACGGTCGCCCCGGGGCCGACGGCCTCCGCGAGCTCCATCATGGCCACGCGCCGGATGCCGGGATCCGGGTCGGCGCAGCGCTCGGCGAGGTCGTCGAGATCGTCGTCGAAGGTGTCGAACAGGGCTGCCATGACGAGCCTCAGCGCAGGAGGTAGGGGATGTTGACCTTGACCGCGTTCGTCGGGCAGTCGACCTCGCAGGGCATGCAGTACCAGCACTCGTCGTACTTCATGTAGGCCTTCTGCCGGTCCTCATCGATCGCGAGGATGTCGAGCGGGCAGACGTCGACGCAGACCCGGCAGCCCTTCTCGGCGATGCACTTCTCGTCGTCGATGACGACCGCGGCGCTCTTGGCCTGGGTGATGATCGGCATGGATAGGTCTCCGGTTCTGAGGGGACGATCACTCGGCCGCGGCCGGCGTCTTGATGCGGAGCTGGTGGTAGGCGCTCATCTCCTCGGCCGCGACGGGCACGATGAAGGGGTCGACCGCGCGCTTGGCGTGGGCCATGCGGCCGGACGCGTCCTTGAACAGCACCGTGTGGCAGCCCCACTCGGCGTCGTTGGTCTCCGGGTGATCGACGCGCAGGTGGTAGAAGCCCCAGCGGCTCTCGGTCCGGTAGAGGGAGGCCGCCGCCGCCATGTCGGCGCAGTCGAGGATCGACTGCATCTCCAGCGCCCGGTGCAATTCGTGCGGGTCGCGGGCGACGAGGAGGTCGAGATCCTCGCGGATCTCGGCGAAGCGCCGCTGGCCGAGCTCCATCTTGGCCGTGACCTTCGGCGGCTCCAGGTAGTCGTTGACGAGGCGGCGGGTCTTGAACTCCATCTCGTGGGGCGTGAGCCCGTCCGCCCGGCGGGTCGGGGCGAGCACCCGCTCCTGCTCCGCCAGGAGGTCGCCGTCGTCGTAGGCGGCGAGGTCGTGGCCCGCGCAGTAGGCGGCGGCGTCCGCGCCCGCGATGCCGCCGTTGACGAAGGCGCCGAGCATGTAGTTGTGCGGCACGCTCGCCATGTCGCCGACCGCGTAGAGGCCGGGCACCGTGGTGCGGGCGTTCTCGTCGACCCAGACGCCGGACGCCGAGTGGCCCGAGCAGAAGCCGATCTCGGAGATGTGCATCTCCACCGGGCGCTGGCGGTAGTTGTTGCCGCGCCGCTCGTGGAAGCGCCCGCGCGAGGGCCGCTCGTTGGTGTGCAGGATGGTCTCGATCTCGGAGATCGTCTCCTCGCGCAGATGATCCATCTTGAGGAAGACCGGGCCGTTGCCGCTCTGCAGTTCGCGCCAGAATTCCAGCATCATCTGGCCCGACCAGTAGTCGCACTCGATGAAGCGCTCGCCGCGGTTGTTGGCGGTGAAGCCGCCGAACGGCCCCGTGACGTAGGCGCAGGAGGGGCCGTTGTAGTCCTTGATCAGCGGGTTGATCTGGTAGCACTCGAGGTTCGCGAGCTCGGCGCCCGCGTGGTAGGCCATGGCGTAGCCGTCGCCGCAATTGGCCGCGTTCTCGTAGGTGCCGAACAGGTAGCCGGAGGCGGGCAGGCCGAGGCGCCCGGCGGCGCCGCAGGCCAGCACCACGGCCTTGGCCTTCACGACGAGGAATTCCGAGGTGCGGGTGTTGACGCCGACCGCGCCGGCGATGCGCCCGTCCGGACCCTTCAGCAGCCTCGTCGCCATGTAGCGGTTCGTCACGCCGACCTGGAGGCGGCGGAGCTGCCGGTAGAGCACCTTCTTGACGTTGTGGCCCTCCGGCATCGGCAGCACGTAGGTCCCCATGTGGTGGACCTTGCGCATGTTGTACTCGCCGGAGCCGTCCTTCTCGAACTTGACCCCGAGCCTGTCGAGGTACTGGATCATCGGGAAGGACCCCTGCGCGTAGGCCATCACCGCCTTCTGGTTGACGATGCCGTCGTTGGCGACGGTGATCTCCTTCACGTACTGCTCGGGCGTGGCGTAGCCCGGCACGACGGCGTTGTTCAGCCCGTCCATGCCCATGCTGATCGCGCCGGAGCGCTTCACGTTGGCCTTCTCCATCAGGACGACCCGGAGCTTCGGGTCGGCTTCCTTGGCCTTGATGGCGGCCATCGGGCCGCCGGTGCCGCCGCCGATCACGAGGAGGTCGGTCTCGATGATCTCGGTCGCCGCGGTCGGGTGGAAGCTCGGGTGGAAGCTCGAGTGGAAGCTCATGGGGCTGTCTCGCATCCGGGCGGGCCGTCGCGGCCTCGCGGGTGACGGTGGGGGCGCGGGCTCAGGCCGCGGCGGGGACGGGCTTGGAGGCGTCGATCTCGGGGGCGTCGGTCTCGGCGGCCTGCTCCGGAGGGGCGGCCTCGCGGGCGAGATCGCGCAGGTAGCTCCAGGGGAAGATCCCGCGGGCGTGGCCGTCGGCGAAGGCGAGGTGCACCGCGTAGCCGCCCATCGGCTCGATGCGGGTCACCGCGGCGCCGGGGAAATCGTGCGGGAAGCGCGCCTCGATCCGCTCCCGCGTGCACCACGCGCAGCGGCAGCGCAGCCGCAGGGTCTCGGCGGTGAGGTCCCCCCTCGTGCCGTCGCGCCAGGCGAGCCGCAGGCTCGCGCCGCCGCGGGAGAGCACCGCCTCGTCGGGGATCGCGTCGGGATCGAAGGGGGGCGGGGCGGGAAGCCGCATCACGCCGCTCGTCATCGGCCACTCCTCGTTGGGTGAGGCCATTGGAGCCGAGGGGCGGGGCGGCGGACAGCAATTAGTTGCCCGCAAATCGCGATCGCCGGCGCGGTTGCCGATGGGGCGGTGCCGCGGCCCAGCCGGGGCAGGGGCCTCCTGGACCCGCACCGGATCCGGCGCGGGTCCCCTCTCCCGTCCGGGAGAGGGACGGGGTGAGGGGGTT
>NZ_BJZU01000109.1 GCF_007992195.1 Methylobacterium oxalidis | reverse complement strand
CGGGAGAGAGGTGGAGCGCGGCGCGCTCCCTCACGCCGTCTGGTCCCGCGGCACGGCCTCGATGACCGGGGTCGGCCGGTCGAGGATGCGGCGGCCGAACAGGCTCGCCACCAGCTCCACCAGCACCCGGGCGCTGCGCCCGCGCTCGTCGAGGAAGGGGTTGAGCTCCACCACGTCGAGGGAGCCGACGAGGCCGGAATCGTGGAGCATCTCCATGATCAGGTGCGCCTCCCGGAAGGTCGCGCCGCCCGGCACCGTGGTGCCGACGCCGGGCGCGATGCCGGGGTCGAGGAAGTCGATGTCGAGGCTGACATGCAGGTGCCCGCCCGCCGCCGCGACCCGCTCCAGCACGCGCCGCAGCGGCGCCACCACCCCGAACTCGTCGATGGCGCGCATGTCGGTGACGCCGACGCGGCGCGCCGTGACGAGGGCGCGCTCGCCCGCATCGATCGAGCGCAGGCCGAACAGGTGCAGGCGGCTCGGGTCGAGACGGGGGCGGGGGCCGTCCGGGAACAGCCCGTCGAAGCCGGGCTCGCCGCAGAGCGCGGCGAGCGGCATGCCGTGGATGTTGCCCGACGGCGAGGTCTCCGGCGTGTTGAAGTCGGCGTGCGCGTCGAGCCAGAGCACGTAGAGCGGCCGGCCGCCGCCCGCGCAGTGGCGAAGCGCCCCGTCCACCGTGCCGAGGGAGAGGCTGTGGTCGCCCCCCGTCACGACCGGCAGGGCGCCCCGGGCGAGGCTCTCGCCGACGCGCGCCGAGAGCACCCGCGTCCAGGCCGCGACGGCGGGCAGGCCGCGGGCGTCCGGGGCGCAGCCGGGCACCACGTCGCCGAGGTCGCCCACCGCGTGGCCGAGGTCGGCCAGCGCGCGCGCGAGGCCCGCGGTGCGCAGGGCCGCCGGGCCCATCAGGGCGCCGGGCTCGCTGGCGCCCACCTCGATCGGCGCGCCCATGAGCTCGATGCGGGCCGGTCCCATGGCTGCAGATCCTCGGGTCGGGTGCCGGACCGGACGTCCCGGGCCCCCCAGGGCCTATTTAGCTCGCGTCCTCCGCCGCGCGAAGGGCCGGGGCGCCGGGCGGCCCGGCACGGCGGGTGCCGGGAGCGGCGGAAGGGCGGCGGACGAGCGGCGGACGGGCGGCGGGAGCGCGAGGCGGCGCCGCGCCCGGCCGGGCGAGGATTCCGGAGACGCGGGTTCCGGACATGCAAAAGGGCCATCGCGCGGGACGGCCCTTCCATTCCGATCAAGCTGTCGTCCTCGGGCCCGCCCTCAGGTGCGCCGCGGCACGCGGTGGCTAGACGCCGACCCCTCCGCCGGGCCGCCGACGCGTCGTCGTGATCTCGAACACCATCACCATCACTCCTTCTTCGGCCCATATGGGCGCAGCCGGCCACGAGACAAGGTGACGATACGGACCGGGCCGCGAGCAGACCACCGAAAAGTCAATACCGCCTTTATCAGTCCACCAGGAGTTTTCAAGGCGCCGCCGCCTCCTCCGGCTCACGGGCGGCGGGCGCAGCGACGGCCGCTCTCCGCGACCACCAGAAGGCCACCCCGTTATGCGGCAGGAGGGGCCGCTCGATGCGCGCCGTGATCATCGTGTCCGAGCGGTAGAGGATCTCGATCGGGTCGGGATGGATCGCGTCGATATCCACCTCCAGGGTGTCCGGGAAGGTGATGCTGATGAACAGCCCGTCGCAGACATAGACGCTGCGCCACATCTCGCTGTCGACCACCAGCTTGTCGCGCGGATAGTCGCGCATCTTGACGATCTTCGAGTCGTCCTTGCCGATCTCGACGTCGAACTCGTACAGGTTGTAGATCTCGTCGCTCTTGCCCACCGGCTCGCGCGCCTTCATCTCCGACTGCGCGATCGCGATCCCGTCCACCGAGACCTCGATGTCGGGCTTCCTGTCCAGGACGGGCTGATGATCGGGTCCTTGCAGGCGCTCGACGAAGAAGCGGGCCGGGAAGACCACCCTGTCGCCCGTCAGGTTGACGACCTCCATGCTGGTCACCTGCTGGATCGTCACGACGTCGATGCCGCCGATCTGGCGCGGCTCGGCGGGGTCGGACAGCTTGTAGAAGACGTGCGTGTCCTTCCGGAAGAACTTCTCCTTCATCACCTTCTGGACGAGGAGCTTCCAGACCTCGCCCGGGAACTCGACGCCGAGGATCGTGGAGAAGAGATGCTCGTGCGTCTCCGAGAGGAACCTCCGGATCTCCTGGTTCTGCTCCCGGCGCTGGCGCTGCTCGATCGTGACGATCACGATGAACGCGACGAGGCAGGCGATGCCGATGTCCCGCGTGAAGTGGTGCCAGAACGAGTGATGGTCGATCCGGTAGGACCCGAGCACGAAGGCGGCACCCGTCGCGAACACGATCAGGTAGAGGCCCGAAGCCCTGATGAGATCCCTGACCCAGGTCATCGCCGGTTCGTGAGGCGGGCGGCCCCGCGCAGCCCGACGAGCCTAGACTAGCCAGAACTTCACGGGATTGAAGAACAGGCCGAGGCTCGTCGGACATCTCGTGATCATCGTGCCATTTCTGCAATAGATTGCCGGTTGAACATTCGCATCCTTCAACTCAAGGATATCGTCCGGCGCCGCCAAGGCGCTGCGCGGCGTCTCGCTGCGGTCGGAGCCGGGGCAGGTGACGGCCGTGCTCGGCCGCAACGGCGTCGGCAAGACTCCCTGATGCGGGCGACCGTCGTGCAGCAGCCGGTGGCGCGGGGCGCGATCCGGCTCGGCGGCCGCGCCATCGCGCGGCTCGCCCCCTGCGACCGGGCGCGGGCGGGCGTCGCCGACGTGCCGCAGGTCCGCGAGATCGTCCCGCCGCTCACCGTCCGGGAGAGGCTGGAGACGGGCTTCGCCCCCTGCCGGCGGGGCGACCGCTCCGTGCCGGGGGAGATCTACGACCTCTTCCCCGCGCTCAGGGACATGCCGCACCGGCGCGGCGGCGACCTCTCGGGCGGCCAGCAGCAGCTCGCCATCGGCCGGGCGCTGGTGACCCGCCCGCGCCTCCTCGTCCTCGACGAGCCGACCGAGGGCATCCCGCCCTCGATCGTCAAGGATATCGGCCGGGCGATCGCCTACCTGCGCGGCAAGGGCGAGATGGCGATCGTGCTGGCCGAGCAGTCTTTCGAGTGGGCCCGCGACCTCTGCGACGCCTACGCGGTGACGGACCGCGGCCAGGTGGTGGAGGCGGGCCCCCGCGCCGCGATGGTCGAGGCGGACGCGAGGACGTGGCTCTCGGTGTGAGACCCCCCGCCCGATCGTTCCACGTCCGCGCATGCGGAGCCGGCG
>NZ_BJZU01000108.1 GCF_007992195.1 Methylobacterium oxalidis | reverse complement strand
GCTATCCGGATAAGGCGAACCCCTCACCCCAACCCTCTCCCGTTCGGGAGAGGGAGCACGTCGCGCCCCGGCGGCCCGGCCCCCGGGGCTGCCGCGCCCTGCCGCCCGCCCTAGATGCGGTGGCCCGCGGTCCGGCGACCGCTCCGGCCCGCCCTGCGCATGGATTCCACGCCTCCCCCGCCGCCGCGGCTGCGGCTGATGACCTACAACATCCGCCATTGCCGGGGCCTCGACGGGGTGATCTCGCCCGCCCGCATCGCGGAGGTGATCGCCGCCTGCGAGCCGGACGTGGTGGCCCTGCAGGAGGTCGATGTCGGGCGGGCGCGCACCGGCGGGCTCGACCAGGCCGAGGAGATCGCCCGCCTCCTCGACATGCGCCACCACTTCCATCCGGCGCTGCAGATCCTGGAGGAGCGCTACGGCGACGCCATCCTGACGACCCGGCCCGCCCGCCTGATCCGGGCCGACGCCCTGCCGGGCCTCGACCGGCGGCCGGGCCTGGAGCCGCGCGGCGCGCTCTGGGTCGAGGTCGCGATGGGCGGCGGGCGCCTGCAGATCCTCAACACGCATCTCGGCCTGTCGGGCCGCGAGCGGGTGGCGCAGGTCGAGGCGCTGCTCGGGCCCCGCTGGCTCGGCAGCGCGCAGGCGCGGGCGCCCTTCGTGCTGGTGGGAGACCTCAACGCCACGCCGCTGTCGCGGGCCTACCGGCGCCTCGCGGCGCGTCTCGCCGACGCGCGGCGGGCGGCGGGGGCGGAGGGCCGCGGCGCGACCTTCCCGAGCCGCTGCCCGGTGCTGCGGCTCGACCACGTCTTCGTCAGCGCGGGCGTCGCGGTCGAGCGGGTGGGCGTGGTGCGCGGCCCCCTGCCGCGCCTCGCCTCGGACCACCTGCCGCTGCTGGCCGAGCTCTGCCTGGAGCCCGCCCCGGTCCGGGCCGAGGCCGGGCTGCGGGCGGCCGCGCCGGCCTGACGGTCCGGGCCGGCGACAGGCGGGGCGGGGACCCGCGTCCGATGTTTTTCTGGGGCAGAGCGGTGGGGCCGCCCCCACTTCTCCCGTCCGGGAGAGGTCGAGTCGGCGA
>NZ_BJZU01000107.1 GCF_007992195.1 Methylobacterium oxalidis | reverse complement strand
TCTCCCGAACGGGAGAGGGGACCCGCGCCCGGTCGTTCCAAGGCAGCGCCGAGCATGCCCGACCGGGTGAGGGGTGCGCGCTATCCGGGGAGGCCGCCCCCTTACCCCACCCTCTCCCGGACGGGCGCGGGGGCGCCTGCCGCGTCCTCGGGCGGGGCGGCGCGGCCCCGCAGGGCGCGGCGGCGCCGCCACGGGCGCCAGAGGTCGCCGGTGCCGGCGGGGTCGCCGATGTGCAGGGCCTCGACGAGGCGCGCCACCGGGCCGCGCCGCGAGGCCACCACCGCGCAGAGCCGCGTGCGGGAGACGAGCGCCGGGTCGTCGAGGGCGGCCCGGACCGAGCCGCGCTCGCGCACGGCCGCCTCGAAGCGGTCGCGCGGGCAGCCCGCGTGGTGGGCGACGAAGCCGTCGCGCACGCGGGCGATCGCCTCCCGCCGCAGGGCGTGCTCGGCGCCGGGCAGCGCCTCGACGGCGAGGTCGCACTCGGTGTCGAGGCCGAGCGAGCGGTTGTTGAGGTTCGTCGAGCCGACCCGCATGAGCCGGTCGTCGAACACCGCCACCTTGGAGTGGACGAGGATCGGCCCGCCCGCGGGCGTGCGCGGGGCGAGCACCCGCAGCCGCCGGTACGGGTCGGCCGCGCGCAGCCGCGCGATCAGGCCGCGGCGGGCCCCGTCCATGGTGAGCCGGTCGAACCCGTTCGGGCTGCGCTCGGTCAGGACCACGACGATCTCGGGGCCCTCCGGCTCGGCGAGCCGTGCGGCGAGTTCCCGGGCGATCAGGGGCGACGTGAAGTACTGGTTCTCCAGGTAGATGATGCGCCGCGCCGCCCGGATCGCCCGCAGGTAGAGCGCCTCGCTCTCGCGCACGGCCGGGCGGGCGCCGAGCGCCGGCTCGGTGCGCAGGATGCCGACCTCAACGTCGCGCAGGAGCGGCGTCACCGTGTCGGGCCAAGGGTCGGAGAACGGGTCGGACGAGGGATCGGAGGCCGCCCCGGCCCCCGCCGCTCCGGAGGGCTCGAGATGCTCGCCGGTGGCGTCGAGCCAGCGGCGGCGGGCGAGGTCGCCGAGGGCCGCCGCCGCCGGCCCGTCCACCACCATCATCACGTCGTGGCGCGGCGGGTAGGTCTCGCCGGAGGGCAGGCGGCGGCGCGGGTCGTCGTCGCGGTGCCCCTGCGTGTCCCAGCGGTTCACCTCGAAATCGCCCCCGCCGCAGAAGGCGACGGCGTCGTCCACCACGAGGATCTTCTGGTGCTGGCAGGCGCCGTAGGGCAGGCGGCCGTCGATCCGGAAGTCGATCGTGGGCCCGAGCGCGGCGCGCACGGAATCCGGCGTGTGGTCGTTGCCCGCCGAGATCGGCCAGGGCATGTCCCAGATCAGCAGGCGGACCGCGAGGTCCGGGCGCTGCGCCTTCAGGCGGCGCAGGAGGTCGGCCATCGTCTCGTCGGCGCACGCGCCCAGGGGGTCGAGGCGCACGCGCGGGTCGAAGCTCCAGCCGATCAGCAGGATCGAGCGCCGCGCCGCGAGGAGGGCGCGCCGGGCCGCCGCGAAATAGGCCGCCCCGTCGTGCAGCAGGGCGAGCCGGCGGGCCGGCTCCCGCCGCCAGCAGGTCTCGCCCGCGCGCAGCCAGGGCCGCCCGGCGCCGGGCTCGCGCCCCTCGTTCCGTCTGCGATCACTCATGCGCCCGCGCCGGCTCTCCGCGTTCTCAGTTTGGCCCGCACCCGCCGCCGCGTCAGCGCGACGGCCGCGACCGTTGCAACGAGGCCGAGCCCGAGAGAGATCCAGTGCTCGGGGGCGTCCCCGCCCGCGGCGCGCCCGATCACGCCCAGATAGACGCACACGATCGTCCCCGGCAGCATGCCGAGGAGGGTCGAGACCAGGAAGGCGCCGGGGCGCACGTCGGTGATGCCGAGCACGTAGTTCTGCGCGTTGAAGGGCACGAAGGGGCTCAGCCGCATCAGCGTCAGGAGCTGCCAGCCGCCCTCGCCGACCGCCTCGACGGTCGCCCGCATGGCGGGCCGCCGCTCGATCGCGGCGCGGACCCGGTCCTGCAGCAGCGTGCGCCCGGCCACGAAGGCCAGCACCGAACCGACCGTCGCGGCGGCGAGCACGATCGGCAGCGACCACCAGCCGAAGGCCACGCCCCCCGCGATGGTGAGCGGCGTGCAGGGCACCACGAGGAGCGTCGCGACGACGAACAGCCCCGCGAAGGCGACCGGGGCGTAGGGGCCGAGGCTGTGGGTCCAGTCCTTGAAGGCCGTGAGCCACGCCTCCACCGGGAGGACATACCAGGCCGCCACCGCGGCCGCGACGGCGAGGACCGTCACGAGCCAGTATCGGTTCTCGTCGCCCGTCAACGCTGGTCCCTCCTCGCGGCGGCGCCGCCTCGCCGCAGGGTCACAACGCAAGGTCGCGACGTCCCGGCCGCCCCGCCTGTAGCAAAGGGGCCGGGCCGGAGGCAAAGGGCAGGGGACCCCGGCGCGGGCGCCGGCGCGGCGGCTCGGTTAACGTACGGTCTGCACGCGCCCGCGTTTTCCGTAGGTGATCGCAACGGATATCCTATAAGTCTGCAATATCCATACGATCAGACTCAGGGTCGCGCCCGGGTGCGGTCGAGAACGGTTCACCCGGCGCAAGGGCCAAGGACCCAGCGGAGCGTCACGATGATCGGGTTGCGGGCGGACGAGGCGTCGGACGCGCTGATGGCGGAGCGGGACCCTCTGGGCCTGCGCCTGCCGCTCCAGGCCGAGCTGTCGCTGCGCCAGCTCGCGGGCGCCCTCGGGGTCGCCACCGCCCTGACCCTGCCGGAGGCCACGGCCCGGCCGGTCTCGGACGGGGAGGGCGGCGACTTCTCGGAGGCCGCGAGCCTGCTCCAGGCGTTCCTGGCGATCGAGGACACCGAGACGCGCGCCCGCTGCCTCGCCTTCGTCCAGGCGGCGGCCCGCGTCCCCGCCCGCCAGTAGGCCCCCGCCTCAGGGCCGGACGAGGCAGACCGGCTGCGCCGGGCCCCGCTCGGGCAGCGCCACGAGGTCGCCCCCCCGCGCCGCGCTCGTGAACACCGCCGCGAGGCGCTTCGAGATGAAGTCGATGAAGCGCCGGGTCTTGGCGGGCAGGAGCCGCGACGTCGTGACGATGTAGATCGAGGTCGGCGGCAGGCGCCAGTCCGGCAGGACGCGGTCGAGCCGCCCGCTGTCGAGGTCGCGCCCGACATTGACGAGGTTCGAGACCGCGATGCCCCGCCCCGTCACGGCGAGCCGGCGCGCCAGGCTGACGTTGTTGCAGGAGATCCGCCCCGACACGCCGGCCGAGACGATCTCGTCCCCGCGGGTGAGCTGCCAGGTGTCGCTCATGCCGGGGACCGCCAGCACCACGTCGTGCTCGGCGAGGTCGCGCGGGTGCTTCGGCCGGCCCCGCGCCCGCAGGTAGGCGGGGGCGGCGAACAGGGCGTTCTCGACCTCGACGACCCTGCGCACGATCAGCGAGGACTGGCGCGGCTCCTCCATCGAGATCGCGAGGTCGTAATCCTCGCGCACGAGGTCGACCTGCGAGGCGCGCAGGTCGAGGTGGACGTGCACGTGCTCGTGGTCCTCCGAGAAGGCGCAGACGATGTCGGAGAGGTGCCGGACCACCCAGAAGTCCGGGGGCGCGGCCACCTTGAGGAAGCCGCTCGGGCCCTTCGCCTGGGCGATCATGTCGTCGAAGGTGCGCTGGGCCTCCTCGACGATGCGGGTGGCCTGGGCGAGGTAGGCCTCGCCGTAGGGGGTCAGCGCGAGCTTGCGGGTGGTGCGGTCGAGGAGCCGCAGGCCCACCGCCGTCTCGAACTGCGTGATGCGGCGCGAGACCGAGGAGATCGGCATGTCGAGCGCGGCGGCCGCCTGGCTGAAACTCTTGCGTTTCGCCACCTCAACGAACAGGGCCATATCGCGCAGAACTTGAGGCTGCGGCATGTCCTCCGGTTCTCCTCCGCCCCCGAGACCGCCGAGGTGAGGTTTCCGCCCTCGCCGTCGACACAACCCTAGATAGACGACCCCTCGATCAGGTCAAGATGTTCTGCAACAGAGTTCGCCGCGGAAAGGTGTTTTCCAGTGAGATATCCTTAACGCCGTTGACGGATCTTCTTGTGTGCATTTTGCGTAAAATTTGATCTGCTTTTGCTATAGCCTGGCTGCGAGCGCCTTGGCTGCAAGCGCCCTGGCGGCAGGCCCCCGCGCCCGGCGAGGCGGCGCTACCAGCCGCCCGGGAGGCTCTGCGGCACCGGCCGCACCCCGCGCGCCGCGGCGTCCCCGTCCGAGCGGGCCCGCAGCACCGTGATCAGCCAGGCCGCCATCAGCCCCGAGAGGCTGCCGCCGAAGGGGGCGGCGGCGAGGGCGATCACCGCCCCGTGGTCCCAGAGCAGGGCCGAGGTCAGGGGGCCGCCGACGACAGCTGCCATCATGATCGCAAACATGAGCAACCTCAGGGTAAGTGCGTGCCCTTTCGGACATAACCCGTTGCCAGACCTCACACAGACGAGGTTTTGGAAAAACACTTTCCCGAAATGAGAGATCTCGGCCGGGCGGGCGCACGACTTGGGGCCACAAGCAAAGGTCCGCGCCCGGCGCCCCGATGCTCGAAAAAGTCTTCCGGGCGCCTCCGCGGCCCGCGCGCGCGCCGGATCCGCCGGAGCGCGCCGCACGGGACGGGGCCGCCCCCCGAGCCTGCCGAGGCGGCTCACGACAGCATTTCCCGGAGCGTTTCACCCATACGATCTGCATTTGCGAGTTGTGCCGCAGTCAAATTGTCGCAAGCGCCGCATAGACTGGCCACGGCCAAGCACAAAGGCACGGAGCAAGACTGAGATAAACTCGTCTTTTGCTCTCATGGAAAAGTGCTTTCTGCCAACATTCCTTTCCATCATTTCATGATCAGCCAGTTTATGCGCCGAACGCGGGCAGGCTGGACTGTCCCAAACGGCGCCCCGCCGAGGAGGCCGCCCGTCCGCGAATGAACTCGGAGCGCGAGCCCGCCGCGGCGCGCGCGACCCTCATCAGCGTCGGTACGGAGCGTCGGTCCCCCATGGCTACCATTCAGACCTTCGACGGGCTCGTCGGAACCTCTGGCAACCCCGTCACGATCGGCGGCTACACCTACGCGCTGCGGACGAACGGGACGGGGACACCGGGCTCCCTGCGGGTCGAGACCGAGTTCGGCGACGCGGTCCTCAACACCCGCTCGCAGAACGCCGCCTACCTCTCGATCGCGCAGGCCTCGGGCGGCGCCTTCGATCTCGACGGCCTCACCCTCGACCGCGACATCTCGCTGCTCGGGGACACGGTGTTCGTCGGCTACCGCAACGGCGTGCAGGTGGCCACCGCGAGCTTCATCAACATCCTCACCATCGGCGACCAGACCATCACGCTCGGCTCCGAGTTCGACAACGTCACCGAGGTCCGCGTCTTCTCGCGCAGCGCGCTCAGCGTGAATCTCGGCGTCGGCTTCGCGATCGACGACGTGCGGACGAACGACACGACGCCGCCCGCCGCGCCGACGATCACCGCGGGCGTCGCGGCCACCGCCGACAACACCCCGACCATCACCGGCACCGCCGAGATCGGCTCCACGGTGACGATCCGCGCCAACGGCGCCGTCATCGGCACGGCGGCGGTGGGGGCGAACGGCGCCTACTCCTTCACCCCGACCACGCCGCTGGCCGACAACACCTACACCCTGACCGCCACGGCCACCGACGCGAGCGGCAACGCCGGCCCCGCCTCGGCGGGCATCAGCCTGCGCGTCGACGCCACCGCGCCCGCGGCCCCGGCCTTCACGGCGGGCGGCGGCGTCACCAACGACAACACGCCGACCGTGACCGGCACGGCCGAGGCCGGCGCCACCGTCACGGTGCTCAACGGCACCACGGTCGTCGGCACCGCGGTGGCGGGCGCCAACGGCGTCTGGACGCTGACGAGCGGCACGCTCGGCGACGGCACCTACAACCTCACGGCGACGGCCCGCGACAGCCTCGGCAACACCAGCGTCGCCTCGGCGCCGCTCGGCCTGACCATCGACACCGCCGCGCCCGGCGCCCCGACCGTCACGGCGCCCGCCCTCACGAACAGCGCGACCCCGACCGTGACCGGCACGGCCGAGGCCGGCGCCACCGTGACCCTCTACAACGGCGCCACCGTGCTCGGCACCGCGGTCGCGGGCGCCAACGGCGCCTACGCGATCACCCCGACGACGCCGCTCACCGGCGGCAGCTTCAGCCTGACCGCCACCGCCACCGACCGGGCCGGCAACGTCAGCGGCCGCTCGGGCGGCGCGAGCGTCACCGTCGACCTCACGGCGCCCACCGCCCCGACCCTGAGCGCGGGCACGGCGGCGACCGGCGACAACACCCCGACGCTCACCGGCACGGCCGAGCCCGGCGCCACCGTCACCATCTCGAACGGCGCCACGATCCTCGGCACGGCGGTGGCGGGCGCCAACGGCGCCTACTCCTTCACCCCCACGGTGCCGCTGGCGGACGGCACCTACGCCCTCACGGCGACCGCCCGGGACGCGGCCGGCAATCTCGGCCCGGCCTCGACGGCCGTCAGCCTGCGGATCGACGCCACCGCGCCCGGCGCCCCGACCTTCGTGGCGGGCGGCGGCCTCACGGGCGACTCGACGCCCACCGTCACCGGCACGGCGGAGGCGGGCGCGACCGTCACCATCCTGAACGGCACGACGGTGCTCGGCACCGCCGTCGCCGGCACGAACGGGGTCTTCACGTTCACGCCCACGACGCCCCTCGCGGAGGGCGCCTACACGCTCACGGCCGTGGCCCGCGACGCGGTGGGCAACGCCTCGCCCGCCTCGGCGCCGCTCGCCCTGCAGCTCGACCTGACGGCGCCGGGCGTGCCCGCGATCGCGCCGCTGGCGCCGACGAACGACAACACGCCGACGATCACCGGCACGGCCGATGCCGGCACGCTGGTCACGATCTCGAACGGCGCCACCGTGCTCGGCACCGCCACCGCGGGCGCAGACGGCACCTTCTCCTTCACCCCCGGCACCGCGCTGCCCGACGGCACGGCGAGCCTCACCGCCACCGCCCGTGACGCGGCCGGCAACGTCTCCGGCCCCTCCGCGGCCGTGAGCCTCGTGGTCGACACAGGCCTGCCGGCCGCTCCCGTCCTCGCGCCGATCGCCCCGACCCGCGACGACACCCCCACCATCACCGGCACGGCCGAGCCCGGCGCCGTCGTCACGATCCTCAGCGGCACGACCGTGCTCGGCACCGCGACCGCCGACCCGGACGGCAGCTTCTCCTTCACGCCCGCCACCGCCCTGCCGAACGGCACCACCAGCCTGACCGCGGTGGCGCGGGATGCCGCCGGCAACGCCTCGCCCGCCTCCGCCGCCGTCTCCCTGACGGTCGACACGCTGGCCCCCGCCGCGCCCGTCCTGGCGCCGCTGCCGCTCACCGCCGACGACACGCCGACGATCACCGGCACGGCCGAGCCCGGCGCGCTGGTCACGATCTCGAACGGCACCACCGTGCTCGGCACCGCCACCGCGGGCCCGAACGGCACCTTCGCCTTCACGCCCGCCACCGCGCTGCCGGACGGCACGGCGAGCCTCACCGCCACCGCGCAGGACGCGGCCGGCAACCTCTCGCCGGTCTCGGCCGCCATCGCCGTCACCGTCGACACCACCGCGCCCGGCGCGCCGGTGATCGCCCCGCTCGACCCGACGAACGACACCACGCCGACGATCACCGGCACGGCCGAGCCCGGCGCGCTGGTCACGATCTCGAACGGCGCCGCCGTGCTCGGCACCGCCACCGCCGGCCTCGACGGCACCTTCTCCTTCACGCCGACGACCCCGCTGACGCCGGGCACCGCCAGCCTGACGGCGACGGCGCAGGACGCGGCCGGCAACACCTCGCCGGTCTCGGCAACCGTCGCGGTGACGATCGACACCGCGGCGCCGACCGCGCCGGTGATCGACCCGCTGCCACCGACGAACGACACCACCCCCACCATCACCGGCACGGCCGAGCCCGGCGCCGTCGTCACGATCTCGAACGGCGCCACCGTGCTCGGCACCGCCACCGCCGGCCCCGACGGCACCTTCTCCGTCACGCCCGCGGCGCCGCTGGCGCCCGGCAGCGCCGCCCTCACCGCCACCGCGCAGGACGCGGCCGGCAACACCTCGCCGGCCTCGGCCGCGGTGACGCTGACGATCGACACGGCGGCGCCGGGCGCCCCCGTGATCGCGCCGATCGCGCCGACGAACGACACCACCCCCACCATCACCGGCACGGCCGAGGCCGGGGCCACCGTCACGGTGACGGCCGGCGCCACCGTGCTCGGCACCGCGGTCGCCGACGCGCAGGGCAATTTCAGCCTCACGCCGACGACGCCCCTGACGGACGGGACGGCCAGCCTGACCGCCACCGCGCGGGACGTCGCCGGCAACCTCTCGGCCCCCTCCGCCGCCGTCACGGTGACGATCGACACGCTCGCGCCGGGCGCCCCCACCATCGACGCGGTCCCGCCGGGCAGCGACGTCACCCCGACCATCACCGGCACCGCCGAGCCCGGCGCCGTCGTCACGGTGACGAGCGGCACCACGGTGCTCGGCACCGCCACGGCGGGTGCGGGCGGCACCTTCACGCTCACCCCGACCGTGCCGCTGCCGAACGGCGACAATCCCCTCGTCGCCACGGCCCGGGACGCGGCCGGCAACATCTCCGCCCCGTCCGCCACCGTGATCGCCGAGATCGACACCACCGTCCCGGGGGCGCCGATCCTGGACGACCTGGCGCCGACGAACGACCCCACCCCGGTCGTCACCGGGCTTGCGGGGGCGAACGACACCGTCACGGTCTTCCTCGGCACCACGCCGATCGGGACCGGCACGGCCGGGCCGGACGGCGCCTTCAGCATCGAGGTCTCGGCCCTGCCGGACGGGATCAACAACCTGACGGTCGTCGCCACGAGTCCGACCGGCGTCGAATCCGATGCGGCGCCGCTCGCCGTCCTCGTGGATACGGTGACCCCGGTCGCCCCCGTCCTCGCCGCCTTCGCCGGACCGACCAACGACAACACCCCGACCATCCGCGGCACGGCCGAGGCCGGCACCACCGTCACGATCAGCAACGGCGCCGTCATCCTCGGGACGGTGGTGGCCGACGCCACCGGAGCCTTCGCCTTCACCCCCGCCTCCGCCCTGGCGGACGGGCCGGCGAGCCTGACGGCGACGGCGACCGACGTGGCCGGGAACGAATCCGTCGCCTCGGTCGCGGTCACCGTCACGGTGGACACCGGGGCACCGCCCGCTCCGGCCCTCGACGCGATCGGGCCGACGAACGACAACACCCCCACGATCACGGGCAGCGCGGAGGCCGGGTCCACCGTCACGGTGACGGCCGGCACCACCGTGCTCGGCACCGCGGTGGCCGGGACGGACGGCCGCTTCACGATCACGCCGACGACGCCCCTGGCGGACGGCACGGCCAGCCTGACCGCCACCGCACGGGACGCGGCCGGCAACCTCTCGCCGGTCTCGGCCGCGGTGACGGCGGCGGTCGATACGGCCGCGCCCGCGGTCCCCGTCATCACCACGCTTCCGGGGACCACGGACGACAGCACGCCGGTCATCGCCGGCACCGCCGAGCCCAACGCCGTCCTCACCTTCCGCAACGGCGACACGGTCATCGGCACCGCCGCGGCCGACGCGGCAGGCAACTTCACCTTCACACCTGGCACCAACCTGCCCGAAGGTACCGCGAGCATCACGGTCACGGCGGCGGACGCGGCGGGCAACGTCTCGGCGCCGTCGCTCGCGCTCGCTCTTGAGATCGACACGACGGCGCCCGCAGCGCCCGTCCTGACGATCGCTCCGGGCACCACCGGCGACAGCACGCCGACCATCACGGGTACTGCGGAGGCCGGCGCGACCGTCGCGATCCTCAGCAACGGCACCCAGATCGGCGCCGCCACGGCCGACGCGCAGGGCAACTTCTCGTTCACCCCCGGCACCGCCCTGCCGGACGGAAGCTACACCTTCACGGCCGCGGCCACGGACGCGGCCGGCAACGCCGGACCCGCCTCGGCCGCCATCGGCCTCACCGTCGACACCGGCATACCCGCCGCCCCCACCCTCACCATCGCGGCAGGCCCCACCAACGACGCCACGCCCGCCATCACCGGCACTGCCGAGCCCAACGCGCTCGTCACCATCAGCAACGGCGCCACCACCATCGGCACCGTCGCGGCCGACGCCAGCGGCAACTTCTCGTTCACCCCCGCCACCGCCCTCGGCGACGGCCCCTACACCCTCACCGCCACCGCCACCGACGCCGCCGGCCAGGTCAGCCCGGCCTCGGCCGCGGTCGCCATCGTCGTCGACACGGCGGCGCCCTCCGCCCCGACCGTGTCGAGCCCCGGCGGTCCGGTGGCCGACGCGACCCCCGCCATCACCGGCACCGGCGAGCCCGGCGCCACCGTGACGCTGCTCGACGGCGGCACCGCGGTCGGCACCGGCACGGTGGCCGGCGACGGCACCTTCACGGTCAGCCCGACGAGCCCGCTCGGGCAGGGGCCGCACAACCTCACCGTGCAACTCACGGACGCGGCCGGCAATGTCGGCGCCGCCTCGGCGCCGGTGAGCGTGGTGGTCGACACGCTGCCGCCGGCGGCCCCCGTCATCACCACCGCCGCCGGCACAACCGGCGACAGCACGCCCACCATCGCCGGCACCGCCGAGCCCGGCGCGACCGTCGCCATCCTCAGCAACGGCACCCAGATCGGCGCCGCCACGGCCGACGCGCAGGGCAACTTCTCGTTCACCCCCGGCACC
>NZ_BJZU01000106.1 GCF_007992195.1 Methylobacterium oxalidis | reverse complement strand
GACACGCTGCCGCCGGCGGCCCCCGTCATCACCACCGCCGCCGGCACAACCGGCGACAGCACGCCCACCATCGCCGGCACCGCCGAGCCCGGCGCCATGATCACCGTCTCGAACGGCGGCACCGTCCTCGGCACCACTATGGCGGACGTGTCCGGCAACTGGTCCTTCACGCCGGGCACGGCCCTCGGCGACGGCGCGGCCCAGATCACGGCGACCGCCACGGACGCGGCCGGCAATGCCGGCGCCGCCTCCGCCCCGCTCGCCCTCGTCGTCGACACGGCGGCGCCGGCGGCACCGACCGTGACGAGCCCGGGAGGCCCGACCGCGGACACGACCCCCGCGATCACCGGCACCGGCGAGGCCGGCGCCACCGTCACCCTGCTCGACGGCGGGAACCCGGTGGGCACCGGCACCGTCGGCCAGGACGGCACCTTCACGGTGAGCCCGACGAACCCGCTGGGCGAGGGGCCGCACAACCTCACCGTGCAGCTCACGGACGCGGCCGGCAATGTCGGCGCGCCCTCGAACCCGGTCAGCGTCGTCATCGACACGAGCATCGACACGGGAACGCCCGCCGCCTTCACGGTCGACGCGACCGCGGACGGCGTCCTCAACGCCGCCGAGGCCGCCACCACCGGCTTCACGGTGAGCGGCCTCGACGCGGGCACCACCGCTGCCGCGACCTTCACGGACGGGACCCGCGTGGTCAGCGTGCCGGTCTCGGCGGACGGCACCTACGCCGCCGATCTCTCGAGCCTCAACGGGCCCGTGACCACGAGCCTCCTCCTCTCGGACGCGGCCGGCAACAGCGCCACCGTGGCCGGCCCGTCCCTCAGCCTCGACACGCTGGCGCCGGCCGGCAGCGCCGCGGCCGACACCGCGGGCGGCCCGGCGGCGACGAGCTTCACCGTCACGGTGACGTTCCCCGAGACCGTCACCGGCCTCGGCGCCGAGGACTTCGTGCTCACCGGCACCGACGGGTCCGCCGGCACGATCAGCGGCGTGACGGGCTCCGGCGGCAGCTACACCGTCACGGTCACGAACGTGACGGGGAGCGGCACGCTGACCCTGTCCCTCGCGCCGGGCTCCGACATCGCGGATGCCGCCGGCAACCTCGCGAGCCTGACCCCGGCCTCGCGGGTGGTGGATATCCCCGCGCCCGGGGAGCCGCCGCCCACCGTCATCGCCGGGTTCAGCGCGGATTCCGGTCTGGTCGGCGACGGCATCACCAACGATGCCACCCCCGTCCTGGCCGGCACCGGCATCGCGGGCGGCGTCGTCACCGTGACCTTCACCGACGCGAGCGGCCCCCGCGCACTGACCGCCGCGATCGACCAGCAGGGCAACTGGAACCTCGCTCTGCCGAGCCTCGCGGACGGCAACTACAGCTTCACGGCGAGTGCCATCGGGCCGAACGGCGAGACGACGGACGCCTCGGCGCCGCTCGCGCTGACCATCGACACGACGGCCGACGCCGTGCCGACCGTGAACCTCGTCGTGTCCGAGCCGGCGAGCGGCGTGCTCACCCCGGCGGAGGCGGCCTCCACCGCCTTCACGATCAGCGGGCTCGATGCGGGCTCGGTCGCCACCGTCACTTTCACGGACGGCACCCGCAGCGTGCAGGCGGCGGCGCAGTCCGACGGCAGCTACACGGTCGACCTGTCGAGCTTCAGCGGCACCGTGACCTCCTCGATCGTGATCACGGACGTGGCCGGCAACACGGCGGCCGGCAGCGGAAACGCGGTCGACGTCGACCAGGGCGGCGCCCAGCCCGCGGACCTCGTGACACCGCTCATCAGCGGCATCGAGGCCGACACGGGCACGCCCGGCGACGCGATCACGAGCGACACGACGCCGACCGTCACGGGCCTCGGGACGCCCGGCACCACGGTGGTGCTGCGCTACACGGACGCCACCGGCCCGCGCGACCTGACGGGCACCGTCGCGGCGGACGGGAGCTGGCAGATCGGCCTGCCGACGCTCCCCGACGGCACCTACGACATCGTGGCCACCGGCCGCGACGCCCAGGGCAACGTCTCGGCGCCCTCGCAACCCCTGCGGGTCGTCGTCGACACCGTGGCCGACGCGGGCGCTCCGGTGGCGCTCGGGGTCGATCCGGCGCCCGGCGGCACGGCGAGCGCGGCGGAGGCCGCCAACACCGCCTTCACGGTGAGCGGGCTCGACGGGGACGCCACCGCAACCGTGACCTTCACGGACGGCACCAACAGCGTGACCGTGCAGGCCGGCGCGGACGGCCGCTACACGGCGGACCTGTCCGGCCTCAACGGCACCGTCACGTCGAGCCTCGTCTCCACGGACGCGGCCGGCAACACGGCGAACGCCGCGGGACCGTCGATCGTGATCGACAACGTCGCGCCGGCCGCCCCCGTGGTCGACGGCACGAGCGGAGGGACCACCACGGATTCCTCGCCGGTCCTCTCCGGCTCGGCCGAGCCCGGCAGCACGGTCACGGTCACCTACGGCACCCCGCAGGGACCGGGCGCGGTGACGGGCACCACGGGAACGGACGGCCGCTGGAGCATCGAGGTGCCGCCGCTGCCCGACGGCACCTACACCTTCACGGTGGACGCCACGGACACCGCCGGCAACCGCGGCGCCAGCGGGACGCCGATCGTGCTCACGATCGACGCGGTGCCCGACCCCGTGAATCCCGACCCCGCCAACATCGCGCCGGTCGGCACGGCCGACGCCGCGCGGACCACGGCCCACGCGCTGGCGATCACCGGCAACGTGCTCGCCAACGACAGCGACGCGAATGCCGGCGACACGCTGAGGGTCACGGGGGCCCAGTTCGAGGGCGGCCTCGGCCGGACCGTCTCGGGCGACGGCAGCGTCGAGGTGGTGGGCAATTTCGGCACCCTCACCGTCAGGGCGGACGGGAGCTACAGCTACCAGGCGATCGGTGCGAACAGCCTCAACGCCGGGGCCACGGCCGTCGAGCACTTCACCTACACGGTGAGCGACGCCCGCGGCGGCCTCGCCCAGGCGCGGCTCGACATCACCGTGGGCGGCGAGGTGCCGAGGGCGGAGCAGAGCTTCGGCTTCGCCTTCACCGACGCGAAGGTCAGCCTCGACGGGGAGAGCCTCGTCCTCGTTGGGCCGGACGGCGTCGTCCACGATGTCACCGGCATCGACACGCTGCGCTTCACGGACGGCACGATCCAGAACAACGACAACTATCGCGCGGTGGACGACATCTACTACTACGCGAAGAACCTCGACGTCTGGCGGGCCGGCATCGACGCCGACGATCATTTCGCGGTGTTCGGCTGGAAGGAGGGCCGCGACCCGAACGCCTTCTTCCACACCGCGGAGTACCTCGCCGAGAACCGCGACGTGGCGGCAGCCGGGGTCAACCCGCTCAGCCACTACATCGCCTACGGCGAGCGCGAGGGCCGCAGCCCGAGCGAGGGGTTCAGCGCGGAATCCTACTACGCCCAGAACCCGGACGTGCAGCAGGCGGGCTTCAACGCGCTGGCCCACTACCTCGCCTTCGGTCAGGACGAGGGACGCAGCGTGCTGGCCGGCGAGGGACCCCGCAACGTGACGGGCGACTTCGATCCCACCTTCTACCTCGCCGCCAACCCGGACGTCGCGGCGGCGACCCCGGCCGGCCGCGCCGCGGACAGTTGGGCTCTGCAGCACTACCTGACCTACGGAGCCAAGGAGGGCCGCGACCCGAACGCCTTCTTCGACACGAGCTACTACCTCGAGCAGAACCCGGACGTGGCGGCCTCGGGGATGAACCCGATGCTCCACTACCAGGAGTTCGGCTGGCGCGAGGGCCGCGATCCGAGCCCGGCATTCGACACGAACGCCTACCTCGCGAGCCATCCGGACGTGGCCCAGGCCCAGATCGACCCGCTGGAGCACTTCCTCCAGTTCGGCGGGCAGACGGGCAGCGTCTGAGCCGAGCAGGCGGCCCGAAAACAGACCGAACCCGCGCGGGCACCCTGCCCGCGCGGGCTTCCTCGTCTCGACGGAACCTGACCGCTTCCTCGCCGAGCTATCTCAGCCGGATCCGGCAGCCCTGCGCGGCTTCGGTCCTCAGCCGGCCGAGGCGCAGCCACGCGGCGACGGCGAAGGCCACCGTGCGGGGCGCGCGGCCGCCGATCTCGGGCACCCGGGCAGCGGCCTCCGACGGCGCCCGCACCGTCTCTACGATATCCTGGCCCTGCCCGAGGGTCTGCCGCGCCCGGCGGGCGATCGGCTCGAAGCCCGGCGGTCCGCCCCGCTCCAGCGTGTCGGCAAGAGCGGCGAGGCAGTTCGGCGTCGCGGTGACGAGCGCCCGCTCGAATTCCGCTGCCGCCTCCGCGATCAGGCCCGCCTCGGCGAGGAGGAGACCGAGGTTGAGCGCCCCCCAGCCGTCGCCGACCTCGGCGGCCCGCCGATAGCAGGCCATCGCCGCCTCCCGGTCGACCGGCGTGCCCCAGCCCTCCTCGTGGCAGCGCCCCAGGAGGCCGAGCGCCTTCGCGTGCCCCTGCTCGGCGGCGGCCGCGAAATGGCGGACCGCTTCCGCGTGGTCCCGCCGCACGCCCTCGCCGTAGAGGAGCAGGCATCCGACGTTGTAGAACCCCCAAGCGAGGCCGCCCGCGGCCGCCCGCCGGTAGTGGCGCAGGGCCTCCGCCTGATCGACGGGCACGCCCCAGCCGAGCTCATGGCAGCGCCCGACCATGTTGCGGGCCTCCAGGCTGCCGATCGCGGCGGCGCGCGCGAACCACTCGTAGGCGGCCTGCGGATCGTGGGGCACGCCCTGACCGCCGAGATGCATCTGGCCGAGCACGAGTTGGGCCGCTCTGAAGCCCTTGGCGGCCGCGAACCGGATCCACGACACCGCCTCCTGAGGGCGCGTCGCGAACAGGTGCCGCCAGTCGGCCTCGGAGTGTCGGTGCAAGTCCCAGAGATTCGGAGTCTCGATGCCGATCCCGGCGGCCGGCGAGCCGCTCCATCCCGATGCAGATCCGTTCGCTCTCACGCCCGACACGTCGCTCCGACGGCGGCCACCAATGGTCCGCGTTTAGCAGCCCAATACCACCAAGCTGAAAGATGAGAAGCCTGATTGAGCGTAATCGATCTCAGTTCGGAATGATTTCAAATTGTATTTAGAGGAAATCTAATTTGTTGCACTTGTGTATCTTTTGCGGAAAACACCGAAACCCGGATTGCATCTTGGAGAGGAGTTTCACTAAGGACGATCGACGAGCGGAGAATATCGGTGATGTGCGTCCAGCTATCGATCAGGGAAACGAGCGGCCCGAACGCGGTGGGAGTCGGTCTCGCAGCGACGCTGGGCGCCTTCCTGCCCTTCGACGCGCTGGCGCAGGACGCCTTCGCCGACCTGCCGCTCCTCAGCGTCGAGGGCATCCGGCCGGGCGATCCCAACGTGCTGAACGAGGGCACCGGCCTCTCGCGCCTGCCCGGCCGCATCCAGGACACGCCGCAGGCGATCAGCGTGGTGCCGGGCGAGGTCATCCGGCAGCAGCAGGCGACGACGCTGGAGCAGGCCCTGCGCAACGTGCCGGGCATCACGGTCTCGGCGGGTGAGGGCAACGGCGGCCTCAACGGCGACCAGTTCCGCATCCGCGGCTTCCAGGCCAAGAACGACGTCTACCTCGACGGCCTGCGCGATTTCGGCGTCTACGCCCGCGACAGCTTCAACATCCAGGACGTCGTCGTCATCAAGGGGCCGGCCTCGGAGACGCTGGGCCTCGGCACGGCGGGCGGTGCCATCAACATCATCTCGAAGCGGGCGGGGCTCGCGGACTTCACGGCGATCGATACGCTCGGCGGCAGCGGCCCGACGGCGCGCGGCACCTTCGACATCAACCGCCGGATCGACGAGACCACCGCGCTCCGCCTCACCGGCATGGTCCACCGCCAGGACGTGCAGGACCGCGACCTCGTGAAGTCGGACCGCGCCGGCTTCGGTGCCTCGCTCGGCTTCGGCCTCGGCACGAACACGACCTGGTTCCTGAACTACTTCTATCAGCACAGCGAGCGCACGCCCGATTACGGCGTGCCGACAGCGCTCCGCCCCGGCGACCGCTACGCCAAGCCGCTCACCGAGTTCGGCCTGCCCCGCAACACCTCCTACGTGCGCACCACCGACCGCGACGTCGCGGACGTGCACCTCCTCACCTCGCTGATGAAGTGGGAGGTGGCGCCGTGGCTGACGGTCACCAACGATTCCCGGCTCTCGTTCTACGACCGGAACTTCTCGACGACGGCCGCAACCTGCACGGGCGCCTGCATCACCGGCTTCTTCGGCGGCCAGAACCCCTTCGTCACCTACAGCGCGGGCGGCGGCCAGACCTTCGCGCAGGACGCCTGGGGCGCGCAGAACGTCACCACGGCCATCGCCAAGTTCCACACCGGCTTCCTGCGCCACGAGGTCGTGACCGGCCTCGACCTGTTCTACCAGGACGACGACCGCATCAACTACACGGTGCTCGGCACGCGCCCGAACCAGCGGGTGCGGACCCCGATCCACGACCAGTTCGGCTACGCGCTGGTGCCGAACCCGAACAATCGCCGCCTGACCCAGGGCGCCGATCTCGGCGCCTTCATCAGCGATCGGGTCTGGCTCACCGAGCAGTTCTCCGTGCTCGGCGGCGTGCGCGTCGACCGCTTCATCAGCAGCTACACCACGAACGCCACGAACGGCGTCTTCGGGCGAGACGTAGTCGCTCCCTCGACGGGCGTCAGCCCGAAGGTCAGCGGTATCTGGCAGCCGACGCCCGAGCAGACCTACTACGTCTCCTACTCGCGGGGCTTCTCGCCGCAGGGTCAGTACGTGGCGAACTCCACGGGCATCGAGATCCCGAACGCCGCAGCCCTCAAGCCCGAGGAGAGCGACCTCTACGAGATCGGCGGCAAGGTCAGCGTGCTCGGCGGCCGCCTCGGCCTCGCGGCGGCCCTGTTCCGCGTCGACAAGAGCAACAGCTTCGACATCGACCCCGTGACGGGCCAGCTCATCAACGGTGCCCTCGACGCGGGCGAGCGCCGCCGCGTCGACGGGTTCGAGGCCTCGATCACCGGCAAGCTCACCGAGGAGTGGACGATCCTCGCCGGCTACACGCACCTCGAGGGCACCGTTCTCTCAGGCGCCAACACGGGTCGCGTCGCGCCCTTCGTGCCCGAGAATGCCCTCACCCTCTGGACCACCTACGACCTGACGCATCTCGGCCGGTCGTGGTGGAACCTGCCCGGCCGGATCACGATCGGCGGCGGCGTCACCTTCGACGACGGCTACTTCCCGGCGAGCGACAACATCACCCGGATCCCCGGATCCTTCTCCCTCGACGGGCTCCTCTCCTACGAGACCGATGCCTACCGGGTCGCCGTCAACGTCTACAATCTGACGGACGAGCTGAACTACGGCGCCACCTTCTCGACCCGCGCCGTCCCGCTCTCGGGCCGGACGGTGCTGGTGAGCCTCGGCACCCGGTTCTGAGGACCCGACCCGTGCTCGTCCATGTGAAGAACGTGCTCTCGTCCGAGGAGGTCGCGCATGTCCGCGCCCGCCTCGAGGCGGGGGATTGGGTCGACGGACGCGTCACCGCCGGGCAGCAGGCGGCGCGCGCCAAGCACAACCTGCAGATCCCGGAGGACTCGCCCGTCGCGCGCGAGCTCGGCGACCTGATCCTGCGGGCGCTCGGGCGCAGCCCGCTCTTCAACGCGGCGGCGCTCCCCCTGCGGGTGCTGCCGCCGCTGTTCAACCGGTACGACGTGGGCATGAGCTTCGGCGCCCACGTGGACGGGGCGATCCGCATGGTGCCGGGTGCCGGCATCCGGATGCGGGCCGACGTCTCGACGACGCTGTTCCTGACGGACCCGGACGCCTACGACGGCGGCGAGCTCGTGATCGAGGACACGTTCGGATCGCACGCGGCGAAGCTGCCGGCAGGCGACATGATCGTCTACCCGGCCACCTCCCTGCACCGCGTGGAGCCGATCACGCGGGGCTCGCGCTGGTCGGCGTTCTTCTGGTCACAATCCATGGTCAAGGACGACGGCGCCCGCGCGCTGCTCTACGACCTCGACCGCGGCATCACGGGTGCGCGTGCGGGCCTCTCCGACGACAACCCGGCCGTGATCGCGCTCACCAGCACCTACCACAACCTGCTGCGCCGCTGGGCCGAGCTGTGAGGAGCGCGATCCTCGCCCGGAAGATCGACGAGGAGGCCGCGCCGGAGGAGGCGCGCCGCCGCGCCCGCGGCCGCCGCGCCTTCTGGTTGAAGCAGCTCTACGCCTGGCACTGGGTCTCGTCGGCCCTCTGCCTCGTCGGCATGCTGCTCTTCACGGTGACGGGCTTCACCCTCAACCATGCCGGCCGCTTCGAGGCCCGCGCCGCGGTCGAGAGCCGGGAGGCGAGCCTGCCGCAGGATCTGCGCGAGGCCCTGGCCGCCCTGCCGGCGAGCGGCCGCGCGGCCCTGCCGGAGCCGGTCGCCGGCTGGCTGAAAGCGCGGCTCGGCGTCCCGGTCCCGGTCCGCGAGGCGGAGCTGTCCCGCAGCGAGATCCTGCTCTCTCTGCCGCGGCCCGGCGGCGACGCCTTCGTGAGCATCGGGCGCGGCGACGGCGCGATCCTCTACGAGCGCACCGACAGGGGCTGGGTCTCCTACCTCAACGACCTTCACAAGGGCCGCAACGCGGGCGCGGCCTGGGGCCTGTTCATCGATCTGTTCGCGGGTGCCTGCCTCGTCTTCTGCCTCACGGGCCTGATTCTGCTGCAGTTTCACGCCGGGCGCAGGCCCGCCACCTGGCCCGTCGTCGGCCTCGGCCTCGCGCTGCCGCTCGGCCTCGCCCTGCTGTTCGTTCACGCCTGAAAGGCCGATTCGCCCATGCGCCTGCCGACGCTTCCTCGGACACGCACCTCCGCACCCGCCTGCGCGCGCTGCGCCGTCACCGCCCTGTTCCCGATGCTGATCGCCGGCCCCGCGCTCGCGGGCGAGGTGGCGATGAGCGTCCAGATCCCGCGCCTCGACGTCTCCGAGTACCACCGCCCCTACGTGGCGATCTGGCTTGAGGGCGAGGACGGGACGGCGCTCGCCAACCTCGCCGTCTGGTACGACGTGCGCAAGAAGGAGGGGGAGGGCGGCGCCAAATGGCTGAAGGACATGCGGCAATGGTGGCGCCGCATCGGCCGCGAGACCGACCTGCCCCTCGACGGAATCAGCGGCGCCACGAAGCCTGTCGGCGCGCACGCCCTCAGCTTCCCCGCCGACTCCGCTCCCTTCGCGGGACTCAAGCCCGGACGTTACGAGATCGTCGTCGAGGCGGCCCGCGAGGTCGGGGGCCGCGAGGTGCTGCGCCTGCCGGTCTCCTGGCCGCCGCGGGAAGCCGCCCGCGCCGACGCCCAGGGCGGCAGCGAGCTCGGCGCCGTCTCGGTCAGCCTCAAACCCTGAAGGATCTGCCGTGAGAGACCCCCTGCGCACGCTCGCCCGCCTCGCGCTTCCCCTCGCCGCCCTGCTGGCCGCGGCGCCCGCCTCCGCCCACAAGGCCTGGATGCTGCCCTCCTCGACGGTGCTGTCGGGCGGCGACGTCTGGGTCACCTTCGACGCGGCGATCTCGAACGACCTGTTCGTGTTCGAGCATGTGCCGATGCGCCTGGAGAACCTCGTGGTCACCGGGCCGGACGGGCAGCCCGTGAAGCCCGAGAACGCCGCCACGGGCAAGTTCCGCAGCACCTTCGACGTGCATCTGACGAAGCCCGGCACCTACCGAGCGAGCGTCGCCAACGAGGGGCTGTTCGCGACCTACAAGCTCAACGGCGAGCCGAAGCGCTGGCGCGGCCGCCCGGAGGCGCTGGAGCGGGACGTGCCGAAGGAGGCGGCCGACCTGAAGCTGACCCAGTCGCAGCAGCGCACCGACACCTTCGTCTCCCTCGGCAAGCCGAGCGCGACGGCGCTCGCGCCCACCGGCAAGGGTCTGGAACTGCGCACCGACACCCACCCGAACAATCTCGCCTCGGGCGAGACCGCCCGCTTCACGCTGATGCTCGACGGTGCGCCGGCGCCGAACGTCGAGGTCGAGGTGGTGCGCGGCGGGGTGCGCTACCGGGACGCGCCGGGCGAGATCCGGCTGAAGACGGGAGCCGACGGCAGTTTCAGCGTGAAGTGGCCGGAGCCCGGCATGTACTGGATCGGCGCCGAGGTACAGGACGACAAGGCCACGATCCCGAACGCCCGCCGCCGGGCCGCCTACAACGCGACCGTCGAGGTGCTGCCGCAGTAATCCGCGTGCGCCGCGTCCTGATCCCCGCGACGGTAGCGCCGATCGGGCCGGACGGGGCGCCCGCCGGCCCGGTCGAGTGGCTCGAGGGCCGGACCATGGGCACCACCTGGACGGTCCGCCTCGCGGGTGGCCGGGGGCATGGGGAAACCCTTCGGCCGGTAATCGAGGCTGAGCTCGACCGCCTCGTCGCCGAGCTCAGCCACTGGGAACCCGCCTCGGCGCTGTGCCGGTTCAACCGGGCGGAGGCGGGCAGCCGCAACGTCCTGCCCGAGGCCCTCTTCACCGTGCTCGCCGCGGCCTGCGCCATCGCCGAGGACAGCGGCGGCGCCCTCGATCCGACGCTCGGCGCTCTCGTCGACCTCTGGGGCTTCGGGCCGCCCGGCCCCGTCCGGGAGCCTCCATCCCCGGAAGCCGTCTCGGCCGCGCGCGCCCGGACCGGCCACGGAAGGCTCGCCCTCGACCCGGAGACCCGCAGCGCCTTCCAGCCCGGCGGCCTGCGGCTCGACCTCTCGGCCATCGCGAAAGGCTACGCGGTCGACCGCATCTCGGACCTTCTCGCCGCGCGGGGTCTCGGCCATCACCTCGTCGAGATCGGAGGCGAATTGCGGGGCAGGGGGCTGAAGCCGAGCCGCGAGCCCTGGTGGGTCGCGCTCGAGGGCGAGGCCGGCGCGCAGACGGTGGTGGCCGTCCACGACCTTGCGGTGGCGACCTCGGGCGAGTACCGGCGCTTCTTCGAGCATGGCGGTCGCCGCTTCGGTCACAGCCTCGATCCCGGCAGCGGATTACCGGTCGCGGGGCGCCTCGTCGCGGCGAGCGTGCTCCATCCCTCCTGCATGATGGCGGACGGGCTCGCTACCGCGCTGATGGCGCTCGGGCCCGAGGCGGGACCGGCCTTCGCGGCGGAGTGCGGCATCGCGGCCCGCTTCCTGACCCGCGACGGTGGTCGTCTGGTCGAGTCGTTCAGCCGCGCCGCGGCAGCGATGCTCGCGTAGCGGGTACGCGAGACCGTAGATGCTACCATAACCGGCGCCGGGTCACCGGCCGGGGAGGTTGGCATGTCGTCGGAGCGTCGCAGGGAGCCGCCGGGCGAGCGCAAGGATGTGGGCAGCGCGCTCTCCCATCACATCCTGCCGAGCGCGGCGACGATGATCGGCATCTGCACCACCCTGATCGGCCTTGTGAAGATCGCCGAGGCGCAGATCGGCCAGAGCCAGACCGACGAGTGGGTCGGGCTCGCGGCGCTCCTGTTCCTTGTGAGCGCGCTGACCTCCTACCTCTCGCTGCGCCTGCCGATGAGCCGGCCGGTCGGACGGCGCCTGGAGCGGGCCGCGGACCTGTTCTTCCTGCTCGGCCTCATCGCCCTGTCAGCCCTCTCGCTGGCCTTCGCCTACGAGGTGATCTGACGAGGTCCCGTGCGCCAGCGTACCCTCCGCGCGGACGGCCCGAAGGCTGGTACTCTATGGCTCAGCCCGCCGTGCGGAGGACGAGACCGGGCGATCGTGGAGGAGGCTCATGCCGACGGAAGACCGACGCGCCGAGCTCGCCCAGAAGGCCCTCGACACCTACGCCCGCCAGGCCGCGAGCGAGCACCGCTGGCGCACCGTGCGCCGCCTGCACGATGTCTCGGAGTGCGAGATCGTCGACCTCATCACCGATCTCCTGCTCCTCGCCCGCCTGCGCGGTCACGATCCGGCGACGATCGTGGGCAAGGCCGAGCGGCACGTCTACGCGGAGACCGGGCATCAATACGGACCCTGACCGCACGGCCTGCAGCCGAGGTCCGATCTGCCGCCAAGGTCCGAACCGATGCCGGATGTGATGGACCGCCATGAGCGTTCTTCGGCGCAGGCCGTCGTGACCGGGCGTGCCGAGGGGCTCGCGTCCGATCCGCTGATCCGCAGGCTGGCCCATGCCGGTCCGCTCTCCGAGGCCGAGCGGGAGGCGTTGCGGGAACTGGCGCTGAACCCGCGCTCCTTGCCGGCCCGCCGGGACATCGCCGCGCCGCCCGCACCCGAGACCGTCCATCTCGTCCTCGGCGGCATCGCCTGCCGTTACAAGATCCTGCTCGACGGGACGCGGCGGATCGTCTCCTACCTGCTTCCGGGCGATCTCTGCGACGTCCACGTCGGCGTCTCCGGCGCGGCGGACTGGAGCCTCGGCACGCTCACGCCCTGCGCCGTCGCCGACATGCCGCGCGAACGCTTGGCGGGGCTGGCGCGCATCCATCCTGGCATCGAGCGGGCGCTGCGCTGGGTGACCCTCACGGAGCTCAGCGGAGCCCGGGAGTGGCTCGCCAATGACAGCCGGCCGGCCGACCGGCGGATCGCGCATCTCTTCTGCGAACTCCTCGTCCGCCTCCAGGCCGTCGATCTCGCCGGCGACAGCAGCGTGGACCTGCGCATCTCGCAGGTCGACCTCGCCGACACGGCCGGCATCTCTTTCGTGCACGTCAACCGAGTCCTGCAATCGCTGCGGGCGAGCGGCCTCATCGTATCCGGCAAGCACATGCTCACGATTCCGGATGTCGTGCGCCTGCAAGCTTTCGCCGAGTTCGATCCCGGTTACCTGCACCTCACGCAATAAAACCGCGCGCGATGGGAAGCCGTCTACGACCGTCAAATGTTAGTCTTCTGAAATCCTCAAGGCTATCGCGCCGCACAACGCTTGCCGCACTGCGCAGGAAATGCTCATCGCGCACATTTTCTGCCCAGAACCACTTGCATTGTGGGGCGTGCCGTGACAGTGATCGGGCGTCCGTACAAGGCAATACGGGAGAGCCCAGGCCGGCGTGAGTCGGTTATGGCGTCGAACGAGCGACCGCCCCCGGAAGCTCTGAGGCACAATCCCGTATCGTTGGACGATCTGGAGTGAGGCGCCGTCAGGCGCCCACCTAAGGGCAGCCCACCCCGCATCCGCGGGTCCGGGCGGCTCCCAGGGACCCGCGACAGATGGGGGCAGCCGAAATGCTAGAGCGGGCATTTCGAAGCCCGCCTGTCGTGGGAGAGCGCCGTGTACTCAGACGATTTCGATTACGACTTCGATGCGCCGGATTCGGACTGGAACTACGAGCCCTCGCGGGCCGAGCTGTTCCGGGAGATCGACGCCGCCGTCTACACGACGGATCCGGACGGCCGCCTGACGTACTACAACGAGGCCGCAGCCGCGTTGTGGGGGCGCAGGCCCGTGCTCGGGCTCGATCGCTGGTGCGGCTCCTGGCGGATCTACGACACGGACGGCACGCCCCTACCTCACGACCGCTGCCCCATGGCCGTGACTCTTCAGGAGGGTCACGAGGTGCGCGGCGCGCAGGCCGTGCTGGAACGGCCGGACGGGACGCGGGTGGCCTTCATGCCCTACCCGACGCTTCTGCGCGACGAGATCGGGACGGTGGTCGGCGGCGCCAACATCCTCTTGGAAGTGCGGCGCCCGCCCCAGCTGCAACTCGCCCGCGAGGAGCGCCAGCCGCGCGAACGTGAGCGGGAACGCCCTATCGGGCGAGGCCGTGCCCGCCTCGACCGTCTGAGCCCGGCATCTCTCGATCGCACGCGGGGTCGAGTGGCGCTCGCGACAGGCTGCGATCGATCTCTCGCATGATCCAGCGCTTCAACCGGAGCTTCTGAGACCGCTTCATCGCTGCCTCCGTCTGGCGAGCCCGGATCGGCCTGCCATCGGGACAGCGTGCGGGATCTCGGGCCGGACATGCGCCGCGGCGGATCGGACGATCGGCCGGGCTCGAATCGCCCGGCCGGAGCCGGGTCACAGGTCGGGGAGAAACGCCACATCGGGCAGGAGGTTGCGGCAAAGGAATCCCGCTACAGCGCGGCGTGTCGTCTCAGGCGGTCACTCGCCGGACCACTTGGAATATCGGCCTGTACGGTGCCTGCCCGGAGCGTAGACTGGGTCGCGACGACCATGTCGGTCCGGAGGCCAGACCATGTCGACCATCCCTGAGACCCGAACGGCGCCCGGCGCGACCTGCCGCGTCCTGGAGGCCGGCGCCAGCTTCACCGGCAAGCAGGGCTTTTCCTACGCGCCCGCGATCTCGGCCGAGACCGTCGGCGCGCAAGGGCTCCACATGCAGATCGTGACGATCCCGCCCGGCGCTTGGGCGCGGGCGCACAAGCACGAGAACCACGAGACCGCGATCCACGTCCTCAGCGGCCGCTCCGGCACGTGGTACGGGGATCGGCTGGAACATCACCTCGTCGCGGGCCCGGGCGATTTCGTCTACATCCCGGCGAACATGCCTCATCAACCCTACAACCTGAGCACGACCGAGCCGTGCATCGCGGTGATCGCCCGGACCGATCCGAACGAGCAGGAGAGCGTGGTTCTGCTGCCCGAGCTCGAGACGATCCACGCCGTCGAGCATGCGGCGGGATAGGGCCCTCAGAAATCGGCGTGGATGCGCGTGCCGAAGAAGTTCGCAGGACCGCGATCCCGGTTGTAGGCAGGGTTCACGACGAACTGGTAATCGAAGGTGAGCGTGACGGCCTTCGTCAGGCTCAGCGCGTAGAAGGCCTCGAAGGCGCGCTCCGGCCCATAGTTGAGTCGCCCGTCGCCGATCAGCAGGCCGAGGCCCCCATTGGCGAAGAAGGCCCGGTGCGCGGGGGAGAGCCCGTTCACCGTGGCGCCGAGCCCGACCGTGTCCGCCGGTCGGTCCCAGCCCGTCCCCTTGAGGGAGAGGCCGCCGGACAGGGAGCGGTCGACGTCGGTGAAGGACAGGTTCTCGTTGCGCCCGTCGGCGGCGCTCGCCCGGGCGAAGACGCCGAGATCGGCCGTGACGGCCTGCTCCAGGTTCAGGTAGACGCCGCTCTTGCGGCGCGGGCGGCGCGTGGCGTCGGCGGCGTCGTTGATGTCGGCGAAGAGGCCGGCCTGTGTCAGGCCCACCACCTCGCGGTAATTCGCCGAGTTGCCGACGTTCGAGAACAGGCCGAGCCGCAGCTTGCCGGGCTGGTCGAGCCAGGGCAGGACGTGGCGCTCCTCGAACTCGATCGTCGCGCCGCCCCGCCGGAAGACGCGCGGATCGAGCACGTCGTTCGAGGGTTGCTTCGGCACCTGCGTGTAGGCCGCCCGGATCGCGAACGACGTGCGATTGTACTCGACCATGACGCCCTGCGTGAAACCCGGCAGGTTCGCGGGGAAATCCCAGGCGGTCGAGGCCCAGAGCGACCAGTTCATGAAATCGACGCGCGGGTCGTGGGCGTAGACGTTGCCGTCGAAGAAGTCGCCCAGCGCGAACTTGCCGGCCACCACCGTGATCCGCTCGATGTCCCGCCGGGTGGCGACCTGGTTCGGCCCGTCCGGCACGTCCTCGGTCTCACCGCCGAGGCCGAACGTCTGGCGCAGGAAGTAGCGGTTCGAGCGCAGCTTGGGGAAGGGCGCGCCCGCCTTCTGGGCCTCGCCGTTGACGAAGCCGGCAACGCCGAGGGTGCGGCTCAGGCCGAAGCCCTGGCTGAATTCCGGATTGTAGTAGAGCTCGGTCCCCTCCCACAGCTTCAGGCCGAGAAAGGCGGTCGCGGTCGTCGTAGCCTGCGCCTGATGGGGCACAAGGCTGTTCGGGCCGCGATAGGGCGAGCGGAAGCCGGGCACGCCCTGGTTGAAGAAGGTGGTCTGCCCATGCAGCGATACGCGCTCACCGAGCGACACCGCGCCGGGTCCCACCTCGTCGGCCTCCGCGGGCAGGGCGAGGCCGCCCGGATACCAGGACAGGCGCGCCAGCATCTGGTTCGAAGTCGCGGCGACGCGCGTCGCGACCGGGCCTCCGCCGGGGCCGGGCACGCTCCCGAGATCGAAGCGTCCGCTGCGGCCGAGATCGACGTAACGATAGTCGAGCCCCAGGGCGAGATGGTCGGTGATGGCGACCTGCACGCCCGCGCCGAGCGTGAAGCCGAGGCGCGTCAGGTCCTGTCGGGCCCGGACGCCGGGACCGCCCGCGAGATCCGGGTACTCCGCGAGGATGCGCGTCTCGGCACCCGCGAGGCCGAAGGTGGCGTAGACGAGGGCGCGCTCGAAGCTGAGGCCGAGCCGGGTGCGCAGGGTCCCGTAGAGGTCGGTCTTGCCGCGGATCAGGCCGAAGACGGGGTCGACCGCCTCGTAGCCGAAGCCGGGCGCAGTCGAGGCGACCGGCCGCTTGAGGTTCGCGCCGACGAGATCGGCCTCGATGCCGTAGAGCCACGGCCCGGATTGCCAGTTGTAGCCGGCGAAAGCACCGCCGATCGCCGTGGTGGCGTCCCGGCCGATGTCGAAACGGCCGGTGGCGTCGCCCGACTTGAAGGGCGGGACGGGACGCCCGCCGATCGTCGTCGCGTCGAAATTGAGTGCGCCGAAGGACGCGCCTGCGCTGCCTTCGAGCCCGAAATAGGGCCCCGACCAGTCGATGAGGGTGGTCGCCGGCGGACGCAGGGCGGGATCGGCCGCTCGCGCCGGATGCGGCAGGCAGATGGCCGCCAGCGCGGCCACCCACAGGCGCGCTCGCCGATCGGCCCTCCTGGCCCGGTTCCGCCGCACGCCTGCCCCCTCCGCCCCGCGCCCACGCATAGCAAACGGCGCCGGGCCGGCAATCGGGCGAAGCCGCCGCGTCACCTCCGTCCCGGCCGCGTTGCAAAAATGAGCCAGGCCGTCGTGACGGACGGATGACAGTGCTGGGGAGGAAACCTGCCGCGGCGCGCCAGGAGGACGGGCTAATCCCGCGGCTTGGCCGGTCCGATCTCGACCGGGCGCGCAGTGTCGGCACCCCACTCGGACCAGGAGCCGTCGTAGAGGGCGCGGGCCGGACGGCCCATCGTCTCGAGGGCGAGCGACACGATGGCCGCCGTGACGCCCGAGCCGCAGGTGGTCAGGATCGGACGGTCGGGGTCGACGCCGTTCTCCGCGAACACGGCGCGCAGGGCCGCCGGGTCCTTCATACGCCCGTCGGACTGCAGGGCGGCGTAATGGAGGTTGAGCGCGCCCGGCATGTGGCCGGGGCGGACGCCGGGGCGCGGCTCGGGCTCCTCGCCGCGGAACCGGCTGCCGGAGCGGGCATCGACCACCTGGGCGCTGCCGCTGTTGAGCACCCGGGCGATGTCGCCCGCATCGGCCACCGCGCCGTTGTCGAGCCGGGCCGTGAAGTGGCGCCGGTCGCGCGGGCGCGGCTCGCCGTCCTCGGTCGGGAAGCCGGCCGCGATCCAGGCAGGAAGTCCGCCGTCGAGCACAGCGACGTCGCGCACGCCGAAGGTCCGCAGCATCCACCAGACACGCGGGGCTGAGAACAGGCCCATCCCGTCGTAGACGACGATGTGCGCGCCGTCGCCGATGCCCAATGCCCGCATCCGAGAGGCGAAGACCTCGGGCCGCGGCAGCATGTGGGGCAGGCCCGATGCCTCGTCGCTCATGGCGTCGATGTCGAATCGGATCGCGCCCGGGATGTGGGCCGCGCGGAACTCGGCCTCCGGGTCGCGGCCCGCCGCAGGCAGATACCAGGAGCCGTCGACGACGACGATGTCCGGTGCGGCGAGGCGCTCATGGAGCCATTCCGGGCTGACGAGGGGCGTGGTCGCCATCGAAGATCCGTCCTGCGGGCG
>NZ_BJZU01000105.1 GCF_007992195.1 Methylobacterium oxalidis | reverse complement strand
GTTCGGCTCTTGCCGAGGTTTCTTCGCGCGCGAGTTGACGTCTCTGGTCCGATCCTGCTTCGAGGCCGGCCTCGCAGATCGTCCTGCTCCCGCGAAGCTTCAGAGCTCCCGACGGGACCGGCGCGTCACAGGTGCAGCCCGCTTCCGCCCGCATCCTGTGCCCCCGATCCTCGACAGTCTCCGCGCGGCCTCGCCGGCCAGCATCGAATGTTATGGCGGGCTCTTTCGGCAAATCAGCCGGGATAAATAGGCAATAGCGCCTGGGGCGAATAGGCGCTTAACAGGACGAGCGCTCCCGCCTACTCTTCTTCAGATGCCGGCCTTGCGGTCGGGCTATGGGAGAGACGCCGTGGCGAGAGTAGTGCGTGGCAGTAGCGCAACCGAGATCTTCAATATCGGAGAAGACGACGACGAGATCATCATCTACGGCAATGGCGGTGACGATCTGTTCAATATCACGGGCGACGACGACAGTTTCAATCAGGTCCTCGTCGTCGGCGGCAGCGGCAACGAGGCTCTGAACGCCACCTTCACCAACGGCACCTTCCTGGGCGGCGGCGGCAACGACACCCTCGACCTGGTCAACGGCCGCTTCGTCTTCGACGGCGAGGCCGGCGTCGACATCCTCAACCTGGGCGCCTCGATCAGCGATCTCGTGATCAACGCGCGCGGCGCGGTCGCCACCATCTCCTCCGGCGTCGACGATGACGATGATGATGACGACGATGACGACGCGCCGGTGCAGGGCGCGGCGCTCGACGATGACGACGACGACGATGACGACGATGGCGGGGACGTCGGCGACGTGTTCGTGCAGACCATCTCGGTCGAGACCTTCGTCTTCGGCTCGCTCATCGTACGGCAGAACGACGGCAACGCGCTCGTCGACGATTTGCACTACCTGAGCCAGAACCCGGATGTCGCGGCGGCCGGCCTCGATGCGGACGCCCACTACGCGGCCTTCGGCTGGCGGGAGGGGCGCGATCCGAACGCCTTCTTCGACACGGACGGCTATCTCGAAGCCTATGCCGACGTGCGGGCAGCCGGCATCAACCCGCTGGAGCACTATCGCAACTTCGGCTGGAAGGAAGGACGCGATCCGTCCGACGATTTCGACACGAAGGCCTATCTGGCGGCCAATCCCGACGTGCGGGCGGCGGGCATCAACCCGCTCGAGCACTACCTCGCCTTCGGCGTGGTCGAGGGCCGCGCGGTGGTCGACGACGGCGTCTTCGGCTGAGGGCGCGGTCGGGGAGCGGCGCAGGATAATCCTTCTGCGCCGGTCCCGGCATCTTTTTGGGCGGCGGTGGGCCCCTTGCACGCGCCGCGCCAGCGCGCATCATCACCGGACGAGACCAGGTCCCTGCGTCTCGTTCCGACCACTTCGCCCCGCGGTCGCACGCGCCGCGGGGCTTTTTCGTGCCGGTGCGCTGAGTTCCCCGGCGGCAGGGCAGGCACGCGCCCGCGCCGCCGGTTCTGCACGCCCCGGCCTGACGGTGGGCGGTCTCAGGCGAAGATGCCGTCGCTCACCACCGCGCGTCCCTCCGCCGCACCGAACTCCAGGTAATGCTGCAGCGGGTTGATGCCGGCCGCCGCGACATCGGGATTGGCCGCGAGGTAGCCGCGCGTGTCGAAGTTGGCGGACGGATCGCGACCTTCCTTCCAGCCGAAGGCAAGGTAATGCTCCAGCGGGTTGATGCCGGCCGCCCGCACGTCGGTGTAGCGGGCCAGATAGCCGTCCGTGTCGAAGAAGGCGTTCGGGTCGCGCCCCTCCCGCCAGCCGAAGGCCGCGTAGTGATCGTCCGCGTCGAGGCCGGCGGCCGCCACGTCGGGGTTCTGGCTGAGATAGAACAGGTCATCGACAAGAGGACGGCCATCGCCCTGCACGATCGTGCGGCTACCGAATTCGAACACTTCGACGTTCTTCACGGTGTCGGTCCCGTCCGCTCCTTGCACGACCACGAGGGATCCACGGGAGTCGATGGTGGCGTTCGCCAGCGTGAAGTCGAACACGGCGGTGTCGCGACCGAGAGCACCGTCGAGCGTGTCGTTTCCCGCGCCGCCGGTCATCCGGTCGTCGCCCGCATCCCCGAACAGCACGTCGTTTCCGGCGCGGCCGAACAGGGTGTCGTTGCCGAGGTCGCCGTCGACGAGGTCGTTGCCCACGCCGCCGTCCAGCGTGTCGTCGTCGTCGCCGCCGGCGACGAAGTCGTCGCCCTGCTCGCCGAAGACTTGGTCGCGCCCGGCCTCGCCGACGAGGAAGTCGTTGCCGACCCCGCCGTAGAGGATGTCGTCGCCGGGGTTGCCCGCGGCGTAATCGTCGCCCTCCTGCGTGTAGATCGTATCGTTGCCGGCCTCGCCGATGATCTGGTCGTTGCCGTTGCGGCCGAAGATCGTGTCGTCGCCGGGACCACCGGCGATGTAGTCGAGATCGTTGCCACCTGTGATCGTGTCGTTACCGTCCTGACCGTCGATGCGATTGAAGCCGCCGGGATCGGTGATGGTGTCGTTGCCCAGAAGACCGAGGATGATGTCGTCGTCGTTCGTGCCGGTGAGGTTGTCGGGCCCATTGGTGCCAGAAATCGTTGCCATGCGCGCCGCTCCTAAGCTGGACAGCTGACTTTCAGCCTGCGTTCAGGCTAGATCTTCTCGATGTGTCGGCGTTCACATGGATTAACCGCATCGATTATACTGCACTGCAAAATAATCAATCTGACTTTAATTTGACCTTGGCTGGTGCAGCGTAGTGTTTTTCCTACTGCGGCAAAATGTAACGCTCAGCAAGCTGATGCAACATAAGGCAAAGCTTTTACCTGGGCGTGTTCGGCGGTCTGGATGTTTGCGCTGGGTCGCGCAAGTCCCTGGTGCGAGAGCCGGCTGATTTCGCATCGAGGGACCCGGATCCGGCCTGTCGCGTTCCGTCTCGACGCGTCAAGGAGGTGCACGCCGATGGCAACGAACACGCAGGGCCTGTCCGACAAGGCCCTCTCGATCTTCACCTTCGCCGCCTATCACCGCCTGCTCAGCGGCGAGCGCGTGACCTCGGTGGTGCGCCGCGACGGCCACGGCCACGAGGCCGACCCGGATGGCGTCGCCGAACTGGAGCGGCGGGGGCTCGCCACCGCGAGCGAGACGCAGATCTCGCTCGGCGACGAGGCGGAGGCGTTCGTCGATACGCTCGTCGACGCGATCCGCCGCGAGGGGGGCGCCTGAGACGAAAAGCCCGGCATTGCTCCTGCCGCAAACGGAGTGCGGGGTGACATCGCGCGATCCCGCTCCAGATCAGGAGCTTCGAGCCTGCGGGCAAATGGCCGGCGGGCGGTTCATCGGGAGCGGACCTTGGCGGCGACCAATCGGCAGAACACCGACTTCCTGTTCCGTCAGGCCGACGAGGCTTGGCGCACGGAGATGGCGCAGCGGCACGGCGCCGATGCTCCCGCGCGCCTGCGCTACGCCCCGGAGGCGCGCGGAGAGCCGGGCTCGCGCCTGCGGCAGGCCTTCAATGCCCGCGAGCGCGCCTACCAGCTCTGGCTGAAGGCGCGGGGCCTCGGCGACTTTCGACACGCGCCGCTGACCCGCACGCCCGAGATGATCGCCATCGGCGCCGTGGCGGGAACGCCGCTCTCGCCGGTGCCGCTGCGAGCCTGAGAGGCCGACCGGAACACTGTCCTCCACAGGCTGTGCTGAACTCTTGCGGCGGCCCGGCGTTCCTCCGTCCCTGATCGAGGTTCGCTCGATGGATGGAGGAACGCTCATGCGCATGAAGATCCTGCTGCCGCTGGCCGCCATGCTGGCCCTCGCCGCCTGCAAGGACGAGAAGAAAGCCGAGACTCCGCCGACCACGCCTCCGGCTTCGACCACCACCGCGCCGACGAACCCTGCGCCCACGCCGCCGGCCTCTCCGACCCCCGCTCCCGCCAACAAGCCGGCCGGCCAGTGATCGGCTGACGAAGGGATCGGCTGACGCCATGAGGCCCCTTCCCCGCCCCGCGGGGAAGGGGCCTCACCGGGCTGCCCGAGGGAGGTGCTGCGCCTAGAGCCGGGCGAGGTTGACCCGGGCCGTGCCCGACACACCGATGGCGCGGGCGGAGGCGTTCGACAGATCGATGACTCGGCCGCCGACGAACGGGCCGCGATCGTTGATGCGCACCACCACGGAGCGCCCGTTGACCTTGTTCGTCACGCGGACGCGGGTGCCGAAGGGCAGCGTGCGGTGTGCCGCCGTCAGGGCGTGCGTGTTGAAGCGCTCGCCGTTGGCCGTGCGCCGACCTTGAAACCCCGGCCCGTACCAGGACGCGACGCCGGACTGGCCGTGATGGCTTCCGGCCTTCACGCCGCGTGCGTGCGCGCTCCGGGCCTGCGCGTCGGCGGCGGCGAGGCCGCTCGTAGCGAGGCCGGCCGTGACGGCGAGAGCGAAGAGCGCGAGGCGAACGGTCGAGGCCATTCTGCATTCCCGTTGTTGTTTTCGACGGGCCGGCAAAATGTCGGAGAATGCGGCGAGACTATGTTGCGGTGCAATATGGCCGGAAAGTGGGTGCGGGGCCGCATTTTTGGCGAACGAGTCCCTAAGTAATCGCTTGCTGTGCTAGGAAATAGCTGAAAATATTCGCGACGACATTGTGCTTGCTTGAACTGAGATGGGAGGAGCGTGCCAACGCGGGGGCCGCCGACGCTGTCGGCAAAAGGTCATCCTTTGGCCCTCAGGCCGCTGCCTTTGCGATGGCAGGTGGAGTGCGGGACCCTCAGCCCTCCCCGCCCCCGAGACATCGATGTTCCTGCGTTCGCTCCTGTTTCGCCTGTCCGTCTGCGCCGCTCTCTGCCTGCCGCTGCCCGGCATGAGCCTCGCCGAGCCCGCGGTCGGCGCCGCCGTCCGGGATTGGCTCTCCGAGGTGGTGACGCGGATCGGTGCCGCGGACCGCGCTGCGGCGCCGCGGGCACGCGGCGGCATCGTCACGATCCGCATCCGCATCGCTGGCGACGGCAGCCTGAAGGACGCTGCGATCGAGAACGGCTCGAAGTCCGGCGCGCTCGGCCCCCGAGCCGTCGCGGCCGCGCGGGCGGCGGCACCCTTCGCCCCTCCGCCTCCGGAACTCCTCACCGAGGACGGGACGACGGAACTCAGCTTCCCTCTCGACCTCACACGCCGCCGCTGAGCGGGCTCAAGCCTCGTCGCCGCGCCCCGAGAGCGGCAGTGCCGAGAGTGCCATCAGCACTCCGGTCGCGGCGAGCGCCGAGGACAGGAAGTTCTCGCTGTCGAAGTCGAGGCCGCGCGGCCGGATCAGCCATGCCACGCCGATGGCGAGGGCGGCGAGCGCGAGGGCGAGCGGGCACCAGAGGAGGCGGAGCGGGAAGGCGATGCGGTTCGTCATGGGAGCCGTGATAGGCCTCCCGTGTTGCGGGACGATCGCGTCGCGGGTCTCGAATGTTGCGTGCTCCGTGTCGCGATCCGCTCGCATTCCACGCGAGGGACCTCCAGGCGCCGGAGCCGATCTCCCGAGCGAGCCCGTCAGTAGCTCGTGTCGGTGTTGCGCTGGCGGCAGCGGTAGCCGGCGAAGCAGGAGGGATCGTCGCGGGCCGGAACGAAGGCGGGGGCAGCGGTGGTGTCGCCCGTGCAGGTGCCGCCCGAGCGCAGCACGCGCTCGTAGGCGTTGGCGCTCGTCGACAGCGTCACCGCGCCGGCCCGCGCCACGAGGAGGCGAACGCTCTCGCAGGACAGAGCGGGCGTGAAGGGCCGCCCCGAAGGACCTTCCTGCGCCGCCGCCGCGGCGGGGAGCAGGACGAGGGCCGTTGCGAGCGCCAGAAGCCGAAACCTGTCCATGCCGGCGGCCTCCCGTCGAGCGCGGGGACCAAGCGCCCGCCGCGAAGACACTCCCGATATCGGCCGCGGGACGCATCCCGGCAAGGCGGTCCGCCGCCGCTCAGGCGCCCCGCAGGACCGCCAGCAGGACGGGCTCAATCGCGCGGTAGCCCGCCCCGCTCAGATGCACCCCGTCGGTCCCGTATTCCGGCCGCAGGGCACCGGTCCCGGTGGCGAGGGCGGCGTGGTAATCGGCGAAGCCGGCCCCGCTCCGCGCGGCGAAATCCCTCAGCCAGCGGTTCAGGACAGCGATCGAGGGCCCGGGCGAGATCTCCGGGTTCCAGGCGATCGATGCCGCCGGCGTCACCGAGCCGAGCCAGGCCGGGAGGCCGAGGCCCCTGGCCTCCGAGACCATCGCGGCGATGTTGTCCTGCACCTCGCCGAGCGGCACCGGCCCCTCGTTCTCGGCGATGTCGTTGATCCCGCACATCAGGTGCACGCCGCGCGCTCCCGCGGCGAGGAGGTCCTGGCGGAAGCGCGCCCGGATCCGTCCCGAGGTCTCGCCGCCCACCCCCCGGTTGACGAAGCCGTGCTCCGCGAACAGAGCCGGCCGCTCGTAGCCCCAGGCCTCGGTGATGGAATCGCCGATGAAGACGATCGGCCGCGGCATCGCTCCGGCTGTCATGGATGGTCTCCGGCTGCCCGTGGCGAGCCCCTCGCTCGCGCCCGCTCATCGCCCGGACGGGACGTCCTCACAAGATCCGTTTGCGGTCGCGGTGAAACCATCTGCTGCCCGCGTCATTGGTTACGTAAACCTGACACAGGTTAATCCAAAGCTCGGGATGACGGACGCAGCGTCTCCCCGGGAGGAGACTCCATGCGCGACTGCAGCACACGTCGCCCGTTCCATTCGGATGTGACCACCGATCCCCGACTGCATGGGATCGCCCGCGGCCTTGCGGAACTCTACGAGCCGCAGGTCCGGGAGAACCCTCCGGAGCGGTGGACGAAGCTCGCCGCCGAGGTCGAGCGGCGCCTGCGCCGGACGGAGCCGAAAGGAGCGGACTGAATGCGGACGATCACCCATACGCCGCCTCTCGCCCTCGTGGTCGAAACCGTTCCGGCCGAGCGCGAGCGGGCCGTGACTCTCTTGGAGGAGACGGATCTCGACGTCATCACCTGTGCCAGCGGCGAGGCCGCCGTCGAGGTGCTGCAGAGCTGCGGCGAGGACGTTGCCTTGCTACTCACGCGGGCCTCGCTCGGCTCGGAGCGGGACGGGCTTCGCCTGGCCGCGGCCGTCGGCAAGCTGTGGCCGGGCATCCGCCTCGTCGTGACCGCTCTCGAGCCGGAGGCCTGCATCCGCGACCTGCCCCGATCGGCGACCTGCCTGCGGCGGCCGTGGCTACCCCTCGACGTTCTCGTCGAGGCGCATCGGGCCGTGCACGAGCCTCAGGCCCTCGTCTCCTGACGGGCAGCGCGTGTTTGGGTAGGCGTCCGCGCCCGATCCGCGCTAGGATGGAGGCCACGGCAAGAGCCTTCCTTCCGACCCGACGAGACGCGCATGACGGATGCAGCCGCCCCCACGCCCTCGAACGTCGTCTTTGTCGGCGCGGTCGCTACGGCCTCGGTGTTGCTGAGCGCAGCCCTGGCCTGCGCGACGCCCTTCGCCGCCCTCGCGGCGCTCTCCGTCATCGCCCTGCCGCGCCCTCAGGCCCTTCTCGCCGTCGGCACGGCGTGGCTCCTGAACCAGATCGTCGGCTTCGGGCTCCTCGGATATCCGGCGGACGTGGTGACTCTGGGCTGGGGCCTCGCCATCGGCGGCGCGGCGCTCCTCGCGGTTCCGGCCGCCGATATGGCCGGGCGGCAAGCCCCGGTCGCCCGCACGCTCGCGGGCCTCCTCGGCGCGTTCGCCGCCTACGAGGCCGCCCTCGCCCTGGCCGCCCTGGCGCTGCCGGGAAGCGCGGGGGCCTACGCGCCGGCGGTCGTCGTGCGCCTCTTCCTGATCAACCTCGCCACGCTCGCGGCAGCCCTCGCCCTGCGGGCACTGGCCGAGACCCTCGTGCACCGGCACGCCCGCGCCGCCTGAGGCGGCCGGCATGCGCCGCTTCCCGCCGGAGCGGATCGTCTGCCTGACCGAGGAGACGGTCGAGACCCTGTACCTCCTCGGCGAGGAGGACCGCATCGTCGGCGTCTCCGGCTACGCCGTGCGGCCGCCCCGGGTGCGTCGGGATAAGCCGCGGGTCTCGGCCTTCACCAGCGCCGACCTGCCCAGGATCCTGGCGCTCGCGCCCGATCTCGTCCTCGCCTTCTCGGACCTGCAGGCGGAGATCGCGGCAGATCTCGCCCGAGCCGGCATCGCCGTGCACCTCTTCAACCAGCGCGACGTGAGCGGCATCCTCGCGATGATCCGCACCCTCGGCGCGCTCGTCGGCTGCCCCGGGCACGCCGCCGACCTTGCCGCGGGCTTCGAGGCCCGTCTCGCCTCGGTCGCCGCGGCCGTGCGCGAGCGCCCGCGGCCGCGCGTCTACTTCGAGGAGTGGGACGCTCCGCTGATCTCGGGGATCGGCTGGGTCTCGGATCTGATCGGGATCGCAGGCGGCGCCGATGTCTTCCCCGACCTCGCGCGCGAGCCCGCGGCCCGGGATCGGATCGTGGCGCCGGAGGCGGTGGTCGCGGCGGCACCGGATGTGATCCTCGCCTCGTGGTGCGGAAAGAAGGTTGTGCCCGGCCGCATCGCGGCGCGTCCGGGCTGGGACGGGATCCCGGCGGTCGCCCGGGGCCGGATCGTCGAGATCAAGTCGGCCCTGATCCTCCAACCGGGACCGGCCGCACTGACGGACGGGCTCGACGCTATCCGCGCCGCGCTGCATCCGCCGATCCCGCACTGAGAGCGTGAGGACGACCCTCAGTCCTGCGCTGCGAGGGGCTCGCCGCGCGTTCCGCCGCCGTCCCGCTCGCCGCGGGCGCTCACGATGCCGTGTCGCAGGGTGACGCGCTCCAGCCCGTCGATCGCCACGATGAGCCCCTCGCGCGCTTCGGCGAAACCGTCGGGCTCCTCGTCGGGCGGCGTCTCGGCCAGCTTCACGGCAGCGATCAGCACCCGGTCCCGCTCGTCCTCGATGCGCGGGTCGCGCTCCACCTGCCCGCGGATCCGGGCGTCGAACGCGGCGGTCACCGCGAAGGGCAATTCGTCCTGGCCGGTCCTGCCCGGGAAGGCGCGCGCCCGGGCCCTCCCCTCGGCGGTCGCCGCTCTCAGTGCCTCCCCGAGCTTCGCCGCCACCTGCGCCTCCGGTCCGGTGCCAATCGTCCGCTGACAACGCCGTGGTGCCGCCGCCGCTCCCGCACCGAGAGCACCCGGCGACGGTTCGCGGCACGTTAAGCCCTTTGCGCTCGCCGGGAGGCGTCCGATCCACCGGAAGGAGGCTTTACAAGAGCGCCGCCGGTATTGCCTCATGCGCGCAGGGCCGCTCGTTTCGCCGGCTGCTGCCTACCTCCGAATAACCCTCACGGCAGCGCCCGATGGCTCAGCGCTACTTCTTCCGGTTGGTGCATGCCGAGGCCGTGATCGAGGATCCCACTGGGGTCGTCGCGGACGATCTCGACCAAGCGCTCGCGGAAGCCGAGGCGGCCATCGCGGAGTTGAGGGCCGCGGGCGAGCTGCCAGGTGATGCCGGCGGCTGGCAGATGGAGATCAGGGACGAGGCCGGAACCCTCCTACGCGCTCTTGACCTCGGCTGAGGCGAGGGGCAACCGCGGGATCTTGCGCAGAATGGCCCGCACATGGGCCCGCACCAGCGCGCCCGCTGCGCCGGGCGCCGGAGACGCGAAGGAGCCGAACGCGTCGACCTGCAACAGCATCCCTTCCGAGATTCCACCGCCGGACAGCATGACGCGCCTCCTATACTGAAGGATTAATCCGGAATTGCACTGCGCGAATCGGTAGAGCCGAGCATGACCCGGCTTTGATCTTAAAGAAATACCAATTGTTACATTTGAAGCCTGTGCTATAACGCGCCATCGTTTTCGTCAATAGCTACGCTCCGAGAGGCTGAACGGCCCTAGAACCGTGCCGGGCGCGAGCCCCTGCCCCTTGACGGGTGCCGCGCCGCGCCGCCTGTGGTCGCGTCCTTCACGCCCGCGGAACTCCGGATGCAGACCCCGACCTCCCACTCGCTGCAGGCGCTGCGCCGCGGCGATCTTGCCGGCGCGCGCGAGCTTCGCCTCACGGGCGGGCTCACCTCCCTCCCGGCGGAGATCTTCGGCCTCGCCGACACGCTGGAGGTTCTCGACCTGACCGGCAACGCGCTGACGGAGTTGCCCGCCGAGATGGGGCGCCTGAGTCGGCTGCGGGTTCTGTTCTGCTCGGGCAACCGGTTCGAGCGCCTGCCCCCCGTCCTCGGCGACTGCCCCGAACTCTCTCAGATCGGCTTCAGGGCCTGTGGGATCCGGGAGGTTCCGGGTGAGGCGCTGCCCCCTGCCCTGCGCTGGCTGACGCTGACCGACAACCGGATCGCGCATCTGCCCGAGGCGATCGGCGCGCGGCCGAACCTGCAGAAGCTCATGCTCGCCGGCAACCGTCTGCGGGGCTTGCCGCCCGGGCTCGCGAGGGCCGGCCGGCTGGAGCTGGTGCGGCTCTCCGCCAACGACCTCGACGCGATTCCGGCCTGGCTCTCCGCCCTGCCCCGGCTCGCCTGGATCTCCTGGGCCGGCAACCCGTGCGAGCCTGCCGGCGCACCGGCGGCGGCCGCCGATGTGGCCTCAGCCGACATCGTCACGGGCGAGCTTCTCGGCGAGGGCGCCTCGGGCCGGGTGCACCGCGCACTCTGGCGCCAGGGTTCGGGAGAGCGGCCCGTCGCCCTCAAGCTGTTCAAGGGGGCGATGACGAGCGACGGCCTTCCGGAGCGGGAGATGGCCGCCTGCCTCGCGGCCGGTGCGCACCCGAACCTGGCAGGGGCGCTCGGCCGCCTGACCGGCCATCCGGACGGCGCGCAGGGGCTGCTGATGCCGCTCCTGCCCGCGAACTGGCGGGTTCTCGCCGACCCGCCGAGCCTCGCGAGCTGCAGCCGGGACGTCTACGATCCGGAGCTCCGCCTCGGCCTCGGGACCGCCCGCGCGCTCGCTACCGCCGCTGCGCGGGCGGCCGCGCACCTGCACGGGCGCGGTCTGCTCCACGGCGACCTCTACGCGCACAACATCCTCTGGGACGGAACGGAGGGCGAGGCGGTCCTGACCGATTTCGGCGCCGCCTGCCTGTTGCCGCAGGGCCCGATGGGAGCGGCCTGGGAGCGGGTCGAGGTTCGAGCCTGGGGCCTGCTCCTCGGCGAGCTTCTCGCCCTCTGCCCGCCCGACGATGCCGGGATGGCGCCGCTCCGTGCGCTGGAGGCCGACTGCACCCGGGGGGACGCCGCGGCGCGCCCCCGCATGGCGGACGTTCTCGGCGACCTCGCCCGGTCGGGACGGGAGCGGGCCTAGCGGGCGGGGCTGCGCCGGATCTGGTCGACCGCCTCCGGCGAGAGGTCCGTATACAGGCGCCGGCTGTAGCTCCCGGCAGGCAGGGCCCGGCTCGTGCGCATCCGCGCACGCTCGAACCCGGCCGCGTCCTGGGCACTCGCGGTATTCTGGGTGAAGGTCGGGATGTTCCGCTGCATGTCGTCCCGGATCGTATCCTGATACCGCCGTCCGCTCGGGCCGCAGCCCTCGCAGATCGAGACGAGCCAGGATTGCCAGAGGCCGTTCGTGCGCTCCTGCACCGTCTCCGCGCGCTCGCGGTGAGCGGCGGCGAGCTTCATCGTGTCGAGGTCGGCCTGCTGCTTCGTCGGTGGGCCGGAGGGCACGTCGAGGCGCCGCGGCTGGCCCTCGGTCTGGGCCGGCGCTGCGGTCGCGGCGCACACGAGGATCGCCGTGAAAGCGATGCGGGGCAAGGACATATCGCTCTCCTTCGAGGAGGAGAACAGCTCAGGCCGCGCCCCGTTCAGGTGAGCGGCAGCCCCGGTTTCCTTCCGTACTGAGTGCGGCCTGTCGGGACGGGCAGCACCGAGAAGGGCCCGCCGCGGCCAAGGGGGTGGAGCCGGGCGGGCCGAGGTGCTTTCGAGGTGTGCGGCGAGAGCCGCGTTCCGGGTTGTCCGCCGCCCGCGCGGGGCGGGTCAATCGCCGCGCCCGCTCCGTCCGGAACCGCACGCGCGGCTCAGAGCCGCTCCGCGAGCCCGACCAGGGCCGCCGGGACGCTCGCGTTCGAGGCGCCGGCCGCCGGCTCCTCCGCCGCCGAGCGCAGCAGCCGCAGGAGCTTGCCGCGGTCGAGGGAATCGCGGTCGGACAGGCAGTTGACGATCACCTGCAGGCTGTACTCGATCGCGATGATGCGGGCCTCCAGCTCGCGCTGCTTCGTTTCCATCCCTGGCACTCCGAGTTCTTGTGCGGCGGATGGTAGCCCGCGCGGCCGCGGGCGGAACCCACAGTTTCGCCGACCCTGACCCGCTTCCGGCAGAGCCGAGGACGGATCTTGATGATCGGGGTGACCGATGCGGGTTCAGGTGCGGAAGGCGGCGGCGCACACGATGGGGGGCGGTGCCCCGCAGCGGGGGCAGGTGTCCGATAGGGCGATGAACCCGTCCGCCGCGAGGCGCCCGCAGGCCGCGGCCTCAGCGCATCTCGGCCGGACGCGGACACGATAGGTCAGCCGGCAGGTGCCCTGGTAGAGCATCGGCGTCTCGGCCCGGCGCCGGTTCGGCCGGCCGGTCGCGTCGGACTCCCGGAAGACCGTGGCGCCGTCCCAGCGCCGGAAGGCGTTGATCCAGTACTCGGCCATGCGGCTCTCCCTGCCCGCGGGCCCGGCGGACGCCTCAGGCGGCCTCGCGCTCCGCCGGCCAGGCGACGAAGCCCGCGCCGTTCTCGGCGGACGCGATACCCTTCGAACGAAGATAGGCGGCGAGCCGCGGATGGCGCGCGAGGCTCGGTCCCTGCGGGTTCTCCACGTGGCACGGATCGCAGACCGCGACGTTCCAGGCGGCGACGTGCCGCCCCTCGCCGAGGCCGCCGCCGAGCCGCATCGAGCGGCGGCAGAGCATGCAGGCAGTGCGGAAAGGCTGTTCCATCACGGATCGATCTGTCCCGAACGCTTCCCCCGCGCCCGTCTCTGGCAGGCAAGGCGTTGTGGATCGGTTAAACCTCGCCGCGGGGCCGGGGTGGAGAACCCGCCGCGCGACGCTTTTTCCCGTGAACTCGGCCCGCTCTCCGCTATGCTCGCGCGGATGAGCAACGTCATCCGTCCCGAATTCGGCAAGGCCCGCCGCGCCGAGGCGCAGCCGGATACACGCCGCGCCGCGGAGGCACTCTGTCTCTACGGCGAGGAGGCCGGATACCGGGTCGGCCTCGTCGCGGACGAGTCGGAGCCGCAGGGTCCGGTCTTCACGGTCTTCGTCGGCGCGCTCGGCAGCGACGAGGTGGAGGCCGTGGCGGTCACGCCCGCGACCCCGGAGGGCCGCGTCGACGCCGACGCGATCGGCTTGGCGGTCCTGCGCGCCCTGGAGATCGTCGGCCGCGGCTCCGAGCCGGGGGCCGGCGAGCCGGCCTGAGGCGCTTCAGCCCCGCTTCTGGCCCTTTGTGTAGGCGGTGATGGCGGCCTGGCAGTTCGGCGAGAGCTTGGCCTTGTTCTGCCGGAAGCAGGCCTGAACCTCGGGGCCGTCCGGCTCCAGGTCGCCGCAATAGGTGAAGTAGTCGCCGGTGCAGTACTTCTTCAGCTCGCTGCGATCCGAGGACGCGGCCCCGTTCGGAGCTGCCGCGGCGGCGGCGGTGGTGAGAAGGAGGGCGAAGGCGGTACGTACCAGCAATGTCTCGACTCCATACGGCCCGGTCGCGCCGGGCGGGAGCCGTAGACCAAGTGATCGCGACGAGAATGGGTTAGCTTGACCGTAGGCGGCAGACATGGCCGATGCCGTATCGCGATGGCGAATTCGGACGCGACGGCAAAATCAGCGCGCGGCGACTTTGCGCGGAACCTCGGCGAAGGGAAGCGTTTTCTCCTCGACATTCAACCGTAGGAGGAAAACACCATGAAGGTAACAACGCTGATCGGCACCGCCGCGATTCTTGCCCTGACGGCCGGCCCGGTCCTCGCGGCGCCCTGCAACACCGGCTCGACCAAGGATAAGAGCCCTCAGCAACAGGCGGCCAATCCGAAGAGTTCGGATGTCGATAACTCCAGCAAGAACCTCGCTGGTGGCCAGCAGCCGGCCTCGCCGGGCACTGTCGGTGCCATGAACAATGTCGGCGCCAATCAGGCCACAGGCTCGAATCAAGGTTCGACCGCTCAGGCCAACAAGGGCGACCGCACCGATCCGGCCGCCAAGAACCTTGCGGGCGGCGAGCAGCCGGCTTCGCCCGGCACGGTCGGTGCGATGAACAATGCCGGTGCTGATCAGAAAGTCGGCAAGAAGGACGACGATTGCTGATCCTGACCAGCAGGACCTCCAATCGGAAACCCGCCCGGCCCTGCCGCGGCGGGTTTTTCCTGTTCCCCGCACCCGGCTTGGCGATAGGCTGGGCGATCAGGAGGATGCCATGGCGTTCACGGTGACCAGCGACGAGGCCGACGGGACGATGGCCGAGAATTTCTTGAAGCCCGCCGAGGCCTACCGGCGGGCGCGCGAGTGCGAGGCAAGCGGTCAGGCGGTGAAAATCCGCTTGGCGAGCGGAGACGAAGTGACGGCAGAGGAGTTTCGTGAACTCTACCTCCTCAAGGACCTGGACTGACCCGTGACATCTCCCTCCTCCGCCCTCGACGCGGCACGGGCCGCATGAGCATCTCCGTGGTCACCATCGTGCTGACGGCGGTCTTCGTCGCCGGATGCCTGACGATCCAGCTGCTGCAGCGATGGGCCGTCCAGGTCGCCGAGGGCCTGACAGTTCTCCTCTTCACCGCGCTCGCGCTTCTGACGGCGCTGCTGATCAGCGAGCCCGTGACGGGGGATGCCGCACGCGGGTCGGGAAGCATCTCCGCCCGGGTCGAACTCCTCGGCGATCCCTTCGGGAGCGTGCAGGCCTCCGTCAGCGAGGCTGCCGGCTCGGCTCGGCCTGGCAGCCGCGCGCACTGACGGCGCCGGCCTCAGCCGCCTCCACCTGCGGCCACATCCTGCGCCAGCCACGTCGTGATCGCCTTGTGATCGGCATGCTTCAGGCCGAGGCCACCGCAACTGATGAAGGCGCCGATCGCGAACAGCGCCACCTTCTGGCTGAGTTCCGGATCCGGGGCGGAGCCGGTCGCCTCCTCGATCGCCCGACTGGCTCCATGGGCCGCGCAGGCCATCGCCAGCGCGGCTTCCTCGGACAGATCGACGAACTGCTTCGGCGGGACGCTCATCAGTGACCTCAGCGGCCGCCCCGCGATCAGGGCGCGCCATCCACCTCCCGAGCATTTCCGCCGACCATTCCCGCAGACATGCCCGATGGACCTCGGGAAGTTCCGCACGGGTCGGAAACGTACCGGCCCCGCTCAGCAGCCCGAGCAGATCGGTTTGGCCGCCGTCTCGCCCGCCTGCAGCAGGCGGCTCATCCGAGCGTCCCGGTCGTAGCTCGGCGCCGGGAGAAGGTCGGCGGGCTGTTCCTGTTCAGGCATCGTCGAGAGAGCTCTCACCGCGGCGGGCGGGCGGGACAGACCGATCGGGCGCAGCGGCTCCCATCTCTGCCGGGCGGCTTCCGAGGTCCTGAGCGCCGCGATCGGGGTCACGCTCGTGGCCGGATCCGCCGGCGGCGACGCTGTCAGCCGGCCGGGAAGATGTTTCGGCAACGTACTCGTATAAAGGGCAGCCTTAGGGGCTGCTCGCTTAGGAAGAGATGTGTATTTACCTGTCCGCTCAGACAGACGAGAGCAGCCTGCAATCAGCACAAGAAGCGCACATGAGGCTGCTAAGCGCAGCATAGACATGAGAATTACTATGTGCGCCGCATCCAGACTCCGCAATTGATGGGGATGCGAAACGACGCTAAGGCCAAGGTTCTCCCAATTTGGTGCGGAACCGCGCCAATCCCGCTTCGAAACCGCTTGGCCGAAGTGCCCCCAACGCGCGCGCAGGACGTGATTGCCCGTCGTGCGGTGCCGGAACAGCCGGTTGCACGCCCTGGTTGCCGGCGTAGACACGGAGGATCGCGATGCTGAAAATCGCTCGCACAGGCCTGCTGGCGCTGCTCGTCGGTGCGCAGGAGGCTCTCGCCCAGGCCACCTCTCCCGCACCGCCGGTGCCGGAGAGCAAGCCGGCGACCGCTCATCCGCCGGCGGGGGAGGTCGACCTCAATTGGCTGTGGCTCGCGCTGGTCCTGGCGCTGGTGGTGGTCGCGATCTACGTCGCCATGCAGCGCCGGCGGCCACCGGGCCGCACCTGATCCCGCCGTCGGCGCGAGCCCCCTCCCGGTTCCGAGGATCCGGGAAGAGGCTCCGGAGATCACATCATCCCGCCGAAGCGGACGGCGTCGTCCGTCTCCGAGGGATGGTACGCGTGCCCGACCGCCGAGACGGCGGCGAGGGCGACGAGCGCCGTGATGATGATCGCGAACGCGCGCAACTGCTCCTTCATCGTGCGTGTCATATGGCACCTCCTCCTGTGGTGGCCTGGACCCTATGAGGCCTTCACGCCGCGGCTTCCGTGATCGGGATCATGGACGGCGGGCGACGGACCCGGACGAACAGGAATCCGATCTGGGAATTTCGGCGGCGGGCGCTATCGTTGGGACATGGCCGATCCGCTCGATCAGGACCCGGTACACGATGCCATCGAGGCCCTGCGCGCGGCCGGCCGTACCGTGATGCCGGCCGAGGGCGGCCCGGGCCTCTACCGGGTCGACCACGGCCCGGAGATGACGGGCGCCGACGTCCTGGCCATGGCGATCGGGATGGGGCTCTTGGACGGTCCCGACGAGATCGAGTAGCCGATGCCGGACATCTTCGAGGCGCACAGCTTCGCCATCACGGCCCATGCGGGACAGATCGACAAAGGCGGGCAGCCCTACATCCGGCATTTGGAGCGGGTCGCGAACGCGGCGGTGAAGCGCGCCGGGCACGCTCGGGCCGTCGACCGCATCGCCATCGACCCGATGGAGGTGATGCAGGCCGCCATCCTGCACGACGTCCTGGAGGACAGGCCCCGGACGGAGGCCGACCTCGTCGCGGCCGGCTTCCCTGCGGTGGTCGTCGAGATGGTGAGGATCCTCACCAAGCCTACGTCCCGCACGGCCTACTCGGAGCGGATCGGCGCGGTGATCGCGAGCCGCAACCTCGGCGCCCTCCTCATCAAGATGTCCGACAACGAGGACAACGTCGGTCCGGACCGGACCTTGCCGGACGGCGCGTTCCTGCGCGAGCGCTACGCCACGTCGCTCGCCCGCCTGAGGGAGGCGGCCGCAGCGCTGGGCTACACCGGACCCTGACGGGAGTCCGGCGCGGGCGCGTCAGGCGGCCCGTTCGGCCGCACGGTGACGGAGCCGTCGATCAGGTCGATCGCGCTCACGCGCGGGCCGCGGACCTCCGGATCCTGCCGCTCCCAGGCGTCGAGCACGCCATTCGCCGCCTCGATGATCGCGCCCGGCGCCCCGCTCGGCACCTGCGGCCGGATCGCCTCGGCGAGGCGCGCCAGCATCGTCTGCTCGGTCTGCGGATGCGTCGCACCCGATATCTGCCGGCTGTAGGCCGCGTAGACGTTCTCTGCGACCGTGCGGGCGACGCGATCGGCGTCCGGGGTGTCCTGCTGCATGCCCTCGCTCTCCCGGGGGGACGGCGTCGTGCCGCTCAACTCGGCTGCTCCTCGACCTGCTCGAGGTCGTCCTCCGGGATCGGGCCGGGGGGTTGCGGTGCGGGCGGGTTCGGCGGCGGATCGCCGTCCGGCGTCAGCGGCCCGGGCGACGGGTCGCCGATCGGCTTTGGATCGCTGGCGGGCTGGGGGGTGTCAGCTGGGTTCATCGCGTCCTCGTGGTGCCGAAGATCACGCGCGAGCCCGGCTGCCTGTTCCACCGCGCGCCGTCTTTCGCGAATCCGGCGAGAGGGCCCGTCCGGCGAACCGGGCGGGCGTGTCGGCTCCTACTTCTTCTTCGAGTCCGGGCGCTCGCCCGGGCCGGGCGGATTGGTCGGATCGGCCCGGCCACCGGGCTGACCCGCGACGCCCGGCGCACCGCCGCCGACATTGGCGCCGGGCGCCGTGCCGGTCGTGTGCGGATCGCGCTGCGCCTTGTCCGCCGCCGGCTTCGTGCCGCCCGCCCCCGTCGTTCCACCTTCGGCCGCCGCCGCGGCCGTGGTGAGTGTCATCATGGTTGCGGCACAGATGCCGAGGATAGCGATCGTCTTCATAGACTTTGCTCCCCATGATGTTGAACCGGTCCCGAGGTCTTCACCGCGGGCCCGATCGGTTAACGTGGATTATCCTCTACGGGTTCAAGCTTCGAGCGGGCAGGAAAGAGCCCGCCGCGGCGCACCGGGCGGGCTCAAGTCTGTCAGGTCCGTACGGCATTGCTGCCGGGAGCCAATACGGTCGGAGCCCCGAAAAGGTTACGTGCTCGGCCGCTCCGTCCGCATCCGCACGCCGGCACCTGGGCGACGAGGCCGCTTCCGGCTCGCGTGATCGGAAGGATCGACCGGATCAGCGCCGCTCCCCGAGCCCACGCGGACCGCTCGAGACAGTCGATCGGCCGGATGGGGGCGTGGCTGGAAGAAAGCGCCCCCCGCCCGGCGGCATCCCGCAGGACTGGTCGAGCGATTGCTTACCTCCTTATTGCCGTAGACCGCGGAGTTTTCGGCGATACGCTTCCGGTCTCGACGAGGTGAGCATGACGTATGTGCTGATTGCTGCGGGCGGGTTCGTCGTGGTGGGAATGCTCGCCCTGATCGGCATGGTCAGGCAGGCGCCCCTGTGCGACGACGACGAGCTCGAGCGCGTGGCCCGCGAGGTGCAGGCGCAGCAGGACCGGGATGGGACGGCCGGCCACGCCGACGAGCCCGCGCCGTTCGCGCAGATCCTGGCCGCCTGAGCTCCGCCGAGCCCGCTACTTGGTGATCCGCACCGATACGGGGTCGCTCGCCGGGAACGTCTCCTCCACGCCGGCGTCGAGGCGTTCGTCGAGCCGCGTGCCCCTGTTCTCCGGCAGGTCGCCCTCCGCCGGCCTCGCGGCCGGCGGCACGGGGACGCGGCGCCGGCGTCCCGCGCGTCTCGCCTCGTCGTAGGCGAGCAGACCCAGGCCCGCTCCGATCAGGAGGGCCGGAAGGGGATGCTCGCGGATCGTCGCGGCGAGCTGCCCGAAACCCTCGCCCAGGCTACGGCCCGGGTCGCGCAAGCCTGCGAAATCCCTGGCGAGCCCCGGACCCGTCAGGCGGGATTGGAGGTCGCCGAGGGTGCGGTCGAGCCTCTCGCGGCTCGCCTCGACCTCGTGCTCCAGTTCGTCGGCGGACCTGCTCATTCGTCCATGCGCTCCGTGATGATCTTGGCGTCCTGCTGCACCTGCCGCTCGGTCCGCCGGGGCTCCAGGCCTGCCGGAGAGGCCCGACTGCGGCCCCAGAGGGCCAGCGCCAGGGCGATCGCCGCGAACAGGCCGCCCACGATGAGCGCCGCCAGCGCCTCGGAGTTCAAGAGGACCGCAAGACCCTTCACGAGGGCCAGGATGAAGACGAGCAGCGCGGTGAGAACGAACACCGCGGCGGCGGCGAAGAGCGTGATGCCGAGGACGAACCGCTCCAGGCCCTCACCCATCTCGGCGCGGAACAGGGCGATCTCCTTGCCGATCAGGTCCTGGGTCTCGCGCAGCGCGTCGCCGAGAAGGGTCGGTATGCTGCGGTCGGGGGAAGTCCGCATCGGAGCCTCAGATGTCCGGCGTGGGGAAGACGTCCGCCGGCACGACGGCGTGCGAGCGGGGGATGGGCCGGAGCTCGGAGGCCCTGAGGACGCGGTAGAGAGCGAGGCCCGCGAGCACGGCCGCGGCGGCGGCGACGGCGGGCCGCCGCCGGATCGCCGCCTCCACCTCGTCGTAGAGCTCGGCGGAGGTCCGGCGCGCGATCCCGGCCGAGAACTCCGTGACGCCGTCCGCGGCGCCGTCGAAGAAAGCCTTCACGTTGGGGCTGTCCGAGAACCCGTCGCCGCTCGTCCGGATCGCGTCCGCGATCTCGGAGACGGCCCGGGCGACGTCGGCCTTTCGCCTCTCGACGTAGCTCTGCGTCTGGCCGCGGACCGCGTGCGCGAAGCTGCGGGGGTGTTCTCGAACGGCATCGATGGGGTCAGATACGCGATCCTGTCCGACGTCGAGCATGGGGCCTCTCCTGCGGGCATCCGAACCGGCCAAGAAGAACCGCAGGGGCAGGAAGCAGTTCCGCGCGATCGCGTGGCAGCGGCGCGTGGCCGCTCGGCCTCTTCGGCGCGAAGGGCGGCCTCACCCGTCGCAGAGCCGATCGAGCACGGTCGCGAGGAGCGAGAGCCCGATCCTGCCCGAGTAGCCTGCCGCCACCGCGACACCCGTTTCCCTCCCGGCCCCGCTTTCCCCGACGAGGCTCAGCGTGTTCGCGCCGCCCGCCGACCAGAACACTTCGAGGCGCTCGTCCGGAAGTGCGCAGGCTGCCAGCAGCAGGGCGGCGTCGGCCCAGGCCTCCCCCACCACGAGGACGTCGAAGCGATCCGTCGCATCCGGCGGCGGGTGTCCCGTGCAGGCGGCCCACGCCTCGACGAAGAGCTGGCGGGTCGGTGCCGCCGCATCCGCGACGCGCTCGCGCAGGGTGTTGAGGGTCGCTCGATCGGTCATCGGCCAGGATTGCGTGACAGGACGCCCGCTGTAGCAGGTTTCACGCCGGCCTGCCGCCGGGAGCCCCGGCTCCGCCGCTGTTTGCTGTCCGAGGTCTTCGCGCGCAAGATGCTCGGACAAGTCGGGTCCGCACAGATGTGGCGCGCCCTACGTGAATCGAACCCGTGTTTTCGTCATGAAAGGGCAGTCACAGGACGGATCCTGAGAAACATGATGAGCTCAGCGCCCTCTGTCGCTCGCAAAAATCCGTCATCTACATCATAGTTCGCCAGCACTTCTGTGTGAGACGATCTGTGAGACGCAGCATGGCCAAGCCCGTGACGTTCGACAGTGCTGCGAAGCGTACCAAGCTCGCACTGGGGAAGAACCCATACTGGCACGGCATCTCCGGAGGGCGAGGGGGCGTCTCTCTCTCGACTATCGCAAGGCGGCCCGCGGTCCCGGCATGTGGGTAGCGAAGCTCGTGCTTGGCGGAAGGCGATTCGAGGAGCGCCGCGCGCAGGCCGACGATGCCGGAGCGGAGCCCGGCGCCCTGCCCTACCCCACTGCCGAGACGGCCGCCATCGAATGGAAGGCTCGGCTCGAACAAGCCGAAGGAGCCGATACCGACGTGGCGGCTGTGCAGGTTCCTACGGTCCGATCGGCGGTCGAAGCTTACGTCGCAGCTCGAGCCAGTCGTACGGCGACTGCAGGCCGTGATGCCGAGAGCCGTTTGTCGAAGCACGTGTTTTCCGATGCAGACTTTGCCGACATGCCCATGGCGCGCCTCACGGCCAGCGCGATCCAAGCCTGGCGTCGACGCCTGTCGAAGGGTCTGGCCCCGACGACGGTCACCGCCTCCTCAACGATCTCCGGGCGGCATTGAATGCCTCGGCCGATCTGCATCGGCGCGCCCTCCCCTCCACTATTTCCGCGGAGATCAAGTCGGGCACGAAGGCCGTCTTTGCCGATTCGAACGCCCGCAAGCAGGTGCTGCCCGATGCTGAGATCCGTCGGCTGGTCGATTCAGCCTTCGCTGTCGATGACACCAGCGACTTCGGCCGCCTCGTGCTCGTCATGGCTGCGACCGGAGCTCGGCTGTCGCAAGTTGCCCGCATCAAGGTCGCCGATGTTGAGGTTGCCCCGTCCCGCATCATGGTGCCGCCATCGCGGAAGGGATGGGCTGCAAAGCGCGCTACCCCGATTGCCGTTCCGGTCGGCGCCGATGTCATCGCCCGCCTCCAGCCGGCGCTGTCCGGCCGTCGCGGTCATGAGCCCCTCCTGCTGCATTGGCACAAGAAGCAGATAGGGCCGGCAGAGTGGGAGGGGGTCGACCGAAGACCTTGGGCGTCTGCGTCCGCAGCTGTCCGTCATTGGGCTGCCGCACGCGACATCGCTGCCGTCCCGGCCGACACGGTGATGCTGTGCCTGCGCCACAGCTCGATCGTCCGCGCGCTGAGCGCCAGTGTACCGGTGCGTCTCGTCGCGGCTCTCCACGACACGAGCGTGCAGATGATTGAGGCGCACTAATCGGCCTACATCGTCGATGCGACGGAGGAGATCGCGCGCCGTGCCGTCACGCCGCTGGCTCCGGTCGAGGTGACGCCGCTGCCCTCTGTTGAGGGCGCTGCCTGACCTGATCCCTGCGGGAAAACGACCTGCTTGCCCGTGGACGCGAAAACAGCGGCCCTGCCGGTAGCACGGAAGAACCGCCGCTTTCAAATACAGCACCTTGAGCACGAGCGCTTGTTCAGGGCCGTTCGGCAGGAAGACCATTCATGGACAGCAGCAATATGCCGTCGAACGGTGAGCTTGTGCAGTTAGATCATACCGGATCGGACAACTCTCCAGCGCTAAGATCTCCACGGGTCAATCCGTTCCGACGGCTGTGGGAAATGGACTACCGACGGTTCGTCCCCATTGTGCCGCCACAGGCCGAGCTATCTCCCCATTCCTTCATCGCCAGGAGACCGGCGTCCCGCGGCAAGGCCGTGGGCGAACTCGGGCAGCACGGCTGGCGCGGCTTCAACTAGCACCAGCACGAGACCGTCGAGAGCGATTGCGACCGGTCGTTCGAGATGTGGACGGGCGTCGGCTGCAAGATGGGCGACTGGCTGATCGCCATCGACATCGATACGTTGGCGCCGGATCTCGCCGAGAAGGCGCGCGCCGCGGCTCTAAAGATCCTTGGCAATGCACCGCGCCGCGTCGAGCGCGCTCCAAAGCTCCTGATGCTCTACCGCATCACCGAGCCGCTGCCCTACGAGCCGGTGGAGTTCAGGGGTGCGGACGGGAAGACTGAGCGCGTCGAGGTGCTCACCGACGGCAGGCAGGCCGTCTTCGGCGGCATCCATCCTGCGACGTTGCTGCCCTATCGCTGGCCTGCTGCCCTCATCGTCTGGCGCTTCATCGAACTGTGGTCTTGTCAGACGCTCAAAGGTCGTCGGGCAGACTTCCTCGCGACCCAGTGTCCTGCGCGGATGACGGGCGCAATGAAGAGGCCCCGCGGTCCGTGAGGCTGTGGGGCAGGATGTGTGCATGGGGCGGCCCCGCCAGCATCGATCGGGGATGGGGTTGACGTCCACCAGCGGAGCCATGTCAGGCGACAAAGCCAACTGAGGCATCCCTGTCCCACCACCGCCAACAGCCCTCGCAAGTGTGAAGTGTGAGGTGCACGAAAAAGCCCGCTCGGCTAGGCCGAGCGGGCTGAGGATGCAGGGTTGAGTGGTCCCTCAAACGAGGTGCCAGCCCTGCTCGATGACATTCACGAGGTGGGTCTGCGCCTCGACACTCTCCGAGATGGCCACTGCCACCTCCGCTCGGCTGATGCCGTGCGTGAGAGCGGTGGTCCAGCTTTCGAACCCGGCATCGTCAGCGTGGCGCCCGAGCGCGCCCATGTACAAGCTGTCGACGAAGGCGGCGTCAGAGGGCTGGACGAATTTGGTCTGGAATTCCGTCGAGGCAGTGAACACGTGGGCAAGGTCGGAGCGCGTCAAGCTCTGGCCGTCGAGTGCCGCTGACCAAGCCTGGATGCCAGCCTCATCGCCAGCCCGGCCCAAAACGGCTTGGTACAGGTCCTGGACGTAGGTGGCGTTGTTCGCACCCGCGTGTGCAGACTGGAACTCCAGCGAATCCGCGAACGCGTTCGCGATCGTGGAACGGCTGCCTCCCTGAGCAAGGACTGAGGACCAAAACTGGACACCAGCGTCCTCGGCGGTGCGCCCGAGAACCTGCTGGTACAAGCTCTCGACGAACTGCGTGTCGGTCAGTCCCGTGGTGATGACCTCGTACTCATCGGACGAAAGGAACGCGCGGACCACATCCTGCAGACTGGTGCCGTGCTCGACCGAATTGGTCCAGCCCTGGAGCCCGCCTGCTTCAGGAGCTCGATCAAGAACACCATAGTAGAGGCGGGCCACGTCGGAGGCGGTCGGATCCGGCGCGAGCGTCGCGTTCGAAGACAGAGCCGTCAGTCCGGCAACATTCTCAGCGCTCTGAGCGAACATCAGAGCCACATCCGCACGTGAACCGCCGTTGTCGAGGTACTGCGTGTAGGTGGTCAGTCCCTCAGAATCGCTGCCACGGTGGAGTGCGGTCTCATATAGCCGCTCGACGAATTCCGCGTTGCCGGTAGCACCGACATGACTTTGCGCCTCTGCGGAGCCGAGCATCGAGGCGGCAATGTCGCGCAACGAGGCGCCGTTCTCTGCCGATCGGATGTAGCTCTCGAAGCCGAGCGCGTCGGGAGCGCGATCCAGGACGGCATCGTAGAGCTCGTAGATTGCCTTGGCCGTGTCGTCGAGGTGAGGACCGAAGCTACCGAAGAGGTTCTGGTTCGGCACCATGTCGAGGCTGAACGAGAAGTTCGTGCTGACGCCCTCGTTCCCAGCGACGTCGGTAGCCGATGCCGTGAGATTGTAGGTCTGGCCGCTGCCGGTTGTGAGGTTAGGCAGGGCGAAGCTGAAGTTGCCCTGAGCGTCGCTGACGGCCGTGCCGAGCACGGTGCTGCCATCGCGGATCGTGACCGTCGCGCCTGCATCCTCGGCGCCGATCGCGCCGACGATTGTGTGTCCGTCGATCACGTTGGTCGCGCCGGTCACGCTCGATATGGCCAGCGTCGGTGGTGTCGAATCTGCGCCACCAGCTGAGATATTGCCAAAATCTGGTGAATCGAAATAGAAGGGCTGTCCATAGTTGTTGATTGCGAAAACACGCAACGTAGTGATACCGGCAAAGTTGAGAGCCGTGATAGTCGATGTATAATTTTGCGTAACATCTGTTGGATTGTAAGTAGCTTGCATGGAGGCAGCGACGTTACCTCCTGCATTGAGGCCCTGAAAAATTAGGAAATCTGTAGTCGTTCCGGCATTGACGCCGTAGATTGACCCAATATCGACCGTGTTGCCGTTCGAAGCCTTGATGTCGACGTTGTAGTAAGATTGACTCGTCTTAAACGCCGAAAAGAAAGATCCAGAAAATCCCCCGTTTGTGTCGTTTGCTTGTACGCTGCCACTGTTTAGAACGTTGATGACGGCATCGCCTTCGTTGCCATCGGTGACAACGGCCACATTGATGTTAACCATCTCTTGAAACTTCGCTGATCCTGCCTTCCGATGTGTGAAGCAACAGCGAGAGTTTCGAACGCAATCGTTCGATAAGCGTTAAGGTTGATGGCTGGCGGTCAGCGTGTTTCCGATGTGCACTCAAACTGACAAGGAGGTATTTCTGCAATTGCAGCATTTTTTACTGACGCACTAGCCTTTCTGCGCCCTGCGAGATCTCGAAATGAAAAAGCCCGCCGCGGCGAGCCGAGCGAGCTAGAGGCGGTTCGCGGGTCTCAGGAAGCGAACTTGTAGTTGTATAGAACGGCTCCAGGCCTCCCGCCGTCACCGCGCAGCCACACCCGTGGCGTGTTGAGCGTGGCGCGGATGAATTAGGCCATGCGCGGTGGGTGCCGGCGGGGCTGAAGGAGTTTCGTCAGGTGCTGAGCCCCCAAGCCGTCGGTTCTCATCGCTTCCGGTGCCGCCTCGCTTTCCCGAGCAGCGCCATGGACGCAACCATGGCCGCAGCGGCGCTGTCCTGAACAGCCATATCGGGCCGATCAGGCATCACGAAGAACCACGCCAGTGCCGTGGCCACAACGACGATCGCGGCTGCGGCGGCGAGCAGTCGGATCTGCTCTTTCGTAGGCTCTGGCAGTGGCTCCGGCATCTGGCCTCTCCGATGGCAGGGTCTAGCCGACCACGCAACGAACTACGCAATATCGAGGAAAGGCATAGCTTCTACATCTGAACCTACAGACGGTCATCGACGACCGCACGAGGGGTGGAACAATGCTCGATATCGTTCTTCGCTTGGTCATCTGCGGCGCCTTCATGGTCGGTACGGCGCACGTGCCGACGCTGACCTCGGCGCATGCCGCTCCTCAGGTCGCCAAGCTTTCGAGCATGTCCAAGCCGACCCGCGCATGCCCGCCGCAGTGGGCCGCGGTCGTCTGGACCTGCGTGGCTTGAAGGGAGCGACGATGCTGACCCTGCTCACCCTCCTCGTGGCCGGCAACTTCGCGCTCGCAGCACTCTTCTCGATCGCAGCAGCGGCGAGCGACTGACATTGCGCCTTCATCTCTCATCCAAGCCGGAGCGAGCGGCGGCCTCAACGTTTTCTGTCGCGGTTGAGGGGGGCGACACCCGCATGCCGCGAGACAGAGAGCCCGCAGTAGGGTGGCGCCGGTCGGGACGCTGATGTCCGCTTATTCTACATACCGCAGGCGGCTGCGGACCGGCGGCTTCCTGCCCAAAGCCGTCGTTCAGCCAGGATAGCACGCTTCTTGGGAGCGGACATCGGAGCAGCTCAGATCACAGCCGACCCCGCTACACCAGCCGCCAGTGCAACGGGTCGAGACGCCGCATCAGTGCCAGCATCGTCGTCGCGTCCGGCATCGCCATGAGGCTCGTCACGGTCTGGCTCAGGCCCTCGACCGCCGGGCCGCCGCGCCCGACGCTCCCGAGCTTTCCCCGGAAGCCGTGCTCGCTCCGGGCGAGTTCCTGCAGGTCCGAATCGGTCAGTGCCGACATGAGGGGTCGGCCGCGGCAGGGAGGCTGATCATGGCATGCGCCTCGATGTGGCGGGAGCGCTGATCGCCGCTCAGCGGCTTGGGCGCGACGTGGCCCACGCGCCGCTTCTGCTGCGACCGGCGGCTGGCACTGGCTCGGCTCACGCCGAAGCGCTCGGCGGTCTGTCGACAGGTCGCACTGGCTGACATTGCGGACGCCACGCGATGGCGAAGATCAACGGACAAGGTTGCCGGTATGAGCGCCTCCTTGCCCCATCAACCCCCAGCCACCCTGCGCAGCTTCCGGTCGGACGAGCCCCGCTCTAGTAGGGCGTTCCGTCCTTCCTGGAGAAGCGCCAAGTCCCGCTCGCATCCATCAAAGCCATCAGGTCGTCCTGCGGATAGGTCGCCTCGTCTCCGCGGCTGCGGTCCCCGATCTCGAGGATCAGGCAGTCACGGTTCGTGCGGTTCTCGAGATGGTGCGCCGTGCCGTTCGCTGGGAAGCCAGCCACCATGCCGGGCTCCAGACGCGTTTCGCCCGCATCCGTGAGCAGCGTCGGCTCGCCATCAAGAACATAGATGAACTCGTCTTGGCATGTGTGGCGATGGTGGAGGGCTGACACCGCTCCCGGTCGCAGCCGGGTGAGGTTCACCCCGAAGTTCCGAAGCCCGAAGAGGTCTCCCAGTGGCTGCTTGATCCGCCCGTCCATCCGCGAGGCGAACGGCTCGGGATAGTTGCTCGCCTTGGCCCGGACAGGAGCGTCGACGGCGCGGATGGCGGGGGCGGAGGTGGTCATCGTGAAAGCGTCCTGCTGCGACAACACGGACCAAGGGTGGCGGCTACCGCTTCCGGCCAAGGATTCCTGCCGTCGCGCAGCCAATCCAGCGAGTCGGTCCAGAACGTGCCGTTGCGGCGGGCATGGAACAAGCCGAAATGGCCGATCGTCGTCGCGCCCAGCGCAGCGGGCGTCAACTCGACCTGCGTGCGGGGACTTGCTGCGTAGTAATCGAGACCCCGGCGGATCGCGGGCGGCGTTCCGAACGCGTCGTCGGTCGTTCCGACGGCCAGGATCGGGGCTTGCACGGCCGCGAAGCGGGCGAGGATCGCCTCGCGCGCGCGCCGCGGGTAGCTGAGTTCCATTCGGGCACGGCGAAAGCTCCACTCGTAGGCGATGCCGGCTGGGAGATCCTCAAGCCAGCCGAGTTGCCGGCCCGGGAAGTAGCCTGCCAATGCCGTCATCGCCGGCATCGCGAAATGCCACTTCGCGACCATGCGGAGCCGGTCGCCGACGGCGTAGTCGGGCCAGTAGGCGAACTGTGCGCCGACAGCGAGGTAGCGGTCGACGAGATTGGCTGCCTCCGCGAAGCCGGGAAGAAAGCCGCCGATGCTGTGCCCGACGACGAGCAGCGGCCCGCCGCGGCGGGCGCGGGTCCATCGAACCACAGCATCGAAGTCCAATTCGCCCCAGTCCCGCCAGCGGATACCGCACCCCTTCAGAGTGGCCGGGCGGGAAGTGCCGATTCCGCGGTAGTCGTAGGTCAGCACCTCGAACCCGTGTGCGACGAGAAACCGTGCGTAGGCGTGATAGTAGCCCGCGAGGACTCCGGTCGCGGGGTTCAGCACCACCGTGCCGAGCATCGGCTCCAGTCGCGGATCGACACTCCAGAGGTGACCGTGCAGCACGTAGCCGTCCCGGCATCGAACCGTCACCGCTTCGGCGAGTGCGCCGCCGGCAGCGAGGGGGTCGACGACGAGCGTCGACATCACGCCCGCGCTGACATGGGCAGACCGGCGGAGACCGGCCGGTCGTCGATCGGGAAGTGGAGCAGAGCGGCTAACAGGCCGGCGAGAGCCGTGGCCGCCCAGACCGGACCGTAGGAGCCGGTCGCGTCCAGAACGACGCCGCCGAGCCACGCGCCGAGGAATGATCCGATCTGATGGCTCAGGAAGACGATGCCGAACAAGGTGCCGAGATGGCGGACCCCGAACACTTTCGCCACGAGGCCGCTCGTCAGCGGGACGGTGCCGAGCCACGTCAGGCCCATGACGGCGGCGAAGAGTACGACCACGGCTTCGGTCTTCGGCACGAGGGCGAAGGCGCCGATCGCGACGCCTCGGATCAGGTAGAGCCATGCGAGGACGTGCTGCTGGCGGAAGCGTCCGCCGAGCCAGCCGCAGCCCCAGCTGCCAGCCATGTTGAACAGGCCGATCAGGGCGAGAGCCGTCGCGCTCAGGCTCGCAGGCATGTGGCAGAGGGAGAGGTAGCCCGGCAGATGCGTCGCGATGAAGGCGAGCTGGAAGCCGCAGGTGAAGAAGCCGAGCGTGAGAAGCTGGTAGCCGGGGTTCCGGCAGGCTTGCACGAGCACGTCGGAGAGGCTGGCTGATGTGGTCCCGGCGTCGGCCGTTGATCGTCGATCACCGCCGTCGAGCCAGAGGCCGAGCGGGGCAACCGCGAGGATGATGCCGGCGAGGGCGAGAAGTGCCGCCGTCATGCCCGCGGCCGATGTGATCGTCCCGGCGAAAGGCACGAGCAGGACCTGACCCAGCGAGCCGCCGGCGCTCGCGAGGCCCAATGCCGAGCTGCGGCCCTCCGGCGTGGCCGCCCGGCCGACCGCCGTCAGCACGACCCCGAAGCTCGTGCAGCTGATGCCGATGCCGACCATCAGCCCCATACCGAGGAGGAGCATTGGACCCGAGGGTGCAAGGGCGGCCAGCGCCAGGCCGCCGGCGAAGACGAGAGCACCGAAGGCAACCACCGGAGCGACGCCATAGCGGTCCGCCGCCGCCCCAGCGAAAGGCTGGGCGAACCCCCAGACCAGGTTGTGGAGAGCGATCGCCAGCGCGACGGTCGCCACCGGGATCCCGTGCTCGAACGAGAACGGCCCGAGGAACAGCCCGAAGGTCTGCCGGATACCCATCGCGCCGCTCAGAACCAGCGCCGCGGTCGCCACGACGAGGATCGCGCCGCTCCGTCGTTCCCGCAACATCCACCGGTTCGAGATCGCTGCCATCGCTCTTCTCCTCGGATGCGAAGGTCGCAACCGGGTGCCGGCGAGGCAAACGAGAAGCTCTGCGCGACCGATGAGCTGTGCTCACGAGGTGGTTGCCGCCTCGGCGGGCGTGGGGCAGCCTCGGCCGCCCACGGATCTTGCAACGGGAGACATCCGCGTCGCTTGGTCGGATACGATGGCCGAGGCCTCCGTCAGGACCCAGTCCCGAAAGCTGCGGAGATCCTGTTCCTGTTCGACCAAGTCGGAGCTGACCAGCCAATAGGTCGTCGCGGCCGGGACTGCCTGCCCGACCTCGACGAGGGTGCCGTCGCGGAGTTCCCGGTCCATGAGCGATCTCCGACCGAGAGCGATACCCAAGCCAGCGGCGGCCGCCTCAAGCGACAGCTGGATCGTGTCGAAGCGCATCGTGCCGAGCGAAGGAACATCGGCGGCTCCGGTGGCGTCGAGCCACGCCTGCCAATCCTCGCTGAGGGACGTGACGTGGAGCGTGGTGGCGCGGGCGGGGTCGAAGCCGCCGGCGCTGGCAACGGTCTCGCGGTAGCTCGGGCTGCAGACCGGAACCAGCCATTCTCCGAACAGGGGGCTCCAATTCGTCGGCGCGGCCGGGATCCGGCTCATTCGGATGGCGAAGTCGAATCCGTCGACGGGAAAGCCGACCGGACGATGGGAGGTGTCCAAGTTGATGGCGATCCTCGGATGCTTGGCGCGGAACGCGTGGAGCCGCGGCAGCAGCCATCTCGAGGCGACCGTCGGCGCACAGCTCACGGCGATGGTCCTGCCCGAGTGCGGCGTCGGCAGGCGCCGCGTACCGACAAGGATGAGCGACAAGGCCTCGGACACGTAGGTGAGGTAGTCGGCCCCTTCGCGCGTTAGCGATAGCCGGCCGGGTTCGCGCAGGAACAACTTAACGCCGAGCGCCCGTTCCAGACCGACGATCCCGTGGCTGACGGCGCTAGGTGTGACGTTCAGCTCGGCTGCCGCCTTGGCGAAGCTCAGATGCCGACCGGCCGCGTCGAAGAGCCTGAGGGTCGAGAACGGCGGGGTGCGGGTTCGCATACCTCCTCCGGCATAACGGACGACAGCCAAGCGTAGCAGGTGTCAGGTTGGCGGCGCCAGCCTATCCGGGTGCCGAGACATCTGGCGTGGCGGTCCGAATCTGCCCTTCAGGAAGCGTACCGCTACCAAGAAGCACGTCCGAGGCAACCTGGTCTGCTTCCCATCAGCCGAGCGTTGAGGATGCATCGTAGCTGCTGGCTACGATGCAATCGGATCGGATGCGCTATTGGTGGGCTGCGACATGCTGGTGTTGCGTCCGCCTGCAGACATCTGCTTGCAACAGCGAAGCGGTCCTCCGCGAGCGGCACGTGCTAGCGAATGAGCCGCGCGGAATGTCCGGATATCGGCAGACTGAGCTCCCGAGCGGACGTGCTGCTTTCGGCCACCGTCGGGCAAACGCATCGCGCCTTCCGCGGCCGTCCGGCTGCCTATGGGCGCTTCTGAAACGGCGCGCTCGCCGGCGAGTTGTCTCAGGTGACACACTCTGGAGCCACAGGTTCAGCAGAGGGGTTCTGAGATGTCCGGCAGCAAGCTGATCCCCCTCATTTACCCGGTAGCAGGTATGGCAGGAACGCTCCTCTTCTGCGCGTTCATCCTGCATGGGGGCGACATCCTGATGCCCACTGCCCAGGCGGATGAAGAGATCTCAAGCGTGCTTGATGCCGGCTGACGTTCCTCGGTGACCGAAGCCTCGGGCGGGCGAGGCCGAGCTTCGGGGGCGAGATCGGCGGCGCCGAGAAGGCCGGCGGCAGTCTCAGGGATGGTGTCGGGAGCAAGCATCCCCGATCGATGAACGTCGCTGCAAGCCACACCGATGTGACCGCTCGCCCCGCGCCATGCCCTCGCGCATCCGAAAGCGCTGCTCGGCATGTTGTGGTGCGGCACAAGTCTAGTAAACGAGGGCCATCCGTCTGGACCCGGTGAAAGCCCGGGTGGCTCTTCCGGCCGCCGATCCGCCGGACCACGCAATCGAGACACGTCTCGGACCCGGCGCTTCGTGCGGGTACGGTCTCCTGCGGTCATCCCATGCTCACATCCCTGAAGCGCGCCCGCGCCTCCGTCGCGCGCGTCCGTGCCGACATCCTCTCCGGCCTCGTCGTCGCCCTGGCCCTCATCCCCGAAGCCATCGGCTTCTCGGTCATCGCCGGCGTCGATCCGAAGGTCGGCCTCTACGCTTCCGTCGTCATCGCCTGCGTGATCGCCTTCGCCGGGGGGCGCCCCGCCATGATCTCAGCGGCCACGGCCGCGACCGCCGTCGTCATGGTCGACCTCGTGCGCGACCACGGCGTGCAATACCTCTTCGCCGCCACCATCCTGATGGGCGCGCTGCAGGTCGGAGCCGGCTTGCTCAAGCTCGGCCGGCTGATGCGCTTCGTCTCGCAATCCGTGATGACGGGCTTCGTCAACGCGCTGGCCATCCTGATCTTCCTCGCCCAATTGCCCGAACTGACGGGCGTCACGCCCGCCACCTACGGCCTGATCGCGCTCGGCCTTCTCATCATCTACGGCTTCCCGCGGATCACGCGAGCCGTGCCGTCACCGCTCGTGGCGATCGCCGTGCTGACGGCGATCACCGCCGCCTTCCATCTCGACGTGCGCACGGTCGCGCAACTCGGTGCGCTGCCCTCCGCGCTGCCGAGCCTCGCGCTGCCCGACGTGCCCTTCACCCTCGAGACGCTGCGCATCATCCTGCCCTACGCCGTGACGCTCGCGGCCGTCGGGCTGCTGGAGAGCCTGCTGACGGCCAAGATCGTGGACGACATGACGGACACCCCGAGCAGCAAGAACCGGGAATGCTTCGGCCAGGGTGTGGCCAACATGGCGTCCGCGGTCTTCGGCGGCATGGGCGGCTGCGCGATGATCGGGCAGTCTGTGATCAACGTCTCGTCGGGCGCGCGCGGGCGGCTCTCGACCTTCGTCGCCGGAAGCGTCCTGCTCCTCCTGCTGGTGGCGCTTCAGGACCTGCTCGCGATCGTGCCCGTCGCCGCGCTGACGGCGGTGATGGTCATGGTCTCGTTCAACACCTTCCAGTGGCGCTCCCTGGCGCGGCTGCGGACGAACCCGCTGCCCTCTTCGGCGGTGATGGTCGTGACCGTGGGCGTCGTGGTCGCGACGAAGGACCTCGCGATCGGCGTGCTGGCCGGCGTGCTGCTGTCGGGCGTGTTCTTTGCCGGGAAGGTCTCGCGGCTGAGCCGGGTCGAGTCGGACCTCTCGGCCGACGGCCGGGTGCGGACCTACCGCGTGTCGGGCCAGATCTTCTTCGCCTCGGCGGGGACGTTCAGCGAGGCCGTCGACGGTGCGGAGCCGGTGGAGCGCATCGTCATCGACGTCCGGGCGGCGCATTTCTGGGACATCTCGGCGATCGGCGCGCTCGACCGCGTCGTGCTGAAGGCGCGGCGTCGCGGCAAGATGGTCGAGGTGATCGGCCTGAACGCGGCCAGCGCGACGCTGGTCGAGCGCTTCGCCACGCACGACAAGACGGGAGCGGCGGCCTCGCAGCCCGCGCACTGAGGGGTTCCCGCTTCAGCCCGGCGCGCGTCCCGTGCTCGCGAGCCGGTCGAGCAGCCACGCCAAGCCCCGGTCTGGCATCGCCGCGCGCGGAACCACGGCGTTGATCGGGAAGCGGCCGAACGGGACGGGTGCCTCGACGCCGTCGACGCCGAAGCGCGCGGCATGGGCGGCGACGAATCGCCTCGGCAGGGCGGCGACGAGATCGGTCTCGGCGATGAGTGCGAGCGCGAGCAGGAAGTTGGGCGCGGTCAGAACGGTGTGCCGCGCACGGCCGTGCCGTGCCAGGACCTGATCGACGAACCCGAACGGGTCGCCGGTCGCCGAGACCACGAGGTGGCGCATCGCGCAGTAGCGGTCGAGCGTCGGCTCCTGCGCGTAGGGGTGCCCGCGTCGCAGGGCGATGACGAAGTCCTCCTCGTAGAGCCTCGTCCGCGCGAAGCGCGCGGGCACCGCGTCGGACGGGAGGATCGCGATGTCCAGCGCTCGCGCCTCGAGAGCGGCCAGGGCGTCGCGCCACGCGCGCTCGGGCGAGACGTCGCCCTGGACAGGCAGAAGCTGGCTCAGGCTGACGGCGACGTCCGGGGCCTGCGCGCGCAGGCTCGCGAGAAGCGCCGGCAGGACGACGGCCGACACCCCGTCGGGCGCTCCGACCGTGAAGCGCCGCCGCGAGCGTGCCGGATCGAACGGCTCGGCGACCGCGAGGACGGCTCGGACCCGAGTGAGGATCTCGCCGACGGGAGCGGCCAGCTCCATCGCCCGATCGGTCGGCACGACGCCCCTCGGGGTGCGCAGGAACAGAGGATCGTTCAGGAGCCGGCGGAGCCGTCCGAGGCCGTGACTGACGGCCGATGGCGACAGGTTCAGGCGCTCGGCCGCGCGCCCGACATGCCGCTCCGCCAGCACCGCCTCGAACAGCACCAGCAGGTTGAGGTCTACCCGGGAAAGGTCGATCTCGTTCAGCATATCGCTGAGATCGTATCACTGGCTTCAGCACGCGCGAGGGACGATGCAGGAGCGGCAGCGCGGTTGCTGCGTCTCATCACAGGAGAGGGCCGCAGATGTCTCCATCCCGACGCGCGATTCTTGCAGGCGCCGGCGCGAGCCTCGTCCCGACCCTTGCACAGTCCGACGAGGTCGCCCGGCTCGCCGCGCGCTGCGCGGAGGCGCACGGCGCGCTGATGCGCGGTGACGTCGACACCTACCGGGCACTGATCCGCTACACGGACGACTTAACGCTGATGACCCCGTTCGGCGGCGCGCCGACGCGCGCTTCGGATCTGACCGACGAGCGTGTGCAGGCGATGGCGCACTTCTTCCGGAACGGCACCTTCGAGCAGCAGGTCGTCCAGGCCTACGGCGCGACCGATCTGGTCGCGCTGGTTGTCGTCGAGCGCCAGCACGTGGAGGTCGGCGGGCTGCCGGCTCAGGACTGGCCCTTGCGGGTGACGCTCATCTTCCGCCGTGTCGGCTCGGACTGGCGGCTGGCCCATCGCCACGCCGATCCGCTGGTGGCCGGCATCAGCGTGGAGCGAGCAGCCGCCCTCGCCAGGGGCGAGTGATCGCCAGCCGTCACCTCAAGCGAGCCCGTCATACTGAAGGGCGCGGCTGCTGAGGCGTCGCTGAGAACTTGGCAGCGCTGAGTTGCGCAGTTGAACGTGCCCGAGTTTCACAACGGAAGCGGAGCGGCCCGGCTGTCACGTCCGCTTCGATGCCCTCACGTCTCGAAAGCGGAGGTTCCGGTTCTGGCCAGAGCCGGCCATTTCCATTTCGTGTCCTTCCTGCCGCTGAAACGTCCCAGAACGACCTTCAGAGTACGTGTGCGTGCAATGACCGATGGCTTTCCATCGCTCAAGCGGCGGTGGCTGGCGGGGCCTTACGGCGCGACTGCAGGCGGGCAGTCTCTTCAGGGCCGAGTGCGAGCACAAGCTTGACCGCCTCTTCGACGAAGGCTGACGGTGTCGTGCCAGCCCGCTGGGCTGCGCGCGCGATCTCAAGCCCCAGCGCGAGGTCGATCTGCACCGGTGCCGTGCGGCCCACCCTCTCCGAAGCAGCCGGCACAGGCGGCGTGGCCGGAGCGGATGATCGCGACAGGCCGCGCGCCTCGCGCCGTCCTTGCGCGGCTAATCGGTCGGCGCGTTCGTTGAGCGGGTCGCCGGCATGACCCCGCACCCAGGTCCAACGCACGTCTCGGCTGCTGGCGAGCTCGTCGAGGCGCTTCATCAGATCGACGTTCTTCACCTCGCCGGTGGTGGTTCGCCAGCCCTTCGCCTTCCAGCCGCGCATCCATTCGGTGACGGACTTGATCACGTACTGGCTGTCACAGCGCATCTCGAGCTGCGCGCCGTCGGGAAAGTGCTCCAGAGCCCGGATGGCGGCAGTCAGCTCCATGCGGTTGTTGGTGGTGCCGAGATCTCCGCCGCAGAGTTCGAGCATGCCATTCGGACCGGAGATGACGACGCCCCACCCGCCCGGGCCCGGATTGGGGTCGCAGCCGCCGTCGGCATAGACAACCATTCGCATCGCGTTCGTCCTTCAGGAACGAGGGTCTGGTGCCGCGTCTGCTGTAGGCCGACCCGTGACAGCGGGCCTTACGGCTTCAGCGGCATACCGCCCTGCTAGCGGCAGGCTGGAAACGAATGGTTTACCCCAACCGCTCGACCACGCATGTGCACGGCGCAGTCGGCCCGACCCATTCACATGCGATTGCGTGCATCTGGTCGAATGCGGGTGTGCACTTGGCTCGAAGCGCTAGTGAAGGAGGCGATGGAGCTGCAGCGGCCCTCGTCCGGCCGATGATGCAGGTCATCGCTTGCGGCACGCGAAGCGGCAAGGGGTTGATTAGACGGGTCTTACCCTCACATGTGTCAACTGCCGAAAGAAAGTTTTCGGTATATTTTTGCACAGCCGCGCTTGATTTGCTTGTGGCAATGGTGATCTACAGCCGCTGAGGGTAGCACAAACTACGGATCTTGAGCGTGATCGAAGAAATGCAAGGGCCGAGCCCAGACTTCATCGGGCTTGCAGCCGACATCGTCTCGGCCTATGTGACCAAGAACTCCCTGCCGGTTGCCGATTTGCCGGGTCTGATCGCTGGCGTGCACGCGGCCCTGAGCGGCCTCGCTGCTGGCGGGCCTCAGACCAACGCTGAGGAAGAGGTTCAAAAGACGACTCCATCGCAGATCCGCAAGTCGATCACGCCGGACGCGCTGATCTCGTTCATCGACGGTAAGCCCTACAAGACCCTGAAGCGCCACCTGACTGGGCATGGGCTCGATCCGCACAGCTACCGCCAGCGCTTTGGTCTGCCCAACGACTACCCGATGGTGTGCGCCAGCTACGCGGCCCAGCGCTCCGAACTTGCCAAGTCGATCGGCCTCGGCCGGCCGGGTGCCCGTGCCTCTGACGAAGAGACAGCGAAAGCTCCAAAGAGGCGCGGCCGCCGCAAGGCTGCCTGAAAGCAGCCGCTTCTCAGCGTGCCGCAGCAAGCTTGAGGACCGGCCTTAGCTACCGATCCTCAATGGTCGACGGCCTAAAGCTCAGCTGGGAAGGCCGATCTGAAAGCAATCCGAATGCTATTCGCCGGGCAAGAGCGACGCCGTTCCGTCCGCACGATTGCCAACGTACCTGGGACGGCCACGTTCGCAAACGGACGACAGGTTACCTGCACCGTGGTGGACCAGTCGGACACGGGAGCGAAGCTGGCTTTCAGTGCGATTGGGTTGTTGCCGGAGCGCTTCGAGCTCTCGTTCGGGGCAAGAAAGGCGCGGCCCGTGAGCGTGGTCTGGCGGCGAGGCTTGGAGGTCGGCGTGGCCTTCGTCTGATTGCGCGTCCAAAGGGCGCCTGCCGATCCGCTTGACCATGCTGCTCGCGGGCTGTCAGAGCGACGCGATGGACCCCACCATCCCGCCTGCCATCCTGTTCGGCCTCGCCCGTGACATCCTCCGCAACGAGATGGGCAAGCGCATCGAGCAGCGCCGGACCGTCGGGCGCGACACGCCTGAAGGGGCACGCCTGACGCAAGAGATCTCCACGCTGGTCAACCTCGGCAAGGATCTCGACGAGACCACCGCGAGGCAGATCATCGCAGCGGGCCGAGCAGCCGCAGATGGCAAGCTCGCTGCGCCGAAGATGCCGCGGTTGGATGCGGCGGAGATCCGTGAGCGCTATCCGGAGCTTCTCGCGGACGACGCGCAGGTGTGGATCGGTTCTGGCTGGACTGAGATCCTCGACGATGTGCGGCTGCGGTGAAGAACCGCCACGTTGTCGTTCGGGTAGCACGCGAGCACTGCGCCGGTCTGCACCTGATCATCGGGCCTGTCGGTGATTGGAAGGAGGCCGACTTCGATCTCGCCGCCGAGGTGACAGAGCGGACGTGGTCGCGCTCTCTGCAGGTGTGCGAGACCTGTGGCTGCCACTCAGCCGAAGGAGCATGGTCGCGGTACCGGACACGCTGCGCCGAACACGCGGAGGTTCGATAGTAGGGCTGCTCAGCCGCGCGCCGGCCGCCAGCCCGCCGCCTTCGCCTCGTCCTCCGAACAGAACATGCGCTCGCCGCCTGCCTCGTCGATGCGGGTTCGCTCGTAATCGCGCGTGCCCGGCAGGTGATAAACCGTCTCGCCCTTTCTCGAAATGTTGCCCTTAATCTGGCAGCCTCCTGAAACCCGTGGGGCGGCGGCCTCTGGTCGGGTGGCCACGCCCTGCTCGCGCTTGGCCCGGCGCCATTCCTGCGGCTCTTGGAACGTTCCGGCCCAGATGCCGCGCTTCAGCGCCTTGGCTGTGAGTTCCTGCTGCACGAGGCCTCCGAGTACCGCCGATATGCCATGGCGTGCCCTTGCCCCACCATCCAGCCGTTCAGATCCTCGCTGCCCAATCGGCACGCAGCGACGGTGCGGCCGTACTGGTCCGTGTCGCGCGGCTCGCACGACACGCTGGCGCTGCCCACCCGCTTGGGAATTCAAGTGGAGATCGGGTTTGAAACGCGCGTGGGGCTTGCTGTGTGACAGACCGCAGACCCCGGCGACCTCTTTGCAGTAGGACGCGTCATGTCGCTGCAAGTCGGCCCTCGCGCAGGAAGTCTTCATGTCCGGCGAGGTAATCGATCTCGTTCATACGAAAGGACTTACCGCCGCAGTCAACTCTCGCTGTCTGCCGATGCTCATCGCTGAGAGCCTTAACGAATGTCACAGCCTGCATGAGTCCTGCAAAAGCTCGAGTTTTTCCCTTTCGATGAGCCTCGCCTCGCTCAGAGAGCACGCTCACTTTCCAATGAACGACGGCATAGCGATTCCACTCGATCGCGTTCTGCACCACGATATCCCTGAAAGCTGACGCACACCTACCCCACCGTTTGAATGGCGGTCGAGGGTGCGCGGCGAATTTCATGCAATTTGCGGCATTATCCATGAACCGTAACTGTATGAAGCCGGATTTTCACCGCTGGCACCGATGTGCCTGGCGGAACGAGGTGGGGCTGATACCGCCCGGCGTCACAGTCGGGAATTCAGGTGGTGAGCCCTATCCTCGGGTCATGGCGGAGACGAACATCCTCGACCTCGTGCTGAGCAACGTGATCCGCTTCCTGATCGAAGGTGGTCTGCCGCTGCAGGTCGTCGAGGAGGAGGGCAAACTCCGCTATTTCGCTGAGGGCAGAGGGCTCGATGCCGGCCAGATCATAGCATCGGCGCGCTTGCTCGGAATGAAGGGCCTGACGCCGCCTGCCAATGGCTGAGAATTTGACAACCGGTGACATGTTCAAGGCGAAGGCGATCACCGACGAAGACGTGAGCGCCGTGGTCGACGCATACATGGCCGACCCCACCACGAGCCTCTTCGTGTTCGGCGATGGCTACGGCCTCGCGCCCGGCGTCCTCTCGCACGCTAGGGCCTCGCAGACCGTCCTCAACGCCAATGCCACCGACCAGCTGAGGCGCGCCGCGGTGAGCACCGCGATCCTGCTGGCGCGGTCGGAGCGATGATCCAGTCCGGCAGGACGCAAGTGTACGGTCGCTTGATCGCTCAAGCCCGTGTTGTCTTGATGGAACTCGGCCTTCTCGCCTTCGGGCTGATACAGGCGACGGCATGACCGAACCCCACGATTTCCCACCGCCCTGGCGTGTGGTCGAGCTTGAGGCCGCCTACCGCGTCGAGGACGCGATCGGCTTCACGGTGGCCTATATCTGCTTCACAGAAGACCCGGAGCAACTGGGCTTCACGGGCCGCCTGTCGAAGGATGAGGCTTGGTACGTCGCGCTCCAGGTGGCCCGCGCGCCGGACATCCACATCGCTTCGATGACGCTCGAGCAGGAGCAAATCAAACCGCGATCGACTGCAGCCCGGAAGGGTCGGTGAGCCGCTTATCACGGCATGCCCTGCACTGTGTGCTTGATGCGCTGATCGACGAGTTCACGACGCTGTACGACATCCGCAGGTCATGAATGGCAGATCAAGATCACTACCTCGCTGTCTTCGAACCGAAGCTCGGAAGATTTCTAGCTATCAGTTTGCCCAGATCTCGAATAGACCGCGGATGTTTCCTAGATAGGTGTATCTGGATAAAGTGATCAGTTTCCTGCGAGAGCATAAAATCAAGGTTGTTCTCTATCTTTTCCTCGTCCCAATTCCACCAAGTGATTTTAAGCAGGTCTTGGATTTGCTGCTCAGAAAATCTCCTACGTAAAATCTCTGCAGGATTGCCACCGACTATAGCATACGGTGGGACATCTCGTGTGACAACCGCCCCCGCACCTACAACTGCTCCATGCCCGATCGTAACTCCGGACAGTATTACACACACATCCCCGAGCCAGACATCATGCCCGATCACCACATCTCCGCGTGTGCTGGGATGTCCTGCAATATGAGCGACGGAAGGTTTTAGGACGCTAAATGGATAAGTAGTAACCCAATCCATTCTATGATTTCCGCCAAGCAATATTCGGACATTGATGGCAAATGAGCAGTACTTTCCGACAATTAACTTGCCATCATTGCCATATTCTAAAACGGTTGGAGTTCCATAGCTGAAATCACCAATACTCCAACCGCACTCAATTGCGCGAATCGATAGAGCGTCCTTGGTAAAATGGTTCACGCTTCAAGCCTAATATTGAATCCGATGAAAACTGTGTATATCGATCTAGCAATCGAAGCCGATGTGCCGGCATTCGCTTGGAATGCGCTCGATCACGTCATGTGTACCACCGCTCTGCTGAGCCGAGAATACGGTCTTTCTGTTTCAAGTGCCTTCCACACTGAAACGGCCGCGCTCACAATGCGTGCCAGACTGCTGGGGCGAGCGGTCTACGGCGGTCGAGCGGATCTGCGAGGCGTTGGAGCGGCGCGGGCTGGCCGAGTGCGGTTGGACGAAGCAGCAGCCGAAGTGGCGGCGGATCAGTTAGCTCCGACGTCGCGTTCGGCTAGTCGAAGGCGCCGCAGTACTCGCGACAGGTGCCACAGCTAAAGGTGCCTCCATGCAAAAGCTCGAAGCACTCCTTGACCGCCTGAAGGCGCACCAGCGCGAGATCATCCTGGAGGCAGCCGAACGCGATATGCTCCCGCCGGACAGCATGCTGCGCCGGATCGCCGAGCTTGAGAACGTCATTGCCGCCGTAGAGGCTGTGGCGGACGAGGAGCGGCGCGGGGGCTGAGCCGGTCGCGACGCTGACCGACGGCGAGTTGGTCACCTTGGCCGGCCGTGGCATAGCGTGGCCATGAGCAACGACGTACCGCACCCCTACAGCATCGAAGTCGAGCCCCTCACCAAGCCGGAGGGCCACTTCGGTTGGACGCTCCGCCGAAGCGGAAAGCTGATCGAGAGATCGGACAGGGCCTACCGCAGCGAGGAGAAGGCTCGGGAGGCCGCTCTGGAGGCCGCCGACCGCGACAGCAAGCCCGGAGCGGGCGTAGGGCGGCGCTGAAGCCAGGCGTTAGCCCATCGCGGGCGGCCCACCATCTGGGCCTGTCGGCATCGGTACGAGTGCCAGCACCGTCCCATGCACGTCCAGAACGGCAACATTCCAGTGCTTGGGATCCCGCCCGCCGGCAACTCGCTCTTGGATGATCCTGTGCCAGATCTTGATCGCGTGGGTCTGGGCTGCATCAAGGTCGGGAAGATCGACGCCCTTGTGATCCCGGGTGACGTCATCACCGTCGTGCAGCACGTCGAAGAAGTACCAGGGCATCGATGCTCCAGCCGGCAGAGGAGTTCTGCCGGCGTCAACGCACGGGCTTGCGTGTAGGGCTCGCCTGCCTTCGGCTTCTTCGACCGAGTGATAGGTCACAGCAGCCTCGTGATGTCACGGCAGCAGGGATCCGTAGCGAAGGTGTCCCGCTTCCCACTGGCACCCGCTCCACCGCTCGCCATTGGCTGGGCACCCGGCCTCCCGGCGGGGAAGGTCACGAAAAGCCCCGCGAGCTGTGAGGCTGCGGGGTTGGATTGGAGCATCCTGAGTGCGAGGAAGGCGGCCCCGCCAGTTGTCGGAAACGATGAAGGCTGCCGGCGGGGCCGCGCTGGAGAGTGTGGTCCAGCGAGGTGATGATGCCTACGCACCAATACTGGACATTCACGCAGGTGAAGCGCGGCAAGAGAATGCCACGCGACTTCGGCTGCGAGACCTCTGGAAGCGGAAATCACGCAACCGTGAGTGGCAGAGAAAGGCGCGGCCGTTCAAACATCCGGAATTGGAGCGGGTCAGCGGATCTGGGAGCCGCTCATGAGCCCGGATATGCAGAAGTTCCTGCGCGTGCTGGCCGAACGCGGCCGTCCCATTCCGCCACGCAAGATTGGCATCGGCTGCACAGTGGCGCAGGGGAAGGCTCGCCAGGCTGCTCGCGGTCTCGGCTACGTCACCTTCGATGCGACAGCAGGCATGTGGGCGATCACCCAGGCCGGCCTTGAGGCTCTGGAGAAGGCGCAGGGTTTCCTGCTGTAAGACAATCGCGTGCGGCGAACCGAGCGGTGAATGATTGGCTGCCTACTCGGTCTGCTTCCACTCGCCGACCAAGCTCAAGGTCGCGGTGTAGCGCGTTGCGCCTCGTTCATCTCGAACGTTGACGCAGAACACGCGCTGGTCGCCGTCGGGAAGCTTCTCCCGCGCCATATCGGGCAGCATCATCATCGCCGCATCACGCGCTGCTGCCAGATTGGGGAACTCCTGACCCTCCTCATCGCGGAGGTGGAAGTCGTCGTCATTCGAGTCGATGTAGAACCGCGGCACGCCCACCCTCCCGCTTGAGCGCGGGGTGAACTCGGACCGATGACACCGGTTCCGGCACGATCAGGAGCCAGATCGGCGCAGAATGGCCCGCCGCGGCGCAAATGGGAGACTGCCGGGCGGGCCAGTGAGCCGTCGTTCAGATGCGGGATGCCCGCAGCACGTAGTTCACTGGCGCGATTGTGTCGGTCAAGCCTGCGCTGCCTTCCGTCAGGCAACGCACCGGATATCGGTCTGGATGGCGCATAGCTTCAGTTTCGAGGAACGCGCTTCTACTCCGACGCTTGGTTTCTGCAGAACACAAAGTCTCTGGAGGAAATATGAGCCCGTCAGACGCGCCCGATCCTTCGGGCTCGCAGAAGCCCACCGACGGCGGCCTCGGCAGCATCGATGACGTGCAGGGCCATCCTGGAGCCGGCAGTCCACCTGGGCCGGACGTCAAGCCGGATGCTGATCAAGATCAGCCGAGGAGTGATCCGCCACCAGGAAGACAGAGCATGCCGACGGAGGGTGGCTCGGACAAGGAAGCCGAACAGCAGCCGAGTTGAACATCGACCCTTACGCTCGCTGAAACGCAAAGCAGCTCGCTGCGACGGTGATTGTCGGGCGGGCTAAAGCGCTATGAAATCGTCCCCTCGTGAGGAAGGAGGCGCGGTCTTGAGCGTTTGTCAGTGCCTGCGTGCTTCGCTTGCTGCGACGAGCACTGCCTCCCCGGCGGCCTCACGTGCAATCTGCAACTCGTCGAGGAGCCACTGCTCGACGCATGCTGTCTGTGCGGCGCTCTCCAGCTCGAGAAGCTCGCAATATTGACTATGCTGGTCCATTGGATCGCAGGGAATTGGTTCCTCAAGGATCGATAGCAGGCGTCTTGTGATTGAGCGCGCTCGCGTGTCGCGGTTGATCATACGCTGCACTACTCTACAAGAACTCACATCACGATCAGGCAGCGTCTATCTCCAAGCAAACGCCTCCCCCGACTGATCGCGCTGATGGACTCGGAACTCACGCCGTCTGCCCGAGCCTGCATCTCCAAGCGCCAGAGGCGTTCCATCAGCACCGGCACATGTTCGCTGGCATGCTCCAGAGCAGCCTCGGCAAGCCCTGTGATCAGATGTTCGAGGGCTTCGCTAGATAGGGTCTGCGCCAATGTCCGCATCGGAGAGACCTCCGAGTCGTCGGGGGTCCCACCTGCTCATCGGCCTGCCAGACGCACATTAAG
>NZ_BJZU01000104.1 GCF_007992195.1 Methylobacterium oxalidis | reverse complement strand
TCCTGGGGCGGGCGATCCTTCGGGTCCGCGGGCTTGCCGGAGCCGGGGACCTCCCGGCCGCCCGCGGCCGGATCCGCGGTGGGCGGCGCCTTGCCCGTGATCTCGCCGCTCTGGCGCAATTCGCCCTTCGCGCTGTCGTTCGCGCCGGCGGCGCGCGGGGGCGGCGCGCCCTCGGAGGGCTGGGCTACGGCGGGACCCGCCGTGGCCAGGACAAGCAGGGCGGCGAGGCTGGCGGACGGGGCGCGCATCATCGAAAGGCTTCTCGGAGCGGATGGGTCAAGCGGCCGGACCCGGATCGGCCCTGCGCCATAGGAACCCGGCGAGACGGCCCCGGGTTCGGCGGGGTGCGCGACACCGGCTCCCGCCCCTTTCGGAAGGTCTCAGCCAAGTCCGCAGCCCGCGCGACAGCCGCCGAGATCCCTGATCGGGCAGCGACCCGGACGGACCGCGGCGTCGTCGCGCGGCCTCGGCCGGGCACCGCAATCGCCTGACACGTCACGAGAAATCTGGTGGGCGGTGAGGGACTCGAACCCCCGACCCTCTCCGTGTAAAGGATGGGTGTTAGCGCGCCCTCCTCTGCGTTTCCCTCTGCGATAGGCCTTCTCAAGACCTCCTGTGCCCGTTCGTTCCCGGAGTTTCTGGGGAATAACTGGGGGGAGGTTCTCGTCCCGTTCGCAACGCCTAGGGGCCAAAATCTGACGCTTGGTACCCGCTGGCGAGGGCCCGCTTGCGACCCTTCTCGGGCCTTCAGAGGTCTGCTTACCAGCAGTCTGATTGGCCCAGAACGACAGAGCCTGGCCGAAAGCAGAACGGCGGCTTCCGGGCGAGTCACTGAGGTTAGCGGACGTCCCAGTCCAGCCCGCCTTGTTCCTGGCCAAAGCCGTCGCGACCGACGTTCCAATAGGGCCTGGAACGTCAGCGCGTCCGCCGTTCCAAAACGCCGGATGACACCTTGAGCCCTGCTTGATTTCTTAAGGTCAGCCCTTCTGCGCTGAAGCCGCCAAGATCGCTCGGCGCAAGGCTGCCCTTTTCAACCCTTCGCTAGCCTCACGGTCCCTCAAAATCCTGCCCACGAATGCCGCTGAGTGTGCGATCCGAGCGACGTTGATGTGATAAGCGTTGCCCAAAGGCACCAGCTTCGGCGCTGGCGGCACCAAGGCAGCCTCAACGCTCGCCTGAACCTCCTCTGCGGTGACAAGGCCTCCCTTTAGCAGATTGCCGACGGTCAGGTCTGTCGCCATGGAGCAGAAGCTAAAACTCGAACGCGCTTTTTTAAACGAGCAGATGGTGGCAGGTAATCCGGCGCTCCGCTCGCTACTCTGCAAAATTAGCTGCGTATGATCGCGCTTCCACGTCGCGCTTAGGTCGATCCGGTCTGCCTATGCTTGCTCGAAGGCAAGCGATACATTCTCCTCCGGCAGCGTAGCGACACGCGACGACGCTTGGCCATCAATGCTGGCGGGCGTCTGCACTCACACCGTGCATTAAGCTGGCAGCGGGCTCCTCGGCCCTGCTGGCCGCTCGCAGGATTCCTGGCACGTCCGCTCCAGCCGTGCCAAAGCGCGACCACGCTGCCTGGCAGCGGCGATGATCAGGGTCAGCAAGGAAGTAGCTGTCCTGCTCCTCCAGCAAGGTGTTGAAAACCGCAGCTCGTACGCCGTGGCTGTTGCCGACATAGAGCTGGTATACGCGGTCCCACAGCACCTCATTCAACTCCCACTCGCAGTTCGCGGCTGCCTTCATCATCGCCAGCTTGCGCAGGCTCTGGCGCTCTGCGTGAGGCATGGACAGGAAGCCGTACTGCGCCTTCAACACCTTACCGCCGGCCCCGTAGCCACTCTCGGTGGTGAGCGCCCAGCCGGTGTAGGCCGCTGCACTCATAAGCACGATGCCGGCGAAGAGGGTTGCTCTGAGGATGGTCATCCACACACCTCGGGACCGCAGCGGTAGGGATCCTACAACCTTGACGGTATCATGGAAGCACATGCTGAGGGATGCGGCTTGACGGCTGAGCGGGGATGAAGGCCACGATCAAAACGCCTACCCAGAGAGCTGCCCTTGGTGTGGAGGCAGCAAGAGACCTGCTGCCGTACTCTCGGGCTGAGCAACGTTACTTGTTTCCGCTCAGCCGCTTGGCTGTTCTGCTGAAGGATAGAGATGATCAAGCTGATGCTCTTTGTAACGCTCGGAACCGCAACGACGCCGTCCGTCCCGGTTCACATCGGGACCTTCGATGACATGCAGAAGTGCGAACAAGCGGCGCGAGCATCGAAGTTGATCACCCCGGACGGAGGCTTGGCACCCAATCGCCACTTCGTCTGCGTGAACTCAGGCTCTCTTCAGTAATTCAGAAGGCCGGCTGCGATGAGCGTTGTCACTGATCAGCCGCGCGCCTACGCGCAGCTTCTGCTAGGCGATCCTGCACCCTGGTTCCACCAGCGCTCCTCCGGCAATCCCCGCTACGCGTTCGACACGGTCGCCGGACGCTACGTGGTGCTCTGCTTCTACGGCTCAGCTGGCGATGCGCAGGCGCAGCAGGCCCTGGCAGCCGTCGCGGCCAACCGACAGCACTTCGATGATCAGCGCGCGAGCTTCTTCGGCGTCAGCATCGATCCGGAGGATGAGGCGCAGCAGCGGGTTCAGGAGAGCATTCCCGGCATCCGCTTCTTCTGGGACTTCGACACTGCCGTGAGCCGCCTCTACGGCGCCGCGCCGAGGGAGCCGACGCAGGATGGAGCCACCACCCTCCGGCGCTTCTGGATGGTGCTCGATCCGGCCCTGCGCGTGCTCAGGATCTTCCCGCTCGGTGAGCACGCGGCGCTGTTCGCCTACCTTGACCAGCTGCCGCCGGTCGGCCACTCGGCCGGCTTCGAGGTTCAGGCGCCCGTCCTCGTGCTGCCGGACGTGTTTGAGCCTGAGGTCTGCCGGCACTTGATCGGCCTCTACGAGGCGCAGGGCGGCTTCCAGAGCGGCTTCATGCGCGAGGTCGACGGCAGGACCGTCGAGGTGCACGACCGCAGCCACAAGGTCCGCAAGGACTTCATGATCGAGGACGAAGGGCTCACCAAGCAGCTGCAGGCGCGCTTCCTGCGCCGGGTCATCCCGCAGATCGAGAAGGCGCACTGCTTCAAGCCGACCCGCATGGAGCGCTACCTCGTGGCCTGCTATTCGGCCGAGGACGGCGGCCACTTCCGGGCGCACCGGGACAACACCACGGCCGGCACGGCGCACCGCCGCTTCGCGGTCTCGATCAACCTGAACGCGGAGTTCGAGGGTGGCGAGGTGAGCTTCCCGGAGTACGGGCCGCGCAGCTTCAAGCCGCCGCCTGGCGGTGCCGTGGTGTTTTCCTGCTCGCTCCTGCACGCGGTCTCGCGCGTCACGGCCGGGCGCCGCTACGCCTTCCTGCCGTTCCTCTACGATGAGGCCGCGGCCAAGATCCGCGAGGCCAACGCCGCCAAGCTCGCGGGCGGCAGCGCCTACATGGCGCAGTCCAGCTCGTCTTAGCGGTGCGGCTGCGGGCACTCGCTGGATCCTTGGCGTTGATGCGCTGGGTCTGACCGCTTGAGGCCAGATCGCCGAACCCTCACATGGTCGGAACTGAAGAGCTAGCCGCAGGCTTATTGGCGGCCTTTATCGTAGGAGTGGGTGACAGCAATGAAGGGGGCCTACCCTTTCGCTCTGGCCGGTGTGGCATGGATCGCCATCGGCACCTGGGCTGAAGCTCGTCGTGCGTCCCTCCAAGAGGACAACCCGGCGCTTCGTGCCGGCATCGAGGCTGATCTCGCCAGTCGTTACTGCCCAGGACTACGCATCGACCCGGAGCGGTTCCGCAGCTTCGGGCAGGCGCATGGGCTGAGCCACGAGGACTTCTTCATGAAGCGCCGCTCGGCCGGTCTGAAGCAGAGCATTGCTGCCACGACGCAGCGACTGCGGCAGACACCCGGGTCTGCCTGCGATCGCCTGTGGGCTGATTACGGCACAGCCGGGCACGCAGCCCAACTTCTCAAGCGGATGTAGTAAGCTGCGACAGAACAAATTATCTCTGTTGTTAACGGATTAAAATAAGACACTATCCGTATTCAGAGGATTATTAAATTTCATTCATCTACCTTGTTGCCCCGTGCCGCCGTAGCCAGATCAATTTAGGCCAAGGATCTACTCTGCTGCTCTTGCTGAGGCAAGACTGGCAATGAACCTTGCCTGCATTCAGACGACGCCCTGGAACAAGGAGACGCATGATGACGAGCATCAAGAGCACCATGACCCTGTTCGGCGCCCTCATGCTAGCAACCAGCCCGGCCTGGGCTGTCACCGTGACCAACCAAGCTAAGCAGGAGCATACCCTCACCGTCGACCTCGGCGCGACGGAGAACGACCACAAGGTCGCTGCGGGCAAGTCCCTGAACGTTGACTGCCCGGTTGGCTGCGCCCTGCGCCTGCGTAGCGGACCAGCAGGCTATGACCGCATGGCCGACAAGGGTGACAAGCTCGTGATCAACCAGGACGGCTTCCTGCTCTACGCGGACGAGGAGCTGGTCACAGGCTCGGTCAAGGAGAAACCGACCGACAAAGGCACAAAGGGTGACGCCACACAGAAGTAAGACAGTCGCTCCGCCAGCCTAAGCGATCTCTGGCTGGCTGCTCTCGATTGGGACGCCAAGGCCACTGGCACTAAAGGGGCGGATCTCTGGCGCATCTACGCTGCGGAACAGCGGGAGCTGCCGGGGGTTCGCCCCCGATGAACGTCTACGTGCTTGCTTTGGGCGGCTTCGGCGCCCTGGTTCTGCTGACGGCTTGGCTGCCGATGGTGCTGCGGCAGCTGCCATTGTCCCTGCCGATCGTGTGCGTCGGCATCGGTGCGGCGTTGTCCAGTCTGCCCTTCGTCGCAGAGGCCGTCGCTCACCCCCGAGAGCACCTGCATCTCGTCGAGCGCCTGAGCGAGTTCGTCGTCATTGTCTCGCTCATGGGAGCAGGCCTGAAGCTGGACCGGCTGATCGGCTGGCAGCGCTGGATCGTGACCTGGCGCCTGCTCGGCATCGCGATGCCGCTGACGATCCTCGCGCTGGCGTTCCTTGCGAGCACCCTCCTAGGCCTTGGGGCAGCTGCTGCCGTTCTCCTCGCCGGAGCCCTCGCGCCGACCGACCCGGTGCTCGCCTCCGACGTCCAGGTTGGTCCGCCGCAGCAGGGCCAAGAGGACGAGATGCGGTTCGCCCTCACCTCCGAGGCCGGGCTGAATGATGGCCTGGCCTTTCCCTTTGTGCACCTGGCAATCGCCTTGGCGGCTGCGGAGGGTTTCGGGCTGTGGCAGCTCGGCGAGTGGTTTGCGATCGCGGTCTTATGGAAGATTGCTGTCGGTGTCGCTCTGGGTGCCCTGATTGGCCGCGGGCTGGGTTGGCTGACTTTTCACCTGCCCAACAACGCCAAGCTGTCGCGGACCGGCGACGGCTTTGTGGCGCTCGGCGTCACCTGCATGACCTATGCGGCCGTCGAGATCGCGCACGGCTATGGCTTCATCGGTGTGTTTGTGGCTGCCGTGGCGCTTCGCTCAGCCCACCACAGCCACGACTACCATCACAAGATGCACGACTACGCCGAGGAGCTGGAGCGTTTGCTGATGATGGTGCTCCTCGTCGGCTTCGGTGCGGCTCTGATCGGCGGTGGGCTGCTCAAGGGGCTGACCTGGGAGGCCGCGCTGTATGCCGGTCTCGCGCTCTTCATCGTGCGCCCTGTGTGCGGGTGGCTCAGCCTGCTCGGCACAAACCAGCCCACGAGCGAACGGGCGGTGATCAGCTTCTTCGGCATCCGTGGCTTGGGCACGATCTACTATCTCGCTTACGGGCTGAACCATGCGGTGTTCGAGCAGGCCGATCTGCTCTGGAGCACGGCCGGTCTGACGATCCTGATCTCCATCCTGCTGCACGGCGTGACCGTGACGCCCGTTCTGCGCTTCCTCGACCGGCGCAGCGGGCGTGACACGGAGAGCGCTCAGCTCGGCCTGCCCCTGCCATCTTAAGTCGGCTCGATCCGGCTCCCGCCGCGTTAGTGGGGGTAGAGCCGTCCGAGGAACGCTCGCAGCTCGATGCGCCTGAGTTCGTCCTCGACCACCTGAACGGCCTGCTCGCTGATCTCGCCGCGGCGCTGGAGGTGGTTGAGCCTATCCCGCGCGGCCTTCAAGGCACGACGGCGCAGCTCGTCCTGGGTAGGCCGCCTGAATGGATTGTGCATATGAGAAGAACGGCTGACCGCCCCAACTCAGTCCGTTGTCCAAGGCCTCAACGATGAAGCTCAGGTGCTTGAGCTATGAGGTCGGCTCCTCGCTGCTGGCCAGCATCTCGATAGTGGGGCGGCCCGATCCCACGGCTGCGCCCGGACCCTGGAAGATGGCACAGGCGTAAACATGAGGCTGCGCCTCGCAAGGATCTTGGCCAGCGGCACCATCGAAGCGTGCAGCCAAGGCACTGAGAACGAGTAGCGAGGTCACAAACGCCAGCAGCCTGAGACGTGCGGCCATAGCAGCAGTTCCGTGGTTGGACAGCGGTTGGATGCGGGTGATTGCGCGATCGGAGTTAACAATCCGACAAGGCGCGCGATCTGCTCTGCAGAGGCGGTCAGGGAGCCTGGCTCCTAGCGAGGATTGATCCAGCGGACACCAACGGCGCTCGGCTCCCCGGTTGTAGCCGGCTCGTCGCTGTCGGCATCCGCTGGCTCGGTCTGATGCAGCGGAACGATCAAGGCTTGAACGATGGCTGCCCCTGCTCCCAGCAGCGCCACGAGCAGGTAGATCGCAGCGGCCCGCCCCGCCTGATGCAGCAGTTCCCGTGGTAGGGTTCGCATACGGCCACCCCTAGCGTGCCCGGAGAGCTGCGAAGGGCGCCCAGAGAATGACCGCTACAGCGACGAACATCGCCGCTGACATGGTCACGGCCTGCAGCGGAACGACGCCTAACAGGAGCGGGTCCGAGATCTCAAAGAAGGCCGGCAGATGATGCTCGACCGCCCAGGCGAGGCCGATCACCAGGGCCGCGACTAGGAGGTGCGTGAGGAACACGAACGTGACGCGAACCATCTCGCGCAGAGCGGTAGAGAAAACCGATGGCTGCGTGGGCTTGGGCATGGGCCACCAGATCCCTGAAGGCTGCGGCAGGCAAGCTTGGGCGTTCATAGGGTCAACGCTCAAGCCGCAGCTTTTTTCCCGGGTGGCCGTCAAGAAAATGCTGGCGTGCCGCTCAGTAGGTCCCCTCGTCCGGGATGTTGACGAGAGCGCCGCAGGCCTTGCAGTGCACGGCGTCGGGCTCATGCCGTTGCAGCCCACAGGCGTGGCAGGGGTAGCGCACCTTGTAGGGTCGGAACAGCACCTGCGCGAGGCGGAAGAATAGCGTCACCCCGCAGATCATCACAACGACCGAGATGATCCGGCCCGATGTGCCCGGCAGGGTGATGTCGCCGTACCCCGTCGTCGTCAGCGAGGTGACGGTGAAGTACAGCGCGTCGACCGGGTTGCTGATCGCAGGGTTGGTGTGGTGCTGGGTCGCGTACACCACCCCGGTCATGATGAAGACGAACACCAGAAGGTTCGTGGTGGCGAGGATCACCTCCTCGTAGTTGCGGAACAAGACGCTGTCCTGGCGCAACCGATCGAGCAGCTGGTAAGTCCGCAGCAGGCGCAGGGTGCGCAGGATGCGCAGGAACCCGGCCCCTTCCACAAGGAGGGGCGCCAGGAAAGAGATGATCGCCGCGATGTCGGTCCAGGTGGTCAGGCGCAGAAACTCACGCGCCGGTCGCGGGCAGATGATCAGGCGGGCGCCGAAGTCGAGTAAGACGGCAAAGCCCAAGACAATGTCGGCCGCCACGATCCAGCCCATCAGAGGCAGGAAGGAGGACACGATCACGAAGGCGATGGTGGCGATGTCGAAGACGAGCAGCCCGTAGCGGAAGCGGTGCGCCCTGTCGGTCTCGCCTTCGTAGAGTTCCTTGAGCCGTGCAATCAGTGCAGTCATGGAGCCTGTTGAGAGAAGTGGCTGCTCTTGGTTCTCGTTAGGCTCAGGAGGGCCAACGGCGGAGGCGCGAGCTTCATCCTCAGCAGAGTACCAGAACCTCGCGGACGCATCGGCCCCTGCATGGACTCTCCCATCGCGCGAACTCACGGAGAGCTGAGGTCCCCAAAAGCCGACAGGTCAGGTCCGGAGCGGAATGGTGCCGTCGCCGATGTATTCGGGAGTTGGGGCCGCATTCCAAGTCTGCACGCTGACGAACTTGGCATGCCGTTCCACGAGGTCGGCCAAGTCATGCGGGTCGTTGACGTCCCGCCGCGCCGCGGAGATGACGAGATCGGCGTGCCGCCGGAGCACGGCGAGACGGTCGGTCAGCCGTTCGACCTCGGCAACGCGGGCGAGCACGTCAAGCATGCGGGCGAGGACGTGCACCGAGCCAGAGGCGTTCTGGCGGATCATGTGGAACATCGCATCGCACAGCCCATCGTAGTCCGTCACTGGATGGAGGAGCACGATGCGTCCGTCGCGGGCGATCACTCCCGTTGGCAAGTGGCGGGGCACAATCCGGCACAGAGCATCGCCCAGGTGGTCGAGCACGCTTGCCGCTGTCATGGGATCGTTGATGCTGGGCGAGAGCGCCCGCACCGCAATCTCAACGAGCTGCCGCACTGAGTATTCCAGGTCCTGCAGGGCCGCCGGTCGGCGCCCGAAGGTGAGTGAACGGGCAACGGCGTCGCCGGCTCCCCCAACGCCAGCGGACAGGAAGGCGGTGGGAAAGCCTACCGGCACGTAGTCGCCGGGGCGCACACGCAGGGCGAGGACCACGCCAGCCTTCTGCGCCCACTCGGCAAGGCTGCCGGTATCGATCGCTTGCAAGTAGCCGCCGTCCGCCGCGGCCACAGGGCTGCCCTGCGGTGTGTCAGGGGGCCGCTGCAGGCCCGCCGCGTCGAGGGTGCGCTCCTGGACAGCCTCGCAGAGGTCGCGGTGCACGGCGTCGACCACCGTCTCGACGTTGATGCTGGTGGCGATGTGGTGGACGAACCAGACGAGCGTTCCGAGGCAGACCAGCGCAAGGGCGACGGCGCCCGAGACGGCCAGATGTGGAACGAACGGCTCTTCCTCGACGGTGCGGACCGTGCGCAGGACCATCAGGGCGTAGGCGAACGTGCCGAGAAAGATGCCGAGCACGATCTGGTTGCGCGCGTCGCGCACGAAGTTTCGAAGAAGCCGCGGTCCCATCTGGTTTGAGGCGAGCGTCAGCGCGGCGATGGTGATGGAGAAGGTTGTACCCGCCACCCCGATGGTGGAGGACGCAACCGCGCTGAGCAGCGCCCGTGCACCCTCGGCACCGCCGGCCCAGCCCCAGTTCGCCGTGGGTGAGGAGGCATCGTGACCGGCAACGTGCGCCGTCTCCAGCCAGACCGCGAATTGAGCCAAGCCGATGCAGCCGAGCACGACCAAGGTTGGGCGGAGCCAGAACTGGTCACCCAGGAACTCGATCCATGCTCGTAGCCGCGCCCTCATCGACGCTCCTCCTGAGAAACTCTGACGCGATGCAGGGCGAAGTGGCTGAAGGCGGGCTCCCTCTCATGCATGCCGCGTCGAACCTCCCTGGGTCGTCAGCTCGGACGTCCCGGTGCATCGTAGGCGGGGTCGCATGAGCGGTCAGGCGGCATCACCCGCCGTGCGCACCGGCGACATTGCTCAGTGTTCCGTGCCGGAGCGCTGCATCCGACTTCTCGGTCATGACGCTCAGGGAGCCATCCGTCTCAAGCACGACCGCACTCACTGCTGCCACATCGTAGGCGCCCTGCGACCGCAGTGCCGCGAGCACCTCCTCTCGAGTTACGCGCTGCTCCCGAAGCGCTTTGTCGAGGAACCGACCACGATGCAACAGAAGGGACGGCTCGCTTTTCACCAAGTGTCCGACGGTTGGGAAGCGGACGGAAAGCCATGTGATGGCAAACTGAAGGACCACGAGTAGGGCAAATGCCAGCACCCCTTCTGCTAACGCCACGGACTTGCTGAGCAGAGTTGTTGCCAGCGTCGAGCCAAGCGCCACTGTGACCACCAGATCGAAGGCGTTGAGCTTGGTCAGTGTGCGCTTCCCCGAGACCCTCAGGAGTACAACGAGTGACAGGTAGGCCAGCGGGCCGACGATGAGGACGCGTGCCAGCCCGGTCCAACTATCGAAGATCATGGTGGAGGCCCCTCTGCCGAGCGCATGTGGGGAGCGGACGCGTCGCAGCCGGAATGGTTGCCTTGCCGGCGATCCTCATGCCCGTTTGAGACGTTCCTGAGTTCGGACGCGCTTCGAGCAGCGCTGGTACCGGATCGCTGTCCGTTTGATGCCGGAGGGTGGGCGCGGCACGCAGCGAAGGGCATTCACCACGCGAGACTCAGGACCACTGTGTGATCTCCATCTTCGACCTCGTCGCGATGCTGCTGACGCTGTCCGCGCTGTTCGGCTGGATCAACCGTCGCTTCGTGCACATGCCTCACAGCATCGGCCTGCTCGTGATGGGCCTCGTCGCCTCGCTGCTGCTGGTGCTCCTCGACGTCGCCTTTCCGAACCGGCATCTCTACGACGCGCTGACCGGTGCCTTACGGCAGATCGACTTCGCCGACGTGGTCATGAATGGGATGTTGGCCTTCCTGCTCTTCGCCGGCGCCATGACCCTCGACCTTAGCGCCCTGCGCAGCAGGGCTTGGCCCGTAGCGATTTTGGCACTTGTCGGTACCATCATCTCGACTGTTGTCGTGGGTGGTGCCTTCTGGGCCGCCGCTCAGGGCATTGGCCGCCCGATCTCCCTTGCCTGGGCGCTACGGCCTGTTAGCTCTTGAGCCAATCGAGGGCGGCTGCGAGCGAGAGAACGCCCATGAAGCTTGAAGCTGTCTTCTCGTAGCGGGTTGCGATGGCACGCCATTCTTTCAAGCGCGCCCAGAGCCGCTCGACGAAGTTGCGGTTGTTGTAGATCCAGTCCGGACAGGCGACGGGAGCTTCATTGCGCTTTGGTGGGATCGCGGGCCGGGCACCCAAGGTCCAAATGTGCTCGCGAAAGGCGTGGCTGGCGTAGCCCCGATCAGCCACCACCCACTTCGGCACGCCCGGCAGACGGTCCAGCAGCGGGATAGCGTGTGGGAGTTCATGGGCCTGACCGGGGGCCAGGATGAAGGCGACCGCGCGACCGAGACCGTCGGCGATCACGCAGGCCTTTGTGCCAAAGCCACCGCGCGAGCGGCCCAGCGCCTCGCGCCTGTCCCGCTCAGCTTGTGAGCCCCTTTTCGATAGGCTCCTGCGGCCTTCTGATGCGCACGGATGCTGGTGCCGTCGAGGAACGTCATCCCGAGCTGCACCCCGGCATGCTGAGCGAGGCGGAGCAGGCGCTCCCAGACACCGAGGCGGGCCCAACGGATGAAGGTCTGAGCCGCGCGAGCCCAGGGACCAAACTCAGCCGGGATGGCTCGCCACTTGGCCCCGTTCTGATGCCGCCAGAGGATGGCCGAGATCGTGCGGCGCAGCTCCTGCGGCGGGGTCTTACCCCGCGGCCGGCACGCCTCGATCAGCGGCGCCAGCTTTCTCCATTCTGCGTCTTCCAGCATCACTCCTCCCCGTCAGGAGGAGCAAAACGCCCGCACACGGAACACGTTCAAGGCCGAACAGGCCGTAGTCTTCGGTGCCCTGATCAGCCCGACAGACCCGGTTGCAGTGCTCGCCACGTTGAAGAACGTGAAGGTGCCGCAAGCTCTGGAGATCGAGATGCAGGGCGAGGCGTTGTTCAACGACGGCGTCGGCATCGTCCTGTTCACCGTTCTCCTCGGTTTTGCAGCAGGCATGCACAGCGAAACGTCCAGCGCGACTAGCGTCGCTCACCTGCTCTTGCAGGAAGCTTGTGGTGGTCTGCTCCTCGGCGTCGTGACCGGGTACGTTGCTTATCGTGCAATGCGGACCATCGACGACTTCCCAGTTGAGGTCCTGATCACGCTGGCGCTCGTGGCCGGCACCTATGCTCTGGCGCAAAAGCTCCATACCAGCGGGCCACTCGCCGTCGTCGCCGCCGGGTTGCTCGTCGGCGACAGGGCACCGCGCGACGCAATGAGCGAGCGCACACAGGGGTATGTTTCGGCTCTGTGGACGCTTATCGATGAAGTGCTGAATTCCGTGCTCTTTCTCCTGATCGGCCTCGAGGTGCTGGTCCTGCGCTTCGAGACGAACTCCCTCATTCTTGCCCTGGCGGCGGTACCGATTGTCCTGCTCGCCCGCCTCATCGCGGTCTCCGCGCCCCTGTTGGGGTTTCGATGGAGCGGGAACTTGTCCGCCCGCAATGTACCCTTTCTTACCTGGGCAGGTGTCAGGGGCGGCATCTCGGTGGCTTTGGCTCTCTCGGTGCCAGAGAGCGAAGCCAAGCCTGTCATTCTCGCTGCGACCTACGCCGTGGTGCTGTTCACCATCATCGTGCAGGGGTCTACCCTTGGCGTGGTTGCACGACGCACGCTCCATGACCAGGATCAGCCCATTGCTGCAAGGAAGGTGCCGACGTGAATTTGCAGATCAGCCGGCCCGCTTAGCCGAGGGTAGAACGTGGACCGGGTGATGCCGAACTCCTCCAGGCTGCGGCGCACCGGCAGGTGGGACTGCTCGACCAGCCGGATGATTTCCAGCTTCTCGGGGATACGTGGCTGCCAATGGCGTCGTGGATGCCCTCAACGCGCTGTCGGCGGCCGTCACGGGCGACCGCAAGCACTTTCACCTCACAGCGCCGACCACGCCCGGCGGAGCCCTGACCCCGCTGCCAATGGCCGAGGAATAGACCGCCGCGCGAGGTCATTTGCCTCGTCGGTTGAAGGTTGCGGGCATTCCGCGGTGATGCGATAGACGCGCCTCGGGTGCGCGGGCCGAAGGTCGGACCGGCAGGTTTCCAGCGTTGGTCGGGCCGCCAGCGCCGGAGACCTGTGCTTGTGTTGCGCTCCTCTCGCCCTGCATCCGTCCTGCGCGCCTTCCTGGCCAGCGAGGCGAGCGGCGGCCTGATCCTGATGGCCAGCGCGGCTCTCGCGCTGATCGTGGCCAACTCGCCCCTGGCCGACAGCTACTTCGCAGCCCTGAAGAGCTACCTCGGCCCCCTGAGCCTGCTGCACTGGATCAACGACGGCCTCATGGCCGTGTTCTTCCTGCTGGTCGGCTTGGAGATCAAACGCGAGGTGCTGGACGGGCGGCTGCGCACCTGGCCGGATCGCATCCTGCCGGGCGTCGCCGCGCTTGGCGGCATGGTCGCGCCGGCGCTGGTCTATGTGGCGGTCAACTGGCACTCGCCCGGGACCCTGCGCGGCTGGGCCATACCGGCGGCTACCGACATCGCATTCGCCCTCGGCGTGCTGGCCTTGCTCGGCTCGCGCGTGCCGGTCTCGCTCAAGATCCTCCTGACGGCACTCGCCATCATCGACGATCTCGGCGCCGTGCTGATCATCGCCGCCTTCTACACCGCCGACCTGTCGCTGCCGATGCTGGGCGGCGCGGCCGTCACGTTCGCCGTGCTGTACGGGCTCAACAAGGCCGGCGTCGGTCGCCTGCTTCCCTACCTGCTGCTCGGCGTCGTCCTGTGGCTGTTCGTGCTGAAGTCGGGCGTGCACGCCACCATTGCAGGCGTGCTGCTGGCGCTCACCATCCCGCTGCGCCTGAGCATCGGCAAACCGGATGACCCCACCTCGCCGCTGCACAAGCTGGAGCACGCCATCCATCCCTGGTCGGCCTACCTCGTTCTGCCGGTCTTCGGCTTCGCCAACGCGGGCGTGTCTCTGGCGGGCTTCGATCCGCACATGCTGCTGGATCCGGTCACGCTCGGTGTCGCGCTGGGTCTGTTCCTCGGCAAGCAGCTCGGCGTTTTCGGTTTCGTGCTGGCGGCTGTGAAGCTCGGGCTGGCGCAACGGCCGTCGCGGGCGAGCTGGACGCAGATCTATGGCGTGGCGCTTCTGTGCGGGATCGGCTTCACGATGAGCCTGTTCATCGGCCTGCTGGCGTTTGCCAACAATCCAGCGCTCGAAGCCGAGACGAAGATCGGCGTCTTGGTGGGCTCGCTCACCTGCATGGTGCTGGGCGCGTTGGTACTCCGGCTCAGCCCCAGTGCGGTGAAACGGGCCTGAATTTTCGCGGCAGGAGGGGTCGAAGAGCGGCCCTCAGCTCCGGTTGGGCCCTGCGACGCAGGGGCGTTGCAACTCAACTCACTAGTTCCGGTTGCTTCCCTGATCCGATGCTGTCGACTTGAGCCTCAGCTTCCAAGGCAGGCTCGCCTCGGAGCAGACAGGGACTTGGCAGGAGAAGCTATGGGCTGGTCGCTCCCGGTAGGCGTGGTGAAGGGCACGGTCATCCGCGTCCACATCACGTTCCTGCTCTTCCTCGTCTGGATCGGCGTGGCCGCCTTTGCCCGAGGCGGTCAAGGTGCCGCTTTGCAGAGCCTGCTCTACATCGTGCTCCTGTTTCTCTGCGTGCTCCTGCACGAGTTCGGGCATGTCTTCGCGGCCCGCCGCTACGGCATTCAGACACCCGACATCACGCTTCTGCCGATCGGCGGTGTCGCTCGCCTGGAGCGCGTTCCGGAGAAGCCAGCTCAGGAACTCGTCGTGGCGCTGGCAGGACCTGCGGTGAACATCGCCATCGCCCTGCTGCTCTTCCTGGCTCTCGGCGGCTTGGCCTCAGATGCCGGGGCGGAGGTGGCCAACCCCGGGGTGAGCCTGCTGGAGCGCCTGCTGTGGGTGAACCTCTTCCTCGTGGCGTTCAACCTGATCCCGGCTTTTCCGATGGATGGTGGTCGCGTGTTGCGCGCCATCCTCGCTCACCGTCTCGGCTATGCTCGAGGCACGCAGATCGCCTCGCGAGTGGGTCAGGCGCTGGCCTTCGCGTTCGGCCTCTGGGGCCTTCTCAGCGGCAATCCGCTGCTGATGTTCATCGCCCTGTTCGTCTATCTCGGCGCCGCCTCGGAGGCCCACGCGGTCCAGATGCAGCAGGTATCGCGCGGCCTCCTGGCAGCCGACGCCATGATCACGCGCTTCGAGAGCCTACAGCCCGGCAGCGTGGTCGAGGATGCCGTGCGCTGTCTCATCGCCACGACGCAGCACGAATTTCCGGTCGTAGACGGTGCGGGGCAGTTGCGAGGCGTGCTGACCCGCGACGACATGATCCGCGCCCTGCGCGAGCGCGGCCCGGAGACGCCAGTGCTTGAGGTGATGCGCTCTGACGTCCCAGTGGTGCGGGACCGCCAGCTACTGGAAGATGCGCTGCGGCTGATGCAGGAGAAGCAACTGCCGGCAGTCGGCGTGGCAGATGCAACAGGCCGGCTCGTGGGCCTGATCACGCCTGAGAATGTCGGTGAGATGATGATGGTCTTGGCCGCACGTCCTGAGCGGCGCTCGCCGATCGTGCCCCGGATCCGACCTTCCGCGTGACTGAAGGGGCCGCGGCCTGCAAGCCGCTGGTGATCGGTGCCGTCTGCAGCTTCCTTCATGATGCGGAAGAGGCAAAATTCCGCCTTGAGGCTAATAGCGGCGTGCGAGAGTGGATCAACGGATCGCCCTCTCCTGACGCGACCAAAACCCATAGTGAGAGCCGCTCCATGTCCGCTATGGAAAAGCAATCGGGGCTAGCTGGATGACCGCAATGGGCGCAAGGCGGAACGTCCGCTTGCGGGCGGCAAGCCAATCTCCGCAAACCGCCCGCAGCGGACCCTTCGTATCGCGGTACCAAGCGTCTGATTTTGACCACTAGGCGCCGAGACGCTTTGCCAGCGCGATCATGAACTCCGCCGCCTCCCGGATTACCTCACTGGCGACGAGGTACCGGTCTGTGCCGGTCAGGGGTTCGCCGAGATCAATCAGGAGGTACGGAACGCCGAAGGGGCCGATTCCAAATGGGCCCTGCCCGTATCCTTTAATCTTCTCGCCTGGATGAACGGGGAGCGCGTGCTTCGACCCGTTCGCAAGTTCGGTGATGAGGGGGAAGCGAGGGCAGTTCGCGTCGAGCCAGTCTCGAAATGCCTCACGCTTCCGGAGAACAGTTCCATAGACGCGAGGTGGGTTCATGGGATTCAGCACGTGGACCCATAGCCATTCGTGCAAATGATAGGTCGATGTAACCGCGTTTATCGCACGGCTGGGATTGCTAATGGCGGCCAACAGATCGGCGAGGTCCTCCTCGACCTTCTCGCGATACTCCTTAGCGTTAGTGATCGCGAAAGGCATCCTGGTCTCCGCCTAGTTTAGGTCCGCCGTCGCCGGCCTGACACGCTCTCTACCACACTGCGGAGGTGCTCGGGCGCGTGGTGACCGTAGACTCGCTCGACGATCGCCTCGGTGGTGCCGAGCGCCATCGCGACCTTGCTGAACGGGACGCCGTCCATGACCGCCCAGGTGGCGAAGGTGTGCCGCAGGATGTGCGGCGTGACCTCCTCGCCGAGGCCGGCCGCCTTGCGTGCAGTGGTCCAAGCACGGCGCAAACGATCAATCGGCTGCCCCCCGAACTCGACGACGTGCGTGGTGCTGATCCTGCTCCAGCGCCGCATATGGCCGTGCAGCCGGCGCGACATTGGGATGGGCGTCCGCCGCTTCGAGCTCTCACCCTCTCGGAGGCCGCGCCGGTAGAGAATGCCGGAGCGTAGGTCGATATAGCCGCCCTCCGTCGTCGCCAGCCACTTCAGGCGCAGGATCGCTTCATGCCGGGTGCCGGTGTAGAGGCCGACCAGGATGAAGCGCGCGACGTGGCGCGACTTGTCATAGGTCCGCCCCTCGACGTCGCGGGGGCGGCGCCACATCTCTCGGCCCGTCTTCGGGCTGATCCCGACCTTCCGGAAGCCGAGGGCGGCCCATAGCAGGCGCGCGGCCTCGGACCGGTCGAGCCAGCGGTCGCGCGGCGGCGCCTTCTCGGGCATCGTCACAACGACGGGGTAGAGGAGCTTGTGCTCCTTGTGCGCGTAGCCGAACGCGGCAGAAAGCACGCCGAGTTCGCGACGGACGGTCTGCGAGCCGATGCGGGGCACTTGGTCGATCGTCGCAAAGCGGTAGCCTAGGCCCACTTTGAAGCGCGCCTGCGGCTGAGCCATCCGCCACGCGGCATAGGCGCGGCACACGTTCGGGGTGGCATGCGCCACCATCTTCCCGTCGAAGAACTCGATTAGGTGCGGCAGCGCCCCCCAGACGACATCGGGCCGCTCGGTCTGCTCGGCGCGCTCGTCCGCGTAGAGAGTCAGGACGTCCGTGATGAGGACGCGAGCGGGATCACCTTTGCCGAAGTCGGGTTTGTGCTTCTCTGCGAGGTATTCCTGCAGCGCTCCTTCAGCCTCTCGACGCTCGCCAAAGCCGAAGCCCGTGCTGCGCTCGTAGCCGCCGGTGTCTCGGATGACCCAGCGGTCTTCCTTCTTCCGATAGTAGAGGCGGGCACCTTTGGCTGGACGTGGCATCGGTCAATCATCCGCCTGATATCGGCGAGCGTGGTGAAGTGCTTGCCGGCGATTTCGAAGATTCGGAGGCGACCACGCTGCGCCTCGCGCCGCAAGGATTTTGCGGACACGGTACCGGCCGCGCCGAAGTAGAAGGCCGCCGCGACGGGCAGAGTCAGCGGCGTGTCGTCCTGGACCTCGGACCGGTCTGGGATGCGGACGGTCACCCTCCCCTCCCCCGCTCAAAAATCGCGCGCACTACGGGTGTGCTCGCCGCAGTCACATCGGAACCTCCGTGCGGACGAGCCGCCTTCGAGGACCGGACGGCGCCGAGCTCCCGGTAGCGGGCGAACCGATCGGTGTCGGTCTGCGGCGGGACACTGGGCGACGCGGCCGCGCGGCGGAGCAGGCGGTAGCGCTCAAAGCGCTCGGCATCAGATTGCGGCAGCCTCACGCGACCAGCTCCATCTGCTCGGGGCGCCGCTCCCAGCGGCCCGGCGTCTGCATTGCGTCCCAACGGTCAGCCATGCCGCGCGCAGTGTTCTGCGGACGGTTGTGGTTCTGGGCGATGTCAGTGCTGTCGACGGAGGCGAACGGCCACTCCCGGCCGGAGCACTGCATGCCGCGCAGCATGTGGATCATCGGCAGGCGGCGGTGTTCGGCGGCGAGCGCGTTGAAGCACTCGTTCATCCGGCGCCTCCACGGATCGGACAGCACCACCGCGTACTCGGCCGTCGAGCCAATGCAGACTCGTGGCCACTCCTGGCAGAGCCGGAGCAAGCGGTGCAGCGGCTCATCCATGTGCCAGACCGGCGCGCCCTTCTGCCCGTGCGGCGACTCGCGGATCAAGGCGTCCTGCAGCTGCGAGCCGCCGTCGATCACGTCGGGGATCACCGCCCAAGTGGTCGGGAAGTCGAGCCAGCGGTCGCACCAGTCGTAGTAGGCGGGCCAGTCCGTCTCAGCGCCGCGCTTCCACTTCGAGAAGGCGCCGTTGTCGAGCATGACGCTCTGGCCGATCTGATGCACCCGAGCGACGTCGTCGGGCCGCGCGTGCGAGACGCAGAAGCAGCGGCCGGCGAGCTGGTAGAGCGCGGTCAGCGGCGTGATGGGCGTGCCGTGGTAGTGGACCATCACGCGGTGGCCTCCCGATCACCAGCGTTGGGGTGGAGCGGGGGCATCAGGCAGGACGCGTCGATACTGATTAGACCGCAGGAATTAGCACTGATCCGCGGTATATCTTCGCATATCGCAACAACATTATTGATTGTCTGCGCGACGGCCTCATGCTCGCATCGGGCATGACTCGAGCCGAAGCAGAAGCCGGTAGACAGTACCCCGAGGCCGTGAGCGACTTGATCGTCGATCGGCTCGCGATGTTGCTGCTGCAGCAGATGCTTTCCGAGCTCGCGCGCACCTACCGCATGGAGGGCGCAACCGCTGCTCGCCTGATGCTTGCCGACATCGAGGAGGAGATCGCAGAGCGGCTCTACCTCATGTGCGATGTCTCTCCACTGATCCGAAACAGTCGCGAGGTGATCCGCGCCGTCGCGTTGCGGGTACGCGCCGAGCTGCGTGGCCAGCACGTCTGACGCCGGGTGCTGGATGGGCGCAAAGAGCATCAGGCGGCCCTCGTAGTCACGTTCGAGGGCGTACTGATGTGACCTGCTCTGCGGATGAGGCGCCGCCACCTTCTCGTTTCTATGAATAGGCCTTGAGTACAAGCAGGCTGACTTTGGAGTGGCGGAGATCGGACATGTTCGATCTGACGTGGCTCATTGCGTTCGCACTCGGCTGCATTCTCATCCATACGGCTGAGCGTTATGCAGCAGTATTGACGCCATTCTTGCTCGGCACTGCCTTGATCCTCGCCACGATGGTTGGAACCATCTTGTACCATCAGGCCATGGTGCGAATATCGGCTGATCTGCCGCTCTATGAGGCCGCCGCATTTGGTGTCGCCGTCGGGCGTTAGAGCCGCTTGAACACTATTGGTGTTCGCGCACCTAGTGCCCCTGTCGAAGGCGGGCTGAGTTGGATCGCGCGTCACGACCGCGCCTCCCAGCTCGGGCCGGTGGGGCTTGCGAGTTCGGCTGCGCTCACGCCATGAAGGCGCGGGGGGAGCCGATGGCCTACGATCCGATTGAGTACTGGCGCCGCGCGTCCTTGTTCGGAGTCGGCATCGTAGCGTGCTTCGGGCTGATTGCCGTCATCGGGCCGCAGATGTGCCCGGTGCCCAAGGCGCTCCTCACTACCGACCAGATCACCTCGAGCCTCCAGCCGAACTGCCTGGAGTTCTGGTTCAACCGGTACCAGACGCTGCTCGGTGTGATCGGTGCGTTGATCGCCGCCCGCTATGCATGGCTCGGTGTCCAGCGGCAGATCGCAGTAGCTAATAAACAACTGGACATAGCCTTGGGCGACGTGCCTCCCGACATATGGCTGGATCGGATCTTTATCTCCGAAAGGGATGATGCGCTCTTCTTCCGTATAGCGGTGGTAAATCACAATCGCCGGCCGCTGATTGTGACAGAAATAGCCCTTACAGAGCCCGGTGCTGCGGCCTTGAGCGTTGAGCGCGTGGACGATCAGGGAAGAGGGAAGCCTTTGGGAACCGGCGCGGTCGCGAACACGCAGCGCTTCCGAGAAACCGTGCAAGGAACTCGCCCAAGCGCCCCGGAAGCCCCTCAAATGACCTTCCAGCTGGCCCTGTACACTGCAGCGCCCGCCGATGGTCCACACCCGGACCGGGCTTCGTTTCGAGTCCGCTATGAGATGTTCGGGCTCAATGACGACCCCCGAACGGTCTCGCTCTCCTGGAGTGCTTCGGAGGACGAGTGACGCATCACCCCCGCCCCCGGCGCTGTGCTTTGCGAAGGTCATGCGGCGGCTCCTTCGCTCGGCGATCCAGCGCGCCAGAGCACCGGCTGGGCATGATCAGGGATGCGGTTGCGGCCGCGAGCCATCGGGTGGACCGGCGAGCCGTCCTTCGATTGCGCGAAGCAGTGCAGGTCGGGCCAGGGCGACTCGTCGCTCTGAATCTGCTCGCAGACGTGATCGACCCACTCGGGACCCCAGGCGCCGGCGCCCCAGCAGGGCACCACCAGCGCAGCGGCCTTCGCCTCGCGCACGACGATGCCGAGGTTCTCCTGGATGACGTCGCGGACGTACCAGTCCGGCCCGTTCTCCTGCCACCGCGACCAAGCGCGGCAGGCGGCAGGCGTCGAGGACCGGAAGGGATAGAGGTTCACCGCCGTGAACCCGCCGTAGCCCCAGACTCGGGCGAAGTGGATCCAGCGGCGCACGGTCGGATCGTCGATGCGGTGGTCAGCCGTCGACGGATTCAGACCGATGAAGCAGACGCGCCCGCCCTCGCCCCAGGTGCGGGTCAGTGTGAAGCGGTAGGTGCCGCAGCGCGAGAGCGACGCTGCGCGCTGAATGGTGTCGGTGAAGGCGACGCCGAAGAGGTCCTTCTCGCGGAGGGCGCTCGGCATCACGCGGCAGCCCTCGTCGGCCTGGCCGGCTCCCGATTCCCGCCGAACCCTTGCCAGCCCTCCCGGTTGATCTGCTGACGGCTTTCAACGATGCGAGAAGGAACGCAGATGCTCGAGCGGCCGGACGGCTCTCCAACCCCGGAGCAATGGGCGGCCGCAGACCTCACCGCCCGGGCGGTGGCACCGTGGTTCTTCGCGTTCCGCGCCTGGCAGACCATCTGGGTTGTGCCGTGCTTCGAGGCCGCACTCTCCATGGGCAAGGTCTGGGGACTACAGGCTCCGGCGGAGCCATCATCGCGAGACTGAGCGGCGGCGTGCTGGGGCGTCGTCATGTCAGGCGGCCTCCGTCCCACTGAAGCCCGGGAAGCCGTCGTCATCGCGAGCGTCGGCATCGTTCATCAGGTCGCGCAGCTCGCCCTCGATCGGCTCCAGGGCGGCGCTCTGCGCCTCCGTCAGCCGCTGACTCCAGAGGCCGAAGGTGTCGCTGCCAGCGCGCGCCTTCTGCCGGGCGGCTTCGTGCAACTCCTCGAGCTTGGATTTGCGATCCGCGGGGCGCTGGTCGCCCTGTGGCTTGCCCTGCGGATCAGGCTTCCGTTGCTCCTCGATCGTGCCGCCTCGCGCCCACTGCGCGAGGTTGCGGCCGATCTCCTCGTCGAGCGGCCGGCGGTTCTTTAGCAGCAGGTCCCGAAACTGCTCCGGGAGCTTCAGCATCTTCCGCTCGCCCGGCATGTCGGTCTGCCAGGTCGGCACGCCGTTCGCGCCCGGCAGCAGCAGGGCGTTCACGGTCATCTCGAAGAGAAATTCCTCGCCGGCGATCGGCATGTAGCCGAGCTCGGTCGGGCGGCCGCCCTGGATCTTCAGCTTGTCCTTCGCCCGGAAGCAGAAAATAAAGTTCGCGTTCAGCTGCAGGACGCCGTTGATGAACTGCCGCCGCTGCTTCGCCGGCACGATCCAGGCCGAGTAGGTGGCCTTGTCGCGCTTCGCCTTGTCCTGTCCCGCGATCCGGTCGAGCTCGGCCTCCTGGGTCATCAGGTAGCCGCCCACGCCCTCGTGCTCGTGGCTCATCGAGTCGACGATAATCGTGCGGGCGCCGCGGTCGACGCAGTACTGGAGCGCCGCGAGGTAATCGAGCGAGCCGAAGGGCGCGCCGAACTCGACGTGCCGGAACTTGAACCGATCGGCGTAATGCAGCGCGCGCTTCGATTCCGTGTCGATCACGAAGATGTCGCCGCCGGCCACCTGCTGGATGCCTTGGCCGAGCCTCAAGGCGCTGAAAGTCTTGCCCGAGCCGGAGGGCCCGAAAAGGCCGACGAGCAGCGGCACCTGCTGCCGAACCGCGTCCTTGTCCTCGAACGTGCGTGCTTGAGCCATCAGGCGGCGTCCTCTGTCGGGGAGTAGGGGGAGAGCGCGAGCGAGATCTGCGCGCCGTAGCGGCGGAAGAGCGGGTCGGAGATCTCGCGCGCTTCCCAGCGCGCTTCAGCCCAGCTCGCGGGCTCGACGGGCGACACCTCCTCCGGGTAGCCGGGCCAGACCCCGCTCTTCAGGCACTCCCGAAAGGCTACGGCCGCCGCGATCATGCGGCGCTCGCCGAGGTACTGCTGGCTGCCCGTGAGCGGCACGACGCGGACCTCGTGCGGCGCGTCGGCCTCGACGAAGACGAACCGGAAGCGGATCCGGCCGGAGAGCTCCGGCATCAGATGCGCGAGGCCGCGGCGGTACCACGCCTCCTGAATGTCGAGGCCTTCGGCGATGCGAGTGGCCAGTGTCCGGTCCGAGAGGCCGGCCGAGGTCGTCTTCAGGTCGTCGATCGTCGCCGTGTCGAGATCGAACCAGTCGAGGAGCGCTCTGCCCCAGATACCGGTGCGGTCGCGCCAGATCAGCGCCAGTTCGCCCTCGCCGTGCACGAAGGCGCGCTCGGCGCCGCGGGTGGTCTGCAGCCGCTGCTGGACGGCGGCCACAATCTTCTCGGCGCGCTCCAGATCGCAGGGCAGCACCGGGGTCTCGCCTCGGGCTATGGCGTCGTCGCGCTCGGCCTGGGCCGCCTTGCTCTGGTAGGTGGTGACCGGCTCGCCGCCCTTGTCGGTGGCGGTGATCACGTGGATGCCGCGGCCCTGACCGGTCAGCAGCTCGTGGGCGACGCTGCCGGTGTCGAGCTTGCGCTTCTTCGGGTCCTCGGCCTCGGCGCCCAGCCGCGGATGCGCCGCGTGGGCGTGGCGCTCGGTCTGCTCGACGATCGTGCGGGCGATGCTAGAGGAGAGCGACGGCTCTGGGCAGGGATCGGCGTGGTAGAGCGCCGCCGGCATTCGGTAGAAGCCCGGGCCCGACACCTTCCCCTCGGTGTGCTCGATGATCCGCATGGCGCTCACTCCGCCGCGATGCGAAGCGCCGGCTCGAAGCCGCACGCCGCGTTAATCGCCGCGATGAAGGCCTCGGCGCGGTCGAGGTCGGTGGTCCGGCTACCGGTCGGCATCAGCACCGCGACGAGGTTGTCGTCGGCATCGACGATGCCGCGGAGCACGCCGGCCCCGGACCGCAGCGGCGCCCGGATGCCGAGCTGCGCGAGGTAGGCCGCAGCCTCTGCCTGCAAAGCGGAGCGGCTCACGACCGGACCTCCTCGGCGCAGGGGCGGTCGACGTCGCCGCTCGTGAGGATCTCGGCGCCGCAGGTGTAGCGCCAGAAGCCGAGGCCGGTGTTGAAGCCAGAGGCGCGGCAGGTCGGGCAGGCCGCCTCGCGCAGGTCGATCAGGAAGCCGTAGCCCGCCACCTGCTGGGAGGCGACGCAGACGCCGATCAGCGCGATCCGCGGGTCAGTCGCCGCGTCGGCGATGCCCGGCCCGGCCGGCGCGAACTGGTATCCAGGGTCGGTCAGCACGGCCACGGCCGCCTCCGTCATGAAGGAAAGGATCGCCCGGAGCTCTGCGACCCCGGTTTCGGTGAAAGGTGGGAAGGTCACGGCCGCGCCTCCGAAGGCGCGAGGGTCGACACGATGCGGCGCAGGCTGATGCGCTGGTCCTCGCGCAGCGACCGAATCGTGCGCAGGAGGTCCCGCTCCTCGGGCGTCACCACCTCGAGGTCCGGCCCTTCGAGTGACGCGAGCGGAACGCCGAGGTACGCGGCAATCACGGCACACTGCTCTGGCGTGACCGGCCGGTGCCCGCGCTCGATGCGCGAGAGCACCGAGTTGCACAAGCCGGTCGCGGCCGAGACCTCGCTGAGCCGGAAGCCCTTCCGCTTTCGGAAGTGCCGTATGCGGGCGCCGACCGCGCCGCGCGTGAGGAGCGCCGGCTCAGCCATGGTCGGCCTCGCGCGTGATGATGAGGGTGCGCGCGCACCAGCCGAGGAGCGCGGCGATCGAGGCGGCGGCGAAGAGGTCGAGGGCGATCTGCATGATCAGCCCCCGAACCGAGCGAGGCCGGCGTCCGGCTGCGGGGCGACCGCCGTGGTGGTCAGGTCGTGCAGCAGCGCCGCGCGCTCAGCGTAGCCCTCGCAGAGGCGATGGATGTGGATCTCGTTGCAGCCGTCCGCGCGGATGTTGCGGATCCAGGCCGTGGCGTTGCGGATGCCCGTGCCGTCGGCAATCTCGACCGCCATCAGCGTCGAGAGGCCGGTGTGCTCCCGGCGGACCGCGAGGACGACCGCCGGCCCGCAATCCTCGACGCTCACGACGTCCACTGGATGAATGCCGACGACGTAGCGGCGGCCGCTCGCGCCGCGCCACGCGGAGAGCGCGAGGGCCGGCGTGCCGCCGAGCGCGGCGACAGTGCGGAGGGGCGCCTCAACGGCGCGTTGCGTCTTCATCGGGAGGCCTCCGCCTTCAGGCAGTTCTCGGCGTGGGCCAGCGCGTCGCGCGCGCCGGCGAGGTAGCGGGTGACGTGCCGGCGATCCGCGGCGCGGCCGCCGCGGCGGGCCCGGTCGAGCAGCTCGAAGAAGCCGCGCGCCTGCGTCATCGCCACGTCGGCGGAGATCCGCCGGAGCACGGTGTCGGAGTCCTCGTGAGCGAGGAGGCGATCGGGCTGCCGCATCACGCCCTCCCGCCGAGCAGCTGCGCGTACCCGAGTCCGTGTTCGCGGGCCTCGTCGTAGTGGGTCGGCGCGGTCAGGCGGTCGAACAGGTCTCGCAGGGCCACCGAGAGGTCGTCCTCGTCGTCGGCGTCGAGGCCCACTGCCGCGTCGAGCAGGACCTCGCGCAGCTTCGCCCGCTGCACCCGGGCGTGCCCGAGCGCCGCGACCGCCTGCTTCAAGGCGAGCTCGTCGATCGGCTTGCGCCCGATGCCGGCAAGATCGCCCTGCGCTAGACGTTCGATGAGCCGGTCGATGTCGCGCTCGGCGGCGGCGACGATGTCGCTCGCGGTGCGCAGGTTCTGGATCAGCGCGCGCTGGCGCGCCTGGATGGTCTCGCGCGCCATGTCAGCAGCCCTCCGCGGTGTCGAAGAAGGCGGTGATCGGCTGGCCGATGCGGTCGGCCAGGACCTGCAGGGCGCCGGCGCTGATCCGGTTCTGGCCCTTCTCGTATTTCTGGAACTGCGCGGGCGAGACGCCGAGCGCCTGGGCGAGGTCGCACTGCTTGAGCCCGGCCTCGGCGCGGGCGGCGCCGACGCGCGCGGCGATGCGGCAGTCGATGTCGGAGGGTGAGCGGCCGGCCATCGCTCAGAGCTCCTCGGGCTTGTAGCCGAGGGCGAGGGCGACGAAGCGCGCGCCCTCAACGAGGAGGCCGATGGCGGCGAAGATCGCGACCGGCGCGAGGCCGCATACGGCCATCGCTTGGGTCGGGGGCAGGTTGAGGAGGAAGTCGGGCACTGGGGCCTCCATCGCGAGCGGCGATGAAGACACGTTATCCGGGGGACATTGCCCCCGTCAACCAGTGTTGGGGGTAATTGCCCCCGCTTTTGCGCGAGGCACGGCATCAGACGCTCTGCAGCAACGTCAATCTGTCGGCTTAGCGCGGTCCCTACGAGCGCAATTCACAGATCGGAGCTGCCGCTTTCCGCCACTCATTCAGAGCCTTGCGCTCGCCCCTAGAACCTTTGTCCACAAGCGGACGGAGGGCGGAGATCGGGCGATTGACTCCTGCGCGAAATGCGAACGGAATAGGAACATTCGTGAAGGGAGATCACCAGTGTCGCTGCTGTTCCCGACCGCCAAGGCTGCCGGTTCAGGTTCTCTACCGCTCCTGCAAGAGCGTGCGTTCAACGTCAGGCTGAGATGTAACTCGTGCGAACGTGAGCGGTCTCAGGTGATCTGTCTTGCAGATGAGCCGAATGATCCTGCGACGATCCACGACTTCTGGGACTCGGGCGTAGCTCGCGAGATTGATCCTGACTGCATTTACTGCGCCGAGACCGGCGCGACCATTCTGGGAGTGAGCTATCAGCGTCAGCCGGGCGACGAGCCGCCGCGCTCTACCGAATAAGCTGATTGTCGAAGACGTAGCGCACGAGCGCGAGGATCGTCACCTCGCGCCCGTCGTCTGGATCAAGGTTGCGCGGCACCACGATCGGCTGGTGCTCTGGGTTCGAAGACATCGGGACGAACTCTACGCGGTCCGGGTGCAGCCGAATCGCCTTCACAGAGCGCTCGCGAAGCTGACCCGAGTTGATGGTCTGCTGAACCACGACGAGCTGGCCATCGCGCGGCTCCGCGCCCAGGTCCTCCCAGGCTGCGCAGATGATGAAGTCGCCATCTCGGATTGGCCGGGGTTTGGCCTCGTTCATCGAGTCTCCCCGCACGCGGTAAGCAACTTGGCGCGCGAACGGGTACTCAGGATCTCGAGGTGCCGAGATCGCCTCTCCGAGATCGTCGTCGAAGGCTTCCGCCCGCAGGAACGCTCCTGCCTTCACTTCTCCGTCGACCTTCGCGAGCGTGAACGAGCGATTGGCGTTCACCAGCCCATCGCCGCCGACGCGCAACGTCTTCGGTCCAGCCTCAAAGGCGAGCCAAGCCGCCGTGGTATTGAGCGCTCTGGCGAGCTTCTCAATGGTCTCCATCGTCGGAGAGTCGGTCGGCCGCCGCATCAGATCTCGGATGGCGGTGTCACCCATGCCGGCATCGAGCGATGCGGCACGCATCGATTTATTGAGATCTTTCAGGCGCTCGGTGATGCGCTCCCGTATGTCTCTGGGCATGCGAGGGAAGATACCCTCGCCGTTTTTCCACCGTGAGGGGGAAATGGTCCTTGACGTCTGGGGGATATTGCCCTCAACAATGGCGTCATGCTCACGGCTGACCATCTCCTGAACGTCGTGGATGCCTTCCGAGAGGCTCGAGGCATCTCTGACTCTCGCGTTTCGACGCTCCTGTTCAACGACGGTAAGCGCATCAAACTGCTGCGCGCCGGTGGGGATCTCGGTTCGCGTCATCTAGCGGCAGCCATGCGGTGGCTGTCGGAGAACTGGCCGACCGATGCTGTCTGGCCGGCCGACATCACGCGACCGGACCCCATGCCAAGCGCAGCGAACACTGCGGCTGCGCAGTCCGAGGTGGCTGCCTAATGCGCGGAGTGCTGTTCGGCCTCGCTGTCCTTCTGCCGCTCTATGCCTTCGCTCTCGCTTGGGTGGTGTGGTCATGAGCGGCTCCTCCGCCTCGCGCTTCGGCGCGTCCAATCTCGTCCAGGGTGCCGACCGGGCTGATCCGGTGGGCGTGGAAGACCCTGCGCGGAACCCGTTGCCGGCACGGGCCGAGAAAGCCGGCACCCCTTCATCGCGTACCGCAGGCCCTCACCAGGGTCGGGGCCTCGCCTCAGTGGCGGCCCTCTCCAGCTCAGGCTGTTCGATGGCTTCCGACGCGACGACGCACCTGCTCGACCTCTCGGCCGCCTGCCGGCGCGCCGCCGACCCCTACCTCGTGGCCTCAGACGAAGCGCAGCGCGCGGTCGGCGATGAGCTTATGGCGTGGCCCGGCATCGGCCGGTCGCTGGCCGACGATGCTGCGATGGCCGTGCATCTTCAGCAGGCGGCGGATCATCTCGCGCGCGCTGCGCAGAATCCGCGCGTGGCTGCTGTCTTCGCGCACTTGGAGGCCGGCGGCGACGTCGTGCTGGTGGCCGCCGCGCTGCCCAGCCCGGTTGTCGTTGGCGAGGATCAGCACGCAGCCCTCCCGGCGCCGGCCGATGGTCTGGCGGTACGGGTTCGCCGTGCTCTGCGCAGTCTTCGCGGGGCGGCCTGAGGTGTTGTCGTTCGCGAACATCTCGGGCGCCTCGGCCTCAGGATCTCGCGAGCACTGTATCGCGGGCACGACCTCGCGCCGGTTACTGCCCGAATTTCGGCTGTGCATGACGCGTCCCCTGCAGGCTGACGGCCTGTCTGATCAGGCGGTGCACGATCTCGCGCACGCCCGGCTCTTCGATGTCTTCGAGGCCCTGAGCTGCAGCCTTCCTCGCGCGGCGCGTGCGGCGCTCGTGAGCGGCGGCGGCGCGCGGCAGGCGCGCCGTCCAGCCTTGTCGCCTCTCCACCCGCAGCTGGCCCTTGCCGGGGTTCGCTGCGGTTCCTCGCGCGATCGCCTGTGCTTGGCGGCCGTCGATCGCGCTTCCGTCCTGACATCCACCGAGTGCGGGATCGCTGAAATGTCCGCTGCCTCCTTCATTTCCAGCAACCTTGTAGCCGCCTCCCCGGTGCTCACAGCATCGGGGGCTTCAATGGGAAAGACTGGACTGGCCGCGCGAAAGGTTTCGCAGGTCGATGCCCGAACGTTAGCGGAACGAGTGACTTCATTCCTGCGCGCGCAGCATCCGCTGAAGACCGCGCAGTGCGTCGAGGCCGAGACCGACATCTCAGCCAGCACCGTTCGGAAGTGGCTGGAGCAGGGCAATGCGCCCAGCGGTCCGGCCTATGACGCACTCGTGCGGCGCTACGGCGCGCCGTTCCTTTGCGCGGTGCACCCCGAGCAGGCCGACGAGTGGTTCGCCGAGGTCGCGCGCATGCAGGAGCAGGTGCACCTCGAGCGCGCCGTCGCGGTGATGAAGCGGCGGCTCGACGACGTGCGGGAGGGTCGCGCGTGATCGCTGCAGGCGCCGCACTCGTCCTCGCTTCGGGCCTGCGCAAGACCGCGATCGGCCTGCTCTACCTCGGGACGCTCGCCGAGCCCCTCCTGCGCGCCTCACGCTGGCTGGAGGATCGGGCCCGTGAATGGAACCCGCGCCTCTGGTCGCGGGACGAGGATCCGCGCAACGACATCCGGGAGCGCCGGCCGTGAGCGATCGGGCCGAACTCACAGATTCCGGCTTCGTCGTTCGCGATCCGCACGGTGAGGCGGTGGCCATCGTCTCGTTCACCCCCGGCAAGGGCGAGGCGAGCGTGGCGATCGCATCTAGCCGCGCTGTCGAGGCGGTGCTGCCGCTCGCCGAGCTGAAGACCTTCGCCGAGACGCTGGCCCGCGCGCACCGCGCTGCTCTTCTCGCCCAGGTCACCGACGACGCCGCGCCCTGCGTGCCGCGCTCCGCCGATCTGCCCGCTGTCACGAGCCCCTGGGGCTGATGCCGCCACGCGGGGCGCGCCCGCGCAACTGGAGACCATGATGGCCGAGAAGCTGAAATCCGCGACGCGAGCCGGCATCCATCCGGAGGTGCTGAAGAGCCTGATCTCGAAGTGCGACGGCATGAAAGCCGACATGGATGAGGCGCGCGGCGAGCTCGGCGCGGCCATTAAGGACGCCGAGGACACGCACGGCATCCACCGCAAGGCGTTCAAGCTGGTGCTGTCGCTGAAGCGGATGGAGAGCGCCGCCCGGGCCGACTTCCTTCGCGCGCTCGATGACTATCGCGAGAAGCTCGGCCTCAATCCGCAGAAGGACCTCTTTGACGAGGCCGAGGGCGACGAGCAGGCGCGGCGCGCCCAGCAGACCGAGGCGGCGGCCGCCGCGGATCGCGCCGCCGAGAACAGCAAGACGCTGAAGGGCGGCATCAAGCAGAAGCAGCCGGCCGGGGTGCACTGAGCCATGGCCCTGCCGAAGATCCTCGCCCTCGACCTCGCCACCCGCATCGGGTGGGCCTGCGGCGCGCCCGACGGCGAGCCGCTCTACGGGACCAAGGTCCTGCCGTCGACGGGCGAGGACATCGGCCGGTTCGCCGACGCCTACAACACGTGGCTCCTCGACATGATCACGCTGGAAGGACCGGCGCTGGTCGTGTTCGAGGCGCCGGTGCTCCCCGGCAAGACCACGCCGGCGACGGCTCGGAAGCTCATGGGCCTCGCGTGGCACACCGAGTTCGTCTGCCACCTCCGCGAGGTGCGCTGCGCCGAGCACCACCTGCAGTCGGTGAAGAAGTTCTTCGCCGGCAGCGGCCGGGCCGAGAAGGACGACATGATCGCCGCGGCCCGCCGCCAGGGCTGGGATCCGAAGGACGACAACGCGGCCGACGCGCTCGGCCTCTGGGCCTGCGCGGTGCACGAGAAGGCGCCTCGGCACGCGGCCCGCTTCCAGCTCGGCGCCCTCGGCACCGCGAGGGCGGCATGAACGACGCGATCGACGACCTCGTGGCCGAGCGCCTGTCCGCAGCGGCCGGCGACCCGGCGGCGCTCGCCGATCTGCGCGGCGCACTCATCGCCGGGCTGAGCCTCGCCATCGCGGTGACTGCCGAGGGCAGCGACCGCGCCGCGAGCTTCCTGTGCGAGGAGGCCACCTCGCTGCTGTTCGAGACAGTCACCGAGCACGCATGGGCGGTCGGCCATTTGGTCAACGGACGGTGACCATGCGCGCCGCCCGGTTCGCCGACCACCCCGCCTTTCAGCCCAATCGGCCCCGCGTGCGCCAGGTCGAGGACCTGAACAACATCCGCGCTGTCCTGCCGCTTGAGGCCGCGGAAGCATGTCTGGCGGTTTGGCGCGCGATGCATCTCGCCTCGGCTGTCCCGATCGCGCTGCGCGAGCTCGAGGCGCTGCCGGAGGAGACCCGGGCGCACGTGATCACGATGTCGGCGGCGATCGCGGGTACCCACCGGAGGGCTGCGTGATGACGCGCATACCCCTCGGCCTGCCTGAGCCCGTGCAACGGATCTTCGTCTGGTGCGCGCTCGGCTGCCATTTCGTCTACGAGGCCGGCCGCTGGCGCATTGAGCCGCCGGCCAGCATGCGCTTCCCGGTCGGCACCGCGCCGACCCCAATCCAAGACCGCACCGCCCACGCCGCTGTCCTGGCGGGCGCGCCTGTGACCCGCGCCGGCGACCTGTTCGCGGCTGATGCCGGGAGGGCGGCATGACTTGGCCCTTCGATCCGCTGCCGCCGCTCGGCTTCGACCTCATCATGGAGGATTGCCGTGAACGTTGATCACGACGTCCTCCGTCGGCTTTCGAAGGGTGACCAGGGAGCCTTGGATCTAGGCAAAGCGGCCGAACACTTGGTTTGCGCTGATCTCATCCTCGCCGGCTATCGTTGCTACCTGAGCGACCAAGGCCTGTCATACGACTTGGTCGTGGATGTGAACGGTCGACTTGTTCGCGTTCAGGTGAAGGCGACCTGCTTCCCATCCAACATGAATGCGACGGGACGGGCCGAGCGCATTGGCTACACCTTCCACGTGAGGCGACGCGGAAAAGCGTCGAAGGGCACAAGGCTCAGCGCGGAGCACTGCGATGTGGTCGCTCTCGTCGCTCTAGACATCCAGGCGATTGCCTACCGCCCGCTTCACGAGGTCGGCCAATGCTGCCAACTCATGCCGCCCGACCATGTTTTCGCGGGCAAGTTTAAGCGCAGCCCGGTTGTTCCGATCACCGGACTTCCGTTCTCCGAGGCCATCCAGCGCATCGGAGGCAGCAATGTCTGAGTGGCCCTTCGGCGATCTGACACCGTTGTCTTACGACGTACTGATGGTTGACCCGCCGTGGCGCTTCGCGCTGCGCTCGGCGCGCGGCGAGGCCAAGAGCCCGCATGCGCAGTACCGCTGCATGACGCTGACCGAGATCAAGGCGCTACCGGTCGGCCATCTCGCTCGCGGCGACGCGATACTGTGGCTCTGGGCGACTAACCCGATGCTGCCGCAAGGTCTGGAGGTGATGGCGGCCTGGGGCTTCCGGTTCGTCACGGCCGGCGCCTGGGTGAAGACGACGGCGACCGGCAAGCTCGCGTTCGGCACGGGATACGTGCTGCGCTCTGCCTCAGAGCCCTTCCTCATCGGCAAGTTCGGCCGGCCCGTTACGGGCAAGGCCGTGCGCTCGGCGATGCTCTCGCTGGCACGCGAGCACTCCCGGAAGCCCGACGACGCCTACGCGGCGGCGGAGGCCCTGGCACCGCGCGCGCTGCGCCGCGCCGACCTCTTCTCGCGCGAGAGCCGACCCGGCTGGGCCGCCTGGGGCGACGAAGCCGGCCGCTTCGACGCGCCCGCGCTGAAGGCCGCGGAGTGATCGCCGTGGCTGTGGTCGACCTCCAGCAGGTGCGGGACGCGAGGGCCGAGGAGGCCTGGGCCGAGTACGTGCGCGCGAAGACCCGCGCCGACGCAACCCGGACTCTGCGCGACATGGCGGTCGCCGTGCGGGCCTTCGACGCCTTCTGCCGGGCTGCGGGCCTGACGGATGCCGAGCGGGAGGGAATGCTTCGATGAGCGGTCCCGAACCTCGCCGCCGCGCCCGGGCCAACGAAGCTCTGCCCGAGGACCTGCCGCAGAACGCGGAGGCCGAGCGCGCGCTGCTCGGCAGCCTGCTCCTCTGCAACGACCTCATGGCCGAGGTAGCGCCGCTGGTGCAGGCCGAGCACTTCTACTGGCTCGACCACCAAGAGGTGTTCCGCGCCATCGCCGGACTGATCGCGGACGGCAAGCCCGCCACCGCCATCACCGTGAAGAGCTTCCTGCCGCCGGAGTTCGCCGGCATGCCGGTGCTCGCTTACCTCGCGGCTGTCTGCACCGAGGCGTGCGTGCCGGCGAGCGCCGCGGGGTACGCGCAGATCATCCGGCAGCTGGCCACGCGCCGCAATCTCGTCGGCACTGCCGACCGGCTCGCCGCGGCGGCCCGCACCGCGCCGATCGAGATCTCCGTCGCCGACATGATCGAGGCGGCCGAGACCGACCTCCTCGCCGCCCGCACCGCGGCGCCGGCGTCCCATCTCGCCAGCATGTCGGCCGCCGAGGGGGGCGCCTGGATGCTGGAGCGCATCGAGAGCCTGCGCGCCGGGTTGGAGCGGTCGAGCGCGATTTCGACCGGAATCGCGGATCTCGACCGGGCCACGAGTGGCGGCTTCCAGCGGGGGCAGCTCTGGCTGATGGCCGGTCGCCCGGGCATGGGCAAGACGGTCGCGATGACCTCGCTGAGCCGCTACGCCGCCCGCGAGGCAGGCGTGCTCGTCTTCCAATGCGAGGTGACCCGTGATCAGCAGTGGGCCCGCTACCTCGCGGACCTCGCCTACGTCCACAACCGGCCGCTCCCGTTCGGCGCCATCATGAAGGGCCGCGACCTCGACGACGAGGACGTGTGGCGGCTGGAGGATGCGCAGAAGCGGCTCGCGCAACTGCACCTGCGGGTCGAGTGCGAGCCCGGCGTGTCGGTTGCGCAGATCGCCTTCGCAGTGAAGGCCGAGAAGAAGCGCCTCGCCCAGCGCGGGCTGAGCCTCGGCGTCGTCTTCATCGACTATCTCAAGTTCGTGAAGGTGTCGGACCGCTACCGCGGAAACCGGGTTCTGGAGATCGGTGAGATCTCGGGCGCGCTGAAGACCCTCGCCAAAGCCGAGGACATCTGCGTGGTGCTGCTCGCGCAGTTGAACCGCCAGGTCGAGGCCGAGGGGCGTGCCGACCGCCGGCCCACCGTGGCGGACCTGCGCGATTCCGGCGAACTGGAGCAGGACGCCGACGTGGTGCTGCTCCTCTACCGCGACGCCTTCTACCTCGAGAAGAAGGTGAAGGGCTCGTCCGATCCAGACCTGCAGACTCGCTACTTCGAGCGCCTGCACAGCCTCGAGATCATCCTCGGGAAGAACCGCGCCGGCCCGACCAGCACCCTCGATCTCTGGTGCGACGTGGCCGCCTCAACGATCGCACAGCACGCAAGGGGGCCAGCATGACTGCCCAATCCGATTTGCCCGCACCGCTGGTGCCCCTGGAAACCGACATTCAGGGCCTGCCAGCCTTCATGCTCGACGTCGAGCGCCTCTTCGCCTCCGAACTCTGGGCGCTGTCGTCCGGCGAGGAGTTCAAGGCCGCCGTCGCGCTCTGGGGCCGCGCCTGGCAGCAGATTCCGGCCGGCTCCCTGCCCAACGACGAGCGCCTCCTGGCCGCATTTTCCGGTGCCGGACCGCGTTGGCGGAAGGTCCGCGACATGGCCCTTCGGGGCTTCGTCTTGTGCTCCGACGGGCGCCTCTATCACCGAACTTTGTGCGCGGACGTGCTGCGGGCCGCGAAGAGCAAGGAAGAGCGTCGTCAGCGCACCGCCGCAGCCTCGAAGGCGCGCCGCGCGAAGGGTGACGGCGGCGAGCCCCCGCCTTCAGGCGGCAAAAACGTCAATGAAAACAACGAAACGGCTCATCGTAACGATGGCCGTCACGATCACCGCAACGGTGCACGTCACGATGATCGTAACGAGGTACGTCACGAAGACCGTAACGATGCGCCGACGATGACGTCACGAACACCGTTACGAGTTCCCATAGACAGGACAGGACAGAACAGAGAAGAGAATATACCGGCCGCCGCCTGTGATCCTGTACCTCGCGAAGCGGCGGGGCCTCGCCCGGCCTGGAACACTCGGGAGAACTTCGATCGTATCGAGCGGCGATGCCGGGCCGCGCTGGCCGGGGGCGGACCGCAGGACCTTCGCATTGGCCCGATCGCCAAGCTCGAAGTTGAGGGCCTCGACCTCGAAGCCGAGATCATTCCGGCCCTCCTCGACATCGAGGCGTCGGCGCGTGTCCCGATCCGCACCTGGGGCGTGTACGCCGACCGCGTCGCCGAGCGGGTCACGGTGCAGCGCCAGACGCAAGCGGCGCAGGGGCTCCGCCCGGTGCCCGCTGCGCCGGGGCTGGCCGAGGATCTGATCGACCTCGGCGTGCACGGTCGGTGGCCCGAGGAGACGCTCCGAACCGCGATCGAGCGGTTCCGCCAGACCAAGTTCTGGGCCGAGGGCATCTTCGGGCCGCCACCCGGTGAGCCTCGGTGCCGCGTGCCGTCGCGCCTCCTGCTTGAGGCCGCCTGATGGCCCGCTGCGCTTCGCCCGCTTCGTCAAATGACATCAGGAGGATCGGTTGAGTCGGAGCCGAGGCAAGCGGACCCATATGCGCTACCCGCCGCGGCGGATCATCGACCAGAGCCGCCGCTGGTACGTCGCGGCGACCTGGGGCGTCGGCACGCCCTACGACGAGGCCGAGGCCGACCGCCGGGCCGACGAGGCGTTGCGCGACGCAGGGCTCGATGTGTGGATGGCCACCTACGGCGCAACAGTCGCGCGGCGCGGACGCAGGGTGGACGTCAACCTCCACTTCTTCCCGGGCTACCTTTTCGTCGGCCTGTCCGGCGAGAGCGAAGCGGCGCACGATCGCGACATGCAGCAGCTCCGGCGCTGCAAGCACGTCGCTGCGGTGCTCGGCATTGACCAGCCGCTCGCGCTGCCGCCGCTGCTCGTGCAGGCCATCGCGGACGCCTTCACCGGGGACGTGAAGTCCGAGCGCGTGCAGGCCGCAGCGCTCTACCGCATCGGTGAGATGATGCGGGTGACATCTGGGCCGTTCGCCACCTTCTACGCCAAGGTGACCGAGCTTCTGCACTCGGGGCACATCCGTGCTGACGTGCAGATCTTCGGGCGTGAGACCCCTGTGCACTTCGAGCCCGATCAACTCGCGCGTACTTGACTCTCCGATATCGAACTGAATCTATGTGCGCAGGACGACCGGATGTGTGTGCTGCGCTCCAGAGAGGGTGCGCCCTGCCGATCCTGGCGACGGGTTGAACCGCTCGCCTCTTTGATCGGAGTCTGTCCTCAAGGCAAAAGGGCGACGGCCAGAGCTTACCTGACCGCCGCCCTGAAGCACCGGCTACCCGTTACTTCTTGATCGTCTCCACGACATGGGTCTTGGGCTTGGACTTAGCCGTCTTCACCGAAGTGAAACGCCCGTTCCCTGCGTTTCGTCCGATCTTCTGCGCCATGGTCATCACCTCCTTTCCCGGGCAGAAGCCCGCGCGCAGAGGCTTGCCGGTCGATCGATGACGCCGTGGTCGCCCATCGATACTGAAGGTCGGCCGAAAACAGTCAAGGCGGCAGCGTAGTTGACTCGGCAGGATCGCCCCGGGCGATGTGACCGCTGCGGGGTGTTTCAGTGGAGCGCCGCGTGGCTCGCGATCAGTGTCACTGAGGATAGCAGCGTCTCCTCAAGCAACTCGCACCGGTTCAAGTTGGCCTGAGTGGACCTGCCGGTGCGATTCCCAGCATTTTTCGAGTTAGTTTTAGGATCTGTCGGCTCTGGTACTGGCGGCCAAATTGGACGATCTGGCCCAATGGGCTTTGGCATGTTGCTCCCCTGGCATCCGCCTGGTGCGAGAGACCGAGGAGAGCAGGGGATCAACCGGAGCGCCATACCTCTGATGAGGTAGAGACCTGCTCTATTGTTGGGTCACCCGATCGACCAGCGCTTGGCGTAGTGGTCATCTGCGAAGGCCCAGTTTGCTGTAGGCGAGTAGGGGTCGACCATGTCCCTCACCGCGATCCTGCTGATGATCCTCGTCGCGGTCATCCTGGGTGGCGGGCGCCTCATCGGCGGCGGGGTCTATCGTGAGGAGAGCTACAGTCTCGTCACGATCCTGGTTGTCGCGGCTATCGTGTTGTTGCTGATCGGTGGACGTTCTTGATGCCGGCAGCCCCTGTCTCTCCGACCTCCTCATCCTCTCCATCTGCGCCTGGGGGATCTGGGCGCTTGCTGCGATCGAGATGCCGCGTGCGGTGATGCGGGCGGGAGATGAGGCGCTGACATGGGTCGCCTGATCACCCTCGCGCTGAGGCTGAAGGCCCTCGACACGCGGACGGCGAAGCCCGCGCCGAAGACGGCTGAGAGCTTCTACACCTCGGTCGCTTGGACCACGCTCAGGGATGAGGTGATCCGCGAGCGTGGACGCCGCTGCGAGGCGCCGGGCTGTGGCAGAACGGGTGGTCGCGTCTTCGTCGACCATATCGTGGAGCGCAGGGATGGTGGCGCCCCCCTCGACAAGGCGAACATGCAGGTCTTGTGCGGGGCCTGCCATACCCGGAAGACGGCAGCCGCCCGCGCGCGGCGACTCGGGCTCCTGTGACCCCTGGGGGGGCCCGCAAAAGCCTGGGGCGGTAGGGGTGGGCAACCGCACAGGGTCCCATCCGCAGAATTTTTCCCGGCCACACGCGCACGCGCGACCCTGCCTGAGGTGCTGATGGCTGCGAAGAGGACTACCAAGCCGGCGCAGCTCTGGCCCGCCGACCACGTCGCGCGTCGCGCGGTCGCGGAGCTTGAGCCCTACGCGCGCAACGCTCGGACCCACTCGGACGAGCAGGTGGCGCAGATCGTCGCCTCCATCCGGGAGTGGGGGTGGACGAACCCGGTCCTCGTCGACGAGACGGGCACGATCATCGCCGGGCACGGCCGCGTGCTCGCAGCGGTGAAGCTCGGGTACCCTGACGTGCCGGTCATGGTGGCGCGCGGGTGGACGGAGGCGCAGCGCCGCGCCTACGTGATCGCGGACAATCAGCTGGCGGCGAATGCGGGCTGGGACGAGGACCTCCTGCGGGTCGAGTTCTCGGACCTCCGGGCGCTCGACTTCGATCTCGGGCTGACGGGCTTCTCGGTCGACGCGATCGCGGACGTGATGGCCCAGGCGACGGAGGGTCTGACCGACCCGGACGAGGCACCGCCGGTACCGGCTAAGGCGCTGACGCAGGGGGGCGACGTCTGGATCCTCGGCCGCCACCGGATCATCTGCGGCTCGTCGACGAACGCTGCCGACGTCGAGAAGGCGCTCGCCGGGGCGCGCCCGAATCTAATGGTGACGGACCCACCCTACGGCGTGAACTACGATCCGGGCTGGCGCCGGGAGACCTGCCTCGCGGGCAAGGGAATAGCCGAGGGCAAGGTTCTAAACGACGACAGGGCGGACTGGCGCGAGGCGTGGGCGCTGTTCCCGGGCGCGGTCGCGTATGTCTGGCACGGGGGCCTGCACACGGACACGGTCATGGAGAGCCTAGCTGCCTGCCGGTTCGCCATCCGGGCCCAGATCATCTGGGTGAAGCCGCGCTTCGCCATCTCACGCGGGCACTACCACTGGCAGCACGAGCCTTGCCTCTACGGGGTGCGCGAGGGCGAGGAGGACGAGTGGCGCTTCGTCCCCGAGCACGAGGTCGCCGCCTACGCGGTGAAGGACGGCAAGGCTGCCGAGTGGAAGGGCGGTCGGAAGCAGTCGACCATCTGGAACATCGAGCACGTCAGGTGTGACACCGGCCATGGCACGCAGAAGCCGGTCGAGTGCATGCGCCGGCCGATCGAGAACAATTCCGCGCCCGGCCATGCCGTCTACGAGCCGTTCTCCGGCTCCGGGACCACCATCATCGCAGCGGAGATGACCGGGCGCGCCTGCCACGCGGTCGAGCTTAACCCGGCCTACGTCGACGTAGCGGTGCAGCGGTGGGAGGCCTTCACCGGCCTCGAGGCACGGCTCGAGGAGACCGGCGAGACGTTCGCCGAAGTCCGGGCGCGCTGCGGCAGCGTTGAAAGGGCGTGTGTTGATTGAGTGACGAACCAAGGAAGGTGGGGCGGCCGGCGCACGAGCCGAATCCACGAACCCGGCGCGAGGTCGAGATGATGGCCTCGTTCGGGAACACCGAAGAGCAGATCGCGCAGATTCTCGCTATCGACCCGAAGACGCTCCGGGCGCACTACCGCTTCGAGCTCGACGTCGGGCACGTGAAGGCGACGAACGCCGTCGCGATGAACCTCTTCCGCCAGGCTACGAAAGACGATCCCAAGGCGGTTACGGCAGCGCAGTTCTGGCTTCGCTGTCGCGCCGGCTGGTCCGAGTACGCGCCCGCGCCGGCTCCCGCCCGCACGAAGGAGCTTGGCAAGAAGGAGCAGGCGGCGCTGGCGGCCGAGACGGCGGCCGTGGACACCTCCTGGGATGATCTGATCCGCCACTGATGTGGAACTTGTCGCGGCCTGACTGGCAGGACCGGATCCGCACCGGTCAGTCGCTCCTGCCCGACCTGAAGCTGAACCAGGCCGACGTTCGGCGAGCAGTCAGCATCTTTAACAAGCTCCGGATTCCGGACGTGCCCGGCTCGCCGCCGTTCGGCGAGGCCGCCGGGGATTGGTTCCGGGAGATCGTCGGGGCCTTGTTCGGCTCGATGGTCAACGGCGAGCGGATGGTTCGCGAGGTCCTACTTCTCGTCCCGAAGAAGAACTCGAAGACGACGAACGGCGCCGGCCTGATGATGACCGCGCTCGTCGACAACCAGCGCCCGAGGGCGGAATTCCTGCTCATCGGCCCGACGAAGGACGTCGCGGACCTCGCGTTCAGCCAAGCGACCGGGATGATCGAGGCCGATCCGGAGGGCTTCCTCCAGAAGCGGATGCACATCCAGGAGCATATCAAGACCATCACCGATCGCCGGACGAAGGCGAAGCTGAAGATCAAGACCTTCGACTCGAGCGTACTCACCGGCGTCAAGCCGGTCGGCGTACTTGTCGACGAGTTGCACGAGATCGCGAAGAGCCCCTCGGCCACGAATGTCATCCGGCAGATCCGCGGCGGCCTGCTGCCGAATCCCGAGGGCTTTCTGGTCTTCATCACCACGCAGTCGGACGGGCGACCGCAGGGCGCCTTCCGGGCCGAGTTGATGAAGGCCCGCCAGATCCGGGACGGCCGGGCTACCGGTTCGATGCTTCCGGTGCTGTACGAGTTCCCCGATGACATCGCGGTGGATCCGGCGCGGTGGCAGGACCCCTCGAACTGGCCGATGGTGACGCCGAATGCCGGCCGCAGCATCCAGATCGAGCGGCTCCTGCAGGAGTTCGAGGCGTCGAAGCTCGGCGACCCAGGCGAGGTCGCCGGTTGGGCCTCTCAGCACCTGAACATCGAGATCGGCCTCGGGCTCAAGACGGACCGGTGGCCGGGCGCGGAGTTCTGGGCGCGGCGCGCGGATCCGAGCATCACCCTCGAGTCGCTACTTGATCGCTGCGAGGTGGTCTGCGTCGGCATCGACGGCGGCGGCCTCGACGACTTGTTCGGCCTGAACGTGTTGGGCCGCGAGAAGGCGACCCGGCACTGGCTCGCGTGGTCGCATGCGTGGTGCCACGCGGGCGTGCTCGAGCGGCGAAAGTCGATCGCAGCGAAGCTCCGCGACTTCGAGGCGGCCGGCGAACTGACGATCGTCGACGACGAGCTGAAGGACGTCGCCGAAATCGTGGCGATCGTCAGCCAAGTGAAGGATGCGGGCCTGCTCGCCTGCGTCGGCGTCGACCCGGCTGGCCTCGGCGAGTTCATCGAGGCGCTGGCCGAGATCGGCGTGACCCAGGAGGATAAACTCGTCGTCGGCGTGCCGCAGGGCTACGGCATGATGAACGCCATCAAGACGGCCGAGCGGAAGCTGGCGAACGGGACGCTGCGCCACTCCGGCTCAGGCCTCATGGCCTGGGCTGTCTCGAACCTGAAGATCGAGCCGACCGCGACCGCCATCCGAGCGACGAAGCAGAATGCGGGCGACGCCAAGATCGACCCGGCCATGGCGCTCTTCGACGCCGTCGTGCCGATGAGCCTGAACCCCGAGCCAGCCCGGGCTCCCGAGTACCAGCTGATCTTCGTCTAGGCCCCGCCTGGAGACCTCCTATGAACAGAGCCTATTCGCTCCTGACCGTGAAGGCGGTCGAGGACGAGCAGCGCATCATCCGCGGCGTTGCGACCACGCCGAACCCGGACCGGGTCGGCGACGTGGTCGAGCCGCTGGGCGTGACGTTCCAGAACCCGATGCCGCTGCTGCACCAGCACGACAGCGACCGGCCCGTAGGAACCGTCAAATTCGACCGTCCCACCAAGGACGGCATCACCTTCGAGGCGGTGCTCCCCAAGATCGAGGAGCCGGGCCCGCTCAAGGATCGCGTCGATACTGCCTGGGGCGAGGTCAAGGCCGGCCTCGTCCGAGCCGTGTCAATCGGCTTCCGCGCGCTCGCCGACGGCTACGAGATCATGCGGGACGGCGGCATCCGCTACCTGCAGACCGAGGTGCTGGAACTCAGCCTCGTGACCGTGCCGGCCAACGCCGACGCCAAGATTTCCCTGATCAAGTCGATCGACCGCCCCCTGCTCGCCGCGTCCGGCAAAGAGCCGAAGGCATTCGATCGGCCTGCTACCCCCGGCGCTCCGGGCCCCCAATCCACCATCAGCCAGCCGAAAGGGGCTCGCATCATGCCCAAGACCATCGCCGAACAGATCCAGGCCTTCGAGGCAATGCGCCAGGCCAAGGCCGCGCGCATGTCGGAACTCATGAACCAGGCCGCCGAGGAAGGTGTCACCCTGGATACCGAGCAGACTGAGGAGTACGACGGCCTCGCCGCGGAGGTGAAGTCGATCGACGCACATCTCGGCCGCCTGACCGCCCTGGAGAAGGCCAATCGCGCCGCGGCCAAGCCCGTCGAGGGTGTAAAGGATGCGGAGACCGGCTCGCAGGTCCGCTCCGGCGTCCGTGTCGAGGTGAAGGGCCAAAATCTGCCGCCCGGCATGCGGTTCGCACGCGTCGTGCGCTGCCTCGGTCTCGCGCAGGGCAACCGTGCGGCAGCGGCCGACATCGCCAAGGAGCAGTACGGCGACGATCAGGGCATCGTGAACGTGCTGAAGGCGGCGGTGGCCGCCGGCTCCACCAGCAATGCCACCTGGGCGGGGGCCCTGGTCGGTGACGAGACCTCCGTCTTCGCGGACTTCGTCGAGTTCCTGCGGCCCATGACCATCATGGGCAAGTTCGGCGCAAACGGCATCCCGGCCCTTCGCCGCGTGCCGTTCCGGGTGGCTCTGATCGGCCAGACCTCCGGCGGCGACGGCTACTGGGTCGGAGAGGGCAAGGCCAAGCCGCTGACGAAGTTCGACTTCGAGCGCAAGACCCTGGAGCCCCTGAAGGTCGCAAACATCGCGGTCGTGACCGAGGAGACCTTGCGCGATAGCAATCCCTCGGCCGAGACGATCCTGCGCGATCAGCTCGCGGCGGCACTGAGTGCTCGCCTCGACATCGACTTCATCAACCCGGCCAAGGCGGCCGCGGCCGGAGTGTCGCCGGCCTCGATCACGAACGGGATCACCGGCATCCCCTCCTCGGGCAACGATGCCGACGCCGTCCGCGCCGACCTCAAGGCTCTGATGAGCCCGTTCATCACGGCGAACAACGCTCCGACCTCGGGTGTGCTGGTGATGCGGTCCATCACGGCACTGTCGCTGTCGCTGATGGTCAACGCGCTCGGCCAGGCCGAATTCCCGAACATCACGATGAACGGCGGCACCCTGCGAGGCATCCCGGTGGTGACCTCCGAGTACGTGCCGGCCGGTGTCGTCGCGATGCTCAACGCCTCGGACATCTACATGGCCGATGACGGCGGGATCGCGGTCGATATGAGCCGCGAGGCGTCGCTGCAGATGGACAACGCCCCAACGATGGACAGCGTCACCCCGACGGCGGCCAGCGTTGTGTCGATGTTCCAGACGAACAGCGTCGCCTTCCGCGCGGAGCGCACGCTCAACTGGATGCGCCGCCGCGACAGCGCGGTTCAGTACCTCACCGGCGTCGCCTGGGGCGACGAGCCCGAGACGCCTTGAGGCGTGATGACAACCGGCCGGGCCTCCGAGCTCGGCCGGCTTCCGGTGACGCTCTGGAGGTGCGGCGATGAGAATTGATCAGATCGCGACCAAGGCGATGAGATACGGCGGGCGCGTTCTCAAGCCGGGCGACACCTTCCAGGCTTCGCGGCGGGATGCCCGCGTGCTGCAGGCGATCGGCAAGTCCGGCCCGCCCCCGCAGGCCGACCCTTCGCCGCAGGCCAACCCTGCGCCGCAGGTTGACCTCGAGGAAGAGACCAAGGCCGCTGAGATCGAGCAGCTGCGCGCCGAGTACGAGGCGACGACCGGCGATGCCGCGGACGGCCGTTGGGGTGCCCCCAAGCTGCGCGAGAAGATCGCTGCGCCGAAGGAGCCGAAGGGCGGCAGCTACCAGCGCCGCGACCTGCGCGCCGAGGACTGATCTTGCGCATCTTCGGCCTGACGGTCACGCGCGAGAAGGCAGTCCCGAGCCTCGCCAGCGTCGACGGTCGCGGCGGCTGGTGGGGCATCATCCGGGAGGCCTTCGCCGGAGCGTGGCAGCAGAATGTCGAGGTGAGGCTCGACACGGTACTGACCTACAGCGCCGTGTTTCGCTGCGTCTCGCTCATCGCGTCCGACATCGCCAAGATGCGCCTGCGCCTTGTCGAGGTCGGCCAAAACGGCATCTGGAGAGAGACCGCGAACTCTGCCTTCTCGCCCGTTCTGCGCAAGCCGAACCGCTTCCAGAATCGGATCCAGTTCTTCACCAACTGGATGGAGTCGAAGCTCGTCCACGGCAACACCTACGTCCTGAAGGAGCGGGACGGCCGCGGCGTTGTGGTGGCCCTCTATGTCCTGGATCCGAACCGCCTGACGGCACTCGTCGCGCCAGACGGCAGCGTGTTCTACCAGCTCACCCGCGACGACCTTGCTGGCGTCAGCGATCTCGACGCGGCCGTTCCGGTCCCGGCCAGCGAGATCATCCACGATCGCTGGAACACGATCTATCACCCCCTCGTCGGCACCTCGCCGATCTACGCCTGCGGCCTCGCCGCCGTTCAAGGCATCCGCATTCAGAACAATAGCGCGCAGTTCTTCGGCAACGGCTCGAACCCGGGCGGCATCCTGACGGCGCCAGGCGCGATCTCGGAGGAGACGGCCAAGCGCCTGAAGGACCACTGGGACAGGAACTACACGGGCGCGAACGTCGGCAAGGTCGCAGTGCTGGGCGACGGCCTCAAGTACGAGCCAATGGCCGTGAAGGCGGCCGACGCACAGCTTCTCGAGCAGCTGAAGTGGACGGCCGAGACGGTCTGCTCCGTGTTCGGCGTGCCAGCCTACAAGGTCGGCGTCGGGCAGCCACCAGCCTATAACAACGTCGAGGCGCTCGACGCGCAGTATTACGCGCAGTGCCTGCAGATCCACATCGAGAGCATCGAGCTCGCCTTGGACGAGGGGCTGGCACTGCCGCAGCCCTACGGCACGGAGTTCGACCTCGACACGCTCCTGCGAATGGACACGGCCACGCAGGTCAAGACGTGGTCGGAGGGCGTTCGTGGCGGCCTCGTGAAGCCGGACGAGGGCCGGGCGAAGCTTGGGCTGCCGCCGACGGAGGGCGGCAATGCCGTCTACCTGCAGCAGCAGAACTTCAGCCTGGCTGCGCTCGCCAAGCGCGACGCCCAGGACGATCCGTTCTCTCTCGCGCCGAAGGCTGACCAGCGGCTTCCGAGCGAGCCCGATATGGCAGCGGCAGAGGCGGCCAACGAGAACATCAGCCAGGAAGCCGGGAAGGCTCTCGTCGCCATCTGGAAGGGCCTTCGCTGATGTTTGACGGCGAGGCGTTCGGACGCGAGATCGTGGAAGCGGTCAAGCGTCATGTCGAGCACGCAACGGCGCCTCTTCTGGCCCGCATCGATGCTCTGGAGAAGCGTCAGCCTGAGCGCGGCGAGCCGGGTGAGCGCGGTGCCGATGGTGCGCCTGGCGTCGGCGTAGCTGGCGCTTCGCTGAGGGGGGCAGGCGTGCTGATCCTGCGGCTCACCGACGGCGCTGAGATCGAGGTCGGCCATGTTGTTGGCCGCAACGGCGAGCCGGGGGAGCAAGGCCCGCCTGGGACGGACGGTGCCGATGGCCGCGATGGTGTCGATGGA
>NZ_BJZU01000103.1 GCF_007992195.1 Methylobacterium oxalidis | reverse complement strand
CCTGGCCGCCAACCCGGGCGTGGCCGCGGCAGGGCTCAATCCCATGACGCACTACCTGCAGATCGGCTTCTACGAGGGCCGCTCGGCGTTCGGCGACGGCACGTTCGGGGCCGGCCCGATCGGCTAGGTGTTCGATCCCACGGTGTGGAGGTATGGTTGAGCACCATGCGGCGAAGGACGCGCCATGGGCCAGGTGCTCCCTGGAAGCGCCACCACGCCGGAGGCAGTCCGTCGCGCGATCCCTAGCCCTTCCGCTCGGGGGTCGCGTTCGGAAATGCCTGTTCTCCTCCAGCGGGCCCGTCGCGAGCTGACCAGAAAGTCAAGATCCGCTGTCGCCGGATCCGGTCTCTCTGTCGCTCTGACCAAATGCCCTCGTTCGTCGATGCGCTGCCTTCAACCGGGTGGGTCGCGGCACGATCCCGCCCGCCCCGACGTTCCCGCCGAACTGGACCTTTCGGCCGGCAGCTTCTATCGCGGTGCATCATCACCTGCGAAGGTACGCGCGTGAGACGGGCTGCCTATATCCGAGCTGCGATGGCGATGCTTTTTCCGGCCGTTCCCGTCCTTGCCGAGGCGCCCGGCGCGCCCGCGGACGAGGCCGTGCGGCCGGCCGGCAGCGTGGCCGAGGCGGCGGACCTGATCGAGACCCTGAAGGCGCGGCTGCTCTCTGGCCCGAGCGCCACGGCGGTGCTCGAGGCATGGTGCGCCGAGCGCGGCCTCGCGCAGGAGCCGCGCCTCGTCGCCCGCCGTGTCGGCGCGCCCGACAAGCCGCTCAGCGACGCCCAGATGCGCCGCCTCGCCCTCGCGCCCGGCGAGGCCGTGCGCTACCGCCGCGTCCGGCTCACCTGCGGCAGCCACGTCCTGTCCGAGGCCGACAATTGGTACGTGCCGGGACGACTGACGCCGGCCATGAACGCCGCGCTCGCCGAGAGCGACACGCCGTTCGGGCGGGTGGTGCGGCCGCTCGATCCGAGCCGGCGCAACCTCGGTGTCCGCGCGATCTGGCAGCCCGCCTCAGGGCGGCAGCCCGGCCCGGAGGAGCCGCTCTTCTCCGTGGAGGCGGTGCTCTCGACGGGCGACGGCACGCCCTTCTGCGAGGTCGCCGAGACCTACCAGGGCGCCGTCCTCGGCCGGCGCTGAGCCGGCGCGGGCGCCGCAGCATACCGCGAGCGCGAAACCCTGTCCCGATCGGCCCGGATCGCCGTCCGCCCGCCGGCGGCCGGACTTGCCCGAGCCGGACCGGGACCGCTAAGACGCGAGATGGTTCACAACGAAACCAACGGGAGGGACCCCACCATGAAGACGCGCACGCCCCGCGCTCTCACCGCGCTGCTGCTCGGCCTCGCGATGCTCGCCCCGGCCGCGCAGGCGGCCCCCGACGCCAGCGGCATCTGGCTGACGGAGACCGGCGATTCGAAAGTGCGGCTGAGCCGCTGCGGCAGCGGCATGTGCGGCACGATCGTCAGCACGTCCGGCAAGGGCATCGACGAGAACAACCCGAACCCGGCGCTCCGCACGCGCAGCGTCGTCGGCGTGCAGATCGTCAACGCCACCACGCCGACCGCCGACGGCTACGAAGGCACGCTCTACAATCCGAAGGACGGAAAGACCTACTCGGGGAGCCTCAAGGTCACCGGTCCGAATACGGTCGAGGTGGCGGGCTGCGTGATGAGCGTGTTCTGCAAGCGCCAGACCTGGAAGCGGGTGAACTGAGCCGCCGCCAAACCTGACTCGATCGTCCCGGGCCTCGCCGCGCGCGGACCCGGGATCCCGTTCCGGCGCGCAACCTCGTTCGCCGCGGGCGGTAATTCCGAGATCCGGGCCGCCGGCCGGCGCCCCGGACCGATGGTCCGCCCTCAGGCCGCGTCGGCGAGCGCGTCGGCGATGGCCGCCAGCGCGGCCTCGGCGCCCGCGCCGTTCGGGCCGCCGGCCTGGGCCATGTCGCGGCGCCCGCCGCCGCCCTTGCCGCCGAGGTGCCCGGCGCCGGCCCGCACCAGCCCGACCGCGTCGTAGCGCTCCGTCAGATCCTCGGTGACGCCGACCACGAGGCCGGCCTTGCCGTCCGCGCCGACGCCCACGATCGCGACGATGCCCGAGCCGAGGCGGCTCTTGCCCTCGTCGGCGAGGCTCTTGAGGTCGCGCATCTCCACGCCCTCGACGACGCGGGCCATCAGCTTGACGCCGTTGACCTCGCGTGCCGCCTCGCCGCCCTGGGCGCTGCCGCCCATGGCGAGCTTCTTGCGCGTCTCGGCGAGCTCGCGCTCCAGTCGGCGTCGGTCCTCCATCAGGGCGGAGAGCCGGTCGGCCACGTCCGAGACCGGCGCCTTCAGGAGCCCGGCCAGCGCCCCGAGGGCGCGGCTCTCCTCGGCCCGGTAGCGGCGGGCGGCGTTGCCGGTCATCGCCTCGATGCGGCGCACGCCGGCGCCGACCGCGCTCTCGCCCACCACCGTGATCTGCCCGATATCGCCGGTACGCGCCGCGTGGGTGCCGCCGCAGAGCTCGATCGAGAAGTTGGGCAGGCGGCCGCCCTCGGTCTCGGCGCCGGCGTCGTCCACCGGCCTTCCCATCGAGACCACCCGGACCTCGTCGCCGTACTTCTCGCCGAACAGGGCGCGGGCGCCCGACTCGATCGCCTCGTCGACCGCCATCAGCTTGGTCACTACGGGCGCGTTCTGCAGCAGAACCGCGTTGGCGATGTCCTCCACGCGGCGGATCTCGGCCTCGTCCATCGGCTTCGGGTGGCTGAAGTCGAAGCGCAGCCGGTCGGGAGAGACGAGGGAGCCCTTCTGGGCGACGTGGTCGCCGAGCACCTGCCGGAGGGCCTCGTGCAGGAGGTGGGTCGCCGAGTGGTTGGCGCGGATCGCGGTGCGGCGCGCGCGGTCCACCTGAAGCTCCACCGCCTGGTTCAGGGCGAGCGCGCCCTCCTCCACCGTGACGTGGTGGACGAACAGGTCGCCGAGCTTCTTCTCGGTGCCGGTGACGCGCGCCTTGAGGCTCCCCGCGAGGATCAGGCCGGTGTCGCCGACCTGGCCGCCGGACTCGGCGTAGAACGGCGTCTGGTTGAGGAGGGCGAGGCCGCTCTCGCCGGCCTTCAGGGACGCGACCTCGGCGCCCTCGCGCAGCAGCGCGGTCACGATGCCCTCGGCCGTCTCGGTCTCGTAGCCCAGGAACTCGGTGGCGCCGACGCGCTCGCGGATCGCGTACCAGACCGTCTCGGTCGCCGCCTCGCCCGAGCCCGACCACGCCGCGCGGGCGGCTTGGCGCTGGCGCTCCATCGCCGCGTCGAAGGCGTCCGTGTCGACGCCGATGCCGCGGTTCTTGAGCGCGTCCTGCGTCAGGTCGAGGGGGAAGCCGTAGGTGTCGTAGAGGGTGAAGGCGGTCTCGCCCGAGAGGTTCTGGCCGGGCCCGAGGTCGCGGCTCTCGGCATCGAGGATGGCGAGGCCGCGCTCCAGCGTCCGGCGGAAGCGCGTCTCCTCCAGCCGCAGGGTCTCGGCGATCAGGCTCTCGGCGCGCATCAGCTCGGGGTAGGAGCGGCCCATCTCGGCGACGAGCGTCGGCACGAGGCGGTACATCACCGGCTCGCGGGTGCCGAGGAGCTCGAGGTGGCGCATGGCGCGGCGCATGATCCGGCGCAGCACGTAGCCGCGGCCCTCGTTCGAGGGCAGCACGCCGTCCGCGATCAGGAAGGCGGTGGAGCGCAGGTGGTCGGCCACCACCTTGTAGGAGGCGGCGTTGTCCGCCTGCGGGCCCCGGCCGAGGGCGTGGGCGGCCGCCTCGATCAGGCTGCGGAACAGGTCCGTCTCGTAGATGGTCGGGACGCCCTGGAGGATCGAGGCCATCCGCTCCAGGCCCATGCCGGTGTCGATCGAGGGCCGCGGCAGCGGCCGGCGGTCGCCCGGGGCGACCTGATCGTACTGCATGAAGACGAGGTTCCAGAATTCCAGGAAGCGGTCGCCGTCCTCGTCGGGCGAGCCGGGCGGGCCGCCCGCGAAGCCTGGGCCGCGATCAATGAAGATCTCGGAGCACGGGCCGCAGGGGCCCGTGTCGCCCATCTGCCAGAAATTGTCCGAGGTGCCGATGCGGATGATCTTGCCGTCCGGGAAGCCCGCGATCCTGCGCCAGAGGCCGGCGGCCTCGTCGTCGTCCGCGTAGACCGTGACGAGCAGGTTCTCGGGCGAGAGGGCAAATTCCTTGGTGATCAGGTTCCAGGCAAGCTCGATCGCCTCGGCCTTGAAGTAGTCGCCGAAGGAGAAGTTGCCCAGCATCTCGAAGAACGTCAGGTGGCGCGCGGTGTAGCCGACGTTGTCGAGGTCGTTGTGCTTGCCGCCGGCGCGGACGCACTTCTGTGCCGTGGTCGCCTTCGAGTAGGGACGTTTCTCGACGCCGGTGAAGACGTTCTTGAACTGCACCATGCCGGCGTTCGTGAACATCAGCGTCGGGTCGTTCTTCGGCACGAGCGAGGAGGAGGGCAGCACGGCGTGGCCCGCCTTCGCGAAGGTGTCGAGGAAGGTCGACCGGATCTCGTTGACGCCGCTCATCGAAGTAGACTCTGTCCTGTTGGATCCCGCCCGATCGGATCCTCGCGCCCGCGCCTTGCGGCGAAGCTGGCTCCCGTTCCCCGTCCTCATAAGGAGAGGCGGGCCGCAAGTCACGGGTGGTTTCTCGGGGCACGGCATCGCCCCACCCCCGCCTCGCGCCGGGAACGGCGGGGAGCCCGCCCTGCCCCGCGCCTCACGGGGCGCGGATGACGCGGATGTGAGAAGGCCCGCCGCGATCTCCCGCGGCGGGCCCCTTCCAGAAAGCCTGAGGATCCGTCGCGGATCAGGCCTCGCCCTCGTCGAGGTCGTCGGCGGTCGGCGTCGCGTTCTCGAGGATGCGCTCGGCCACGAGGCCCGAGTTCTGGCGGATCGCCGCCTCGATCTTCGACGCGATGTCAGGGTTGTCGCGCAGGAAGCCCTTGGCGTTCTCGCGGCCCTGGCCGAGGCGCTGGCTCGCGTGGGAGAACCACGCGCCCGACTTCTCGACGATGCCGGCCTTCACGCCGAGGTCGATCAGCTCGCCGACCTTCGAGACGCCCTCGCCGAACATGATGTCGAATTCGACCTGCTTGAAGGGCGGCGCGACCTTGTTCTTGACGACCTTGACGCGAACCTGGTTGCCGATCGCCTCGTCGCGGTCCTTCAGCGTCGAGACGCGGCGGATGTCGAGGCGCACCGAGGCGTAGAACTTGAGCGCGTTGCCGCCCGTCGTCGTCTCCGGGCTGCCGTACATGACGCCGATCTTCATCCGGATCTGGTTGATGAAGATGACCATGCAGTTCGAGCGCGAGATCGAGCCCGTCAGCTTGCGCAGGGCCTGGCTCATCAGGCGGGCCTGGAGGCCGGGCTGCGACTCGCCCATCTCGCCCTCGATCTCGGCGCGGGGCGTCAGCGCGGCCACCGAGTCGACCACCAGCACGTCGATCGCGCCGGAACGGACCAGGGTGTCGGTGATCTCCAGTGCCTGCTCGCCGGTGTCGGGCTGGGAGATCAGCAGGTCGTCGAGGTTGACGCCGAGCTTGCGCGCGTAGACCGGGTCGAGGGCGTGCTCCGCGTCCACGAAGGCGCAGACGCCGCCCTTCTTCTGGGCCTCGGCGATGGTGTGGAGCGCCAGCGTGGTCTTGCCCGACGATTCGGGGCCGTAGATCTCGATCACGCGGCCGCGCGGCAGGCCGCCGACGCCGAGGGCGATGTCGAGCCCGAGCGAGCCGGTGGAGACGGTCTCGACCTCCTGCACCTTGTCGGTCTTGCCGAGGCGCATGATCGAGCCCTTGCCGAAGGCGCGCTCGATCTGGGACAGCGCGGCGTCGATCGCCTTGGCCTTGTCCTTATCCATGCTGGGGGTTTCCACCACTTTCAGTGCGGCCTGGGCCATGCGTCGGCATCCTTATGCGTGGAAAGGGCGCCGTTCTCAATGCGCCCGCCTGCCGATTTATGTACCTGTTTTGTTCTCATCCGGCAAGGGTGCACGGTACGTTCTCCCGCTTTCCGCGGGGTTTCCGACCGGCCGCCACGCCGGCCGGGATCCGTGCCGCGGCAACGTGTCGGGACGTCCCGGCCGGGCCCCCGCATCGAGGGGCGCGGGCGGCAACGGAGCGCCGAACGGCCTCAGGCCGACATCGTCTTCTTCACGGTCTCGACGAGCTGCTTCAGGCTGAAGGGCTTGGCCAGGAAGTTGAAGGTCTCGCCCTCGGGCAGGTTCTTGCGGAAGGCGTCCTCGGCGTAGCCCGAGACGAAGATGACCTTCAGGCCGGGCTGGTGCTTGCGGATCTCGCGCAGAAGGGTCGGCCCGTCCATCTCGGGCATCACCACGTCGGAGACGACGAGGTCGATCGCGTTCGCCCCGTCCTCGACGATGCGCAGCGCCTCGGCGCCTGAGGCCGCCTCCAGCACCGTGTAGCCGCGGGCGGACAGGGCGCGGCTGTTGACGGCGCGGACCGGATCCTCGTCCTCGACGAGGAGGATGGTGCCCTGCCCGGTATGATCGGCGGAGGGCTTGCGCGCCTCCTTCGGGGCGGAGGCCGCGGCCGGCGTGTCCGCCGCGGGCTGCTGTCCCTCCGAGGCAGCCTTGGCGGGGGGGGCGAGCTTGGCCGTCGGGCCGGGAATCGCGATCGGCTCCGGCTCCGCCTCCTCGGCGGGCTCGTGGCGCGGCAGGTAGATCCGGAAGGCCGTGCCCTCCCCCACCGTCGACTGCACGTCGATCGTGCCGCCGCTCTGCTTGACGATGCCGAACACCGTCGAGAGGCCGAGGCCCGTGCCCTTGCCGATGTCCTTCGTCGTGAAGAACGGCTCGAAGATCTTCTCCATCAGCTCGGGCGGGATGCCCTCGCCGGTGTCGAGCACCTCGATGAGCACGTGGTCGCCCGCCGGCGCGCCGCCGCGCGCCTCGGCCTCCGCCTGGCCCGGTACGTTGGCGGTGCGCACGAGCAGGCGGCCGCCGTTCGGCATCGCATCGCGGGCGTTGACCGCGAGGTTCACGATCACCTGCTCGAACTGGTTCACGTCGGCCTTCACCGGCCAGATGTCCCGGCCGTGCTTCAGCTCCAGGTCGACGCGCTCGCCGAGCAGGCGCTTCAGCAGCAGCGTCAGCTCGGAGAGCGACTCGCCGACGTTCATCACCTCCGGGCGCAGGGTCTGGCGGCGCGAGAACGCGAGGAGCTGGCGCACGAGGCCCGCCGCCCGGTTCGCGTTCTGCTTGATCTGCATGATGTCCTGGAAGGCGGGGTCGGTCGGCTTGTGGCTCGCGAGCAGGAGGTCGGAGTAGCCGATGATCGCCTGGAGGACGTTGTTGAAGTCGTGCGCGATGCCGCCCGCGAGCTGGCCGACCGTGTCCATCTTCTGGGTCTGGGCGATCTGCTGCTCGAGCTGGCGCTGGGCCGTCGTGTCGAGGGCGTAGAGGATCACGCGCTCTCGGTCGGCCTCGTCGAGGCTTTGGTCGGCGGCCGCGCCCTCGCCGCCGGCCGGGCTGAGCCAGACCCGCGCCGAGCGGTTGCCCGCTCCCTGCAGGGCGACCTCGATCGGCTGCACGTCGCCCAGCCCGCTCGCCGCCTTGGCGAGGGCCCCTTCGAGGGCGGCGCGGTCCCGCTCGATCACGGTCTCGCCCATGCTGGGCTCGGGGCCCGCCTCGACGGAGCCCTCCTCGATGGCTTGGCGCGGCATGGCGCCGAAGAGCCTCGCGAAGGAGGCGTTGGCCCGCGCGATCCGGCCGGAGCGGTCGAGGGTGGCGATGGCGATCGGCGAGTTGTTGAGGAAGCGGGCGAGCCGCACCTCGGCCGCGCGCTGCGGCTCGTCGAACTCGGCGCCGGCCGAGCGGTTGATCACGAAGGTGCGCGAGGAGCCGGGCTTGCCGTCCTTGCCGAACGCGACCCGGTGGTAGAGCCGGGCGGGCAGCGAGTGGCCGTTGCGGCGGCGCAGGTCGAGGTCGAACCGGTCGGTGCGCACCTCGCCGGGCAGCCCGGCGGCGCTCGTCAGCACGTCGGCGCCCGGCGCGATCTCGGAGAGGTGCGGGCCGCCCGGCCCGACCGTGGCGAGGTCGTAGCCGAGCCAGGAGGCGAGCGTCGCGTTCATGTAGACGATCGCGCCGGCCGGATCGATCGAGAGGAAGCCCGCGGGCGCGTGGTCGAGGTAGTCGATCGCGTGCTGCAGTTCCTGGAAGACGTTCTCCTGGCGCTCGCGCTCGTGCGTGATGTCGCTCACCGTCCAGAGGGAGGCGGTCCGGCGCGGCCGGTTCAGCGCCCGCACCGAGATGCGGAACCACGCGAATTCCCGCTCCGCCGTGCCGCTCGGCGGCGGCGCCATCCGGATCTCCTCCGTGTGGCTGCGGCCCTCGCGGGCGCCCTGCGCGAGCCGGTAGATGGCCTCCGACACTTCGGGCGAGCCCACGAAGATGCGCTCCACCGAGCGCAGGTTCGAGAAGCTGTCGCCGCCCGCGATCCGCAGGTACGCCTCGTTGGCGTAGATCAGGCGCCCGCCCTCCTCCACCACGACGGTGGCCTCCGGCGCGGCGTCGACGATCGCCTTGGTGATGTCGTCGCGTGCGCCCTGCCCGCTGAGCTGGATCGCGCCGATGGCCAGCGCGAACAGGAAGAACACCCCCGCCATCGCGAGAAGCGCGAGGAGCCACACGATCAGGGATTGCGCCTGCTCGTTGGCCACGAACGACAGGCCGATCGCGGCACCCACGAGGAGGCCCGCGAGGACGAGGAGGAGGCCGACCCGGCCCGGTCGCTCGGACCGGTCGATCGAGCCCGACACGGGCGCCGTAGATCCCATCAGCTCAGCCATCAGGCCTCAACCCACCCGTACGCGAACCGGTTACGCCCGAGACTTCTCGGGCGGCAAGGGAATTGTCTCCGGAGCCTCGGGCGGAATCTCGCGAAGAAAGGTGGACAAACCGTGGCTTTTCCGCACCGGCCCGCGCGAATCGCGCGCGACGCCGATCCGGTCAGGCCACCCGGCGGCGCAACCGCAGCACGAAGCCGATGACCTCGGCAACCGCCTTGTAGTGCTCTGCCGGGATCTCCTCGTCGATCTCGACGGTGGCGTGGAGCGCGCGCGCGAGGGGCGGGTTCTCCAGCACCGGCACGTCGTGCTCGGCCGCGACCGCGCGGATGCGCAGCGCCAGCGAGTCGACGCCCTTGGCGACGCAGACGGGCGCCGCCATGCCGCTCTCGTAGCGCAGGGCGACCGCGTAGTGGGTCGGGTTCGTGACGATGACGGTGGCGGTCGGGATCGCGGCCATCATGCGCTTCTTCACGCGGGCGGCGCGGAGCTGCTTCATGCGGCCCTTGACCTCCGGGCTGCCCTCGCTCTCCTTCATCTCCTGCTTCATCTCCTCCTTCGACATGCGCAGGCGCTGGCGCCAGCGGAAGCGCTGGTAGAGCGCGTCGCCGAGGGTGATCACGAGGAAGACGGCGAGGACGCCGCCCATCAGCTTCAGGGCGATGACGAGGATCGCCGGCAGGCAGGCGGCGGGGTCGAGGCGGGCGAACACTTCCAGCCGGTCGCGGTCGCTCCACAGGATCGTCCCGGCGACGATGCCGACCACGGCCAGCTTGGCGAGCCCCTTGCCGAACTGGAACAGGGCCTCGGTGCCGAACATCCGCTTCAGGCCCGCCATCGGCGAGATCCGGTCGAATTTCGGCATGATCGTCTCCGTGGTGAAGACGAGCGGGTGCTGCAGGAACCCCGCGGCGAGGACCGCCACGACGATGGCGCCGGCCGGGATCGCCAGGGCCTTGGCCCAGATCAGCAGGCCGCGGCCGGCGAGCGCCTCGTAGGCGTGGGCGTCGGAGGGCACGGCGTGCGCGTTCATCAGGAAGCCGCGCATCTCGCCCATCGCCGCCTTCGCGAGGGGGCCGCCGGCCAGGAGCAGCACCAGCGTGAAGGCGCCCAGGATGAAGAAGGTGTTGATCTCGACGCTGTTGGCGACGTCGCCGCGCTCGATCGCCTGGTCGAGCCGCCGCTGGGTCGGCTCCTCTGTGCGGTCCTCCTCCTCGGTGCCTTCGGCCACGGCTCAGGCCCCAGTCCGGGCAGGGCGGATCAGCGGCCGGTGAATTCCGCGAGGTAGCGGCCGAGATCGTCCAGGAACACGCCCATCATCACGCCGAGCGCGCCGAGCAGGATCGCCATGCCGATCAGGATCGAGGCCGGCACCGCGACGAAGAAGACCTGCAATTGCGGCATCAGCCGCGAGAGCACACCGAGGCCGAGGTTGAACAGGATGCCGAAGGCGATGAACGGCGCGGAGATCTGCACGGCGAGCGAGAAGCCGCGCCCGATCGCCTTGAGCGCCAGCATCGCCGCCTCGCCCATGCCGGGCACCCCGTCCGGCGGCAGCACCGCGTAGCTGCGGCCGATCGCGTCGAGGGCGAGATGGTGCAGGTCGGCGGCGAGGATCAGGGTGACGCCGAGCAGCGTCAGGAAGTTGCCGAGCGCCGCCTGCTGCCCGCCCATCGTCGGGTCGACCGTCATCGCGTAGGACAGGCCGAGCTGCTGCGAGACGATGAGCCCGGCCGTCTGCAGGGCGGCGATGACCATCCGCACCGCGAGCCCGAGCACCAGCCCGATCAGCGTCTCGCCGAACAGGAGCGCGATGAGCTGAGGCCCCGCCAGCGCCCCGCCCTGCAGGGGCAGCAGCGGGCGCACGGTGGGGAACAGCACCAGCGAGACGAGGAGCGCGAAGGCGAGGCGCAGGCGCGCCGAGACGAGCTGCTCGCCGAGCCCCGGCATCAGCATGATCAGCGTGCCGACCCGCGCGAAGGTCAGGAGATAGGCCGCCGCGATGCCCGGCAGGAGCAGGTTCATTCCGCTTCATAGCAGGGCGCGCCGGCTCAGTCTCAGCCGCCGGCCGCGATGCGGGCGGCGATGCGGGTCATGTAGCCGGCGAGCGCGTCGCCCATGAAGGGCAGCATCAGGAGGAGCGCGGCGAAGACCGCGACGATCTTCGGCACGTAGATCAGCGTCTGCTCCTGGATCTGGGTCAGCGCCTGGATCAGCGAGACCGCGAGCCCGACGACGAGGGCGACGATCATCAGCGGGCCGGCCACCTTCAGGAACACGAAGATGCCGTCGCGGGCGACGTCGAGGATGGCGAGTCCGGTCATGGTCGGCGGCCTTCCGGTCCGGGCTCAGATCTGCATCCGCATGATCTCCTCGTAGGCCGAGATCATGCGGTCGCGCACGGCGACGAGGGTCTGGAGGGCGGTCTCGCTCTCGGCGACGGCGGTCACCACGTCGACGACGTTGGCCTTGCCGGCGGCGACGGAGAGGGCCTGCTGGTCGGCCTTGCGGCCGGTCTCGCCCACCGAATCGATGGCCGAGGAGAGGAGCGAGGAGAAGTTGCCCGCCCCTGCCCCCTGCGGCGCCTGCAAGCCCTGCGGCCCGCGCACGCCGCCGACGTTCTGGATGGCGGCGTAGGCGCCCGCCGCGAAGCTGCTCGTCGCCATGGCGGGCCTCCTACTTCAGGATCTCGAGGGTGCGCGAGATCATCCGGCGGGTCGCCGTGACCATGTTGAGGTTCGCCTCGTAGGAGCGCTGGGCCTCGCGCATGTCCATGTTCTCGATGAGCGCGTTGACGTTCGGCATGCGCACCTCGCCCTTGGCGTCGGCGGCCGGGTTGCCGGGGTCGTACTTGGCCTTGAAGGGCGTCGAGTCGCGCCGGACCCGGCCTGTCTCGACGAGCGTGGCGCCGACCTCCCGGTCGAAATGCTGGCCGAAGGTCGGGATCTTGCGCCGGTAGGGCTCGGCGGTGGGGCTCGTTGGCGCGGAATCGGCGTTGGCGATGTTCTCGGCGATGATCCGCATGCGGCCGGACTGCGCCTTGAGGCCGGAGGCCGCGATGGTCAGCGATTTCAGGAAGTCCACGGCGCGGTCTCCTCAGCGGGCTCAGCGCTTGCCGACCGCGATCTTCAGAGCGTCGAGGCTCTTCTGGTAGAGCGAGGCGGCGAGCTGATAGTCGGACTGGTTGTCGCCCGCCTTCAGCATCTCCTCCTCCAGGTTCACGCCGTTGCCGCTCGGGCGGATCTCGAAGCCCTTGAAGCGGCGCGGATCGGCGCCCGGCGCCTCGGCCCCGGCCGGCACGATGTGGCCGGCATCGGTGCGCGCGAGGCCGCTGCCGCCGCCGACCGGCTCGCCGGTCGCGGCATCGAAGCGCAGGCCCGCGAGGTCGCGCGGGCGGAAGCCCGGCATGTCGGCGTTGGCCACGTTCTCGGCGATGAGCTTCTGGCGGGCCTGATGCCACTGCATCTTGGTCCGCAGCATGCCGAGGATCGGAAGGTCGGTGACGGCCATCGCGGCCCCTGCCAGAATTCCGGTCGGACACGCTCCGCTCGGTCGGCAAAATCTGCCGGGCGCATGGTTAACGTCGAGTTAAGCAACGCGCCCGGCCTCGACTGCCGCGCTCGGCAAAGCTGTTAACGAAGTCTTAAGGTTGATTGCCCGGTCCGGCCGGGGCCGTGATATTGGGGGTCGGTGTCGGACGGGGCGCGCCGGCAGGTATCCGCGTCCCGACAGCGAGAGAGTTCCGCTTTGTCAGCGTTCTTCGGCTCGGATGGCTCCTTCGTCCTCCAGTTCGCCATCATCTTCATCGTCATCCTCGCGGTGCTGACGGGCATCGTCCTCGTCGCGCGGCGCTTCCTCGGCGGCGGCGGCCTCGCTGTGTCGACGAAGTCGGGCGGGCGCAGCCGCCAGCCGCGGCTCGGCATCGTCGACGTGTACGAGCTCGACCGGCAGCGGCAGCTCATCCTGCTGCGGCGGGACAACGTCGAGCACCTGCTTCTCGTGGGCGGGCCGAACGACGTCGTGATCGAGCGCCACATCCAGCGCGGCCTGCGCGGCGAGCCCGCGATGCGCCCCGAGCCGATGGCCGAGTCGCCCGCCGAGATCGAGGCGCAGCGGGCCGAGCCGCTGTTCGAGCCCGCCTTCGAGATGCCCCTCGTGGTGCCGGCGGGCGTGCCGGGCTCGACGCAGGCGCCCGCGGTCGCCCACCCGCTCGACGAGGCCGGCCCACGGCCCGCGCACGAGCGGGACCCGGCGCCCGCCGAGGCGGATTCCCTGCCGCCGCCCTTCGTGCCGGTTCCGCCGCCGCTCGCCCCGCTGCCGCCGGAGCCGGCGCAGCGCCGGCCCGAGGCCGGGGCCAAGCGGCCCCTCAGCCGCGCCACCCCGCCCCTCGTCAACCCGCGCCCCGACGTCGCCTCCGAGCGCGGCCGCACCGAGCCCGATTTCACCGCGATGGTGAGCGAGCCGCCCGCCCGCGCGCCGGCGCCAGCCGCGTCCGCCCCGCCGCCCGTCACCGCGCCCTCCGAGCCCCGGACGATCGACGCCAACATCCTCTCCGACATGGCGCGCCAGCTCGAGATCGCGCTCGCCCGCCCCTCCTCCGGGGTGACGCCCCCGCCCGCCGCCCAGCCGCAGCCGCGCTCCGCCCCCGAGCCGAAGCCGGCGCCCGAGCCCAAGCCGGCGCCCGAGCGACAGGTCGCGCCGAGGCCGGAGCCGAAGGCCGAGGCGAAGCCCGAGCCGCGCCCGGCTCCGGCCCCTGCCACGACCCCTGCGGCCTCCGCCGGCATCGACCCGATGGCCGCCGCGATGGCGGCCTCGCGGGCCGCGCCCGAGGAGGCGCCCGGCGCGCCCGTGCTGGAGGTGCGGCCCGAGCCGCGCCGTCCGGCGCCGCAATCCGCGAGCGAGCCGCCGTTCCTGCCCGAGCCGCCCCCGCCCGTGCCGACGCCGCCCGCGCCGCAACCGACGCAGACGCCCGCGCCGCAAGCTCCTCAGCCGGCCGCGCCGCAGGCGGCCCAGCCACCCGCGCCGAAACCCGCCGCGCCGCCCCAGAAGTCCGCCGCCGGCAGCAATCCGTTCTCGGTGGAGGAGATCGAGGCCGAGTTCGCCCGGCTCCTCGGGCGGCCCCTCGACAAGAAATGAGCCGCGGCCGGCTCAGACGCCGGTCTCGGCCGTCTCGGGCATCAGCGCCACCGCCGCGAGGCTGATCGCGGCGGCGATGCCCAGATAGGCGCCGACGAGGCCGATCCCGCCCCATTCCACGAGGCGCTGGGCGAGGTAGGGCGCGCCCGAGGCGCCGATGATCCCCGCGAGGTTGTAGGTCACGGAGGCGCCCGTGTAGCGCACCCGGGTCGGGAACAGTTCCGGCAGCAGCGCCCCCATCGGCCCGAACAGCCAGCCCATGGCGAGGAGCCCGAGGCAGAGGAAGCCGAGCACCGGCACCGCCTGCCCGCTCCCGAGCATCGGCCCGAGCAGGAAGCCGAGCCCGATCGTCGCTGCGAGCCCCGAGATCAGGACCGGCCGGCGTCCGTAGCGGTCGGCGGCCGCGCCCGAGAGCGGGATGCCCACCGCCATGAAGCAGACCGCCACGCACTCGAACAGCAGGAAGGCCGGGCGCGAGAAGCCGAGCGCCGTGGTCCCGTAGCCGAGGGCGAAGACCGTCGAGAGGTAGAACACGGCGTAGCAGGCCACCATCGCCAGGGTGCCGAGGATCGTGGCGCGCCGGTGCCGCGTCAGGATCGTGGCGAGCGGCACCCGCTCGGGCGCCGCGTGCGCGAGCGCCTCCCGGAAGAGCGGCGTCTCGGTGAGCTTCAGCCGCACGTAGAGCCCGACCCCGACGAGGACGGCGGAGGCGAGGAAGGGGATGCGCCAGCCCCAGCTCTGGAAGCTCTCCGCGTCGAGCCCGAGGCTGAGCGCCAGGAAGGCGAGATTGGCCGAGATGAAGCCGACCGGGGCCCCGAGCTGCGGGAAGATGCCGTACCATGCGCGCCGTCCGGGCGGCGCGTTCTCGACGGCGAGCAGGGCCGCGCCGCCCCACTCGCCGCCGAAGCCGAGTCCCTGGCCGAAGCGCAGCAGGCAGAGGGCGGCCGGCGCGAACCATCCGGCGCTCGCGTAGGTCGGCAGGCAGCCGATCAGCACCGTCGAGACGCCCATGATCATCAGCGAGGCAACGAGCGTGGCCTTGCGCCCGATCCGGTCGCCGAAATGCCCGAACAGGGCGGCGCCGATCGGCCGCGCCACGAAGGCGATGGCGAAGGTCGCGAAGGCGCTGAGCAACTGCACGCCGGGCTCGCCGGGCGGGAAGAAGCTCGGCCCGATCACCAGCGCGGCGGCCGTGGCGTAGACGTAGAAATCGTAGAACTCGATCGCGGTCCCGACGAAGCTCGCCACGAGGATGCGGCGGGCGCCGGGTTCTGAGAGGTCGGTCATGGTCGGGCAAGGGTCCGTCGGGGCGCGGCCTCGTTAGACCGCCCGGCGGCCTTTGCCCAGGGCGTGGCCGGGCCGCCGCGCCGTTACTGGCGCCATCCCAGATTAACCTGGATCAATCCGACTATTTTCCGGGAAACCGAGGCGCTTCCTGCGGGTTCGTTGAGCAGAACCGCCCAGTCCGGGCGGCGGGAGGAAGCCGACATGCGCGCACTCGTCTGGCACGGAACGCAGGATATTCGCTGCGATACCGTTCCCGATCCGGAAATCGAGCATGAGCGGGACGCGATCATCAAGGTGACGGCCTGCGCGATCTGCGGCTCCGACCTGCACCTCTACGACCATTTCATGCCGGGCATGAAGAACGGCGACATCATGGGCCACGAGACCATGGGCGAGGTCGTCGAGGTCGGCAAGGGCGTCAACGGCGCGCTCAGGAAGGGCGAGCGGGTGGTGATCCCGTTCACGATCATCTGCGGCGAGTGCGACCAGTGCAAACGCGGCTTCTTCTCGGTCTGCGAGCGCTCGAACCGGAACAAGCACGTCGCCTCGAAGGCGTTCGGCCACACCACGGCGGGCCTGTTCGGCTACACGCACCTCACCGGCGGCTACGCGGGCGGCCAGGCCGAGTACCTGCGGGTGCCCTTCGCCGACAAGACCCACATCAAGGTGCCGGATTCGCTCACCGACGAGCAGGTGCTCTTCCTCTCCGACATCCTGCCGACCGGCTGGCAGGCGGTGGTGCAGTGCGACATCGAGCCCACCGACACGGTGGCGATCTGGGGTGCCGGCCCGGTCGGCCAGATGGCGGTCCGCTCGGCGGTCCTGCTCGGCGCCAAGCAGGTCGTGTGCATCGACCGCGTGCCGGAACGCCTCGACATGGCGCGGGCCGGCGGCGCGATCACCATCGACTTCTCGCAGGAGAGCGTGATCTCGCGCCTCAACGAGCTGACCGGCGGCAAGGGCCCGGAGAAGTGCATCGACTCGGTCGGCATGGAGGCGCACGCCACAGCGACGATCGACTCGATGTACGACCGCGCCAAGCAGGCGATGATGCTGGAGACCGACCGGCCGCACGTGCTGCGCGAGATGATCTACGTCTGCCGCCCCGCCGGCACGATCTCGATCCCCGGCGTCTACGGCGGGCTTCTCGACAAGATCCCGTTCGGCGCGCTGATGAACAAGGGCCTCACCGTCCGCACCGGCCAGACCCACGTGAACCGCTGGACGGACGACCTCGTGCGCCGGATCGACGAGGGCCAGCTCGACCCCTCCTTCGTCATCACCCACCGCGTCGGGCTGGAGGACGGCCCCGAGATGTACCGGACCTTCCGGGACAAGAAGGACGGCTGCATCAAGGTCGTGATCCGCCCCTGAGGAGGCTCCCCATGCGCTACGAAGGTGAACGCTCCCGCCGCCGCGGGCACCCCGACGAGGCCACCGACCGGCTGGCGCGGGGGCTCGGCTGGTTCTCGATCGGGCTCGGCCTGTTCGAGCTCGCCGCCGCCCGCAGCCTGACCCGGAACCTCGGTCTCGACGGACAGGAGGATCTGGTGCGGGCCTACGGGGTGCGCGAGATCGGCACCGGGATCGGCCTCCTCGCCGCCGAGGATCCGGCTCCCTGGGTCTGGGGACGCGTCGCCGGCGACGTCCTCGACCTCGCCACCCTCGCCACGGGCCTGCACGGCCGCAACCGCCGCCTCGACAACCTGACCATCGCGATGGCCGCGGTGGCGGGCGTCACGGCCCTCGACGTCGTCTGCGCCGAGACCCTGCGGCGCGAGACGCGCCGGCCCCTGCGGCCGCTCGCGGATTACCGCGGGCGCACCGGCTACCCGAAGGGCATCCGGGCCTCGCACGGGGCCGCGCGCGACCTCGACGTCCCGCGCGCCTTCCGCACGCCCGACGCTTTGCGCCCCTACGCCGCCTAGGCGGCCACGACGCCACCCTTCTCCCCGGTGGGAGAGGGGTCCGGCTCACCGCGGGTGGCGTCGGCGGCATCACTCGGTCGCCGCTGCCCAACTTTTGTGCGCAGCAGCATCCTGCGCGCACAATCCGCTGTTCCAGCCCTCGAAGCAGCCGCTCCGCGCGCCTCTCCGCCGCGCTGGCACGGTTCCTGCTCAGCCTCCCCTGCCCGCCAATGGCGACGGGCAGCCTCCGCCAGCACCGCCGCTGAACGACGCCCCGCGACCGCGCCTGCGGCGGGCGGGCGCCCGTTCGCGCGGCCGGATCCCCGGCGCCGGTGGGAAATCGAGAGCAGGATCACGTTTCGATGCACAACGGTGAGCTCAAGACCCGGCGAAGCCTCCTGAAGGGCGCCGCCGCGGCACTGTCGGTCACGGCAGCCGCGCGGCTCGCGCTGCCCGGGGGCGCCTTCGCGCAGGGCGCCGGTCCGGAGGTGAAGGGTGCCAAGCTCGGCTTCATCGCGCTCACCGACGCGGCGCCCCTCTTCGTCGCCAAGGAGAAGGGCATCTTCGCCAAGTACGGGATGCCCGACGTCGAGGTGCAGAAGCAGGCCTCCTGGGGCACCACCCGCGACAACCTCGTCCTCGGCTCCGAGGGCAACGGCATCGACGGCGCCCACATCCTGACCCCGATGCCCTACCTGATCAGCGCGGGCCGGGTGACGCAGAACAACGTGCCGGTGCCGATGTACATCCTGGCCCGGCTCAACCTCGCCGGGCAGTGCATCTCGGTGGCCAAGGAGCACATGGGCGACAAGGTCGCCCTCGACGCCAAGCCCTTCAAGGCGGCGCTGGAGCGCAAGAAGGCCGCCGGCAAGTCGGTGAAGGCGGCCATGACCTTCCCGGGCGGCACCCACGACCTCTGGATCCGCTACTGGCTCGCCGCGGGCGGCATCGATCCGGACAAGGACATCGAGACCATCGTCGTGCCGCCGCCCCAGATGGTGGCGAACATGAAGGTCGGCACGATGGACTGCTTCTGCGTCTGCGAGCCGTGGAACGCCCAGCTCATCAGCCAGGGCATCGGCTACACCGCCCTCACCACGGGCGAGCTCTGGAAGGACCACCCGGAGAAGGCCTTCGCCATGCGGGCCTCCTGGGTCGACAAGCACCCGAACGCCGCCAGGGCGCTGCTGATGGCGGTGATGGAGGCGCAGGCCTGGTGCGACAAGCCCGAGAACCGGGACGAGCTCGCCGGCATCGTGGCCAAGCGCCAGTGGATCAACGTCGCGGTCACCGACGTCGTCGACCGCATGAAGGGCACCTTCGACTACGGCGACAGCCGCAAGGTGACGGACAGCCCGCACATCATGAAGTACTGGGCCGACAACGCCTCCTACCCGTATCAGTCCCACGACCTCTGGTTCCTCACCGAGGACATCCGCTGGGGCAAGTTCGACCCGACCACCGACACCAAGGCGCTGATCGGCAAGGTCAACCGCGAGGATCTCTGGCGCGACGCCGCCAAGACCCTCGGCGTCGCCTCGATCCCCACCTCCACCTCTCGCGGCAAGGAGACGATGTTCGACGGCAAGGTCTTCGACCCCGCCGACCCGGGCGCCTACCTCGCCAGCCTCGGCATCAAGAGGGTCGCGTGATGGCCACTCCCACCACCCTCGACGGCAAGGTCAGCCTCGGCACCGCCGGTCGCTCCGCGACCGCGGTGCGGGCGCGAGCCCTGCCCAGACTCTCCGGCAAGGGCGTCGCGCAGGTCGCCGCCCGGCTCCTGCCGCCCCTCGTGGTGCTGGCGGCCTTCCTGCTGTTCTGGGAGGTCGCCTGCTCGCTGCCGACCGCGGGCCTGCCCCCGCCCTCGCGGGTGATCAGCGAGGCCTGGCCCATCATCTCGGACCCGTTCTTCGACAACGGCGGCACCGACAAGGGCCTGTTCTGGCACATCATCGCGAGCCTGCAGCGGGTCGCCCTCGGCTTCGCGCTGGCCACCGTCGCCGGCATCCTGCTCGGCACCCTCGTCGGCCAGTCCGAATGGGCGATGCGCGGCCTCGACCCGATCTTTCAGGTGCTGCGCACGATCCCGCCGCTCGCCTGGCTGCCGCTCTCGCTCGCCGCCTTCCGCGACGGCCAGCCCTCGGCGATCTTCGTGATCTTCATCACCTCGATCTGGCCGATCATCATCAACACCGCGGTCGGCATCCGGAACATCCCGCAGGATTACCGGAACGTCGCGGCGGTGGTGCGGCTGAACCCGGTCGAGTTCTTCGTGAAGATCATGCTCCCCTCGGCCGCCCCCTACATCTTCACGGGCCTGCGCATCGGCGTCGGCCTGTCCTGGCTCGCGATCGTGGCGGCCGAGATGCTGATCGGCGGCGTCGGGATCGGGTTCTTCATCTGGGACGCCTGGAACTCCTCGCACATCAGCGAGATCATCGTGGCGCTCGTCTACGTCGGCGTCATCGGCTTCATCCTCGACCGCCTCGTGGCCGGGCTCGGACGCCTCGTCACCCGCGGCACCAGCGCGGCCTGAGGGAGGGCGCCATGACACATCTCGATCTCTCGCAGGTCGGCATCAGCTTCACGCGCGCCGGCAGGACCACGGAAGTCCTGCGCGACGTGAACCTCAGGATCGCCAAGGGCGAGTTCGTCTCGATCATCGGGCACTCGGGCTGCGGCAAGTCGACGGTGCTCAACATCGTGGCGGGGCTCCTCAAGGCGTCCACCGGCGCCGTGCTTCTCGACGGCAAGGAGGTGTCGAGCCCCGGCCCCGAGCGGGCCGTGGTCTTCCAGAACCACTCCCTCCTGCCCTGGCTGACGGTGCGGGAGAACGTGGCGCTCGCCGTCGACAAGGTGCTGGCGGGCCGCAAATCCCGGGCCGAGCGCGCGGCCTGGATCGAGCACAACCTCGCCCTCGTGAACATGATGCACGCCGCCGACAAGCGCCCGAACGAGATCTCGGGCGGCATGAAGCAGCGGGTCGGCATCGCCCGGGCGCTCGCCATGGAGCCGACCGTGCTCCTGATGGACGAGCCGTTCGGCGCCCTCGACGCGCTCACCCGCGCCCATCTCCAGGACCAGCTCATGGAGATCCAGGTGCGGCTGAAGAACACCGTCATCATGATCACCCACGACGTCGACGAGGCGGTGCTCCTCTCCGACCGCATCGTGATGATGACGAACGGCCCCTCGGCCACGATCGGCGAGGTGCTCGCCGTGCCGATGCCGCGCCCGCGCAAGCGCCTCGAGCTCGTCGAGAACAAGGACTACGTCCACTGCCGGGCGGAGGTGCTGGAGTTCCTCTACGCCCGCCACGCCCGGCCGGCGCTCGCGGCCTGAGCGCCCGCGCGGCGACGCGCTCCTTCATCCGGGCCGCCGCGATCTGCTCGCGGCAAGCGCGAACTGCGCGGCGTCGGCCGGGCGGTTCCGAGCGGCGGGCCGGTCTCCTCCGGGCGCAACGCGCTCCTCCTCCCGTTCGGGGAGATATGGAGCGCCGGCTCCCTTCCGCGCCCCCCTGATACGAGCA
>NZ_BJZU01000102.1 GCF_007992195.1 Methylobacterium oxalidis | reverse complement strand
CGCGGGGTTCGCCTGCGCCGACCCGGCGCGATCAAACGCACGCGACCTCTCCCGGACGGGAGAGGTGGGGGACCTCACGCGCCCAGAGCGGCGTCGAGATCCTCGATCAGGTCCGCCGGGTCCTCCAGGCCGATCGAGAGGCGGACCACCTCGGGCCCTGCGCCCGCGGCGGTCTTCTGCGCGTCGGTGAGCTGGCGGTGGGTGGTCGAGGCCGGGTGGATCACGAGGGAGCGCGTGTCGCCGATATTGGCGAGGTGCGAGAAGAGCTGCAGCCGCGAGACGAGCCGCACGCCCGCCTCGTAGCCGCCCTTGAGGCCGAAGGTGAAGACCGCCCCCGCGCCGTTCGGCGTGTAGCGCCGGGCGAGCTGGTGGTACTTGTCGGACTCGAGGCCCGGGTAGCTCACCCAGTCCACCGCCGCGTGGTTGGCGAGGTGGGTCGCGACCGTGAGCGCGTTGTCCGAGTGCCGCTGCATGCGCAGCGGCAGGGTCTCGATGCCGTTCAGGATCAGGAAGGCGTTGAAGGGCGAGAGCGCCGGCCCGAGGTCGCGCAGGCCGAGCACCCGGCAGGCGATGGCGAAGCCGAAATTGCCGAAGGTCTCCGACAGCACCATGCCGGCGTATTCGGGCCGCGGCTCGCTCAGCATCGGGTAGCGCTTGTCGCCGGCCCAGGTGAAGCTGCCGCCGTCGACGATCAGCCCGCCGATCGAGTTGCCGTGGCCGCCCAGGAACTTCGTGGCCGAGTGCACCACGATGTCGGCGCCGTGCTCGAAGGGCCGGATCAGGTACGGGGTCGCCATCGTGTTGTCGACGACGAGCGGGATGTTGTGGCGCTTGGCGATGGCCGAGATCGCGGCGATGTCCGTGATGACGCCGCCCGGGTTGGCGATCGACTCGCAGAAGATCGCCTTGGTGCGCGGCGTGATCGCCCGCTCGAAGGAGGACGGGTCGTCGGTGTCGGCCCAGACCACCGACCAGCCGAAGTTCTTGTAGGAGTGGTTGAACTGGTTGATCGAGCCGCCGTAGAGCTTGTTGGCCGCCACGAACTCGTCGCCCGGCTGCATCAGGGCGTGCATGGTCAGGAACTCGGCGGCGTGGCCGGAGGCGACGGCGAGCGCCGCGGTGCCGCCCTCGAGCGCGGCGATGCGCTCCTCCAGCACCGCGTTCGTCGGGTTCGTGATCCGCGAGTAGATGTTGCCGAAGGCCTGCAGGCCGAACAGCGAGGCGGCGTGGTCGACGTCGTCGAACACGAAGCTCGTGGTCTGGTAGATCGGCGTCGCCCGCGCGCCCGTGGCGGCGTCCGGCGCGGCGCCCGCGTGGATCGCCAGGGTGTTGAAGCCGGGCAGGCGGTCGGTCATCGGTCTCTCCTCGGGCATGCGCTGCCCGGTTGCGTTTACGCCCCCGCGCGAGAGCAGCGCAAGGCTGGGCCGGGCCGTGCCGCCCGCGCGGCGATGCGGCGCGGTGCGGCACCGCGCATTCGGGCGGCTCCGCTACCGCCAGCCGGAGGCCGTCCCTAAAAAAGTCGGAACCGCGTGATGTCCCGCGCTGCAGGACCGCCAGACCGCGCGGGTCCACGGACCGTGATCCTCCATGCTGAAAACCGCCTTCGTTGCCGCGCGCGACCGCCAGCGCCTCTCGGAGATCGCCACGATCCTGATCGGCTTCGGCGTCAACAAGGTCGTGGACCGGCTGGGGCTGCGCTACATCCCGCTCCTCCCCAAGCGCGGCCCGCGGGTCGACGTCACCCGCCTGTCGCAGCCCGAGCGCCTGCGCCGCGCCATCGAGGCGCTGGGGCCGACCTTCATCAAGTTCGGGCAGGTGCTGGCGAGCCGGCCGGACCTCCTCGCGCCGGCCTGGACCGAGGAACTGGAGAAGCTCCACAGCCAGGTCTCGCCGATCCCCTGGGAGGTGATCCGGCCGCAGCTCGAGGCCGATCTCGGCGCCTCGCCCCAGGAGGTCTTCGCCGAGTTCGACACCGATCCGATCGCTTCGGCCTCCATCGCCCAGGTCTACCGCGCCCGCCTGCACTCGGGCGAGGACGTGGTCGTGAAGGTGCTGCGGCCGGGCCTGCGCAAGATCATCGAGGCGGACCTGCGCCTGATGGCGCACGGCGCTCGCATCGTCGAGACCGAGTGGCCCGACATGGCCCGCTACCAGCCGCGCGAGCAGATGCGCCACCTGGCCGCGGGCCTCAACGGCGAGCTCGACCTCCTGAACGAGGCCCGCAACTGCGAATTGCTCGCCGCGATCTTCGACGACCGCGACGACATCGTCTTCCCGAAAATCTACTGGGAATGGTGCTCCGAGCGCGTGCTCGTGCAGGAGTTCATCCACGGCATCTCGCCGAACGACGAGGCGGGCCTGCGCGCCGCCGGCGTCGACAAGAAGCTCCTCGCTCAGAAAGGCACCGACGCCTTCCTGCGCATGGCGCTGATCGAGGGCGTGTTCCACGCCGACCCGCACCCGGGCAACCTCCTGGCGATGTCGGGCAACCGGATCGGCTTCATCGATTTCGGGATCATCGGCCGGCTCTCGCAGAAGCGGCGGGCCCAGCTCCTCGTGCTGATCGGCGCCATGCTGAAGCAGGACGCGGACGGGCTGATGGCCGTCCTGCTCGACTGGACGGGCACCTCGAACCCCGACCTCACCAAGCTCGAAGCCTCGGCCCAGGCTTTCGTGGAGAGCCACAGCGCGATCCCGCTCAACCTCGGCCTCGTGCTCACCGACTTCATGACGATGGCCCGCGAGAACGACCTCGCGATGCCCACCGACCTCGCGATCCTGTTCAAGGGCCTCGTCACGGCCGACGGCGTGATGCGCCACCTCGACCCGAACTTCGATCTCTTCGCCGCGGCGGGCCCCACCGTCCGCTCGACCATGCAGACGCAATTCTCGCTGAGCGGCATCAAGCGCAAGGCCGAGGCCCTCGGCGTCGGCCTGTTCGGCGCGGCCTCGGAGCTGCCGACGCTGATCCACCTGATGCTCGTGCGCCTCAAGCAGGGGCGCGTGACCGTCGAGATCGAGGTGAAGGGGCTCGACAAGGTCACCCGCGGGATCGAGCGCGCGGCGGCGCGCGTGGCGGTGGCGCTGGTGGTCGCGGCCTTCGCGACGCAGCTCGCGCCGCGCCTGATCGACCTCGGCACGCCGGTCTTCATCACCATCGGCATGATGGTCTTCACGCTCGGCGTCGGCTGGCTGGTGCTGCTGGGCCGCAACAAATGATGGCTGCGTACGGTACTGCATAGGCAAGTTTTCGCAGCGTCGAATGCCGGTGGGCATTTTTATGGTTACTTGCGGATCGTAGCGCGGCCCGATAGGCTCAATTCACCACCGAATCGCGAGACGTCGAGCCTCGGCGAGAGCGAGAAGCGGACAAATCCGCCGGTTCCCGTCGATGAAATGACGCCAAAGTCGCCACGGCTCGCCGGTCGGCGGGGAGACGCCGTGTCCGGCGGCTCACGGGGCAACCTGCGAGCGGCCGGTGCTCGGCGCGGACGGGGAGCGCGACGGTGTATACGAGCACCTTATCCAATTCCGCGTTGAACGAGCCGCGCCTGTCGGCGCTCGAGGCCGAGAACGCGCGCCTGCGCGCGCTGCTGGGCCAGTACCGGCGGCAGGCGGTGATGATCGCGCAGCGGCACGAGCGCCTCGGGCGCTTCTTCATCGCCGAGCGGGACGCGAACCGCGCCGAGGCGAGCCGGCTCGCCGCCGAGAACGCCCGCATCCGCGGCGAGGCCGAGCTGGCCGCGGCGGACTACGCGAACGACCTCGGCGAGCTGATGCAGAACGAGGCCCGCCAGACCCTGCTGATGCAGGAGCTCTCGCACCGGGTGAAGAACACGCTCGCCATGGTGCAGGCCATCGCCGCGCAGACCCTGCGCAACGCCGAATCCCTCGACGTGGCGGCCGAGTCCCTCGGCGCCCGGCTGATCGCCCTCGCCCAGGCCCACGACATCCTGATCCAGGGCTCGTGGTCGAGCGTCGACCTGCGCAGCCTCGTCGACGGGGCGCTCGCGCTCCACGCGGAGGGCGAGTCGCAGCAGTTCCGCGTCACGGGGCCGGACCTCACGCTCGGGCCGCGGCCCGGCCTGACCTTCGCGCTGATGCTGCACGAGCTCGCCACCAACGCGGCGAAGTACGGGGCGCTCTCGACCCCGGAGGGCCATGTCGAGATCGCGTGGTGCGTCGAGGCCGGCGAGGCCGGCGGCGAGCCGCATCTGCGCTTCCGCTGGGAGGAAGTCGGCGGTCCCCCGGTGCGGCCGCCGACGCGCACCGGATTCGGCTCGCGGCTGATCGAGCGCAGCCTCGTGCACAGCTTCGGCGGCTCGGTGAATCTCGCCTACCCGGTCACCGGCGCGGTATTGACCCTGCGGGCGCCGCTCTCGGCCGTCGTCGCCGAGGCGCCCTGAGCCGAATCGGCGCAGGCGGGATGAACGCGGCGCGGCGCGCATGCTGCGCCGCGGCAAGCGGTGCCGGAAACGTGCCGGGCGCGGTCCTTGACGCCGGGAACCATGGGGAATAGGCCGCGGGGAGCGGTTCAAGGGATCACCCCAGGCCTGATGACTGACACCCCCGAGCAACCCGTCGTGCTTCTCGTCGAGGATGACGGCCTTCTCCTCATGGAAGCCTCCGACACGCTCGCGGATGCCGGGTTCACGGTCGTCGAGGCGACGCACGCCGACAAAGCCTTGAAGGTCCTGGAGAATCGCGACGACGTCGGCGTCCTGATGACCGATGTCGACATGCCGCAGGGCTCGATGGACGGTTTCGCCCTCGCCCGCCTCGTCGCCGACCGCTGGCCCCGGATCCCCGTCCTCGTCGTCTCCGGCATGGGGACGCCGGGCCCGAACGACATGCCGGACGGCGCCCGCTTCATCCCCAAGCCCTACGAGCCGACGACCCTGGTGCGCACGCTGCGCGCCTTCGTCCGCCGCGCCGCCTGATCCTCTCGCCCGAGAGAGACGCGAGCCCAGAGATGTCCGCCGATAGCCGCACCCCCCGCTTCGCGACCCAGGCGATCCACGCCGGCGCGGCGCCCGATCCCGCCACCGGCGCCCGCGTTCAGCCGATCTATTTCACGAACGGCTTCGTGTTCGACTCGACCGAGCAGGCCGCCGACATCTTCGCGATGCGCCGGACCGGCTTCTCCTACTCGCGCGGCTCGAATCCGACGGTGGCGGCCCTGGAGCGGCGCGTGGCGGCGCTGGAGGGCGCGAAGGCGGCCATCGCCGTCTCCTCCGGCCAGTCCGCGGTTCTCCTCGTCCTGATGACGCTGATGAAGAGCGGGGACGCCTACGTCGCCTCGCCGCGCCTGTTCGGCGGCTCCCTCGGCCTGATGCGCCGGCTCGACGGGCGCTACGACCTGAAGCCGCAATTCGCCAAGGGCCTGACGCCCGAGGATTTCGAGGCGGCGATCACGCCCGAGACGCGGGCGATCGTCTGCGAGTCGATCGTCAACCCCTGTGCCACCGTGATGGACCTCGAGGGCATCGCGGCGGTGGCGCGCCGTCACGGGCTGCCCCTCGTCGTCGACAACACGCTCGCCTCGCCGGCCCTGATCCGGCCGATCGCGTACGGCGCCGACATCGTCGTCCACTCGACCTCGAAGTTCCTCGGCGGCTCCGGCCAGACGATCGGCGGCGTCATCTGCGACGCGGGCTCCTTCGACTGGACGAAGAGCGGCCACTACAACCTCATCACCGAGCCCTGGCCGGACTACGACGGGCTCGTCATCACCGAGCGCTTCCCCGAGATCGCCTTCGGCGTGGCCTGCCGCCTGTTCGGGCTGCGCGACCTCGGGCCCGGCCTCTCGCCGATGAACGCCTTCCTGACGCTGACCGGCATCGAGACCCTGCCGCTGCGCATGGAGCGGCACTGTGCCAACGCCCGCGCGGTGGCCGCCTACCTGAAGGACCACCCGAAGGTCGCCTGGGTGAGCTATCCCGGCCTTCCCGGTCAGCCCGGCGAGGCGCTGGCCGCCCGCTACGTGCCGCAGGGGCCGGGCTCGATCTTCACCTTCGCCCTGAAGGGCGGCGAGCCGGCGGCGCTGAAGTTCATCACGAGCCTGGAGCTGGTCTCGCACCTCGTGAACATCGGCGAGATCAAGTCGCTGGCGATCCACCCGGCCACGACGACGCACCGGCAGCTCGCCGCCGACGAGAGGGCGGCGGCCTGCGTCGGACCCGAGACGGTGCGGCTCTCGATCGGCCTGGAGACCGTCGAGGACATCATCGCCGACATCGAGCAGGCGCTCGCCCGGCTCGACTAGGGGGCGGCTCGGGCGCTCAGCCGGCCGCCGCCAGCGGCATCGGCGCGTCCTTCTCGGCCGCCCGCGCGAGGAGCCAGGGCACCCGGCTTCCCGCCGCCGGCTTCCCGTAGAGGTAGCCCTGCGCGAAGGTGCAGCCGCCCGCCCGCAGGAAGGCGACCTGCTCCGGCGTCTCGATGCCCTCGGCCGTGACGTCGAGCCCGAGGCTGCGCCCGAGCTGGAGCACGGCCGTGACGATGGCCGCGTCGTTGGCGTCGTGGGTGAGGTCGTTCACGAAGCTCCGGTCGACCTTGATCTCGTCGACGGGGAAGCGCTTGAGGTGGGTGAGCGAGGCGTAGCCCGTCCCGAAATCGTCGAGCGCCACCCGCACGCCCGCCGCGTGCAGCCGCTCCAGGGCGCGGGCCACCCGGTCGCCCTGCCCGCCGATCAGCACGGTCTCCGTCACCTCGACGCCGAAGCGGTCCACCGCGACGCCGGCCTCGGCCAGGATCGCGAGGAGGCGTTCGGCCAGGTCCTCCGAGGCGAACTGCGCGGTCGAGAGGTTCACGAAGATCCGGCCCGGGTCGAAGCCGCGGCCGGTCCAGGTCCGCAGGTCGCGGGCGACCTGCTCGGCGATGCTGAAGCCGAGCGCCGCGCCGATCTCCGGGTCGTCGAAGGCGGAGGCGAAGGCGGCGGGCGCCAGGAGCCCGCGGGTCGGGTGGCGCCAGCGCGCCAGCGCCTCGAAGCCGACGATGGCGCCCGTCTCCAGGCTCACCTTCGGCTGGTAGAAGGGCACGACCCAGCCCTCGTCGAGGGCGGCGCGGATCTCGCGGGCGACCGTCACGCGCTCCTCGATGCTGGCGCGCAGCGCCGGAGCGAACACGGTGACGCGGTTGCGGCCCGCGGCCTTGGCCGCGTAGAGCGCCAGGTCCGCGTCCGTAAGGAGGTCCGCACCGTTGCGGGCGTGCTCGGGGAACAGGGCGACGCCGAGGCTCGCCCGCGGCGAGACGCTGCGGCCGCCGATGGCGATGGCCGGCGTCAGCCCGTCGAGGATCGCCTGCGCGATCTCGTGCACGCGCCGGCTCGGCGCCGCGAGGTCCGCCTCGTCGGAGGTGATCACCACGAACTCGTCGCCGCCGAGGCGCGCCACGAGGTCCCGCGGCCCGACGATCTCCGACAGGCGCCGCCCCACCTCCTTGAGGAGGAGGTCGCCGGCATCGTGGCCGAGGGTGTCGTTGACCTCCTTGAAGGCGTCGAGGTCGAGCAGGATCAGGCCGACCCGCGAGCCCTCGTCCTCCGCCCGGCGCAGGGCGGCGTCGAGGGTCGCCTGGAACAGGGCCCGGTTCGGCAGTCCGGTCAGGACGTCGTGATTGGCCGCCTCGCGGATCGTATCCTCGACGGCCTTGCGGCTCGTGATGTCGACGAGGCTGGCGATGGCGCAGGGGCGCCCGCCGATCTCGACGCGGTCGGCGAAGAGCAGCACGTCGAGCACCTCGCCGCGCAGGGTGCGCACCGAGACCTCCATGTCGCGGATCGAGCCGTGGCGGTCGAGCTCGCCCTGGAGGTGGCGCCGCTCGGCGAGCGAGAGAAGGTCCCGCGTCGTGCAGGCGCCGGTCCCCCGCGCCGGGTCGACGCCGAAGAACTTGAGCGCGGCGTCGTTCATGCCGACGATGTTCCCGTCCGGCAGGCCGGTGACGCTCACCGGGATCGGCACCGCCTTGAACAGGGTCTCGAAGAGCTGTCGGGTCTCGTCGAGCTTCTCGTGGGCGCGGCGCTCCGCCTGCATGGCCATCCATTCCAGGCGCCGCAGGCGGTTCGAGCGCACGACGACGAGGAGGAGGGCCGCGTTCGAGATCGCGGCGGCGAGGACGAGGCCGAGCGCCGTCTGGGGCAGCGGCGCCGGCAGCATGTAGCTGAGGAGCAGCAGGCCCGAGGTGCCGAGCCCGACGAGGACGGTGGAGCGGAAGCTCGTGGGCACCACGAGCAGGAAGATCGCGGGCAGGAGCAGCACGACGAACAGCGCGATGTCCGAGCGCGACGAGACGAGCAGCGCCACGCCGATCGCGGTCACGGCCTCCCAGGCGAGCATCAGCCGCTGCAGGGCGGGGAAGCTGCGGATCGCGGGCGCGACGCCGAGACAGACGACGGAGGCGACGACGAGCCCGAGACGGGCCGGCACCGCCACGAAGAAGTGCGGATCCCCGAGGAAGCGCCAGTCGCTCGCCACGAAGGAGAAGTTCAGGAGGATCGACAGGCCGAAGAGCAGCCGCGCGTGCCGCAACGTCTCCGGCAGGCGCTCGGCCTGGAAGGCAGCCTCGCGCTCGGGTGAGGCGAACTCGCCGCTGATGGTCTTGAGGCTGGGGCGATCCATGACGGGCGGGATATTCCCGCCTAATTCTGCAGGCCCCGTTAATGCAGGTCGTTCAGGCGCGGGTCGGGCCGACGTCGGAGCGCGCGCGCTCGCGGGGCTCCGTCAGCGCTCGAAGCGCGCCCCGCAGGGTGCGCACGTCCTGCTCGGTCATCGCCATGCGGTGGAGGATGTCGCGCATGTTGCGGGCCATGATCTCGCGCTTGTCGGGCGGGTAGTGGCCGGCCCGGTCGAGCGCCGCCTCCAGGCTGTCGAACAGGGAGAGCAGCGCCTCGCGGGTGGCGGGCGGCGAGAGCATCTCGCCCGAGAACGGCAGGCGCGCCCGCCCCGCGGCGCGGCGCCACTCGTAGGCCGTCAGCAGCACCCCCTGCGCGAGGTTGAGCGAGGGGAAGTCGGGCGAGACCGGGAAGGTGACGATGGCGTCGGCGAGAGAGACCTCGTCGTTGGTGAGGCCGACCCGCTCGCGCCCGAACAGGATGCCGACGCGCTGGGCCCCGCCCTCCCCGGCGCGCCCGACGACCTCCCGCATGGCCTCGTCCGGCCCCGTCACGCGCTTCATCTGCCCGCGCTCGCGCGCCGTGGTGGCGAGCACGTAGTGGAGGTCGCCGATCGCCTCGCGCACGCTCGCGAAGACCCGCGCGGCGTCGAGGACGTGCGTCGCGCCGGAGGCGGCCTCGCGCACGCCCTTCTTCGGCCAGCCGTTCTTCGGGTTGACGAGCCGCAGCTCGGTCAGGCCGAAATTCGCCATGGCGCGGGCCGTCATGCCGATGTTCTCGGCGAGCTGCGGCTCCACCAGGATGATGGCGGGGGCGATTCCGGGCGGGATCTCGGTGGGCTGGCTCATGGGGGCATCTGGCTCGGGTCGGATGCGCTCTTTGCCCGATGCGGCGCAGGCTTTCCAGGAATCTGCACGGCCGCGGGCGGCGGTGAAAGCTTTCTGCGCATCTGCGTGTCTTGATGGCCGCTGCCGCGCCGGCGGGCGAGCTGCAAATGCTCAAGCACCTGGAGTTTCCGGGCCCATCGCACAAGCCGGTCTTAGCAAATCCGCATTACTGTTGAAGCGCCGGACCAATATTGACGGCCGGCGGCCGAATTCCGGGCTGAGATGCGATTCTTCCCCGTTGCCCTCGGCGGATCCCGCGAGATCTGCGCGCTGCCTGCGGCCTTCGCCCGCGCCGCCCTGCGCTGCCGCGGCGGCGCGAGCGCGGTCGAGTTCGCGCTCGTGGCCCCGCTGGTCATCGGGGCGATCGTGGAATTTTTGCAGGTCGGCTTCTACGTCTACCAATCGTCCCATCTGGCGCAGGCGATCGCGAAGGCCTCGCGCCAGATCCAGGTGGGGAGCGTCGCGAGCGCAGGCGCGTCGGCGTCGGATTTCAAGTCGCAGTTCCTCTGCCCCGCCCTCGGCGCGCTGATGCCCTGCGACCGCGTCACGACCAGCATCCAGACGGTCGCGCCCGGGATCTACCCGAACGGGTTCTACGCCTACGTCCAGCCCGACTTCAGCGACATCATCCGCATGAAGACCGACGGCTCCCAGACGCCCTACTGCCCCGGCCAGCCCGGCACCTACGTCTACGTGCAGGTCGCCTACGCCATGCCGGTCTTCAGCCCGATCTGGCTCGCGGCCGCGCTGCGCACGAACAGGCCGGGCGCCCGCATGCTCGACGCGTCCGCGGTGTTCCGTAACGAGCCGTACACGTCGAGCGGCCAAGCCCGGGCGACCTGCTGATCATGACCGCGACGGACCGATCCGCCCGCGCGGTGGCGATGCCCGGGGCGACCCGTCCACCGGTCCGCCGCCCGGCGACGCTCGCCGCGCGGCTGCTCGCGTGCCGCGCCGGCGTGTCGGCCGTGGAATTCGCGCTGATCTGCCCCGTCATCCTGGCGCTGATCCTGGGCGGCGTCGATCTGAGCCGGTACATCGCCTACACGCGCAAGGTCGGCGAGGCTGCCCAGACGATCGCGAGCCTCGTCACGCAGAACGCGAGCGGCTCCGTCAACCTGTACGACCTTTACTTCGCCAACGACTCGTCGATGGTGATCTTCCCGGACGCGCTCCGCGATGCGAAGGCGCGCGGTAGCGCCTGGTATGAGACGATTCTCATCACGATCACGTCGGTGAAGTTCTCCCAGACCAGCGCGTCCTGCACCGGGAATTGCAGCTACACCGCCAAGGTCGCGTGGTCCTACGGCCTGCGGCAGCGGCCCTGCAACGTTGCCCTCACCCCCGCGTCCGACACGGCCGAACCGACGCCCGGCACCCTGCCGGCCAACGTCTTCGGTCCGGGCTCCGTCATCGTGGTCGAGGCGGCCTACGTCTTCACGCCCATCCTGGCGAACGCGCTCATCGGCACGCGGGTCATCGCGCGCACCTCCTACCTCGCTCCCCGCTACGTCCCGGCGATCGCCTTCGATCCCGGCATGGGGAGCACCGCCACCACCGTCTGCCCAGGCGTCTGAAGGAGCGCACGATGTTCGAACCCGGCGAACGATGCGCCCCCGCCGTCGACATCGCGCGGCGCGTTCGGGACGGTGCGGCCCGCTTCGGCCGGGATCGGGGGGCCAACGTGGCCATCCTCGTCGGTTTCGCCGCGCTGCCGATGATCGGGCTCTGCGGTGCCGGGGTCGAGTACGCGCGCGGCGTGGCCGTCCAGAGCCGCCTCAACGCGGCCGCCGACGCCGCCGCCATCGCCGCGATCAGGGCTGCGGCGGACTACGCCGCGCAGAATGCCGGGAGCCAGAGCGGAACGGCGCTGGCCGGCGGCATCGCGTCCGCCGGGCAGGCGCAGGCCGCGAAAGCGTTCGCCGCGAATGCCGGCTGGGCCCTGCGCAGCGTCCCCGTCACGCCGGTCGTCAGCGTCGACCGTGCCGGCCAGACCTTCACCGCGACGGTTCGGTACGCCGCCAGCTACCCGAGCACCTTCGCCAAGCTCTTCGGGATCGAGGCGATGCGCGTCGGCGGCAGCGCCGCGTCCTCCGTCACGGCCGCGAGCTACACCGACTTCTACCTGCTTCTCGACACGTCCGGATCCATGGGCTTCCCGACGAAGTCCGAGGATCAGGCCCGCTTCGCCGCCGCGAACCCGGACATCCAGGATGCGAAGGGGAAGAACTGCGCCTTCGCCTGCCACTTCCCGGGCTTCAGGGGGTACGACCTGTCGGTGGAGATGGGGATCAAGCTGCGCATCGATTCCGTCGGCGAGGCCGTCCAGCAGTTCCTGACCACGGCGAAGCAGAGCCGGAGCCTGCCGAACCAGTACCGGGTCGGCCTCTATCCCTTCGTCAGCTACCTGGCCACGGCGGGCGACGTGACGAGCAACCTCGACAGCCTGCAGGGGCCCGCCGGGAACCTGAAAGCCTACATGGATGTGGGCGATTCCTCGAAGCCCCAGGGCAGCGGGGGCACGCATTTCGAGAACGTCGTCCCGACCATCAACGACCGCATCCAGCGGCTCGGCGACGGCATTAGCGCCAACACGCCGAAGGTCTCGGTCTTCCTCATCACGGATGGGATGGACAACAATCAATACTGGTACAACAATTATGGCTGGACCGGATCCCAGTCCAGGCTGCTCGACGCGAGCCTGTGCAATCCGCTCAAGAGCCGGGGGATCACCATCTCGGTGCTCTACATCCCCTACATGCCGCTCACCACGCCGTTCAACGACAACGTCGGCTACGAGAACGTGCGCGTGAACGCGCTGATCCCGGACGTTCCCAGGACCCTCCAGGCCTGTGCCTCCGACGGCCGCTTCCACACGGCGAGCTCGCCCGCCGAGATCACGGCCGCCCTCCAGAAGATGTTCCTGCAGGAAGCCCAGCCGACCCGGCTGACGCAGTAGCGGCGTCATCGGCGCCGCACCGTCTCTGACAATGCTTCCGGCTTGTCAGTTGTCGGGGCCCCGCCCGAACCTTCCCCCTCATGCCGCACCGCGCTATGGACGGCGCCGAGCGCGGCATCCCGCTTGCGAGGGCGCCGCCCGAGGGCTGAACGGCCAGGCTCAGGACCAGGAAGGCGCGGACGATCATGGACAAGATCAAGGTGGCGAACCCCGTCGTCGAGCTCGACGGCGACGAGATGACCCGGATCATCTGGTCCGAGATCAAGAACAAGCTCATCCACCCCTATCTCGACATCGATCTCGACTATTACGACCTCGGCGTCGAGCACCGGGACGCCACCAACGACCAGGTCACGGTCGACGCGGCCAACGCCATCAAGCGCCACGGCGTCGGCGTGAAGTGCGCCACCATCACGCCCGACGAGGCGCGGGTGAAGGAGTTCGGCCTGAAGGAGATGTGGAAGTCGCCGAACGGCACGATCCGCAACATCCTCGGCGGCGTCATCTTCCGCGAGCCGATCATCTGCCGGAACGTCCCCCGCCTCGTGCCGGGCTGGACGCAGCCGATCGTGGTGGGCCGCCACGCCTTCGGCGACCAGTACCGCGCCACCGACTTCAAGGTGCCGGGCAAGGGCCGCCTCTCGATCAAGTTCGAGGGCGAGGACGGCACCGTCATCGAGAAGGAGGTCTTCAAGTTCCCCGAGGCCGGCGTCGCGATGGCGATGTACAACCTCGACGAGTCGATCCGCGACTTCGCGCGGGCCTCGATGAATTACGGCCTCAACCGGAAGTACCCGGTCTACCTGTCGACCAAGAACACCATCCTCAAGGCCTATGACGGGCGCTTCAAGGACCTGTTCGAGGAGGTCTACGAGGCGGAGTTCAAGTCGCGCTTCGAGGCGCTCGGCATCACCTACGAGCACCGCCTGATCGACGACATGGTCGCCTCGGCCCTGAAGTGGTCCGGCGGCTACGTCTGGGCCTGCAAGAACTACGACGGCGACGTGCAGTCCGACACGGTGGCGCAGGGCTTCGGCTCGCTCGGCCTGATGACCTCGGTGCTGCTCACGCCGGACGGCCGGACCGTCGAGGCCGAGGCCGCACACGGCACGGTGACCCGCCACTACCGCGAGCACCAGAAGGGCAAGGAGACCTCGACGAACTCCATCGCCTCGATCTTCGCGTGGTCGCGCGGCCTCGCCCACCGGGCCAAGCTCGACGACAACGCCGCGCTCGCCACCTTCGCCACGACGCTGGAGACGGTCTGCGTCGACACGGTCGAGGCGGGCTTCATGACGAAGGACCTCGCCCTCCTCGTCGGCCCCGACCAGCGCTGGCTCTCGACCACGGGCTTCCTCGACAAGATCGACGAGAACCTGCGCACGGCCATGAGCCGCTGAGGCGGGGATTGCGGCTGCCGCAACCCGGACGGACCGGGCGCGGGTCCCCTCTCCCGTTCGGGAGAGGGAC
>NZ_BJZU01000101.1 GCF_007992195.1 Methylobacterium oxalidis | reverse complement strand
CGCCGGCCCGCCGCATGGCGGCCCCGCCGCGCGTCGGGGTCGATCTTTTCGCCGTTTGCGCTAAACCCCGCGCCAGCAGAAGCCCCGGCGAACTCTCGGACAGCGATGATCTCCTCCCCCCTGATGACCGTGATGGTCGATGCCGTGCGCAAGGCCGCGCGCGGCCTCAAGCGCGACTTCGGCGAGGTCGAGAACCTGCAGGTCTCCCGCAAGGGACCCGGCAACTTCGTCTCGGCGGCCGACCGCAAGGCCGAGGAGACCCTGCGCGACGCGCTGATGCGGGCGCGGCCGGGCTACGGGATGGTGCTGGAGGAGAACGGCGTCATCGAGGGGCAGGACAAGTCCCACACCTGGCACGTCGACCCGCTCGACGGCACCACGAACTTCCTCCACGGCATCCCGCATTTCGCGATCTCGGTGGGGCTCGAGCGCGACGGCCAGATCGTGGCCGGCGTCATCTACGACCCGATCAAGGACGAGCTGTTCGTGGCCGAGCGCGGCAAGGGCGCCTACCTGAACAACCGGCGCCTGCGCGTCTCCGGCCGCACCGACCTCGCCGACGCGCTCGCGGCCTACGGCACACCCTATCTCGGCCGCGGCAACCACCCCCGCCTCCTGCGCGAGGTGGCCGCCGTGATGGCGGTGACCGGCGGCACGCGGCGCCTCGGCTCGGCCGCGCTCGACCTCGCCTACGTCGCCTGCGGCCGGCTCGATCTCTACTGGGAGCGCGACCTCCAGACCTACGACATGGCGGCCGGCGTCATCCTGGTGCGCGAGGCGGGCGGGTTCGTGACGTCGGCCGACAATGCCAGCGAGCCCCTCGCGGCGCGCTCGGTGGCCGCGGGCAACGAGGTGCTGCACCGCGAGCTGGTCGGCATCCTGCGCAAATGCAGCGCCTGAGCACGCGCTGAGCCCGAGACGGCCGGAACACCCCCTCCGGCCGCCGGGTTGGCCCAGGACACGCGATCCGAGACGGAGGTGTCCATGGCCGGCGACAAGACCCACGACCAGCAGATCCGGATCATCGAGCACAAGGAGGGGCCGAACGTGCCCGCCGGCGGCGGCGCCCATATCCGCAACAGCCCGGAGCGGGCGCCGCGCTCGACCTCCCAGCAGGAGAGCCGGGACCACAACAAGCACAACAACCCCGGCCAGGAGGGGCACCGGCCGCAGAAGCACGGCCCGGACGAGATGAAGGGCTGACGGCGCGAGGGGCGTCCCGCTGGGGTCCAAGCTGGTCAGCGGGCGCGGCTTCTGCCAAAACCCGCCCTGCCGACCTCCCGGAGAGCCAGCAAGCATGGACGCCCGCCGCCACGTCGCCCTGAAGGACTCGATCCGCTCGATTCCCGATTACCCGAAGCCCGGCATCATCTTCCGCGACATCACCACCCTGCTCAGCGACCCGCGCGCCTTCCGCCGCGCCGTCGACGCCCTGGTGCACCCTTATGCGGGCGGGCGAATCGACCAGGTGGCGGGCATCGAGGCGCGGGGCTTCATCCTCGGGGGCGCGGTGGCCCACCAGCTCTCCTCGGGCTTCGTGCCGATCCGCAAGAAGGGCAAGCTCCCGCACAAGACGGTCTCGATCGCCTACGCGCTGGAATACGGCACCGACGAGATCGAGATCCACGTCGACGCCATCCGGCCGGGCGACCGCGTGGTGCTCGTCGACGACCTCATCGCCACCGGCGGCACCGCCATGGCGGCGGTGAGCCTGCTGCGCCAGGCCGGCGCCGAGGTGGTGGCCGCCTGCTTCGTCATCGACCTGCCCGAGATCGGCGGCGCGCAGCGCCTGCGCGACCTCGGCGTCCCGGTGCGCACGCTGATGGAGTTCGAGGGCCACTGAGGGTCGACGGAAGGGCGTCCGCGCCTCCGGCGAACGTTGACTCAGGGCCCCCCTTCCGCCATAAGCCGCCACGTCGCGACGTGGCGCCCCGTTCGGGCGCCCTTCGCGCTTGCAGACAATTTTCAGGACGCGAAGGTCCGGCGCGGAACCTGCCGCCCGCGATCGCGCCTCGACCTTTGGAGGCCTTGAGCCATGAAGAGAACCTACCAACCGAGCAAGCTCGTGCGCAAGCGCCGCCACGGCTTCCGCGCCCGCATGGCCACCGCCGGCGGCCGCAAGGTGATCGCGGCCCGCCGCGCCCACGGCCGCAAGCGCCTCTCGGCCTGAGCCGGACCGGCGCGCCCCGCGGCGCGCCGACGGCTCGCCCCTCGCGGGCTCCGCGCCGGTGGCGACGATCGAACGGCTGCGGCGACGGGCCGATTTCCTGGCGGCGGCGGATGGCCGCCGCTTCCATACCGAGCGGATGACGGCCCAGGGCCGGATCCGCGAACCGGGTGAGCTGCGCGACGGTGTGCCCGCCACGGGACTGCATCTCGGCTTCACGATCACGAAGCGGGTCGGCCACGCCACCGAGCGCAACCGCATCCGGCGGCGCCTGCGGGAGGCCGTCGATGCCGTGGCCGAGGATGCACCGGTGATCGCCGCCGACATCGTCCTGATCGCGCGCCGCCCGGCGCTCAGCGCCCCCTTCGAGACCCTGAAGGACGACCTGCGCCGCGCGCTCTCCGCGGTGACGCGCCCGCGCGGCCCGAAGCCCGAGCGGCCGCAGGGGCGCGCCCCTGGCGCCCGGGGCGGCCAGCCCACACCTACCCGCCGAGACGAACCGCGGCCCGGGGCCCGGCCGGCGGCGACGGAGGCGGACGCTGCCCGCCTCCCCTCCTCCCAGACACACGCGTGCGACGGATCCAGCGATGGGCAATGACAAGACCAACATGATCGTGGCGATCGCGCTGTCGCTCGTGGTCCTGCTCGGCTGGAACTACTTCGTGGCGGCGCCCCGCGTGGAGCAGCAGCGCCAGGCCACGGCGCAGAACCAGGCCGCGCAGCAGAGCCCCGGCGTGACGCCGGACGGCGTGCCCTCGCCGAGCCCGAAGGAGGGCGGCCCGGCCGCCCCCGCCCCCGGCACCCTGCCGAACCAGGGCGCGCCGATCGCCCGCGAGGCGGCGCTCGCCCGCTCGCCGCGCGTCCGCATCGAGACCCCGGCGCTCGCCGGCTCGATCGCCCTCAAGGGCGGCCGGATCGACGACATCTCGCTCAAGAACTACCACGAGACCGTGGACGACAAGAGCCCGCGCATCGTCCTGTTCTCGCCCGCCGGCACCGACACGCCCTACTACGCCGAGTTCGGCTGGGTCGGCCAGAACGCGGGCCCGCTGCCCAACAACGACACGCTCTGGACGGCCGACCGCGAGGCGCTCTCCCCCGGCAACCCGGTGACGCTGAGCTTCGACAACGGTGCCGGGCTGATCTTCCGCCGCGTCATCGCGGTCGACGACAAGTTCATGTTCACGGTCCGCGACGAGGTCGAGAACAAGGGCGCGAACGCGCTGACGCTCTACCCCTACAGCCTCGTCTCGCGCTGGGGTAAGCCGCACACCCAGGGCTACTACGTGCTGCACGAGGGCCTGATCGGCGTGCTCGGCGGCGACGGCCTCCAAGAATACACCTACGACCATCTCGCCAAGGAGCCCGCCTACGGCGGCCCGACCACCAAGGGCAAGGCCTGGGCGAACGTGACCGGCGGCTTCGTCGGCATCACCGACAAGTACTGGGCGGCCGCCGCGATCCCCGACCAGGCCACCGCCTACACGGGCGCCTTCACGGAGCGCTCGGAGGGGGCCACCAAGGTCTACCAGGCGAGCGTGCGCGCCGACGGGCGCAGCGTCGAGCCGGGCGCCACCGCGGCCTCGACCCAGCGCCTGTTCGCGGGCGCCAAGGAGGTCAACACCATCAACGCCTACGAGCGCGACCTCGGCATCAAGCAGTTCGACCTGATGATCGACTGGGGCTGGTTCCACTTCATCACCAAGCCGATGTTCCGGGCGCTGGACTTCTTCTTCCACCTGTTCGGCAACTTCGGCGTCTCGATCCTGGTCGTGACGCTGATCCTGAAGATCTTCTTCCTGCCCATCGCCAACCGCTCCTACGTCTCCATGGCCAAGATGAAGGCCGTGCAGCCGGAGATGCTGTCGATCCGCACGCGCTACGCGGACGACAAGGTGAAGCAGCAGCAGGCGATGATGGAGCTCTACAAGAAGGAGAAGATCAACCCGGTGGCCGGCTGCTGGCCGGTGCTGATCCAGATCCCGGTCTTCTTCGCGCTCTACAAGGTGCTGTTCATCACCATCGAGATGCGGCACGCGCCGTTCTTCGGCTGGATCCAGGACCTCGCCGCGCCGGACCCGACGAGCATCGTCAACCTGTTCGGCCTGCTGCCCTTCGCGCCGCCGGACTTCATCCACCTCGGCATCTGGCCCATCATCATGGGCATCACGATGTTCGTGCAGATGAAGATGAACCCCGCGCCGCCGGACCCGGTCCAGGCGCAGATCTTCACCTTCATGCCGATCATCTTCACCTTCATGCTGGGCTCGTTCCCGGCGGGTCTGGTGATCTACTGGGCTTGGAACAACCTGCTCTCGGTGATCCAGCAATACGTGATCATGCGGCGCAACGGGGTGAAGGTGGAGCTCTGGGACAACCTCAAGGGCACGTTCCGCCGCTCGGGCTCCGAGAAGGCGACCGCCAAGAGCTGACCGGACGCGCTGCGACGCAGCGCGCCGACCGCGCGAGAGCAACGGGCCGCGGCGCCGGCCGCGGCCCCCGGGACAACGATGGACGACACCGAGATCGATCCGGCCCTCATCGAGACCGGCCGCCTGCTGTTCGCGGGCACGGCCGACTTCGTCTCGGCCGCGCCCTCGCTGGGCAGCCTGCCGCCGATGCGGGGCGTCGAAATCGCCTTCGCCGGCCGCTCGAACGTCGGCAAGTCGAGCCTCGTCAACGCGCTGACCGGGCGCAACACGCTGGCGCGCACCTCGCACACGCCGGGGCGCACGCAGCAACTCAACTTCTTCGACATTAACGGGCGCTTCACCCTGGTCGACATGCCGGGCTACGGCTTCGCGGCGGTGGAGAAGGCCAAGGTCGCCGCCTGGACGGAGCTGATCCACGCCTACCTGCGGGGCCGGGCCAACCTCGCCCGCGTCTACATGCTGATCGACGGCCGCCACGGCCTGAAGACGATCGACACGGACGTGCTCGACGGGCTCGACAAGGCGGCGGTGAGCTATCAGATCGTCCTGACGAAGGGCGACGAGCTCAAGAAATCCGAGGTCTCGGCCCGCATCCGGGGCGTCGAGGCGGCCCTGGCGCGGCGCCCGGCCGCCTATCCCGAGGTGCTGCTCACCTCGAGCCGCGATGCGCGCGGCATCGCGGAGCTCCGCGCGAGCATCGCCCGCCTCGTCGCCGAGCACGGCGGCTGAGCGCGATGCGGGCACCGGTCGATCGCGCCGTCGTCGCCCTCGCCGGGCTCGCCGGCCTCCTCGGCGTCGCCGCCAGCGCGGCGGCCGCCCACCGCCCGACGGAGGGCGATTCGCTGCGCGTCGCCGCCCAGTTCCTGCTGTTCCACGCGCCCGCGCTCCTCGGCCTCGCGGCGCTCGCCCGCACGGGCCTCGTGCGGGCCCTGCCCGCCCGGCTCGCCGCCCTGACCCTGATCCTCGGCCTCGCCCTGTTCTGCGGCGACCTCGCCCTCCGGGCTCTGTCCGGAACGCCGCTTTTCCCGATGGCCGCCCCCAGCGGCGGCGTCCTGCTGATGCTGGGCTGGCTCCTGGCCGCGCTCGCGCCGCTCCTCCCGGCGCGGGACTGAGCGGCCGGCTCAGGCCGCCGAGACGACGCGCGCGTCCGCGTCGCCCGCGGCACCTCGGGCGCAGGCGAGCGCGGCAGCCTCCTCGGCGGGGAGCGGCCGCGAGAAGAAGTAGCCCTGCATGCTCCGGCAGCCGAGCCGGCCGAGCAGGACCATCTGGGCCTGCGTCTCCACCCCCTCCGCCACGCAGTCGATGCCGAGCTTGCGGCAGAGGCCGCTGACCGAGCGCACGATGTCCCGGCAGGCCGGGTTCGTCAGGATCTCGCTCGTGAAGGAGCGGTCGATCTTCAGCTTGTCGATCGGCAGGCGGTGGATGTAGCTGAGGCTCGAGAAGCCGGTCCCGAAATCGTCGAGGGCCACCGCGATGCCGAGCGCCTTGAGGGCGTCGAGCGTGTCCTTGGCCGCCGCGAAGTCGCGGATGATGGCCGTCTCCGTCACCTCGAAGGCGATCCGCGCCGGGGAGACGCCGCTCGCCCGGATGATCTCGGCGGCCCGGGCGGCGAAGTCGGGCATCATGATGTCGTGCGCCGAGAGGTTGAAGTAGAGGTGCACGCGCTCGGGCCACTGCGCGGCGCCGGCCAGCGCCTTGACGAGCAGCACGTCGGTCATCAGGCCGATCAGGCCGGCATTCTCCGCCGCCGTGATGAAATCCACCGGCGACACGCGCCCGATCTCGGGGCTGTACCAGCGCGCCAGGGCCTCGAAGGCGATGATGCCGTTGCGGTCCGCGTCGATGACGGGTTGGAACTCCAGCCTGAGCTCGCGCTGGAAGTCGGCGTTGCGGAGCGCCTGCGCCACCGCGTTCGCGCGCCGCAGGCGCGCCTCCTGGGCCGGCGAGAAGCGCATGCAGCCCGCCCGCCGGTCGAGCTTGGCCTCGCGCAGGGCGTAGTGAACCTGCTCGTGCAGGTGCACGACGTCCCGGCTGGACGCGCGGGCGCTCGCGAAGCCGATCGAGGCGCTGACGCGGACGGTCCGTTCCGCGAGGTGCAGCGGTTGCCGCAGCGCCTCGCCGATCCGGCAGCAGAGATCGAACGCGTCGTCGGCGCTCTCGCCCCCGGCCACGACGAGGCCGAACTCGTCGCCACCGAGGCGTCCGAGCCGGTGCCGCTCGCCGCAGAACTCGCCGATCCGCATCGCGATCTCGGCGAGGGCCGCGTCGCCGATCGCGTGACCGTACATCTCGTTGACCGTCTTGAACCCGTCGACGTCGATCACGGCGAGGTGGATCTCGGCGTCGGGCGACGAGGCCGCGACGATCGCGTCGAGATCCGAGAAGAAGCTCCTCCGGTTCGGCAGCCCCGTCAGCAGGTCGACGCGCGCGAGGCGCTCCGTCTCGCGGTTCAGGCGCTTGAGGTCGCCGTGCTGCCGGACGAGCTGCCGGAACCTCGCGGAGTACAGGACGGTCAGGTAGAGCAGGCCGCCGCCGGAGATCACGCAGATCATCGTGCCCGCCTGGACCAGCGCGACGCCGGTCGCGATCTTGACCAGTCCGACCGGCACGAGGGCGGAGAGCGCCGTGAGCGCGGCCGAGCGCAGGTGCAGGAGGCTGACGGTGCAGATGGCGATGGTGGCGCAATCGTGGATCACCGCGACGAGAACCTGCGCGGGCGTCCCGTAGCTGGCGAGCGCGGCGCTCCAGGACGCGAGCGCCAGCACGAAGGCGCCGGTGACCGCGTTGAGGACGATGATCCGGCGAGGGACCGCGCTCAGAGGGATCTCCCGCCGCGACTGCCTGAGGAGGAGAAGGCTCCGCAGCCCGAACCCGGCGAGCAGGAGCGCCAGCGGCCCGCCGACGAGCGGTGCCGGCGCGGTGTCGAGGAACGCGAGGGACAGGATCAGCGCGTTGATGCAGTGGACCGCGCAGATGATCGGCGCGATCCGCATGACCTCGCGCAGCTGCTCCCGCTTCTCGCGCAGCGACGGGTCGTCCGTCGCGCGTGCGTCCTCGTGCCGATCGAATGCCATGTCGGTCTCGATGCCGCCTGACACCCAGAGCGGTGTCGAGGGCGCATCGTGGCGCCGATTTGAGAAGAAACCGTGAAAAACGGCCGAAACACAGTTTTCTGTGCCGACGTCTTGAGAAAAGACCGGTCGTTGGACTGGTAATTCCGTATCTGTATTGTCGGAAGTATTGGGGTAAGGAGTAAAATCTTAGGTTGAGCGTTCCCCGCGGCCGGAGCGAGGCCGCCCGGGTCGGGCGGCCTCGCTCCGCGGTTCGGGCGGGCTTTCCCCTCAGCCCGGCATCACCGGCGGGTGGTAGGTCAGGGTGAAGGCGAGCGCCCACAGCAGGAACAGCACCACCGGCAGGTGGATCAGGAGCTGCAGGAAGCTGAAGCCCACGATGTCGCGCGCCTTGAGGCCGAGGATCCCGACAAGGGGCAGCATCCAGAACGGGTTGATCAGGTTCGGCAGCGCCTCGGCCGCGTTGTAGACCATCACCGCCCAGCCGAGATGGACCTTCAGCTCGTTGGCCGCCTGCATCACGTAGGGCGCCTCGAGGAGCCACTTGCCGCCGCCCGAGGGCACGAAGAAGCCGAGCACCGCCGAGTAGACGCCCATGGCGAGCGGGAAGCTGCCGGTCGTGTTCAGGCTGACGAAGGCGTGCGAGATGACGTCCGAGGTGGAGACGCCGGCCCCGTTCTTGGCCCCGGTGAGCATGGCGCTGATCGCCGCGTAGAGCGGGTACTGGATCAGGATGCCGGCGGTGGCGGGCACCGAGCGCGCCACCGCCACGAGGAAGCGCTTCGGGCGCCAGTGCAGGAGCAGGCCGAGGGTGAGGAACAGCAGGTTGTAGGTGTTGAGGTTCGAGATCGCGGTGATCCAGGACTGGCGCGCGAATTCCTGCACGATCCAGCCCGCCGCGATGGCGACGAGGAGCACGGTCAGGATCGGCGAGTGCTCCAGCCACTCGCCGGGCTGCTTCGGGCGCCCGAGATCCTCGTCCTCCTTGGAGACGTCGACGCCGAGGCGCTCCGCCGTCATGGCATTTGCCGGTCCCGGTGCCGAGATGTAGGCGATGGCCACCGAGATCACGAACAGGATCACCGCGACGAGGATCGACTGCCACAGGAAGATCGTCTCGCTGAACGGGATCACGCCCGTGATGGCCAGGAGCGCCTTGGGCAGGCTGGCCGGGTTGGCCTGGAGCTGCGCGGCCGAGGAGGAGAGCCCGAGCGCCCAGGTGGCGCCGAGGCCGAGATAGGCCGCCGCGCCGGCGGCGCGGTAGTCCATGTGCAGGTCCGCGCGCCGGGCGAGCGCGCGGGCGAGCAGGCCGCCGAATATCAGGCTCAGCCCCCAGCTCAGGAAGGAGGAGAGCATCGTGGCGGCGGCGACGAAGCCGACCGCGCCCCGCCCCGTCTTCGGCACGAGCGCGAGCCGGTCGATCAGCGCCTGGACCGGCGGGGAGGTCGCCACGACGTAGCCGCCGATCGTGACGAAGACCATCTGCATGGTGAAGGGGATGAGGCTCCAGAAGCCGTCGCCGAAGCTCTTGGCGACCGCCATGGCCGGGGCCCCGTTGGCGAGCGCGCCGAGCGCCACCACCACCACCGCGATGGCGACGAAGATGAAGGCGTCCGGGAACCAGCGCTCCGCCCAGGCCGTGAAGCGGATGCCGAGGTCGGCCAGCCGGCCCTCCTCGCTCCGCCCGCCCAGTCCCGGCGACGGGGCGCCGGGGCTGCGCGGCGGCATTCCGGCCGTCCGGCGTTCGGTCTCGGTGGTGTCGTTCTGCATCGGCGCCTCGCGCGGGCGCCTCCGCCTCGCGCCCGGCGCCAGTCTCGCGGAGGCGGCGCCCGCGCTCAAGCGCCGCGGCGGGGCGAACCGGCCGATCCCCTGACAATCGGCGCGCCGGTGCCGCGATCAGGCGGCGCGGGGCGTCTCGGGGAGCGACGCGGCGGCCGCGAAGCGTTCGAGGAAGGCGGGGACGCGTTCGATCCGCATCGGCGCGTGGAAGTGGTAGCCCTGCATGGTCTCGCAGCCGAGGGCGCGCAGAACCGCGGCCTGCCCGGCGCTCTCCACCCCTTCGGCCACGCAGGCGAGGCCGAGGTTGCGGCTCATCAGCACCACCGTGCCGACGATGTCCCGGCACACCGGCACCGTCTCCAGCTCGCTCGTGAAGGAGCGGTCGATCTTGAGCCGGTCGAGGGGCAGGCGGTGCACGTAGCTGAGGCTGGAGAAGCCGGTGCCGAAATCGTCGAGCGCGATGCGGCAGCCGACCAGCTTCAGGCCGTCCAGGCTCGCCTTGGCCTGGCCGAAGTCGCCGATCAGCGCCGTCTCGGTCACCTCGAAGGTGACGCGCGACGGCGCCACCCCGCTCTCGGCGATGATGCGCGCCGTGCGGCCGACGAGATTCGGGGAGACGAGGTCGCGGGCCGACAGGTTGAAGGAGAGGCCGATCTCCTCGGGCCAGTCCCGGACCGGCGCCAGGGCCTTCGCCAGCAGGACCTCGGTGATCGGCTGCATCAGGTCCGCGGCCTCCGCCACGGCGATGAACTCCGAGGGCGGGACGGCGCCCAGATTCGGGCTGTACCAGCGGGCCAGCGCCTCGAAGGCGACGACCCGGTTGCGGACCACGTCGACGAGCGGCTGCATGAGCACGGTGAGCTCGGCGCCGAGATCCGCCTGGCGCAGAGCCTGCTCGACCAGGTCGCGCCGCCTCAGGGCCTGGTCGAAATCCGCCGTGAAAACGACGGTGGTGCCGCGCGCGGTCTCCTTGGCGTGGCAGAGCGCGCTGTCGGCCCGCTCGATGAGGCTGTCCGGGTCCGCCTCGCTCGGGAGGGCCGCCGCGAACCCGATCGAGGCGCCGAGCTGGACCGTCCCCTTCGCGAGCCGGATCGGCCGCGCGATGCCCGCGTTGAGGGCCGCGCCGAGCTCGGCGGCCGGCGTGCTCCCGGCCGGACCCGAGACCACGAACCCGAACTCGTCGTCGCCGAGGCGGGCCACGAAGACCGTCCCGCTGCGGAACGCCTGCAGCCGCCGCCCGACTTCGCGCAGCAGCGCGTCCCCGGCCGTATGCCCTTAGGTGTCGTTGACCGGCCGGAACCCGTCGAGGTCGATCAGGCCGACGGCGACCTCGTGCCCGTTCCGCAGCCGCGCGCCGAGCGCGGCTTCCAGGTGGGCGAAGAAGCTCGGCCGGTCGGGCAGGCCGGTGAGGAGGTCGTGGCCGGCGAGGCGCAGGTTGTCGTCGACGAGCCGCCGCACCTCGCTCGACTGCTGAACGAGCGAGGCGAACACCCGGTCGTAGGTGAAGGCGAGGTGGGCCGTCGCGGCGGCGAGCACCAGGAACGCGACCGCGATGGCCCGGACGATGCCGTTGCCGGTCGCGAGGACGAACAGGCTCGCCGGCACCGAGACCGCCACCGCGATCAGCGCCGCCGACCGGACGTGCAGCAGGTCCGGGCGGTCCGGCGCGACCCGGAACAGGCGGAGAAGGGAGCGCAGATGTCGCATGCCGTTCCGACCTCGTTCCGCCCATCCGTCCGGAGCGATGTGCGTATTACGCCAGACAGAGATGAAGACCCGCTTGACCCGCGTGATGTTCGCGGATCTGCGTAAGAACAAAAATTGCCCTCAAGCGCACTCGGCTCCACGACGTCGTCACGACTGGACAATATACTTTCGATATCGACGAGATATTCGCCAACACTGCATGTCGTTCGAGCCGTATTGCTGTTTTTCGTCGGTCGCGCCCGCGGATCATCGATGCGTGAGCGCCCTTCAGGGCGGCCGGCTTGTATGCGAAAACTGCTCAGTGCCCGCACCGGATGCGGGCCGCGGGAGGCGAGGAGCGCGGATGATTCGGACCGAGAAGGAGAAGATGCTCGCGGGCGAGCTCTACCACGCGGGCGACCCCGAGATTCAGGCCGACCTCGCCGCGACCAAGGCCTGGCTCGTGCGCTACAACGCCTCCCTCGGTCTGGCGCCCGCCGACCGGCGCGGGCTGCTCGTCGAGCGCCTCGCCGAGGTCGGGCCCGACGCGGTGATCCGGCCGCCCTTCTTCTGCGACTACGGCTTCAACATCGCGCTCGGCGCGGGCGTCTTCCTGAACTTCAACTGCGTCATCCTCGACGTCGTCCCCGTTCGGATCGGCGACGGCACGCAGATCGGTCCGCTCGTGCAGATCCTGACGGCGGACCACCCGCGCGACCCCGAGATACGCCGGTCCGGCCTCGAGTTCGGGCGCCCCATCACGATCGGGCGCAACGTCTGGATCGGGGGCGGCGCCATGATCATGCCGGGCGTCGCGGTGGGCGACGACGCGATCATCGGCGCGGGCAGCGTCGTCACCCGGGACGTGGCGCCGGGCGCCACGGTGGTCGGCAACCCGGCCCGCGCCGTGGTGCCGAAGGCGACCTGAGCGGCGCGCGGCCGTCCGCGTGAACCCGCGGCCCGGCGGACCCTCACGCCTCGTAGCGCCGGGCCGGGACGCTCAGGAACTCCACGGCCGGCCCCTGCGCCTCGGTGAAGACGCCCGCCGTGAGCGCGCCGCCGTAGACGGCCGCCGTGTCGAGGTTGGTGCGGTGGCGCAGCACGTCGGGGCTGCCGGAGGTCAGGGGCGTGTGGCCGTGCACGACGTGCCGGCCGAAGTCGAAATCCACCGAGAGGAACGGCTCGCGCATCCAGATCCGGTTCTGGACGTCGGGGTCGGGCGGGGTGCAGCCGGGGCGGAAGCCGGCGTGGACGTACCAGCGCCGCGCGTCCGCGTGCACGCTCGGCAGGGTCTCGATCCAGTCGAGCACGTCGCCGGGGAAATCCTCGATCGCGTCGAGGCCGAAGGAGCTCAGCGTCTCGCCGCCGCCGTTGCGCAGCCAGTGCTCCGTGGCGCCCGGCGTCTGCAGGCAGGCGAGCAGCATCGCCTCGTGGTTGCCGATCAGGCAGGTGACCCGCTCCGGGTCGTTCCAGTGCAGCCGCCGCACGGTGCGGATCACGCCCGCGCTGTCGGGGCCGCGGTCGATGTAGTCGCCGAGGAAGACGAGCCGGTGCGGCCGGCCGGCGCGGTGCGCCTCGATCCTGGCCAGGAGGGCGTCGAGAAGCTCGCAGCAGCCGTGAACGTCGCCGATGGCGTAGGTGAGAACGTCGGACATCGTCCCGCACTGTCCTCGCGCGGGCGCGCAAAGAAAAGCCCCGGCGGCCGTTCGGACCGCCGGGGCGCAGGGTTTCCGGGAGCGTCCGCCCCGTCCCGCCTCAGTTCAGCGTGACGTTCGCGGGCCGGCGCTCGGCGCCGACCGTGGTGTCACCGAGCATCAGGCCCATCGGGCCCACATGCACCGGCACGGTCTCCCCG
>NZ_BJZU01000100.1 GCF_007992195.1 Methylobacterium oxalidis | reverse complement strand
CCCTAGCGCGGAGAGGGGAACGTCGTGTGGCAGGCTGTTCTTCGTGCGCGCCGCTGGCAGGCTCCACGTGGCGGCGGAGAGATCTATTTCGCTCGTTCTCATACCGCCAACCTCGTCCCGGCGCTGACCGGTCAGGCTCAGCAACTTGACGATGCGGCCGTGATCGTCGTTGCCGCACGCGTGCCACACGGCTGCAAGCTCGGCATCGGTGAGTACGTGATCGCGAGATCGCTCGTCGGCTGCCTTGTTCGTGCCTACGACCGGATTGGTTTCGACGGTCCCCTCCCCCATCGCCCATGTGAACATCGCCGAGAGAGAGGCGCGAGCGCGGTTGGCTGCGATGGGGCCGCTTTGTTCGGCAATCTCACGAAGCCGAGCTGCAACGTCCACGCGTTTGATTGCGTGTGCCGGAACGGCCCGCAACGGCCCCCAGTGGCTCCGGAGGTGCCGTGCGACCTCTTGATGCGAACGTGCCTTCAGCCGGGTCTCAGCGGCCTTCAGGTAGGCATCCGCGATCGTGCTTAGCGTCGTAGCTGCCTGTGCTTTGGCCTTGGCCTTCTCTTCAGCAGGATCGATCCCAGTAAGGGCTTTGGCGAGGGTGCTGCGGGCGAGGCGTCGAGCATCGTCCACCGTCATGGCTTCAACACGTCCAAGGCTTACGCGCTTCGTGACGCCCATCGAATTGCGGTACTGAGCGACGAACGCGCGCGTTCCGCCAGCATTTACGCGCACGCCGAAGCCCGGGACCGCGTCATCCCATTCGAGCACGTAGGACTTGCCAGGCGGGACCTTGATCGCGTCGAGACTCTGCCGGCTGAGGCGCATCTTAGTGTCTATCCGTAATCAGTCGTAAGCATCCTGAAACTACCAGAGATAGACCATAATGTCAAAATACTGGTGCTAAAGATGAGAAAGCGTGCTTACGATCGCTTACAATCGCCAATGATACTATGTTTTACATGACTACGAATCTGGGGGTCAGAGGTTCGAATCCTTTCGGGCGCGCCATCTCACTTTCTCACAGACTGACATACGGCCGCTCGGCCTTCGATTGCCGATAGCGGTTGATGCCCATCCGATGCGCGGCACACGCGTCGAGATCCGGCGCTCGCGGACGGCGCTCGCCGAGAGCAGGTCTGCGCCAAGCGATCGGAACCCTCGCTGGCGCGCCGACCTCGAGGATGGGCGAGGCGTTCACGCTCGGCAATGGCCGGTGGACCGACATCGGCAGCGAGCTCGGCGCGTTGGGGCCGCCGAAGACCGGAAAGTCTTGTCGATCGCCGCGGATCGGGGTGCCGCGCACGTTGCAGGGCTCGGCTCACCTGATGTCCGCCGGTCCCCGCGTGCTTCGCCCCAACGCTTGGATGCCGTTCGCGCCGGACAGCATGCGCTCGACCGATGTCGCCGGAATTGCGCGTTCACCACTCTGATCAGACACACACCCGCATTTAATAGAATTTTAACCCGCCATCGACAGTGATCGACTGTCGATCGGAAGCTGCGGCCATGCTGATAAGCGCTCAATTATTGGTTGTATTTCTGGCTGTACTGTTCAACTTCGGAACGAGCCCGGCGCGCGCCCAGACGGCAGCACTGCCGACCGGCACGCCGGTGCCGCTGGTGGCGGGCAACTCCAAGCTCTGCCTGACGCTCAAGGGCGATGCCGGCGCCAACTTCACCTACCTGACCCAGGACGCCTGCACCGGCCGGACAGCGCAAAGCTGGACCCTGCGCGACTCGGGCTACGCCGGCCAGGTCCTCGTCGCCAACGCCGCAACCGGCAAGTGCCTGGACAACGACAAGGCCGACAAGACCACGGACGGGGCCGGCATCATCCAGTGGGACTGCGTGCCTCAGGCCCCGCAGCAGCGCTGGACCCTCTCGAACAATGCTGCCGGCACGGCGCTGGTCAGCGTCGCCTCGGGCCGCTGCCTGAGCGTGGAAGGGGGCGCGACGAGCGCCGGCGCGGGCATCAGCCAGCGCACCTGCACGGGCGCGGCCAGCCAGAACTGGAGCCCGAGCGCGACCTCGGGCACGGGCACTGGCGGCGCCAGCGCGGCGGCCGACCTGCCGACGAGCACGCCCGCGCCGATCGCGGCGGCGAGCGCCAAGCTGTGCCTGACCGTGCAGGGGGACGCGAGCGCCAACTTCGCCTACCTGACGCAGGAGGCCTGCACGGGCCGGACGGCCCAGACCTGGTCCCTGCGCGCCTCGGGCTACGCGGGCGAGGTCCTCGTGGTGAATGCGGGTACGGGCAAGTGTTTGGACAACGCGGGTCCGACCAAGCAGGAGGACGGGGCCCGGATCATGCAGTGGGACTGCGTGCCGCAAGCGGCGCAGCACCGCTGGCGTGTCTCGAAGACGGCGAGCGGCACGGCGCTGGTCTCGGTGATCTCGGGGCGGTGCCTGGCGGCCGAGGGCACGCAAGGCGGCGCGGCGATCGCGCAGCGCACCTGCACGGGCGCGGACAATCAGAGCTGGAGCCCGACCTACGCCACTGTCACCGGCGGCGGCACCACCTCGGGGAGCGGCGGCACCACCTCGACCGGCGGCGGCACGGGAACGGGATCGTCGGGCGGGACGGGCGGCGGCGGGACCGGCACGGGTGGATCCGGGTCCGGCACCGCCCAGGGCACGCCCCCCGGCGAGACCGCGCCGACCGAGCCCGTGGCCCTGGTCAACCGGCAGTCCGGCATGTGCGTCCAGGTTCCCGGCACGTCCGCAAATGACGGCGTCACCCTGGTCCAGGACATCTGCCGCGACACCGATGCCCAGACCTGGACCTTCGTGTCCGCGGGCGCGCAGGGCTACCGGATCAAGAACGCCGCGACGGGCTCGTGTCTCTGGGCCAGCGGCGGCAACACGGCCAACGGGCCGTTCATGGTCCAGCAGGGCTGTGCCAGCGCCATGAAGGGTGGCTTCTGGCAGATCCGCAAGCTCGACCAGTGGGTCGAGATCGTCAATCTGAACTCGGGCCGATGCGTCACGGTCGTGTCCGGCTCGCGCGAGCCGGGCGCGCCCCTCAACCAGTTCGATTGCATCGGCGCCGACTACGAGCGCTTCACCCTGATCGGACGGGCGGCGCCCTCCTCGTGGGCGCCGCCCGTCAACATCGGACTCGTCGCGGCCGCCGGCGCGGTGCTGGCCAACGGCAAGCTGATGCTCTGGGCCGGCCCGAGCCCGAACCAGTCCGGCGATTCGACCCGGCCCTGGACCTACACGGCGCTGTTCGACCCGGCGACCAACGCCACCAGCATCAAGGCGGTGACCGCCTTCGGGCACAACATGTTCTGTCCGGGCACCAGCACGCTGCCCGACGGACGTCTCGTCGTCGTGGGCGGCCTCACGGGCAACAACACGAGCATCTACGATCCCGCGACCGACGCTTGGTCGCGCGGCCCCTCCCTGAATATCGCCCGCAGCTATAACGGCGCGACGACGCTGTCGACGGGGGAGGCCTTCACGGTCGGCGGTTCCTTCGCCGTCGCCCAGAACAACAAGTACGGCGAGATCTGGTCACCCAACACCGGCGCTTGGCGCGTCTCACCCGGCATCGACGGCAACGCGCTCGCCATCCCGGGCGGCGAGGTCGGGTTCTACGACAACCAGATGTGGCTCTACGCGCAGACCGGCGGCTTGGTCTTCAAGGCCGGCCCGAGCCGCGAGATGCACTGGATCGTCACGCAGGTCAGGGCGGGATCATCCCGGCCGGCATCCGGGGCGACGACCCGGTCTCGCTCAACGGCAACGCCGTCATGTACGACGTGGGCAAGATCCTGAAGGTCGGCGGATCGCTCGTCTACGCCGGACAGCCCGGCAACGACGGCGCCTACGTGATCGACATCTCGAAGGGGGTCGGCAGCCCGGTCACGGTGACCAAGCAGGCGCCGATGCCCTCGCCGCGCGGCTTCGCCAACAGCGTCGTGCTGCCCTCGGGCGAGGTCGTGATCCTCGGCGGCATGAACATCCTCCTGTCCTACCAGGACGTGCGCAACGTGATGATGCCGGACCTCTGGTCGCCGACGACGGGCAAGTTCCGGCGTCTGGCGCCGATGAAGGTTCCGCGCGGCTATCACAGCATCGCGCTCCTGCTGCCCGATGCCCGCGTGCTGGCGGCCGGCGGCGGTGCCTGCGGAGGCTGCGCGGGCGATCACCCCGACATCGAGATCCTGTCGCCGCCCTACCTGTTCGCCGAGGACGGCAAGCCCGCGAGCCGGCCGGTCATCACGGGTGCGCCCGCGGCCGCCGCCCGGGGCGCGACGATCGCCGTCACGACCGAACGGCCGGCCGCGAGCTTCGCGCTGGTGCGGCTGAACTCGGTGTCGCACTCCACCGACAACGACCAGCGCCGGGTGCCGCTGACGCCGGCGAGCAGCAGCGGCACGAGCTACCAGTTGCGGCTGCCCACCGATTCCGGCGTGCTTCTGCCGGGACCCTGGATGCTCTTCGCCATGGACGAGAAGGGCGTGCCGAGCGTCGCCAGGGTCGTGCGCATCCAGTAGCGCGGCGGCCCCCGCCGGGGCCGCCGCAGAGACCAGCGTACCGCGTGCGTTTCGCCGCGCCGCTCCCTGCGGGCGCGCCGACCCTCCCCATCCGCCGAAGGCTGACCATGCTCCCGCACCGTGCCCTGCTCGCCGTCCTCTCGCTCCTCGCGCTCGGGCTCGGAGCCCGCGCCGAGACCCGGATTCCGCCCGACGCACCGCCGGCCGCGGGCGTCGAGGCCATCACCCCGCCTCAGGCGGTCCCGTCGAGCCTGATCGCGGGCCATTTCCGGCTCGCCGCGCCCGACGGCGCCGCGGTCGATTCCGACGACCTCTCCGGTAAGCCCTACGCGCTGTTCTTCGGCTTCACGCACTGCCCGGACATCTGCCCGACCACGCTGTCCGAGGTCTCCCTGGCGCTGGCCCGGCTGCCTGCCGGCGCGCCCGACCTGAAGGTCTACTTCGTCTCGGTCGATCCCGAGCGCGACACGGGCGAGGTGCTGGCGCGCTACATGGCGAGCTTCGACCCGCGCATCGTCGCGCTGTCGGGCGCGCGCCCGGCGGTCGACGAGGCGATCCGCAGCTTCGGGGTGGTCGCGCGCCGCACCGACTTCCCGAACGGCGCCTACGCCTACGGCCACACGGCCGCGATCTACCTCATCGACGGCGACGGGGTGATCGTCGACCGGGTCGGTGCCGGGAAGGGGCCGGACGCGCTCGCAGAGCGGCTCACCGCCTTCCTCGCGCCGCCTCCCGCTCCTCCGGCCCCTCCGACCCCGTGAGGCCGGGGACCGCGCCCGAGCAGGAGGCGGGCTTCTCCCTCGTGGAGATGCTCGTGGTGCTGGCGGTGCTGGCGCTCGCCGCCGCGATCGGGATCCCCTCGATCGGCGCCGCCCTGCCCGGCCGGCGCCTCGACGGCGCCGTCGACGCGCTCGCGGGCGAGCTCGGCCTCCTGCGCGCCGAGGCCCTGCGCACCGGGCGGCGCACGCGGATCGTCTTCGACGCGCGCAGCAACAGCTTCCTCAGCTCGCGCCGGGGCGCGCCGAGCCTGCTGATGCCGTCCCTGCGCGTCGCCGTGGAAGCCGATCCCCTGAGCCGCGCCGGGCCCGGCGAGATCCGCTTCCTGCCGGGCGGGACCTCCACCGGCGGGCGAATCCTCCTCGCGGGCGCGGCAGGCACGCGGCGCCTCGTGGTCAGCCGGGTGACCGGCGCGGTCCGCCGCGCCGAGGAGGCGCCGTGAGCGCGCGCCGCGGCCCCGGCCTGCCCGCGGACCGGCGGGCCGGCTTCACCCCCGTCGAGGTGCTCGTCGCCTTCGCGCTCGTCTCGCTCGGCACGCTCGTCGCCCTGCAGATCGGCGGCGAGACGGCGCGGCGCGGCAGCCAGGTCGAGCTCGCCGACGTCCTGGTCGACGAGGCGGAGGGCATCGTGCTCCTGCGCGCCGCCGCCGGCACCCTGCGGGCCGGCCGCGAGCAGGGGCGCTTCTCGGACGGGCGGCCCTGGACGCTCGACGTCGTCGAGGCGAGCGCGGCGCTCGGCTGGCGCAACCTGCCGCCGCTCTGGCGGGTCCGCCTCCTCGAAGGCGGCCCGAACGGGCGCCTCGTCTACGCGACCCTGATCGCCGGAGGGCTCGGCGGTGGCTGAGACCCGGCAATCCGGATTCACGCTCGTCGAGATGCTGGTCTCGCTCGCGCTGATGACGCTGATCGCGGTTCTGCTCGTCCAGGCGCTGCAGGCGACCGGCACCGTCGCGGCGCGCGCCGCGCGGAGCGGCGCCCAGGAGGACGTGCAGGTGGTCCGCGAGCACCTGCGCCGGATGCTCTCTGAGCCCGCCGCCCGGCGCAGCGACGGCACCCGCGCGCCGTTCCTCGGCGCGCCGGACCGGATGGTGGCGGTGATCGCGGGCAACCGCGAGGCCGAGCGCGGCGCCGAGCTTCGGGTCGCCCTCGCCCTGAAGCCCCGTGCCGACGCCGGCTTCGACCTCGTGGAGATGCGCGGCCTCGCCTACGGCAGCGAGGTCCCTGGCGAGCCGGAACTCCTGCTCGACCGGGTGGCGGGCCTGCGCCTGCAGTTTTTCGGGGCGGCGGACGCCGCTGGTCAGCAGCGCTGGCAGGCGGCGTGGGCGCGGCGCGACCGTACCCCCGCCCTCGTCGAGATCACGGTGGATTTCCCGCCGCGGGACCGGCGGCGCTGGCCGCCGCTCGTCGTGCCGGTGGGGACCGCCTCGTGAGGCGGATACCCGCCCCGGCCGGGCGCTCGGCGGGCGCGGCCGGCTTCGTGCTGCCGATGGTGCTCGCCGTCCTGATGGCGGTCGCCGCGGGCGCAATGGCCGCCACGCAGCTCGTCCAGACCCGCGTCGCGGTGACCGCGAGCCGGCTCAACGCGCTGCGGCTCCAGGGGCTCGCAGACGGGGTGGCTCGGCTCGCCGCGGTGAGCCTCCTCGTCGAGCGCGGCCGCCGCCTGCCGGGGCTCGGACTCCCCGAGAACGGCACGGCCGTGGCCTGCGGGCTCTCCGGCGGCGTCCGCGTGCAGGTGACGCTGCAGGATCAGGCCGGCCTGATCGACCTCGGCACCGCGCCGCGCACACTGATGGAGGACGCCTTCCGCGCCCTCGGCATCCCCGACCGCGACGCGACGACGATCGCGGCCGAGATCGTCGACTATCGCGACCCGGACGACGTGCCGGAGCCCGGCGGCGGCGCGGAGGCGCCGCAATACCGGTCGCGCGGGCTCGCCTACGGACCGCGCAACGGCCCCTTCGCGACGATCGACGAGCTCGACCAGCTTCCCTCGATGACCGAGGACATGGCGGCGCGCCTGCGCCCCGCGGTGACGGTGTACAACCCGGGCGGCGGCTTCGACCCGGCGCTCGCCCCGATACGCGCCCTCTCGGCGACCGTGTCGGCCGATGCCCTGCGCCCCTTCGCCTCCGCGCACCAGGTCTACGAGATCCGCGTCGTCGCCGAGGACGCCGCCGGCGCGCGGGCTGGCCGCGCCGCGATGCTCGCGGTGAACGGGCGCGCGATGGGCACGGGCCTTCTCGCGTGGCGCTACACGACGGTAATCTCGGCCGCCGCGATCCCGCACCCCGCCTGCGCGGCGATCCGGGCGGCGATCGAGGCGGGCTGAGCGGTATCACATCGTGTTGACCACCCGGCCAGTCTGGCATGCCGCGTGCTCATCGTCTCCTGAGACGTGAGATCGCGCAGCCGGAGGTGCCGGTGTCTGTGTACCCGATAGGCGACGAGGACCTCGACCGGCCGGCGCTGCTCACGCTGTGGCCGCACGGCGTGGAGATCAAGGCGGTGGAGCCGCGGGAGGTCGAGAGCCTCAGGGAAGCGCTGGCGGAGGCGTTCGCGGTGCTCGACGCGGATGCGGGCGCGCCCTGGATCACCACGCAGGGCGGGACGATCCTGTCGCCCTCGGTCCTGTCCGGGCTGGCGCTGTCGAGGCCGTTCCTCGACCGCGTGGCGATGCTCCCCTCCCCGCAGGCCGAGCGCGCCGTCATGCCGCCGGAGCCCGGCCTCGGGGCGCGCCGGACCGGCCGGCGACCGGCGATCCCGTCCATCGCCCGCCGCCTGATCGGCCGGCCGGCCCGCGACGGGCAGCGCAGGACCGTTGAGGGGGTTGGCCGCGCCGGGCCGATGCGCCCGGCCTGACCGCGGCATGCTCGTTACTCCGGCCGGCGGCGCGACGCGTCGACGAAGAGGTAGGCGGTGGCACCAGCCACCATCAGGGCGAGCGCGTACCAGGTGAGCGCGTAGACGAGGTGATCGTTACGGAAGGCGACCACCGTGAGGCCACCGACCGGCAGCCCGCCGGGATTGGGCGCCGCGTCGGCGTCGATGAAGTAGGGTGCCGCGCCGGTCAGCCCCCGCGCCGCGGCGATGGCCGCGACGTCGCGCGAGTACCAGCGGCCGGCCTGCGGGTCGTTCGCGCGCAGGAAGCCCCCGTGCGGCTCGGTGAGGCGCAGGAGCCCCGTCACCGCCGTCTGGCCGCCGACCTGCCCGTCCCGGCGCGTCGCCGGGTCCCGGCGGTCGCCCGGCACGAAGCCGCGGTTGATCAGGATCAGGCTGCCGTCAGCCGTCCGGAGCGGCGTCAGCACCCAGAAGCCGCCGCCGCGCTCGGTCAGGGCCTGAACCAGCGTCTCCTCGTCGTGCAGGAAGGTGCCGGCGACGCGCACGCGCCGGTAGGCGTCCTCCGGCCCGACCTGCGGCCACGCGGCCCGCGCCGGTGGCGCGACGGGCGCCGCGTGGATCCGCGCGTCGACGCGGGCGATCAGATCGAGCTTCCACGCCCGCCGCTGCACCTGCCAAGTTCCGAGCCCGACGAGCCCGGCGACGATGAGGAGAGCCGCGAGCCCGATCAGCGCGAGGCCCGCCCGCGAGCGGCGCCGGAAGGGCATGCGGGTCATCGGGCGCGCCGTGCCCTCAGCGGGACGGGGCCGCCGGCACGTGCTGCTGCATGTCGTGGCCCGACATCGGCATCATGTTGGCGTTGAGGTGGTACATCACCCACAGGGAGCCGATCAGCGTGATCACGACGAGCGTCAGGGTGAAGATCAGCGCCAGGAAGGTCCAGCCACCCTCCGACTTCGTGTCCATGTGCAGGAAGTAGATCATGTGCACGACGATCTGCACGACCGCGAAGCCCATGATCACGAGGCTCGTCAGCCGGTTGTCGCCGAGCACGTCGGCCATCACCAGCCAGAACGGGATGGCGGTGAGGAGGACCGACAGCACGAAGCCCGTCATGTAGCCGCGGAACGTGGCGTGGCTGCCGACGCTGCCGGCGCCGTGGCCGTGGTGGTGCGTGTCCGCGCCGGCGCTCATTGCAGCACTCCCATCAGGTAGACGAAGGTGAAGACGCCGATCCAGACCACGTCGAGGAAGTGCCAGAACATCGACAGGCACATCAGCCGGCGCTGGTTCTCGATGACGAGGCCGCGCTGGCGCACCTGCACCATCAGGACGACGAGCCAGATGGTGCCGAAGGTGACGTGCAGGCCGTGCGTGCCGACGAGGGCGAAGAAGGCGGAGAGGAAGCCGCTGCGCTGGGGCGTGGCGCCCTCGTGGATCAGGTGGGCGAACTCGTAGAGCTCGATCCCGACGAAGGCGAGCCCGAACAGCCCCGTCACCGCGAGCCAGCCGAGCGTCCCCCCCTGCCGCTCGCGCTGCATCTCCAGCATGGCGAAGCCGTAGGTGATGGAGGAGAAGAGCAGCATGGACGTGTTCAGGGCCACCAGCGGCAGCTCGAACAGGTCTTTCGGGGAGGGCCCGGCCGCGTAGTTGCGCCCGAGCACGGCGTAGGTGGCGAACAAGACCGCGAAGATGAGGCAGTCGCTCATCAGGTAGATCCAGAAGCCCAGCATGGTGCTGCCTTCCGGATGGTGGTCCTCCTCCAGGTGGAAGGCCGGGGCCTCGGCGACGTCGTGAGTCGTCGCTGCGTGCGTCGCCATGGCGTCAGGCCCGTCCCGAGAGCATCGCGGTGCGCGCATCCTCGGCCCGGACGACGGCGTCGGCCGGGATGTAGAAGTCGCGGTTGTAGTTGAAGGTGTGGACGATCGTGACGACGAACATCGCCACGAAGGTCAGGGCGGCGAGCCACCAGATGTACCAGATCATCGCGAAGGAGAAGGCGACGCTGAGGACGCCGAGGACGAAGCCGGTGCCGGTGTTTTTCGGCATGTGGATCGGGCGAAAACCCTGGAGCGGACGGCTGTAGCCGCGCTTCTTCATGTCCCACCACGCGTCGTGATCGTGGATCACGGGCGTGAAGGCGAAGTTGTACTCCGGCGGCGGCGAGGAGGTGGACCACTCGAGCGTGCGCCCGCCCCACGGGTCGCCCGTCAGGTCGCGCAGCTCCTCCCGCTTCAGGTAGCTCACCACGAGCTGGATGCCGAAGGAGACGATCCCGCACAGGATCAGGAAGGCGCCGAAGGCCGCGATCACGAACCAGATCTGCAGCGACGGGTCGTCGAAATGCTGCAGGCGGCGCGTCACGCCCATCAGTCCCAGAATGTAGAGGGGCATGAAGGCGAACCAGAACCCGGTCAGCCAGCACCAGAACGAGACCTTCCCCCAGAACGGGTCGAGCTTGTAGCCGAACGCCTTCGGGAACCAGTAGGTGATGCCAGCGAGCAGGCCGAACACCACGCCGCCGATGATCACGTTGTGAAAGTGCGCCACGAGGAACAGCGAGTTGTGGAGCACGAAGTCGGCGGGCGGCACCGCGAGCAGGACGCCGGTCATGCCGCCGACCACGAAGGTCACCATGAAGCCGACCGTCCACAGCATCGGCACCTCGAAGCGGATGCGCCCGCGGTACATCGTGAACAGCCAGTTGAAGATCTTGGCGCCCGTCGGGATCGAGATGATCATCGTCGTGATCCCGAAGAACGAGTTCACCGACGCGCCCGAGCCCATCGTGAAGAAGTGGTGCAGCCAGACGAGGTAGGAGAGGATCGTGATGACGACCGTGGCGTAGACCATCGAGGCGTAGCCGAACAGGCGTTTGCCCGAGTAGGTCGAGACCACCTCCGAGAAGATGCCGAAGGCCGGAAGAATGAGGATGTAGACCTCCGGGTGGCCCCAGATCCAGATGAGGTTGACGTACATCATCGGGTTGCCGCCGAGGTCGTTCGAGAAGAAGTGCGTGCCGACGTAGCGGTCGAGCGACAGGAGGGCGAGGACGGCGGTCAGGATCGGGAAGGCGGCGACGATGAGCACGTTCGTGCACAGGGCCGTCCAGGTGAAGACGGGCATCTTCATCATGGTCATGCCCGGCGCCCGCATCTTCACGATGGTGGCGATCAGGTTGATGCCGGACAGGAGCGTGCCGATGCCGGCGATCTGCAGCGCCCAGATGTAGTAGTCGACGCCGACGCCCGGGCTCGCGGCGGGGCCGGAGAGCGGCGGGTAGGCGAGCCAGCCGGTGCGGGCGAATTCGCCGACGAAGAGCGAGGCCATCACGGTGAGGGCGCCGCTCACCGTCATCCAGAAGCTGAAGTTGTTGAGGAACGGGAAGGCGACGTCGCGGGCGCCGATCTGCAGCGGCACCACGTAGTTCATCAGCCCCGTCACCAGCGGCATGGCGAAGAAGAAGATCATGATCACGCCGTGGGCGGTGAAGATCTGATCGTAGTGATGGGGCGGCAGGTAGCCCTCGTTCGCCCCGAAGGCCATGGCCTGCTGGGCGCGCATCATCAGCGCGTCGGCGAAGCCTCGCAGCAGCATCACGAGCGCGAGGATCACGTACATGATGCCGATCTTCTTATGATCGACGCTCGTGATCCAATCGCGCCAGAGGGTGCCCCAGAACCGGAAGTAGGTGATCGCACCGAGCACCGCGACGCCGCCGAGGACGACGCCGAGGAAGGTCACGATCAGGATCGGCTCGTGGTAGGGGATCGCCTCGAGCGTCAGGCGCCCGAAGATCAGCTTCTGAAGGTCCAGGTTCGAGAACATGGGTTTTCGCTCGTTGGCGGGGTGCGGCGGCCGTTGAGGCGCCGGCTCAGTGGTTCATCTGCGCCGGTGCCGGCGCGCCGTGCCGATGGCCGGAATGGTCGGGCGTCGCGTCCGGCGCCTCGCCGCGGCCCTTCGCGGCCGGGTCCTGCGCGTCGGGCTTCATGCCCTCGGGCTGCACGTCGCCCTTGGCGGGGCGGCCCGAGGCCGGGACGGTGGCGGCCTCGCCCTCGTGGCCCGCGACGGCGTGGCGGTTGTCGTACTCGAGGCGCTCGCGGTTGTGCTGGCTCTCCTTGCCGGCGCCGCCCATCGCGTCGATGTGCATCATCTCGCTCATGCACATCTTGCCGGGCACGGCGCACATGTTGAGGATCGCGCGGTAGAGCCCGTCCTCGACGGAGGCGAAGTGCTGCACGGGCTCCTGCTCGCTCGGCCTCTCGAGCTTCAGGTACGCCTCGCGGCTGAGCGCCCTGCCCTCGCCCTTCGCCTTGGCGACCCAGGCGTCGAAGCCGGCGCGGTCGAGGCCGTGAAACTTGAAGTTCATCCGCGAGAAGCCGGAGCCGCTGTAGTTCGCCGAGAAGCCGTCGTAGATCCCGGCCTTGTTGATCACGGCGTGCAGCTTCGTCTCCATGCCGGCCATGGCGTAGATCTGCCCCGCCAGCGCCGGGATGTAGAACGAGTTCATGATCGAGGCCGAGGTGATCTTGAAGGTGATCGGCACGTCGACCGGGGCGGCGAGCTCGTTGACGGTCGCGATGCCCTGCTCGGGGTAGAAGAACAGCCACTTCCAATCGAGCGCGACGACCTCGACCGTGAGCGGCTTCACGTCGGCCGGCAGCGGGCGCGACCCGTCGAGGCGCGAGAGCGGCCGGTAGGGGTCGAGCGTGTGCGTGCTGATCCAGGTGAGCGCGCCGAGCGCGATGATGATCGCCAGCGGCGCCGCCCAGATCACGACCTCGAGCTGGGTCGAGTGGTGCCAGTCCGGATCGTAGGTCGCCTGCGTGTTCGAGGCGCGGTAGCGCCACGCGAAGAACAGCGTCAGGGCGATCACAGGCAGGATGATCAGCAGCATCAGCCCGGTCGAGGCGAGGACGAGGTCGCGCTGGCGCACCGCGATGTCGCCCGAGGGCTGCATCACGACCATGTTGCAGCCGGCGAGCAGGCCGAGCAGGGGGACCAGCGCGAGGGCGCGAAGCTGTCTGAGGCGCATCGGATCGTATCGAAGGAGAGCCGGAACGGCGCGTGGGTCCGGATGCGGCGCGCGGATGCGCCCCGGGAACACAGCGGTTTACTGCGCTGCAGCACGGCCGTGAGGCAAGTGCGCGGATGTCTCAGCGGCGGGCGCCACGGGCATGGCTGGGTTGATGCCGCCGGATATGTGCGCGGGCCATTCGCGTGCATGAGGACGCTGCGCCGCGGTGCTCGCCCGGCCCGCCCGCATCACAGATCCCGTTGCCGCAAGCGCCGGCTCACCCCCGCGCCACAGAGCGACCCGCCGACGATGAGCTCAGACTACGCCCTGCCCTCCTCCGATGCGAACGAGCGCGACGCCCGGCTCGTCTCGACGGACCACAAGGTCGCGCCGAGCGAGATCGCCATGGGCGTCATCATCGGCCGCACCTCCGAGTTCTTCGACTTCTTCGTCTTCGGCATCGCCTCGGTGCTGGTCTTCCCGAAGGTCTTCTTCCCCATCGCCGACCCGCTGACGGGGACGCTCTACGCGTTCGGCATCTTCGCGCTCGCCTTCGTCGCCCGCCCGATCGGCTCCGTGATCTTCATGGAGGTCGACCGGCGCCACGGCCGCGGCGTCAAGCTGACGGTCGCCCTGCTCCTTCTCGGCTTCTCGACGGCCGCGATCAGCTTCTTGCCGAGCTACGACCATCTCGGCCGCGCCGCGATCGTGCTGCTCGCGGCCTTCCGCATCGGCCAGGGCCTCGCCCTCGGCGGCGCCTGGGACGGCCTCGCCTCCCTGCTGGCGCTGAACGCGCCCGAGAACCGCCGCGGCTGGTACGCGGCGATGCCGCAGCTCGGCGCGCCCCTCGGCTTCATGCTGGCGAGCGCCCTGTTCTCGTTCTTCCTGGCCAATCTCGGCCCCGAGGATTTCCTCGACTGGGGCTGGCGCTACCCGTTCTACGTCGCTTTCGCGGTGAACGTCGTGGCCCTGTTCGCGCGGCTGCGCCTCGTGGCCACGGACGAGTTCGTGCACCTGCTCCAGAAGCAGGAACTGGAGCCGGTGCCGGTCTCCGACCTGCTGCGGGTGCACTGGCGCCACGTGCTCATCGCGGCCTTCGTGCCGCTGGCGAGCTTCGCGCTGTTCCACCTCGTCACGATCTTCCCGATCAGCTGGATCACGCTGTTCACCCAGCGCTCGGCGGGCGAGTTCCTGATGGTGCAGTTCGCGGGCGCCACCATGGCGGCAGGCGCGATCCTCGCCTCGGGCCTGATGGCCGACCAGATCGGGCGGCGCACCATGCTGGCGATCTGCGCCGGCATGATCGCGCTGTTCGCCCTTGGCAGCATCCTGGCGCCCCTCCTGTTCGGCGACAGCATGGCCGGGCAGACCGTCTACGTGGTGGTCGGGTTCGGTTTGCTCGGCCTGTCCTACGGGCAGACGGCCGGCGCCGTGTCGTCGAATTTCGGCACCCGCTACCGCTACACCGGCTCGGCGCTCAGCTCCGATCTCGCCTGGGTGGTGGGCGCCGGCTTCGCGCCCCTCGTGGTCCTTAGCCTGTCGAGCCGCTACGGGCTCGCCTGCGTCGGCCTCTACCTGCTCTCGGGCGCGCTCGCGACGCTCGTGGCGCTCGGCCTCAACAAGCTGGAGGCGCGCACGGCCTGAGCCGTGCCGCCGAGCGGGGTCAGTCGCCCGCCGGCAGCGGGTCGATAACGGTCGAAAGGCCGCCGAAATCGAGGTAGGCCGGGTCGAAATCCGCGAAGTCGTGCAGGCGCTCCACATCCGGCACCACGAGCCGGTGGCGCTGCCAGACGATCAGGTCCTGCTTGCGCAGCGATTGCAGGACGCGGTTGATGTGGACGTGCGAGATCCCCAGCGCGTCGGCGAGATCGACCTGGGAGAGCGCGAGCTCGCAGCCGTTCTCCTCGCCGAGGCCGACCGCCTGCAGGCAGGCGAGCAGCTCGCACAGGAGATGGGCGAGGCGCTGCACGCCCGGCCTGCTGTCGTTGACGAGCCACTCGCGCGACCGGTTCAGCTCGGCCAAAGCGAGCCACCACAGGGCGCGGTTGAGGCCCGGATGCCGGACCATCAGTTCCTGCAGCGCCGCCCGGGATACATCGACGACCGAGCAGCGGGTGAGGAGCCCGACGCGCCACTCGGAGCTTTGGCGGCTGGTGGGCGGGATGCGGCAGAGGTCGCCCGGCAGGACGAACGAGACGATGCGGCGCGTGCCGTCGAACAGCGTCTTGTAGCGGCAGGCGATGCCGCTCATCACGAGGTAGACGCGCTCGACGTCCTGGCCGGGGAGGATGTCCTGCCGCGCCGCGAGCGTGCGCGCGTCGAGCGTCAGCCGGGAAAGAGCCTGCCGTTCGTCCGGCGACAAGGGGCCGGCATGCTCCAGCTTCCGGATGAAAGGATTGCTCAACGCCCGACCACACGCCGCCTCGGGAGACAGCATAGCTTGGCATCCTTCGCGGCAACAATAGCCACGCTACCATAGGTGGTATGCGCGGTTATCAACCTCGGCCGCACGCCGAGCGTGGCAGCAGCGATTCGCGGTGCTGCCGACCGGGCCGCACCGGAAAGGGTCGGGTGATACTAGCGAAAGTTGATAATTTCTGACACCCGCCACCGGCACGGCCGATGGCGGGCGCGTTATGGAGCCTCGGGATCAGTCGCCCACGACCTTGCCGTCGGGGCCGACCTTGACCTCCTGCGAGCGGTCGTTGAGCGCCACCGAGATCTCGTACTGGACCGAGTTGCCGTCCCGCTCGACCTCGGCCTCGTAGGCCTTGCCGCCGCCCGCCTTCTGCTCTGCGATGGCCAGCGCGTCCTTCAGCGAGGTCTTGGCGTTCTGGAAGTCGGCGGTCTTCAGCCGCGTGAAGTAGCGCTCGATCGGCTGGTTCTCGTTCTTGTAGACCTCGCCGGTATCGGCGTTGATGCCGTACTCGACGAGCTTGCCGTCCGGATAGACGACCTTGATGCTGTAGTGGGCCGGGTTCTTGCCGTCCGCCTTCTCGAAGTCGGCGTCGATGGCACGGCCCTTGTCGCCCTGGCTCTCGGCCGTGGCGAGGGCCTGGGCGAGCCCGACCTTCGCGGTCTTGGCGACCTGCCACTCCTTCATGTCGCTGCTCGCCTGGCTGGCGGGCGGCGTGGTGCCCGTGGCGGCGGGCGCCTGGGCGAGGGCGAGGCCGGTCGAGAGGGCCAGGAGACCGGCGGCGGTGGCGAGACGTGTGAGCATGGCGTGCGTCCTTGAGAGGATTTGTTTCTGCCCTCAGGAACGCCCGTCCGCTCGCCTTGGTTGCGGCACGTCTGGGCACGACGGTGCGGCGCCGGACCGGGGCGGCCCAGGTCTTCATTCCTGAGCCGCACGATCCCGCGCGTCGGTCTCCGCTCAGCCCCGACCGCGCCTCAACGCCGGCGGCGGCCGCCCATCAGTCCGGTCGCGGCGAGGCCGAGCCCCGCCACCACGGCCGCCGCCGTCACCGGGTGAAGGACGCTGCGGGTATAGAGGCTGCGGCGCATGACGTAGCCGGGGTGGTCGCCGCTGGTGCGCCCGCCGTGTCCCGCCCGGTACAGGGTGCCGTCGCGCTCGCGGGCCGGCTCGTCGCGCAGCTGCTGGCCGACCATGGTGCGCCCGATCCGGTCGAAGGTGCGCGGCGCGATGCTCTGGGCCGCGCTCATCAGGCGCCCGCCGCCGCCGACGTAGATGTCGCGCTGCGGGTGCGTCGCGGCGTGGACGATCGCCTCCGCCACCTCCTCCGTCCGGTAGACCGGGGGCGGCAGCTTCGGCTGGCGGTCGGTGTAGTTCCTGGCGTTCTCCGCGAAGGGGGTGTCGATCGCCGCCGGCTTGATGAGGGTCACGGAGACGGGCGCGCCCTCCTCCTCCAGCTCCATGCGCAGCGCGTCCGTGAAGCCTTTGATGGCGTGCTTGGTCGCGCAGTACATGCCCTGGAGCGGGAAGGCGATGTCGGAGGCGACGCTGCCGAGGTTGATCAGAACCCCGCCGCTCTGCTTGAGGTGCGGCAGCGCCACGAGCGAGCCCTGGACGACGCCCCAGAAGTTCGTGTCGAACAGGCGCCGGCTGTCGGCGTCGTCGACCTCCTCCAGGCGGCCGAAGATCGACAGCCCGGCATTGTTCACCCAGGTGTCGATCCGGCCGAAGCGCTGGATCGCCCGGTCGGCGACCGCCTGCACCTGGGCACGGTCGCTCACGTCGGCCACGACGGGCTCGGCCACGCCGCCGCCCCGCTCGATCTCGGCCCTCACCGCGTCGAGCGCCTCGCCGTTGCGGGCGGCGAGCACGACGCGGGCGCCGCGCCCGGCGCTCATCCGGGCCGTGGCGAGGCCGATGCCGCTCGAGGCGCCGGTGACGACGATCACCTGCTGGTTCAGGGGCTTGTGAGCGCTCATGGAAGGGTCCTCTTCGGTCGCCCGCGGGCCGTGACGGATGTGTTCGACGGGGGAGCGCCGCCGCGCCGCGGAGGCCCGTCGGACCTCGGGCGCGGCGGCCTCGACGGGATCAGCCCATCTGCTGGCTCTGGGCGCCGCTGTCGGGGCGCGCCGGGCCGAGCACGGGCTCCTCGCCCATCGGCGCGTTCTGGACGACGCTGAAGTTGCCCTTGCCGTCGAGGGAGGGTCCGCTGGTCCAGCGGCCCTCGGGCGGCGGCGAGCCGTCGTGCGAGGTGGAGAAGAACGCGTAGTTGTACTGCTGATTCTCCTTCTCCTGCGGGAAGCTGTTCGGGATCGGCAGGTTGCCCTCCTTGCCGCCGAGCTCCTCGACGACGGCGAGCCACTGCTGCTGGTGCATGGTGTCGCGCGCGATCAGGAAGCTCCACATGTCCCGCATGCCCGGGTCGTTGGTCGCGTTGTAGAGGCGGACCGCGAGCACCCGGCCGGTGCTCTCGGCGGCCACGTTGCAGTACATGTCGGCGGCGAGATTGCCGCTCGCGTAGACGTGGCTCATGTCGAAGGGCAGGCCGTCCGAGTTGCCGGGGAACGCGGCCATGCCCGTGGACAGGAGCGTCTTGTGCAGCATGCCCTCGGCCACGTGGCGCGGGTTCTCGCCGCCCATCACGGCGCCGACGATCGCGTCGGCCGCGCCGGCCTCCTGCACCTTCGTCGGGGCCTTCTCGAGGTTCAGGGCGACGGCGGTGGCCAGCATCTCGATGTGGCCGATTTCCTCGGTGGCCGTGTTGAGGATCATGTCGCGGTACTTCGTCGTCGGGCCGCGGGCGCCCCAGGCCTGGAAGAAGTACTGCATGCAGACGCGGATCTCGCCCTCGATGCCGCCGATAGCCTGCTGCAGCATGCGCGCGTAGATCGGATCGGGGCTGTCGACCTTCACCGGGTACTGGGTGCGCTTGTCGAAATAGTACATGGGTACGGCTCCTGCTGATGCGCCCGCCGGTGCTCCAAGTGAGCCCGTCCGCCTCGGCCGCTCGGGCCCCGCTCAGGCGCGCCGGAGCCCCGCCGCCGCGACGTCGGCCCCGCGGGCAAGCGTGCCGTGACGAAGCATGCGTGGATCCGAACCTGAGGAAGGCCCCGATGATCGACCGGGCGGCCGCGGGTTTCTCCGGGAAAATCTCGCTCGTCCGACGTTGTTCCGGGATTTTTTTCGATGTTTGGCATATTAACCTGGATCAATTTTGAAAAGACAAGCTATACCTTTGCCATTCTGCTTGGCAGGCAATGACGGAACTTTCCGGTGCGTGCGGATTTGCGCTCTCGAAATCCACGACATCTGACAAGGATGATTGGAATGGCTCTAGACGCACGCGACATCTACATCACCGCGCTGAAGAACACGCACGCTCTCGAGATGCAGGCGCTGCAGATCATGGAGCGGCAGGTCGAGCGCCTGCAGCGCTACCCCGAGATGGAGGATGCCCTGCGCCGCCACATCGAGGAGACGCACGGCCAGCGCGCGCGCCTGGAAGAGGCGCTGCAGGCGGTCTCCGAGAGCCCGTCCGCGATCAAGGAGGGCATCCTCGGCTTCGTCGGGAACATGATGGCGCTCGGCCACACGCCGGCCCAGGACGAGATCCTGAAGAACGCGTACGCCAACCACGCCTTCGAGAATTTCGAGATCGCCGCCTACGAGTCGCTGCTCACCATCTGCGAGACCGCCGGGCAACAGGGCAGCATCACCGGGTTCCAGCAGTCGCTGCGCGAGGAGGAGGCGATGGCGCGCAAGGTTCGCGAGCTCGTCGGCCCGACGACGCGCCGCTACGTCGAGTTGACCGTCGCGGGCGACAAGGCGGACCGGTAAGCCGGCCACTCCGGCCTTCGATCGAGGGATGCTGGCCGGGCGCCGCCCGGCTCAGAGCGCTCCCTGAAGCATGATCTCGCCGGCGTCGGCCGCGACCGTCTGCCCCGGTGCGTAGCGGCGGACCATCGCCGCGCAGAACTCGGCGAACTCCTCCCGCACCAGCGGCGCGCTGGTGTGGTGAGGGGCAATGCCGCGATGCTCCGGCGTGAAGCAGAAGGTGACCGTCACGTCGAAATCCGCCAGCGCCTCCATCTGGCGGTCGAACCAGTCGAGGGCGTTCGGGCGGAAGCTGTCGGCCCAGGAGAGGCCGGTGCGCAGGTAGGTGACGCCGAGCCGCCTCATCCAGGCGACCGCCTCGTCGAGCCGGTGATCCTCGAAGTGGAACCACTGGCAGAGCCCGAGGTCCGGCGCGTGCCGGGCGAAGGCGTCGAGCGCGAGCTTCGGCGTGCCGTCCTGGCGCAGGAGGCCCATGTGGAAGTGGCGGTAGTAGGAGGAGCCCTCGGCTTCCTTGTGTCTCGTCGTCGCCTCCCATTCCCGCGGCAGGTCGTAGAGGCTGTACCAGTGGATGCGCGGCGCCCGGCCCTTCAGCAGCTCGGCCGTGCGCTCGCAGCCCCAGGCCTGCACCTCCTCGGCACCGAAGCTCGACACGCCCACCTCGGAGACCCAGACCGGAAGCCCGGTCACGGCACGGATCTCCTCGATCTTTTCCGGCCATGCGTGGATCGGCCAGAGGTTCCAGTCGAGCGGGAAGCCGTGCACCGCCACAGCGTCGACGGCCGCCAGCACGCCCTGGCCCTCCATGCGGCGGATGAAGTGCGGGTCGATCGGCGAGATCCCGCCGAGCACCCTCGGCAGTGCCGGGTTGACCGCCCGGATCGCGTGACCGGCGTCCTTCACCATCTCGGAGAACAGGAACCAGTCGGGATCGAGCACGGGGTCCCAGTGCGACTTGTTGTTGGGCTCGTTCCAGAGCATCACCGCTTCGATCATCGTGCCCCACCCCCCTGCGCGCCGCGCGCCGGATACGCCGCCTCCGCCCCGTAGGGCCGCTCGGCGCACCGGCACAGATAGACCTCGGATTCCGGCCGGCCCTCGATGGTGAAGCCGCTCGCGCGCAGCATCGCCTCGATCCCGGCGCGGTTCGGGATCCACCAGTTCGTCACGTCGTGCGCGTAGGCGCGCTCGACGAAGTGCAGCCGCGGGTAGCCGGGCCGCTCGAACTGGTCCATGTCCCAGAAATCGCAATCCTCCGGTACAGGCTCGATGGCGGGCGAGCCGCGGAGCATCGACTGGAAGACGAGGAGATCGCCCGCCACGTGCTCGCGGATCAGGTCGAGGGCGAGGAGCGGGTGCCGCAGGTGGTAGAGCACACCCATGAAGAGCACCACGTCGAACCGTTCGGCGAGCGCGCCGACATCGTAGACCGACAGGTTGCGGAACTCGATCCGGTAGCCGAGGCGCTCGGCGGCGAAGCGTCCTTGCGCGAGATAGCGCTCGTCCGAATCGAGCGCGACGACCCGCTCGGCGCCGCGCCGCTTCATCTCGATCGCGTAGAAACCGCCGTTGCAGCCGATGTCGAGGACGCTCCGGCCGGTCAGGTCCGCCGGCAGGGCGTCGCTGAAGCGGCGCCACTTCACCGCCGGGTAGTCGCCGAGGAAGTGGCCGGGCGCCGTCCAGACCCCCTCACCGAGGTCGATGTTGTGGAACCAGGGCCCGAGCGCCTCGACGCTGCGGCGCAGGTCCGCGAGTTCGGCCTCGCTCATGGCGCGCACCTCTCGTTGAGGGAGACGAGCCGGCCGCCGCCCGGCCAGAGGGCGACCTCGCTGCGGGACGCCGGATCGACCACGAGGCTGTCGTAGGCGTCGAGCGACAGGCCGAGAAGGCGCAGGATCGCGGCGCGGATCACGTCGCCGTGGCTGACGAGAATCGCGGGCGGCCCCTCCTCGCCGGCCAGCCGGTCGAGGAGGCCGCCGGCGCGCCCTTGAGCCTCGCCCATGCTCTCGCCGCCGGGCGGCCGGGTGTCCGAGCGGGCCGTGTTCCAGGCCATCCAGGCGGGATCGTCCGCGAGGTCTTGGAAGGCGCGGCCCGTCCAGGCGCCGAAATCGATCTCGTCGAGCTCCGCCGCGGTCTCGATGCTCAAATTCAGGTTCTCGGCGATCGTTGCGGCGGTCTCCTGCGCGCGCGCCAGCGGGCTCGCGAGCAGGCGCCCCGCGCCGCAGGCCGCGAGGAGCCGGGCGAGCGCGCCGGCCTCGGCGCGTCCCTCTTCACTCAGGGACACGCCGGGCATGCGCCCGCACAGGATGCGCCCGAGCCGGTCGTGGCTCGCGTGGCGCACGAGGATCACCCGCCTCATGCGCCGGTTCCGGCGCGCCCGTCCGCCTCGCCCGCGACGAAGGCGAGCATCCGCCGGTGCGCCTCCGCGTCCGTGAACTGGACGGGGGGCGACTTCATGAACCAGCTCGACGGGCCGACGAGGGCGCCCCCGATGCCACGGTCGAGGGCGAGGCGCGCGCAGCGCACGGCGTCGATGACGATGCCGGCCGAGTTCGGCGAGTCCCAGACTTCGAGCTTCAGTTCGAGGTTCAGCGGCACGCCGCCGAAGCCGGTCGCCTCCAGGCGGATATGCGCCCATTTCCGGTCCGTCAGCCACGGGACGTGGTCGCTCGGGCCGACATGGATGTCGCCCGGCGCCAGCGGCGTCTCGAGCTGGCTCGTGACCGCGCGGGTCTTCGAGAGCTTCTTGGATTCCAGCCGCTCGCGCTCCAGCATGTTGAGGAAGTCGGAATTGCCGCCGAAATTGAGCTGGTAGGTCCGCTCCAGCTTCACGCCGCGCTCGCGCAGGAGGTTGGCGAGGACGCGGTGCACGATGGTGGCACCGACCTGGCTCTTGATATCGTCGCCGACGAGCGGCAGCCGCCGCTCCTCGAAGCGGCGCCGCCACGCCTCGTCCGAGCCGATGAAGACGGGAATGCAGTTGACGAAGGCGCAGCCCGCATCGAGGGCGCAGCGCGCGTAGAACTCGCTCGCGCGTTGAGAGCCCACCGGCAGGTACGAGACGAGGACCTGGGTGCGCGTGCGCTCCAGTTCCGCCGCCACGTCCGCGACCGGCTCGGGCGATTCCGCGATGACGTCGCCGAGGTAGCGCCCGATTCCGTCCAGCGTCGGCCCGCGCCGGACGATGACGCCGGTCTCCGGCACCTCGGCGAAGCGGTGCGTGTTGTTCGGCGCCGCGAGGATCGCCCGTGCCAGATCCTGCCCGACCTTGGCGGCCGAGACGTCGAAGGCCGACACCACCGTGACGTCGCCCACCCGGTACCCGCCGAGATCCGGCATCGTCAGGCCCGGCACGGCCTCCTCCGGGCCGGCGGCCCGGTAGTGGTGCAGGCCCTGCACGAAGGAGGAGGCGCAGTTGCCGACACCGACGATGCCGACGCGGACGGGATCGCGGGGCATGGTCAGCCCTGCGCGATGCTGTGCAGCGCGGGCTCCAGCCGGGGCCGGGCGGCACCGCCGCGGGCGGCGCCGACGACGGGGACGTGGTCCCGCCGCGCCACCTCCCCGGCGAACCACGCGATCGTCTCTTCGAGCCCGCTCTCCAGCGCGACCCGCGGGGCCCAGCCGAGCAGACGCTCCGCCCGGGTGATGTCGGGCCGGCGGCGCTGCGGGTCGTCCACGGGCAGCGGACGGCGCACGATCTGCGAGCGCGTGCCCGTCATCCGGCTCACCAGCGTGACGAGCTCCGCCACCGTCATCTCGCGGGGGTTGCCGAGGTTGACGGGACCGTCCGGCGCGGTCTCCCGGCGCATCAGCCGCATCAGGCCGTCGACGAGGTCGCTGACGTAGCAGAAGGAGCGGGTCTGCTCGCCGTCGCCGTAGACGGTGATCGGCTCGTTCGCCAGCGCTTGGCAAACCACGTTCGAGACGACGCGCCCGTCATCGGCCCGCATGCGCGGCCCGTAGGTGTTGAAGATCCGCGCGACGCGCACGTCAAGGCCGTAGCGGCGCCGGTAGTCGAAAGCCAGGGTCTCGGCGGAGCGCTTGCCCTCGTCGTAGCAGGCGCGCGGGCCGGTCGGGTTGACGTGCCCCCAGTAGCTCTCCTCCTGCGGGTGCACCTGCGGGTCGCCGTAGACCTCGCTGGTCGAGGCCTGGAGGAAGCGGGCGCCGGTCGAGCGCGCGCATTCGAGCATCCGGTGGGATCCGACCACGCAGGTCATCATCGTGTGCTGCGGATCCGCCTGATAGTGCGGCGGCGAGGCGGCGCAGGCGAGATTGAAGATCCAGTCGAAGCGCGGCAGGTCGGGCAGCGGCTCCGTCACGTCGGCCTCGACGAGGTCGAGGCGCGGCTCCCGCGCGAGGTGGGCGAGATTGGTACGCCGCCCGGTGAGGAACGAGTCGAGGCAGGTCACGCGCAGGCCCTCGCCGAGCAGCGCGTCGACCAGGTGCGAACCGATGAAGCCGGCCCCTCCCGCGACGAGTGCCCTGTTCTCTCCGCTGTTCTTCATCGTCCGACCCTTCGCTCACTCAACCGTTTCGAGAGCGGGCATCGAGGGCGCCCGCCGCCCGGACGCCTCCCGCAGATGCCCTTCGAGTTCCGCCGCCCGGTGCGCGGCGCTGTGCCGGGAGAGGATCGCCGCCCGCGCCGCCGCGGCGACGCGGCGGCGCTCCGCCTCCGACTGCCCGCGCAGGACGGCGAGGACGTCGTCGGCGGTGTCGGCGCAGAGGATCTCGCGGCCCGGCGTGAGGATGTCGCCGAGCCCGTCCCAGCGGTCGCTGATCAGCGGCGTGCCGATGCTGCCCGCCTCGAACAGGCGCACGCTCGGGCTCCAGCCCGCCCGGATCATGTCGCCGCGGGTCACGTTGAGGGCGTAGCGGCTCGACGCGTAGAAGTCGGCGTGCCGCTCGGGCGGCAGATGGTCGATCCTGACGACGTTCGCGGGCCAGGCGATGTCGCCCGGGTATTGCGGACCCGCGACCGCGAAGCGGAGGTCCGGCGCCCGCCGCGCCGGCTCCAGGAGAAGCCGCTCCAGGGTGGGCTGCCGGTCCGGGCTGTAGGTGCCGAGATAGCTCAGGTCATAGGCCGGCTCGCGGTCGAGGCGCGGGTGCGCGTCCGGGTCGACGGAGCAGTAGAGCGCGCGCGCCGCGGGCGAGCCGTACGAGCGCTCCAGCCGCGCCAGGGTCGGGCCGCCGGTGAAGGAGAGATAGAGGTCGTAGCCGCGGATCTGCGGCTGCGCGAGGTAGGCGCAGGTACCGGCCTGGAAGGCGGCGAGCGTCACCGGCGTGTCGATGTCGTAGAAGGCGCGCGCGCCACGCGCCCAGGCGAGGACGCGGTCTCCGACCGCGATGCCCTCCGGCACATAGGACCCGACGACGACCGCGTCCGCGCCCGCGATCGCCGCGCGATGCGCGTCGAGGCCCGCGAGGTCCGGATAGAGGACGAGGCGGCAGAAATCGGGCTCCGGCAGGTCGCGATGGGCCGCGTACCAGGGCACGTCGCGCTCCAGGAACAGCACGTCGTGGCCGCGCGCGGCGAACGCCCTGAGGAGCGCCCGGTAGGTCGTCGCGTGGCCGTTGCCCCAGGAGGAGGACAGGCTGAGGCCCAGGACCACGAGGTTGAGCGGGGCGCCCATCAGGCGACGCTCCGCCGGGGCGTGCCCGCGGCCTTGCGGGCGGCTTCGTCCCGCAGGATCGCGTCGACCTGCAGCCCGCGCCGCGCGTAGGTATGCTCGGAGAGGATGCGGGCGCGCGCCGCCTCGCCGATCGCGCGGGCGCGCTCCGGCGTGAGAGCAGCGATGTGCTCGGCGACGTCGCGACCGTCGCGCGCGACGAGAACCTCCTCGCCCGGCTTGAGAAAGAGCTCGATCCCCTCCCAGGCGTCGGTGATGAGGCAGGCGGCGGCGCCGGTCGCCTCGAACACGCGGGTCGCGGGCGAGAAGCCGACCGCCGCCATGCTCTCGCGGGCGATGTTGAGCACGGCGAGCGGGGTCGCGTTGAAGGCGTTGTGGTCGCGCGTGTAGACGTGCCCGAGGTGGCGCACGTTGGTCGGCAGCCCGCGGCTCTCCCAGCCGTTCCCGCCGATCAGGAAGGACCGCTCGGGCAGCCGCGCCGCCGCCACGAGGAAGAAGGTCTCGACGCGCGCCTCGCGGTCCGGGAGCCGGTTGCCGAGGAAGGCGAGGTCGGCCGAGAAGCGCGGGTCCGGCGGCACGGGGTGGTGCGTTTCCGGATCGAGGGCGTTGTAGACCGGCACGCAGGCACGCGCACCGAAGCCCTCGTAGGCGGCGACGACCGGCGGCCCGCCGCCGTAGGTGAGCACGAGATCGAGCATCGGCATCGCGCGGTGCAGCGCGTGGCCGGGGTCGGCGCGCATCTCGGCGAGCGTGGCGGGGGCGTCCACGTCCCAGAAGATGCGGATCGCCTCCGGGCGCGAGGCCGCGACGACCCCCTCCAGCAACGCGTCGTCGAACACGCCGATGCCGCTCGCCTTCACGACCACGTCGGCGGAAGCGGCCTCCGCCACGACGGCGCGCATCGCCTCGGGCGTGGCCGGATAGACGCGCACCTCCGCCCAGTCCGGCGGGTCGATGTCGCGGTGCTGCTGCCGGTCGAAGGCGTCGGGCTCGTAGAAGGTGATGCGGTGGCCGCGCCCGGCGAGGTCGCGCAGGAGGCCGCGGTAGTAGGTCGCCGCGCCGTTCCAGTAGGACGAGAGGAGGGACGATCCGTAGAAGGCGATTCTCACTGCGCGGCCTCCATCGTGTCGGCGGTGCCGAGGCCGGCGGCGATGCCGAGAAGCTCCTGCGCGCGGTGGCGGCAGGTGTGCCTTGCCCGGATCGTCGCGAGGCCGTGGGCGCTCAGGGCATCGCGCAGGTCCGCATCCGCGCGCAGGGCGCGCAGGTGGCGCTCCATCGCGGCGCCGTCCCGCGCGACGAGGTAGTCGGCGCCGGCGGTGAACAGGCCCTCGGCATCCTCCCAGGGGGCGGATGCGAGCGGGATGCCGCAGGCCAGCGCCTCGAACACCCGGATGGTCGGGATGCCGGGCAGCGCCTTCACGTAGAAGCGGCGCGGCACGTGCACCGTGACGAGGTGGCGGGCGAACAGGTCGGGCGCGGCGGCGTTCGGCGCCCAGCCGTGATAGTGCGCGCCGTAGCGCGCCAGCGTCGCGCGCGCCGCCTCCGGGTAACGCACGCCGTAGATGTCGAGGGGCAGCCCGGCGGCCTGGGCCGGCCGGAACAGGAAGGTCTCCAGTTCCTGCGTGCGCTCGCCGTCGCCCCAGTTGCCGATCCAGACGAGGCCCTGCCGCGCGCCGGGCTCGGGCGGGCGGAACAGGCGCGTGTCGGCGGCCTCGTGCCAGACGAAGGCCCGCCCGCCCCAGCCCTGCGCCCGGTAGACCTCGGCGAGTGCCGCGCCGAAGGCGAGGATCCCGTCGTAGCCGGAGAGATCGAAGGCCGCCATCTCCTGCGGGGCGCTGACCGCCCGGTGATGGGTGTCGTGGAACAGGAGCGTCCCGACATGCCCGAGCTTGCGCGACCGCCCGAGCGCCGCGATCAGGGCCGGCTCGTTCCACTCGTGCACGATCACGAGGTCGGCGCCCGCGGCCCGCTCCACGGCGAGGCCGTCCTCGCCGTAGGTGAGCGACGACAGGTCCGGATAGGCGGCCCGGTACCGGTCGAGGCCGGCCTCGCCGTGGTCGCGCCGAAGATTCTCCAGGCTCCAGGCTCCAGCGGGCTCGTGCGCCTCGACCCGGTGCCCGAGGGCGATCAGCTCGCGCAGGACGCCGCGGAGGAAATGCGCGTTGCCGTGGTTCCAGCATGAGGAAAGGGAGTGGGTGAAGTAGGCGATCCTCATGCGGCCGCCTCGCGCAGGTGTCGCGCCGGCCGGCCCGCGAGGAGCCCGCGGAACACACCGGAGACCCCCTCCACCATCGCGGCGAGACTGTGATCGGCCGCGCGAGATCGCGCCGCCGCGCCGAGGGCCGCGCGCCGGCCGGGATCGTCCGCGAGCGACGCGATGGCGGACGCGGCCGCCTCTTCCTCGGGGGGCACGAAGAGCGCGGCGCCGTCCCAGAGCTCGCGGAAGGTCGGGATGTCGGACAGGACGAGGGCGCAGCCGGCATCGGCCGCCTCCAGCACCGCCAGTCCGAACGGCTCGTAGCGGGCGAGCGAGACGAAGACCGGCCGCCGCGCGAGCTCCCGCGCGATCCCCGCATCGTCGAGCCGGCCGAGGAGCCGGAGATGTCCGGCCGCCAGGCGCTCCCCGTTCGGTCCCTCGACGGGCCCGGCCGCGCGGATCGTCCAGCGGGTCCGGGCCGCCACGCGGTCGAGCAGGGCGGCATTCTTGCCGCCGTCCCAGAGCCGGCCGGCCGTGAAGGCGTGCGGGGCCGGCTCGCCGACCGCCGCACGGCACGACGATCTCCGGCCGTTTCGCACCACCCGCGGCGGCTGGGTAAGGCCGTAGGCCGCCCGCGTCGCCTCGGCGAACGCGGAGGTCGGCGCGAGCAGGGCGTCCGCCGCCCGGCAGCCGCGCGCGACGAGAGCGCCGCGCCACGCGAGATCGTCCGGCAGCGGGCCGGAGCCGCAGGCCGCCCACCACGTCGTCACGCAGGAATGGCACACGGCGACCACGGGCACGTCGAAGGCCGCCACGGCGAGGGCGGGACTGTGGAGATGGACGAGATCGGCGCCTGCCTCGCGGGCGAGCCGCGCCAACGCCGCCGCCGCTTCGGTCACGGAGCCTGCCGAGTCCGCCGTCCAGTCGAGGGGAAGGTCCGTGATGCAGAAGCGGGCGCCCGTGCCCACCTCGGCCGCCGCGATGATCTCCGGCGCCGGCGCGGGACCCATCAGCGCCACGGTGACCCGGAAGCCGTCCCGGCCGAGCCCCTCCGCGAGGTCCAGCGTGTAGGGCCAGACCCCGCCGAGCGCGTCGGCGCTCATCAGGACGTGGGATGATCTCACCGGCATCCGCAGGCCGCCTCGAGCTCGGCCAGCGGCAGGGGCCGCTCCTCCTGGATGTCGCTGAAGCGGTCGAACTGGCCGAGGTAATGCGCGTGCGCCCGCTCCCAGGCCGCGCCGTCCGGCTCGCCCCACAGGCGCCTGTAATCGGGAGAACTCGGGTAGGGGTAGAGCGGCACGGGGTCGTTCGCCCAGACGCCGTGACCGCGCAGGCGGTCCCGCCAGGCGGCGACGAGGTCGGGATCGTCGCCCGCCACCGCGATCAGGTTCGCCTGCACGAACGGCACCGTCCGGCGGGCGTGGATCAGCCGCTCGGCGAGTTCGTCGGTCGAGGCGCGGCAGTTCTTGTCGAGCTGCGCACGGCCCTCCTCGGTCAGGCTCTCGACGCCGGCCTCGATCGAGACGCAGCCCGCCGCGCCGAGGAGGTCGAGCATGTCCGACTTCCAGAGGTCGATCCGCGTCTGGATGCCGAAGCGGACATCGCGACCGACCAGCGCCTCGAGCAGCGGCTTCTGCGGCAGGAAGATCTCGTCGATGAAGTAGAGGTAGGTGGCACCCTGGGCGATCAGCCCGTCGACCTCTTCGAGCAGGAGCGTCAGGTCGCGGCGGCGGTACTTGTCCCGGAAGTCGATCTTTGCGCAGAAGCTGCAGGTGTAGGGGCATCCGCGGGACGCCTCGACCTCGGCGCCGGGGCCGTCCGGCGCCGCCTCGAAGCGGTGGTGGTGGTGACGGTGGCGCGCCACCCAGGCGTCGGGCCAGCGCAGGGCGGGCAGGTCCGTGAAGCGGCAGGCATGCGGCGGTCCGGTGACGACGATCTCATCGCCCTCCCGGTAGGCGAGCGCGGGCACGCCGCGCAGGCTCTCGGCGTCGGCGAGGCGGGCGACGATCTCCTCGCACTCGCCGCGCACCACGACGTCGCAGCCGAGCTTCGTCAGCGTCGTCCCGGGCGTCGCGGACCCGTGCGGGCCGACCGCCACGGTGCGCCCGCCCCGCGCGCCGAGCGCGTCGAGGAAGAGGCGCGGCACCCGCAGTTCCGGCGGCGCGCAGCGCCAGAACAGGTAGGTCGGCGCCGTGGTCACCACGGTCATGCCGGGCGCGAAACCCGCGACGGCGTCGGCGGCCGCCCGCGCGTCGAGGCCGTCGAGATGCGCGTCGACGATCATCGCCTCGTGCCCGGCCGCGCGCAGCAGGGAAGCGGCGTAGCCGAGTTCGAGCGCGAGATGCGGCTCGCGGCAGCCGAAATAGATGCTGTTGCGGTAGTCCCAGGGCGGGTTGACGAGCGCGACCCTCATAGAGCCGCCTCCCTGAGCCGCGGCCGGGCCGGCTCGGCGGCGTTGCGCTCCGCCGACAGCCACTCGCGCAGCCAGCCCGCGAGCATGCCGACGCCCTCGCGCCAGGGCGTTGCGGGCGGAAGCGCCAGCGCCTCGCGGACGGCGCGCGTGTCCGAGACGTAGTAGCGCTGGTCGCCCGGCCGCCAGTTGCCGAACTCGGTCTCGACGGGGCGCCCGATCAGGGTGCCGAGATGGGCGAGGAGCTGGCGCAGGCTCACGGCGTTCTCCGGGCCGCCGCCGAGGTTGAACGCCCGGCCCGAGACGCGGTCGATCCGCGCCAGGGCGGCGCGGTATGCGGCCACGGCGTCGCGGACGTGCAGGATGTCGCGCACCTGCCGCCCGTCGCCGTAGAGCGTGACGGGCTGGCCCTGCAGGGCGCGGATCAGGAAATGAGCGACCCAGCCCTGGTCCTCGTTGCCCATCTGGCGCGGGCCGTAGATGCAGCTCATCCGCATCACGGCGGTCGGCACGCCGTAGCTGCGGGCGTAATCGAGCACGTACTGGTCGGCGGCGCCCTTCGAGCAGCCGTAGGGCGTGTGGAAGTCGAGCGGCCGATCCTCCCCGATGCCGCGGGCGCGCAGGCCCGGATCGGTCGGCAGGTAGGCGTCGCCCTCGAGGGCGAGATCGATGTCCGGCAGATCGCCGTAGACCTTGTTGGTGGAGGCGTAGAGGAGCGGCACCGGCGCGCTGCGCGCCCGGATCGCCTCCAGCAGGTTGAGGGTGCCGCCGAGATTGACCTCCATGTCCTCGCGCGGGGCGACGAGGCTCGTGGTCACGGCGACCTGCGCGGCGAAGTGGAACACCGCGCCCGCCTCCGCCACGGCGCGGGCGAGCTCGCCCCGGTCGCGCACGTCGGCGAGGATCGCGGTGATGCGGCCCGGATGGCGCTGGCGGAGCCAGGCGAGGTTCGCCTCGACGCCCGCGCGGGCGAGCGCGTCGTAGACGATGACCTCCTGCCCCTCCGAGGCCAGCGCGTCGGCGAGGTTCACCCCGACGAAGCCGGCGCCGCCGGTGACGAGGGCCGGCCGGCCGCCGTCCCGGTTCGCGTTCGCGGGCGCGCTCACGCGACGAGCCCCCGAGCCTCGAGCTCGCGGCGCGCCTCCGCGACCCGGTCCACCGCCTCCTGCTCGGCCACCCAGGCGGCGAGCTCCGCCAGTCCCTCCTCGAAGTCGCGCCTCGGGGCGTAGCCGAGCTCGCGCTGGATCTTGCCGATGTCGGCGATGCAGTGGCGGATATCGCCGGCCCGCGCCTGTCCGGTCACCTCGGGCTCGATCCCGCCGCGGCCCATCGCCCGCGCGAGGAGGCGCGCCACCTCGCTCACCGAGCGGTCCCGCCCGCTGCCGACGTTGTAGACCTGCCCCGCGGCGGCCGGGTGCTCCAGCGCCAGGACGAAGGCCTGCGCCACGTCCTCGACGTGCACGAAGTCGCGCCGCTGCTCGCCGTCCTCGAAGATCATCGGCGGCTGGCCGTTGTGCAGGCGCGAGGCGAAGATCGCGAGGACGCCGGTGTAGGGGTTCGAGAGGGCCTGCCCCGGCCCGTAGACGTTCCAGAGGCGGAGCGCGACGCCCTCCATGCCGTAGGCGGGCGCGAGCGTCAGCGTCAGGCGCTCCTGCATGTACTTCGTGAGCGCGTAGACCGAGGCCAGCGCCGGCTGCTTCGATTCCGGCGTCGGCGCCGGCACCATCGGGCGCCCGTCCGCACCGGTCGGGTCCCAGGGCTCGCCCGGGGCGCGGGCCTTGCGCACCGCGTCCTCGACCGTCCGCCCGTCCGCGGCGCGGTAGAGCCCCTCTCCGTAGATGCTCATCGACGAGGCGACGACGACCCGCTTCACGGGCGCGTCGATGAGCGCCTGGAACACGGTGGCGGTGCCGCAATCGTTGACCGAGACGTAGCGCTCGACGGCGTACATGCTCTGCCCGACGCCGACCTCGGCGGCGAGATGGACGACGTGCGTGGCACCGCTCAGCGCCCGCGCCACCGCTTCTCCGTCCCGCACGTCGCCCGCGACGAACTCGATGGCCGGGTCGAGCCCCGCGAGCGTGTCGCGGCCGCCGTGGACCTGGTCGATCAGGCTGTCGAGGATGCGCACGCGATAGCCGCGGCGCAGCAGCTCGGCAGCGAGATGGCGGCCGATGAACCCGGCCCCGCCGGTGATAAGTGCAAGGTCCTTCACGCTTTATCGATGCCCCTGATCGTGTTCGATCGTTGATATGCAGCAAAAAACGAGAGGTGCGCTTATTAACCTGCGTTAAATTTCAGAAGATCGTCTCAGTGACGCAGCTTTTCTTCCGCATGACTACCTATGCGGGAAATCTCGGACGAGGATCTTTGTTCCTCATCTTTTTACGACGCGTTCGGGCGACCAGAGTTGTTGCGTGAGCAACGGGCGTCGGTGGCGCCGCGCGGGCACGCGGAGGCGTGCGGCGGCGCGCTCGACGCCTCCGGCACGCGCGCTCGCGGGCGGCCCCGCACGGAGCGGCCGAGGCCTGAAAATGACGAACGGCCGCGACCCCGACCCGCACATTCGGGGTCAGGACGCGGCCGGTCCGGTACGGAAGCGGCGGCGCGGCGCGCCGGCCTCCTCAGGTCGTGCGGGGCTTCTTGCCGGCCACCCGGGCGTGCTTGCCGGCCCGCGGGCTCTTGAGGCCCTTCGGGCCGCGCCGGTCGGCGGGTGCGGCCTCGCCGCCCAGCGCCTCGACCTGGATCTCCGGGGAGCCGTTGCGCGCGAAGGTCGCGGCGAAGCGGGAGGCCGCGCCGCCTCGGACCTCGAACTTCGTCTCCCGCTCGAAGATGCGGATCGCGCCGATCTCCTGCCGGTCGACGCCGCCGCGGCGGGTGAGCAGCGGCAGCAGGCGGCGCGGGTCGGCGTTGTCGCGCCGACCGAGATTGAGCCGGAACCAGACCGCCGGGCCCATCGCGGCGATGCGCTCCGCGTCCATCGGGTCGAAGCGCGGGTTCGAGGAGCCGCGGCGGCCCGGCACCTCGCCCGGATCCGTCACGTCCTCGGGGGCCGGCAGGCGGGCGCGGTAGACTCGGGCGAGCGCGGCGGCGAGATCCTTCGGGGAGAGCTGCGCCAGGAGCTGGTCGGCGAGAGCCAGATCCTCCTCGACCGGGGCCTCCGTGAAGAACGGGTCCGAGAGCATGCGCTCGCCGTCGAGGCGGCGGATCTCGTCCGCCGTGGGCGGCCCGCTCCATTCCGGCACGATCTTGGCGATGGCGAGCATCTGCTCGGCCCGGCGGCGGCGGGCGTTCGGCACGAGCAGGACGCTGGTGCCCTTGCGGCCGGCGCGGCCGGTCCGGCCGCTGCGGTGCTGAAGCACCTCGGCGTCGTGCGGCAGGTCGGCGTGGATGACGAGGCTGAGCGTCGGCAGGTCGATGCCGCGGGCGGCGACGTCCGTCGCCACGCAGACCCGGGCCCGGCCGTCGCGCAGCGCCTGGAGCGCCGCGTTGCGCTCGCCCTGCCCGAGTTCGCCCGAGAGCGCCACCACCGAGAAGCCGCGCTCCGTCAGCACCGCCTGCAGGTGCCGCACGGCGTTGCGGGTGTTGCAGAAGACGATCGCGGTCGGCGCGTCGGCCTCGCGCAGGACGTTGAGCACCACGTGCTCGATCTCCCGCGGCACCACCCGGACGGCCCGGTAGGTGATGTCCGCGTGGCCCTGCTCCTGGCCCTTCACGGCGATCCGCAGGGCGTCACGCTGGTAACGCTCGGCGAGCGTCGCGATGGCCTTCGGCATCGTGGCCGAGAACAGCAGCGTGCGGCGCTCCGCGGGCGTCGCCGAGAGGATGAACTCGAGGTCGTCCCGGAAGCCGAGGTCGAGCATCTCGTCGGCCTCGTCCAGCACTACGGCGCGGAGCGCCTCGGTGGCGAGGTTGCGCCGCTCGATATGGTCGCGCAGGCGGCCCGGCGTGCCGACGACGATGTGGGCGCCCTCCATCAGGAAGCGGCTCTCCCGACGCGGATCCATGCCGCCGACGCAGGCGACGACGCGCGCGCCGGCCCCGGCGTAGAGCCAGGACAGCTCGCGGTGGACCTGCAGGGCGAGCTCGCGCGTCGGCGCGATCACCAGGGCGAGCGGCGCGGCCGGCGGCGGCAGCGCCTCGGCATCGCCGAGCAGCGTGCCGGCAACGGCGAGCCCGTAGGCCACGGTCTTGCCGGAGCCGGTCTGAGCGGAGACGAGGAGATCGCGGGCCTCGGCCGCGGCCTCCAGGACGGCGGCCTGAACGGGCGTCGGCTCGTGATAGGCGCGCTCGGTGAGCGCCCGCGCGATCGGGGCGGGCAGGGTCGGGAAAGGCAAGGGCGGACTTTCAGGGGCGGCGCTCGTCCGGAGCCCCGCGGTGCGGGGACGGGTGCGGCCGGTCTCGAATCGGTTGCGGAACCCGTGCTTCTACTCCGGGCCGGCGGCCGGCACCACAGCCGGCGCTGCATGGGCCGGTTGCGCCGCACAAGCACGGTTTCGTGATCAGGTGACCGGAAGGCCGCTTTTCTCGGGGCCGCACCTGTCGCCCCCGGGCCTCCGATGGCAGAACGCCCTGCCTCCCGCGCGGACGGGCGGCTCAGGGAAACGGATGGGCCGATGAGCGGAATGCTGCGTTTGGCGGTGGCCTGGGCGACGGTCGGCGCCTTCGCGTGGTTCGGCAAGGACTGGCTCGGCGATCTCGCCTCGCCGCTCTGGGCGACCGGCCTGTTCCTGTGGCTCCTCGCCACGATCGTCTGGTCGGCCTTCGGGGTGGTGCACGAGGCGGAGGAACTGGCCGAGATGCTCGGCGAGCCGCTCGGCACCCTGATCCTGACCCTGTCCATCGTGATCATCGAGGTGGCGCTCGTCTCGGCCGTGATGCTCTCGGCCAAGGACGCGCCGACGCTCGGCCGCGACACCATGTTCGCGGTGCTGATGATCGTACTGAACGGCGTCGTCGGGCTCGGCCTGCTCATCGGCGGCCTGCGCCACCATCAGCAATCCTACAATCTGCAGGGCGCCTCGGCCTTCCTGGCGGTGCTGATCCCGCTCAGCACGATCGCGCTGATCATCCCGAACTTCACCACCTCGACCACCGACGGCACGCTGACCCGCCTGCAGGCGATCACCTTCTCGGTCTTCACGGTGGCTCTCTACATCGTGTTCCTGCTGATCCAGACCGGGCGGCACCGCGACTTCTTCATGGATGCGGCCGGCGAGCCGGGCGAGGCGGAGGAGGCCCGCGAGCGGCCCGGCGCCGGCACGATCCTCACGCACATCGGCCTCCTCCTCGCCAACATCCTGCCGATCGTGCTGCTCTCGAAGAGCCTCGCCGCCATCCTCGACCACGGCATCGCGGCGCTCGGCGCGCCCTCGGCGCTCGGCGGCGTCCTCATCGCGGCGATCGTCTTCACGCCGGAGGCGATCTCCGCCCTCAAGGCGATCGCCCGCAACGAGCTCCAGCGCGCGATCAACCTGTGCCTCGGCGCGGCCACCTCGACGATCGGGCTCACCGTGCCGGCAATCCTGGCGGTGGGGCTCCTCACGGGGCAGACCGTGGTGCTCGGCCTCAAGCCGACCGAGATGACGCTCCTGACCGTGACGCTGATCCTCAGCACCCTCACCTTCTCGGGCCTGCGCACGACGGTGCTGGAGGGCGCGGTGCACCTGATCGTGTTCTTCGTCTACCTCGTGCTGATCTTCAGCCCCTGACCGGCTCAGCCACCGAAGCGCTCCGTCCGGATCACGCCCGGCGGGACGCCGGCGTCGAGCAGGAGGTCGGAAGCCGCCGAGACGAACGGGTTGCTGCCGCAGACGAAGGCGTGGGCCGGCGCCCCCAGCGCGCCGAGCGCGGCGTCGATTCGCGCGCGGTCGATGCGGCGGCCGCCCGGCTCGCGGGTCAGGGCGAGCATCAGCGTGAAGCCGGGCTCGTCGCGGGCGCGGGCCTCGAGCTCCTCGCGGGCGATCATCTCGGACCGGGTGCGCGCCGAGTAGAGAAGGAGCGCCCGCACGTCCGGCGCGGCGGCGTCCCGGTGCCGGAGCATGGCGAGGAGCGGCACGACGCCGGAGCCGCCCCCGACGAGGAGCAGCGGGCCCGCGTCCCGCCCGGTCCAGACGAAGGAGCCGCCGATCGGCCCGCGCAGCTCGATCCGGTCGCCGACCTCGGCGACGCTCGCGAAGAAGCCGGAGACCTCGCCCTCGTCGAGGTGCTCGATCATCAGCTCGATCGTCCCCGACGCGTCCGGGGCCGAGGCGATCGAGTAGCTGCGCTGAGCCTGGTAGCCGTCCGGCGCCGTGAGGCGCACGTCGACGTGCTGCCCCGGCCGGAAGCGTTCCGCGAAGTCGACCCGGAAGCGGAAGCTCCTCACGCGGCCCGTGACCGGCTCGATCGCGGCGATCTCGGCCTCCTGCCAGCGCAGGGCGGCGCGCTCAGTCACCGGTGAAGCGCTGCTCGCGCCACGGGTCGCCGTACATGTGGTAGCCGCGCAGTTCCCAGAAGCCCGCCTCGTCCTTCTTCGTGAAGCGCAGGCCGTTGACCCACTTGGCGCTCTTCCAGAAGTAGAGGTGCGGCACGAGGAGCCGGGCGGGCCCACCGTGATCCGGCGGAATCGGCGCGCCCGCGTAGCGCGTCGCCACCATGGCCCGGCCGCCGCGGAGGTCGGCCACCGGCACGTTCGTGGTGTAGTCGTCGTAGCCTTCCGCCAGGGCGAATTCGGTCGGCGCGGCGACCCCGGCATCCGCCAGGATGTCGTCGACCGTGACGCCCTCCCAGGCGGTGTCGAATTTCGACCACTTGGTGACGCAGTGGATGTCGCCCTGCCAGGTCGTGCGCGGCAGCGCCTCGAACGCCTCCCAGCTCCAGCTCTTCAGGGGCTTGGCGCCGTCCCGCAGGGTGAAGCGCCAGGTGGCGAGATCGATGCGCGGCGTCGGCCCGAGCTGCAGCACGGGGAAGTCCTCGGTGAGGTACTGCCCGGGCGGCAGCCGCTCCCGCGTCGCCTCGGGGGGCCTGCGCCCGGTGAAGCCTCGTGTGGCCATGGCAGCCTCGTCCTCGGATCGACGTCTCCGGCGCGAACGCCCGCGACGCCCTCCGGTTCGAGCCGCAACCGGCCCGAAGGTCAAGCGCGCCGCGGCCGCTTCGCGCGCTTTCGCGCCTCCGACCCTGTGGCTTGCGGGGAGCATCACCGACCGAGGCGCCGGGATGTGCGCTGGCGCCCCTGCGCGCGGATCGACCGGCCGTAGGGTTGGAACAGCCAAGGTTGATCACCCGGGCGCCGTACGTTTCGTGCGGCCGGTTCATCCCGTGCCGAACTATCGCCCCAATAGCGTTGCTGTTCTTCTCAGTCTTCGCGGCCGATCCGGGTCCCCGGGTGTCCGCCCCACAGGAGAGATCGAACCATGTTCAGGCTTCTCACCACGGCGCTTGTGGCCGGTGGCCTCGCCGTCGCCGCGGTGCCGGCCGCCCAGGCCCGGGACGGAATCAGCCCCGGCGGCGCCGCGGCGCTCGGCGTGCTCGGCGGCCTCGCCGTCGGCGGAGCCATCGCGTCCTCGCAGAACGGCTACTATCCGGGCCGCCCCGTCTACCGCGCCCCGCCGCCAGTCTACGTGGAGGACGAGGGTCCGGTCTGCCACTTCGAGCGCCGCCGCTACGTGGACGGCTACGGCGACGTGTTCTTCCGCCGCGTCCGCGTCTGCGAGTGATTTTTCTCGGGCCGTGTTCGGTCCGGAAACCGCCGGAGCACGCCGTGCGCGGCTCCGGCGGTCGCTTCCTGTTGCGCGAGAGGGCATAAAGCGGCCAAGACGGCATTTGCCGCTCGGTTGCATGCAGGGACAGCCACGCTTTGTCGGGCCCGATCGAGGAACTGATCGTCCATCCGCCGGAGGCCGCGCGGATCGCCGCGATCCCCTGCCCCAATTCCTACTACGCCTATCCGCACCTGACCTGCCTCGCGCCGGTCCCCGACGCGATCCGCCCGACCCTCGAGTCGCTCTGGTCCGCCTCGATCCATCCGGGCCGCGACGTCCTCGCCTACCGCCTCACCGACGTCTACGTCGCCGAGGAGGGGCTGGTCTTCGACGGTGCCGGCAAGCTCCTGTCGCCGACGCGGACCTACCACACGGACGATCAGATCCGCCGGGGACACGCGGCCGTCCTGGCCGCCATCTCGGCGGGCTCGGCGCCGGCCCTCGACCGTGGCGTTCTCGCCAAGAGCCGCGGCGCCGACAATTACGGGCACTTCATCGTCGAGATGCTGCCGCGCGCCTGGCTCGCCCGGACGCGGCTCGGCCTCGCCGACTGGCCGGTGCTGATCTTCGACGAGCCGGAGGCGGTCCGGCAGGTCGCGACAGCGGCGCTCCAGGTCGCGGGGATTCCCTCCGAGGCGATCGTGCCGCTCGGGCGCGCCCCGGCCTTCCTGCGCGAGCTCGTCGTGATCGACGGCCTCACCTGGCACAGCCTCTACTTGTCGCCCATCGTCATGCAGTGCCTCGACGCGGTGACCGCCGGGATCGAACCGGGCCCGCAGGCCGACCTCTACGCGACGCGCCGGCCCTCGCGCACCCGCGACTTCGCCGTGGAGCCGGCCATCGCGGCCCGCCTGCGGGCGCGGGGCTTTCGGGAGATCGAGGCGGCCGGCCTTTCCTTCGCGGAGCAGGTCGCGGCCTTCAAGGGCGCGCGGAGCGTCGTCGGCTGCATGGGCGCGGCGCTCACCAACATCGTGTTCTGCCGTCCGGGGACCGAGGTCGTCGTGTTCACGCCCTGCGGCGCGGCGGAGGTGTTCTTCTGGATGATCGCGGAGGCCCGGCGCCTGCGCTACCGCGAGATCCGCTGCGCCGAGATCGGTCCCCAGCTCGGCCCCCTCCCCTGGGACCGGCTGATCGACGTGCCCCCGGCCGCGCTCGACCGGCTGCTCGGCGCGCCGCCCGCCCGCGCCGCCGAGCCGGGATGGGCCGGCCGTGTCAGCCTGCCTGCACTCCGCTCCGTGCTCGCGCGGGTGCGCGGATGAGGCGGGTGCGCGGATGAGGGAGGGCGCGCAGATGAGGTCGGCGTTGCTCGCCCTCGCTCTCGGGCTCACCGCGCTCGGCCCCGCCTCGGCGCAGGCCCCTTCGGCCGGCGCGGAGCCGAATGCGGAAGCGGACGCAGCCGCGCGGTTCGCGACCTGCCTTCGGGATCTCCGCGCGCTCGCCGAGAGCCGCGGGATCGCCCCGGCGCTCGCCGAGGCGCAGCTGTCCCGCCTCGGCCCGGACCCCGCCGTGCTCGCCGCGGCCAACCGCCAGGCCGAGTTCGTGCGGCCCATCTGGGAGTACATCGAGGCCACGGTCACCGACGCGCGCGTCGAGACCGGCCGCGCGAAGCTCGCCGAGTGGGCGCCGACCCTCGACACGATCGAGCGGACCTACGGCGTCGACCGGCACATCCTCGTGGCGATCTGGGGCGTGGAATCGACCTACGGAGCGGTGCTCGAGGATCCGGGCATCGTCAGGCCGGTCATCCGCTCGCTCGCGACGCTGGCCTGCGGCGACGCGAAGCGGGGCGGCTATTGGCGCGACGAGCTCGTGGCGGCCCTCGGAATCCTGGCGAAGGGCGACGTGAGCCCGGAGCGCATGACCGGCTCCTGGGCCGGCGCGATGAGCCACACGCAGTTCATGCCGATGACCTTCCGCGACCACGCCGTGGATTTCGACGGGGACGGCCGGCGCGACATCTGGGGATCGATCCCCGACGCGCTGGCTTCCACGGCGAGCTACCTGCGCAGTTCGGGCTGGCGACCGGGCGAGGGCTGGGGCTTCGAGGTGTCCCTGCCGGACGGATTCGATTACCGCCTCGCGGACGAGACCACGGAGCGGCCGCTCTCGGAGTGGCTGGAGCGTGGCCTGAAGCCGGCGGACGGGCGGCCCGTCGGCGACCCGGAGGCGCGCGCGGCGTTGGCGCTGCCGGCGGGCGCCGGCGGCCCCGCCTTCCTGCTGCGGCCGAACTTTCGGGTCATCCTGCGCTACAACACCGCCCTGTCCTACGCCCTCACGGTCGCCCACCTCTCGGACAGGCTGCGGGGCCGGGGCGGCTTCGCGCGCGACTGGCCGCGGGACAAGCGCCCGCTCAGCCCGGACGAGATCCGCGACCTGCAGACCAAGCTCGCTGCGCGCGGGCACGAGGCGGGCGGCGTCGATGGCAAGATGGGCCCGAAGACCCGCGCGGCGATCCGGGCCTTCCAGGACGCCGCCGGCCTCAGGCCGGACGGCTTCGCCGACGCGGACCTGCTCGCCCGCCTCGCGGGCGATCCCTGAGGCGCAAGGCCCCGGGAGGCGCCGCATGAACGTCCTGCTCATCTACTGCCACCCGCGGACGGACAGCTTCTGCGCGGCCCTGCGCGAGGCCGCGATCCGTACCCTGGAGAGCCGGGGTCACGCGGTGGAGGTGCGCGACCTCTACGCCGAGGGCTTCGAGCCCGCCCTGTCGGAGGAGGAGCGCGGCCGCTACTACGAGGAAGGCGCCGATCGCGGCGCCCTCGCCTCCCACATCGCCGCCCTGCGCCGGGCGGAGGCCCTCGTCCTCGTGTATCCGACCTGGTGGTTCGGCCTGCCGGCCATGCTGAAGGGCTGGATCGACCGCGTCTGGCTGCCCGGCGTCGCCTTCCACCTCGCCGGCCCGGGCGACCTGCAGCCGCGCCTGACCGACATCCGCCGCATCGCTGTCGTCACGACCTACGGCTCGCCGCGCTGGCTCCTCTGGCTGATCGGCTGGCCGGACTGGCGTGTGTTCCGCCACGGCATCCGTCCGCTCTGCGCCCCCCGCTGCCGGCTCGACTGGATCGCGCTGACGGGCATGGATTCCTGCTCGCCGGAGCGCCGCCGCCGCTTCCTCGCGACGGTTGGCGCCCGGCTCTCGCGGTTCTGAAGGCGGCGCTCCCCCGACAGGCCGCGCGGTGGAACGCCTCGTTCCGGCCGCCGTTACGAGATCCCATTGCGAGGAGTACGAGTATGGATCTCTGGCAGTTGATCGCGCGGGACCACGAGAAGATCGCGCAGCTCATCCGGGACATTCCCTACGCCCTGAACGGCTCCGGCGTCATCCGCAGCCGCGAGCGCCTTCTCGGTGATCTGATGGACGAGCTCGAGGCGCACGCGGTCGCGCTGGAGGCCGCCCTCTACGCGCCGCTCCGGACCCGCGAGAAGACCGCCGGGCTGGTCGACGCGCTGCGCGGCGAGCACCGCACCTTCATGAAGCGGCTCGGCGCGCTGATGCGTTTCCGGCTGACGGGGACGGCCGGCTGGCTCGACGGATTCGAGGACGCGACCTTCCTCGTCGACCAGCACCTGCATCGCCACACCCACGAATTGCTGCCGCAGGCGCGCGCCCTCCTCTCCTCCGACGAGATCGAGGCGGCGCGGCACGCCTTCGTCCGCGCGAAGCTCAAGGCCCTGCGCGCGCAGCGCCGCGGCGCCTTCACGAAGCTCGGCTCGGGCGAGTGGATGCTGACCGCGACGGTGGGCGCGGCCGCGGCGGGCCTCGCCTATCTCGCGTGGCAGCGGGGCCTCCTGAGAGGCACCCCGGCGCGGAACTGATCGAAGGCGACCGGAACGGCGAGCGCGCGGCGTCTTCGCGTCCCGCGCGCCGCAACCGGCATCCGTCTCAGGAAAATGGTGCCCAGGGGCGGAATCGGCCCTTTGGTCCATAAGCCATTGATATCATTGAGCCCGTTTGGTCGCCGAACCACGGATTGTGTACCGTTTTTGTGACCCGATGTCGACCAGCCCGTGGGGGTGTGCCCGCCTACTTGAGAGAGGAGGGCTTGGCAGCGTCGTGCGGTCGCTCAGTGCTTCTCCTTCACGGGCTGCTGCTGCACGCAACCGAAGGGCGCTTTCACGCTGCAACCGAAGTTTGGTCCATCGTCGAAATGCGGATGGCCGGCTTTGCTCCCATGGGCGCCATCTAGCCAGCCCAGAGATCACCACCGAAGCGGCCATTGCAGTATCCGCGGGCGGTGAGGAGGCAGGCAGCGCGACCATGGCTCAGAACCCTTGACCCGTCCCCAACTGAGCCCAGCGCTTCGCGGCGGGGTCTCAGCGCTCGCCGCGCGCGACCGACGGCCGGCCCCAAACCGTGATGCTGCGCACCGCCTGTCCGTCCCAATCGACAGAGCAGCCGATATCAGCCATCGCATCCTCGAACAGCGCCTGCCAGTTCTGATCGTATCCGCCGCCCGGCAGCCGGTTCCGGATCGCCGCATGAGCGCGCGTGGCCGTATCCTCGTCGGGAGGCAGGCCGACTCTCAGCCAATAGGCATCGAGGGCAGCGGCTGCGCGCTTACCGATGGCAGGGTCCATGAGCATGCTCCTCGCATGAAAATAGGTGCTGACCTTGGATCGCGAAGACCACTCACGCTTTCCGCACGCGGATCCGTGAGGCCTGAATGGGGGTGCCCCCTCTAACCTTCCGCCCCCTCTCGTGGCAGGTCTGGGAACGAGATGGTGACGGTCACGCCAGCTTCACTGCGGATATCGATGTCGCCCTCGATCTGCTGCACCAGCGAGCGCACTAGACCGTAGCCCAGCGAGCCCTCGCGCACGCCCGCCATGCCGACCCCGTTGTCCTGGATCACCAGCTCAATTCGGCCTGGCCGGGGCCGGCGGACCTGCGCCAGGATCGTGCCGGAGCGGGGTGATGGGAACGCGTATTTCACGGCGTTGGTGACCAGCTCGGTCAGCGCCAAACCCAATGGAATGGCCTGATCGGCGCTGACAAAGATCCCGTCTTCGGCTTTGGCGTCCAAGCGGATGCGCTCGTCGCTTGGAGTGATTGCCTCCAGCGCAGCGCAGAGGTCGGCAACGTAGCTGCCGACATCAACCTGCTGCACGCTCTCGGATTTGCTCAGCAGGTCGTGCGCCTGCGCCATCGCATTGAGCCGCTCCTGAGTCTCGGCAAAAAGCGCCTGCACCGCCGGGTCGGCATGGCGCCGCCCCTGCAGGCTCAAGAGCGCCGCAGCGATCGAGAGAGTGTTCTTGGCCCGGTGATTGACCTCGACCAGCAGCATCTCGCGCTCCGCCGCCAACTTCGTCAGCCGCTCGTTTGCCGTCTCCAACTCGCGGGTCCGTGCTGCCACGCGCTGCTCCAGCTCTGCCGTCAGAGCCTGCAAGTTCTCCTCGGCCTCGAAGCGGCGGGTGATGTCGAGGTAGGAGAGAAAGTGGTTGGTGACGGTGCCCTGGCCGTCGTCGAGTGGACTGGCAAACAGCATCGCACGGAAGGTGGTGCCGTCATTGCGGTACTGCAGGAGCTCCAGGTTCGTGTCGCGGCCCGCGCGGATTGCGGCCTCGTACTGCTGGATCGCCAACGGATCGGTCTCCCGACCGTTCATGAAGTGCGGATCCTGCCCGAGTAACTCCTCGAGAGGGTAGCCAGAGAGGCTGATAAAGGCCTGATTGGCAAAGATGACCGGATTGCCCGGAAGGGTGGCGTCCGTGACCAGCATCGGCATGCGGGTCAGACGCACCGCGTCGACAAAGATCCCGCCGTGCTGGCGGATCGCCTCGACATGCCGTTCTGCCAACGTCCGCTCTGGGGTGCCAGCCAAGTCGTGCTGAAATTCATTCATGCCACACCCTCGGACAAGACTAGTATCCTGCCTACTTTCCTGAACGGCCGACGGTGGCGAAGCCGTTCTGGTGCTCGTCAGCTGCTTCGTGAGCGTGCGGCAACCCTCTAGGCCGCCGGCTGGCTCCCGCATGCTTGGGACTGAAGGGCAGGACATGGCCTCCGTGCTGTGATGCGGCGGAGTACGCTGCTGGACAACACGAACAGCTAGGCCCCGTCCTCCCCCGGATTGCGACGGCAAACACCACGAGTATGCCTCTCGATCTCTGCCAGTGCGGCATCGAGGGCGGCGTGCGGGCCCAGCCTGATCCCCACCATAGTGGTCAGTGCATGCCCCTCCGGATGGATGGTGAACGCGTTCGGAGCGGTCTGCCTGATGCACCCCATTGAGCGGCCGAGCAGATCGATCAACTCCCATTCCATCTCATTGGCAGTGGGATTTACGCTCAGATCCACGACATCTCCTCGGCGTTACGCAAGTTTATGCCCGCTGATCGGGAGCAGTTTTGCACTTGGTTGTGGCTGCGCAAAGGGCTCGGCTTTGCCGCAGCGGGGATCGTCCGGTAGCAGAGCCATCTGCTCGCCGTATGCTTCGGGCTTCAGCGGTTCACAGACTTTGGAAACGTGGCCGGTTCAGCCGACCCTGCAGGCCAAGCCAGAGCTTGCGCTGGCCCCGCGCATCCGTAGCTGGGCTCGAAACCTCAACCTCCGAGGCTTAGAGCCCGCGGACAGGGTATATCACGCCGGCGCCCGATCGCGGTGCGGATCTAGGCCGCATCATGGACTAAAGCGGGCACCGCGGCCTGCGAGCCGCCGTGAGCTGTACCCGCCGCGCGATCGCCTTGAAGGATCACTGGGGTAGCGGATTCTCCAGGACAGCCCGCCGCAGCAAGCACCTTTGGCCTGGCTCCACTCTGGTCAGGAGGCGAGGGTGAGCTCGCCTTCCAGCACGGCGCGCTCGCCTGCCGCCGATCTCACTCGGTACGCTGGCTCGCCCGAACGCTCCTCCGGCATGAGCCGAACGACTTCGAAGATGCTGCTGGCAGCACTCCCATTATCGACGGAGCCGGACTGCCGGGCCTGCCGAACCCGCTGACCAACCTTGAACTTGTGAGACATCTGCAATCCTCCTGGTTGAGCTACGTCGCGGTGCGCGGCCACTCTACCACCGCGCTCTGGCCTTGCGGGCGGCAAAACGTGCATCACGCGCGGCCTTCTGCTCGGCCGCCAGCGCGGCTAGACGCTCCACCTTCTCGGCAGCCTGCCGGGCAGCTTCGGCCGCCTCACGCTCCCGCGCAGCAAGGGCCTCCGCCTCGTGCTGAGCCGTGGCTGCGAGACGAGCCATCTCCCGCTCGTTGACCCGAACCTCTCGGGCCTGGATGACCGCGCGTCGCGCCGACTGGCGTGCGAGGACAATCGGGTCAGCGGCGGACGGGCGTGCTCGAAACCGGGCTACCGCAGCCTGCCGCGCTTTGGCAGCGGCCTCAAGACGATCAACGAGCTGGCTGGCTTTGAATTGGCCCACGTACATTCCTTATGCGCATCGCGGCTGAGCGCTGATGGCGAGAGAAAAGAAAAGGTCGCTCCGACTGGAGCGGCTTCCATGATGTTAAACGGTAAGGAGGAGACCTCACGCGGCCTTCAGGTTGCCGGCCGCCTGCTTCCCCGACCGACGATCCGTCTCCATCTCGTACGAGACCTTCTGGCCTTCATCGAGGGTCTGCATGCCGGCGCGCTCGACGGCCGAGATGTGGACGAACACGTCCTTGCTTCCGTCCTCAGGCTGGATGAAGCCAAAACCCTTGGTTCCGTTGAACCACTTCACAGTGCCGATGCTCATAGGTATGTCCGTATCTTCCTAGGCAATAAGATGTGCCAAGCGCATGCAGACACGCGCTCGGTCGCTCGTCGTCGAAATAGGGGAGAAATGCAGATCACGCGCCCAAGCTGGCGGCGCAGCCGGATATCTGGCCGAAGTTCGATACCTGTTATCTATGCGATCAAGGGAACAATTACAACCGTGCGAAGGCGATCTTAGAAAAAAGAAAAGTTCCTGGCTGACGGATGTCATGGAACGATGTCATTTCTCTGGATTTCTCTTTTAGAAGCCACAAAGCTGAGAGCCTTCAATACGCGGCTCACTTCTTTGAGGCTCCCCGCACCTATCTTTGTGAGGCGAGAAAATAACTATGCAACGATCGATGAAATTCGGCCGCAAGCTCCCGATGCCTTCAATGGTCCAGATCAAGCATGACCTTAGAAAGATGGCTGCAACGGATGCGCTGGTGGCGGCAGTGCGCGAGCAGAACTTCACACCAGAAGAGCTGTCTCAACTTAGAGCGGAGCTTACTGAGCAGTATGGAATTCCGACAGATCAGGCGCAGTTGCTGGCTGATCGCATCGGAACAAAGCAGAGAGCGGCAGCAATAGCACCCTCAGGAGCCTCCGAGCGCATCGAGTCGATCGCATCCGGGGCGGGCTGACATACCCAGGCATCAGCTACGACGCAGGCAATTTTATTCATGCGGCCGAAATCGTGCTTTGAAGGTCCTGCCCTTCTTCACGCGCATCAACGAGTTAACTTCACGCGCATCAACGAGTTAACAGCTGCCTTCGGAGCCGTATTTCGAGCTCGTCCGGGCTCCAATATTATAAGATATCATGCGCCCACAAGCTCGCGTGATTGCATGCACAACCGCGATCTGCTCTACAAGCAGTCCATCGCCGGGGTTGTTCCTCCGGGCGACCATCATCGCCGTGCCAGAGGGCCTCAGAAGCCCTCGACCTGACGAAGGTACGTCTTGGGCGTCGAGGTGTAGCGATGGTTTCCAGAACAGACAACAAGCTCCCCGGGATACTCGTTGTAGAAGACGAGCTCCTGGTCCGGATGATCGCCACCGACATTCTGGCGGATGCAGGCTTTCGGCCGTTCGAGGCACATGATGCCCAGGAGGCCATGACCTTGCTGGAGGCCCAAGCCGACGTGCGGGTGCTGTTCACCGATTGAAGCATGCCCGGCGACATCGACGGGCTTCGGCTTGCTCGTCTGGTTCACGAGCGCTGGCCTGCCATCGCCATCATCCTCACCTCTGGTAAGATGTGCCCGGACCCGGGCGACCTGCCGGTGGGCGCGCGCTTTGTCTCCAAGCCGTACCGGCCATCGATGTTGATTCGTGAGATTGAGAGCCTGCTCGGGCAAGATGCCGATGCTGTTCAGGCGGCGCCCACGCTCCCGGCTGGGATCGTCATGCACAACCCGGCTAGCAGAGCGATCGGAAGCGAGAATCTGGCAGTCAGTGCTCCAGCCCCCGTTCCGAAGATAGTGCCGGCGCTCCCACATGCCGGTGAGTGTTTTATCGGAGAACTCAAGGACTACTCGCGCTCGATCAGGCTCCGGAGAACCGATCGATGCGCGTGGGCAATCGTGATCGTCCGCTCGATCTCTAGCAGCAGCCGTCTCGCAAGGAGGAGGATCTCCTCATCCGCGCCCTGCTCGGCCAGTTGGGCGACAAGCGCGGCCTGTTGCTTCCGGCGGCGTTCGGCTTCCCTCACGTCTCGGTCGGCAGCATCGAGCAGGGCGCGATCCAATTTCTCGGGCACGTCGGCATTCCCCGAGTGGCGATGTCACTCTCAACGCTGAGCGCGTGGGACAGGTGCTTGCCGTTGTCCTCGCTCTCGGCGGATCAGCAGAGCCCTGCCTGGTTGATCGAGGCCGAGTAGACGGGGTCGCCAGCCTCGTTGGTCACCAGCACCACGATCGAGCGCCGACTGCCATCCTGGGGGATCTTGTCCCGGGCGACATTCGGCAGTTGGTGTTGAGCCGCTTTGCGGACCTCGCCGAGATGAGAGCATTCCGTGCCTATGTCGTCCCGCGTCACAGCGCGATCAACGTGGAGGTCGAAGAAGTAGCGCGCCACCAGGCTCTCCGTAGAAGCAATCCGGAGCGCGTGGCCTGACAGGCGCGAAGGGTCAACGATTGTCTACTTCCATACGATTTGGGTGACGAATGATTCCGCACTCGATCGTGGTTGAAACGAGAAAAGCCGCCCTGAGGCGGCTCCCACGTATCAGATTGGCGAAGGGTAAACGACCCAGTGGAGGCTTAGTGGAAGGTGTCGATCTCAGCCGACTCGTAGCTGGTGACTTCCATGCCGACACAAACTTCCTGAACGACGGGAACAGACCAGGCCATGATATTTCTCCTTAATCGATCTTCCTGAGAAGATCATAAGAAATTCAGGCGGCGACACCGCCCTTATCACTTTAATATGGGCCACTCAGGCAATAAATCAACCGCGCGTTTTGCGGAATCCATCGCAGGATTATCGTGTTATTCGCACCTATGCTTAACTGTATGGCTCTAAGATAGATTGTTCCGATCCTTCTCCGGAACAGAATTGCCTGTCACCGGTACGATGTTCAGGCGGGCCGAATAGCCGCCAAGATCATCGCAAACGGCCCCGTGATGAGACCCAGAAACCCGAGACGCCTTTGCGAACTGATGCTTGTGACTGGCGGCCAGCCGAACTTCTGTGAAGGGCAAGGTGCTCTGGCTATTGCAGCCGTCGCTCAGGGCTGAGGGATGGACAGCGCTCTAAGAGCAGCGAGAGGAGCCTCTGCGTTGAACTGCCATTGGGTACAGGAGCGGGTGGTGGAAGTCTTCCCCTTCGACTTGCCTAATGCCCTCTGGGCGGCCTGCTCGTCGGGCAGTCCGGGATGTGAACTAACATCCTGACGGCTCTAATAGCTGAGACGGTTTCCGGGGCTCTGTCGGCCTCCGAAGCCTCTACTTCAAGTTCGGCGAGAGCTTCTAGAAAATGTTCTCGACCTGCTGCGTCTCTTGGGAGGCGGGCCTCTGCCATAAGCAGGACCAATCGGCCCATGAGCGGACATCCATCAACTGGCATCGGTTCGCTCATCATCCCGCTCCCTCGTGTTCCAGAGCCGTAGCCTCCAATCCCGTGTTCGTCGCTCACACAGGTCAACGAAACCGGGGCATTTGGGCCCACGCACGGGCTATGGTGGCTGAACTGAACCGCGCGAGGCCGCGACGCCACAGGGCGGTCGCTGGCACACGCAGACGGCAATCCGGGCACTTGCGCGTCTCTGAGAGGCAGTGCGGATCACGGCTTGGTTCGGGCCATCCTTACCCTGTTTTCTCAAGCTGCTCTCGCATTGTGCAACGCAATCAGAAGCTTACGCTCCAGGCGTGGCGCTCAAGAACCCTATGAAGAATTAAGTCGAAGAAAAATACATTTCCCGGACTTGAAAGCACATCGAATGGCACTACTTAGGTGCAGTGCGGAATTATCAGGTATTTGCTTCGCCGCCTCAAATCAATGTGCTTATTATCTCATTTATAAGCGCCCTGAATCCATAACCTGCAGAGAAGGAAGCCAAGATGGCGTTCAATCAGAATTCCAACCAGAGCAAGCAGTCCGATCAGAGCGGCAAGGCTGCCGACACGGCCAAGGCGACCATCGACAGGACCGCCGAGCAGGGCAAGCAGTTCGCGGATGCTGCTCGCGACGGCGCGAACAAGATGGTCGATCTCAGCGAGCGGGCCACCGAGAACACCAAGCAGATCGTGCAGCGGA
>NZ_BJZU01000099.1 GCF_007992195.1 Methylobacterium oxalidis | reverse complement strand
CCTTGTGCGAGCAAGTGCCGGCGACGACGAAGGGGCCGGCCACTGGAGTGGCACCACCGGCGTTGCGGTGAGCATCATGAGGGAGGTGTCTGCTCCGATGACACGCGTTCTGAGACGCATGGGGCTAGCTTGAGCCGATTGCCTCAAGCAAGTTGCGTGATCACGCGTCCTCAACCGCCACTCGCTGCGGCGGTTGGCGACCTGCGCAGATGACCATCCGCAGGCGCGGAATGCCACCAAGTTCGTCCCCGCCACTGGGGTGGTTTCGTTGACCATGCCCGAAGTTGCAAAACCTACTTCCTGCTAGCCGATTTGACGGCCGCACTGACCATGTCCTTCGTGGATGGCGCTGCCGCAATCGTCTTCGGCACTGGCTTCTTGGGCTTCTTAGCTTCGCGGTTTCCGTGCTTTTTCTCCGAGGCCATGATCAATCTCCTCTTGTCGCTGAATCATCATCGCACGGTTTGGGTAATCCGCCTCATGAGAACTGCGACCACCTGCAAGCCTAGGCCTCGCAGCATCAAAGCCGACGCTCACTGACGAGAAGACCAGCATCATTGAAGATGCCCTGCCAAGCTGCCTTGCGGCTCCGAACCGTCACGCGCCAACACCCCTCGTCAGCGTCCTTCCCAGCCTCGACGCGGCTGGTGATCAGCCCAAGGCGCAACTCGTGCCGGAGGCGCTCGGGCTTGATCTCCAGCCTGGAAGCAAGCTGCTCCGGATCGACCACCCAGTCGCCGCGTGCATCTCGCTCAAAGTGCATGCCATGGTCCTCCATGCGACCGGAGGCAGACGCGGAGCTGTGTTCACTCGTACGCTGCGATCTCGGCCAGCAGGTGCCTCTCAGCCTTGCGAACAATGAAGAGGGGGTCGCGTCCTCTCTGATGCGCGAGCAGGAGCAAGTCGGTGATCAGGTCGATGACCGCGCAGGAGGGCACACCCTCTTCCAACCGCCGCCCTGCGCCCTCAGCAAAGGTGTAAGCGTCGAGAGCGGTCTGCGCGGGCTCCGTGCGGCTGACTTCTTCCGTCATGAGCAGGCTCCTCGGAAGTTCGGCCTACCAAATCACGCCATCTGGCGGTTGATCCGCCCGAAATCGATACTCGTTGATCAAGCGCCCTTGTTCGTCGAACACACCGCGCCAGGTGGCCTCACGGCAACGCACCGTCACGCGAGACCGCCCTTCGTTCCCGCCGTGCCCAGCGTCGACCCGTGTGTGAACCAGGCCAAGGTTGCTCTCGTCTTGCAGCAGCCGGAGCGTGATGCCGAGCTTGGCCGCAAGCTCATTCGGATCAACAATCCACTCGCCGCGCGCATCACGATCGAAGCGCATCGGAGCGCCCTCCGTCAGCTCGGCAGGAGGAGCGGGCTGAGACTGAGGATAGCACAGACAGAGAGCTTCAGCGATTTGCTCACCTCGAGGACTCGGGCCCCACCCTCACTGACACGTGCTAGCGAACTTCACAGCCCTTCATCGGCAAGCCTGAGAGATCCATCATTGACACGCGCCAAGCAGACGCCGCCTGCACCCACCGAGAACCTGACCGAGCTGCGCGCCCAGGTTCTGCGCCAGCCGATCAGGGCCCTTCACACCGCAGCGATCTGGGGAGCGGGCCGCGACAATGCCGTGGGGGCCATTGCCGCGGTTCGAAGCGACTATCCGGATCTGCACCCGGCCGGCATCGGGCACGATCCATCGTACGGCTGGAACTGGGAGCCGCATCAGCTTGAGCGCGAGCGCGACGGCATGACGGGACGTGGGCTGGTGGCGGCATTCGAACGCGCCGCGCGCTTTCTCAGCTACGCGAGTCCCTTTGTGCAGACTGCGATCAACCGCGAGCGGACCAGTCACTCTTGGATGTCCGCGGCTGAGCGTATCACGGGCGGCAACGTGCCGAACGGCATGTTCCTCGCGGCAGCCTACGCTCTTGGTTTTCGCGTCCGGCAGGCCCCGGGAACTCCCTATGCCTTCATCAATCTCGGTGAGGGGGCCATCGAATTCGATCCACAGCAAGGTGCCGCATGACCCTCACCGAAGCCGGCGCCTTCAACCCAAGCTGCGAGCGGGCGGATGCTTGTCCGCGCCACTCTTCCGGTGCTGAAGGCACTGGGCCACAGTCATGGGTTCTCTTATGAGGCTTGAAGATAGGCGCGGCGGCGGAGCAGAGTAGCGAGGATTTCTTCGATCTGGCTCAGCTGGCTCTCGGCATCGACGGTGCTCTGGGCCAGTCGGCTCAGATGCTCGATGAGCGCGACCTGTTCGATGCGGTGCTCCTCCGCCTCAGCGATGAGGTGATCGACAACATCGAGCGGGGTGTCCTCCGGCAGATCGACCATGGCCAACCCCTATGCGTCATCACGGATGCCTCTGCAGGACCTCAAGGTAGGAGCGGCGCGCCCGCAAGGTCATGAGGCTGGCCTCGGTCTCGCGCAGCGCGTGCTCGGTCTCGACGACACTCTGTCCACGTTCGGTCAGCGTCTTGATGAGCGCGATTTGCGCGCACCGGCGCGCCTCCTCCTCGGCGAGGTGGCGCCTCGTAACGGCGAGCTCGTCAGTCACAGACCAGGGCACGGCTGCCTCCTGTCTGGCCAGGGTTATACCACGCCCATCCCAGCCCAGGAGTAGCTCGCCGCGCCGCTCCTCCGCCGAGGCTTGATCGTAGCGGCGCCTATCGACACGTTAGAGCGATGATGTGGACTGCCGAGATCGTCGACCGCGTTGAGCACCATCAGGATCAGTTCTGGGTGCGATTTCCTGTCGATCTGGAGAAGAATGAGCTGATGCGTCTCCACGGGCCCGCCATTGTTAATGGCGCTGTCCGCGATGTGGTCGGCGTGATCTCCTACGCAGGTGGCTCGGCTCCAGTGAAGAAGGGTAACCTCATCCTGATCCAGGTCATGCCGCCTACAGCCTGAGCACATCGGCGCGTTAGATCCGATCTCCAAAAGCCACAACGAACAGTCCCGCCAGCCATGAGGCTGGGTGGTACTCTCACGTCGCGCTTCGGTGTGTCGGCAGGATCGGTTAGAGTTGCGGAGCCAACTGGTCCAACAGGATCTGACGCTCCCTCAGCACCCGGATTCCCCTTTGAACTCTGTGGGCCAGCAGGACGAGTCGGACTTGCTGGATGAGCAGCGCCGGCAGCCTCTTGGGGGCCGGGCGATCCTTGATCTCCCCGATTTCCAGCAGAGCCTTGCGGACCTGCCAGACCATTGGCGCCAGCCGAGCTCCGAGTACCTGTCGCGCCAGCTGAGCCTTGTGGCTCCGGTGCGGCGGGTTCGCGCGGTAATCCCTGTACACCTGCTGCACCTGGCGGTCCTGCCGGTCGAGGAGAGCCCGCAGATCCCCTGTCTCCTTGATGTCCGGCAGGTCTTGCATCGCCTCGTGAACCCTTCTCAATACGCTACTGTCGGACCAACCTCGTCGCGGTGCCCTTGTTCATCCCGGGAGGGCGCTCAGCAAAACTAAGCCCGCCGCGGCGACCCGGGCGGGCTTTGATTAAGCACCAGTTCATGCCGCAATCTCACTGACCGCTACCCGGGTCGCCGCCGCCGCCCGCTGAATTGGAGCGCGGCTTGTTGTTCTCCTCGACGTTTCCGGAAAACGACGACGAGTTCTCGGCTGGTCGACCCTGAGCGAGGACGGGACCGGCGCACACGAGCGCCAGAGTCATCAGAATTGCGAGCTTCTTTATGTTTCCTCCGCATCTGGACCTGTGGGCGTCTCGTGGACAACAAGCGGTTCGTTGAAGTTGTTGCCTGCCGATCGAGCGCGCGCCATGGCTCGGAGTTGAGCGTTTCTCGTTCTGTGATGCAGCGCCAGAAAACGGGCGCGTCGCGCATTATGAGCATTGGACGCCTCACCCTCATGGCGATCGGCGCCGCCGGGTCGCGTCAGCGCGAAATACTCCTCGGACTCGAGGCGAGTGAGGCCAGCATAGATGGTGTGACCGCGCTCATCTTCGGAGAGACAGCGCATCTCGCGAAGATGCGCCAGTTCGGCCGGATCAAATTCCATGGCGATGTGGGACTACTTCTGCGGGGCTGGCCGCTTGGACTGGAACTGCGTCCGCTGATACTGCCTCCCCTTCTTCGGGTCGGGCTTGTCGACCAGCATGCGCTTCACGCGCTCGTTGAAATCTACCGCCGAGATCGCCTGAGCGGCGCCATTGTTCGTGGAATGAGCCATGATGGCCTCTCCGTCGTCACCCAGTGCACGGGATTGCGCGGAGGGTAGCTTCTAGATGGGGTGGCATTAGGCGAATTGCGAGGTGGGCTGAAAACCGTCTTGCGGACAGCCGCCGGATTAGGAGGCAGACGCTTACCTATGCTAATGTTGTGAGCTGAGGCTGTGCTCAGGAGTCTGGGTCATGGACCGGCAGCCCATCGATAATCTTCCGCTCACCACCTTGTATCTCGCTGAAGGCGCACGACGATGCGACCTGCAGCGAGCATTCATCGCTTACCTGCGAGCGGGCGGACACGATACCGCTGCGGCCGATGCGTCCCTCGTCAGCTTCGAGCGCGCGCTCGGATCCATGCGCGAGCACCATCAGCGCCTCCGGGTCTCACGGAGGCTCCCATGAGCGAAAGCCCACTCGACGCTGCAACCAGGCATGTTGCTGAGGCAGAGCGGTGCTGGGATCGTCAGATTGACTTGATTGCTACGCTCGCCGGCCAATCAGAGGCCCGCACCGCCGCCGAGCAGGTGCTACTGGAAATTCAGCAGACCCTCAGGCTTGCGCGGGCGCAACGGGCACTGATCCGAGCCCTTGATGTTTAGCAAACGGCGGGACGAGCGCCCTGCCTGCCCACCTTCATCTCAGTGTGCCTAGTGCGACCTCAGTCCGGTCGAATTCCGGCCAGTGGTCATGTCACTTTCCCCAGTTAGCCGCGGCTTCGCGTTGACGGCGCGGATTGCTTCTCAACGGCGGCCGTCCAGGGAATGGTCGTGGCAGTCGTGATGTTGAAATGTGCGGCCGCCTGACTGCGCTAGCTCGCCGCCCTCGCCGTCACCACGCGCTCCCGGAGTCCTGGTGATTGCAAACCGATGGTCGCTCCGCCTCCTGAGCGGCGCATTGCATTACCCAAGAGCTTGCTCGGAGAGCCCACTCCTTTGGTGGCGCTGATCTGAGGCTGACTGCCAGCTCAGTCCAGAAGGGCGCCTGTCTCCTTCAACGCTTTCCCGCCGCCCTCTTCGTTGGTGCCAGTCAGTAGCGCAGCTCGAATTCTGGGCGTCGGCTCCGGCCTGGAACAGTTAACCACCACGCTGAAGAAGCTCGGCCTTAACCTGCGCTGTTATGTGCTCGGAAGCGTTCGGGCATGATCAGATTGGCTCGGGCCAGCGTGGCTCAGAGTGTCTGGAGGCGTGCTGCTATGGCGCTGACGGGCCGGTTCTGGTTCCGCAAGACGTGGACAGGCAAGCTGGTTCTCCTGATCGAGGAGAGGAAGCCGAGTTGGTTCCGCAAGAGCGCCTTCAAGCTCCGGTGGCGGGATGCCAAGCTCCTTGACCTAGCCGAGATTGAGATGCGGCCACTGATGGATCTTGAACGGTCTCACCGGGCAGACTACGCGGCGCGGCGCTCTCCGAGCCTGTACGCCGTCCCGGCGGCAAAGCCTGAGCCTACAGGAGTAGGCAAGACAGCAGCATAGCCGAACGCACCTGCCCGGAACGGCACAGCTCAAGCTCGCGTTTTCGTGAACGCGCCTGGCACCAAGATGCTCTGCGCGAACTTCAGGAGACGCTGATGAAGGCTATTACACTCGCCATCGCCGGCACACTCATCCTCGGCTCGGCAGCCCTTGCTGCTGAGGGTGGCACTTCGGGCACCAGCCGATCTGGTACGGTGAACAGCACGGGGCCGAATGATGCAGGCGCTGGTTCTTCGCCAGGCGCAGCGGGCAGCGGCCAATCGACAGGCGACAAGAGCCGGTCGGGCACCTCAAACACCACGGGTGCAAACGACGCGGGCTCTGGCTCATCGCCGGGAGCGGCGGGCAAGGGCAGCCCTTCGCCAACTCGCTGAGCTGGCACGCCACGAGGAAAGCGTGCGGCTGGGCTCAGGCAAAGCTCCGGCCGCACGTCTTGAACATCTAAAGGCCCGCCGCAGGCACACATCAGGTCGTCTAAAAGCGCACTCCGCTACGCTCATGCCTTCGGCTACAGGCAGGCCCCCAGAGGGCCCCATGCCAAGCAACACGACCACTGACGGCCTGCCTCAGGGCGCGATCACGTTCCGGGGACGCGGGCTTGCGGTCACCGATGGGCGGCGCCTATCTCTGCATGTCTGCCCGGAGTGCTCGCACAAGAACGACGCCAGGGCTGCCGAGAAGGGCTACTGCAACTGGTGCGCCTACGTTCCCTCTCCGGCGGATGCGGTGCCGGTTTCAGGAAGCCGGTGAGGGTTTACTCAGCGCCAGGAATAGGGAGCAGAACAAGTGCTCATACCTGAGCCGTTTGCGTCCGACTTGGACCAACCTGCTACGCTGACTCTCTGGCCGGAGACGGGTGAAGGGTCCAAGGCTGCTGAGCCTGAGGAAGTAGCGACCCTGCGGGATGCCCTTCGCAGGGCCTGCGCAGCGCTGCACGATGGTACTGCGGCGCCTTGGATTGTTACGGCGAGCGGACTGATCCTGAGCCCATCCTGGCTGATGAGCATCCTGTAGCCGGCCCTTCTGCTATCCTGGGGCTATGAGCCACGTGGATCGCACCGCCCGCCTGCGCATCGTGCTGGATGACACGGAGCCGGCGATCTGGCGCACCGTGGAGGTGCCGCTCACGATCAGCCTCAAGGGCCTGCATGAGGTCATACAGGCGGCGATGCCGTTTGAGGACGAGCACCTGTTCGGCTTCCGCATCGATGGCAAGCACTACACCGTACCAGATGCGGAGTTCGATACACCCGAGACCTACAGTGCCGAGTTGATGACGCTCAGAGCAGTCTGGGAGGAAGGCATCCGGCAATTCGCCTACACCTACGACTTCGGGGACAACTGGCAGCACACAATCACAGTCGAGGAGGTCTTTGAGGCTGACCCTGGGGCTGAGTACCCGCGCTTGTTAGCGGGAGAGGGGCGAGCACCACCTGAGGATGTCGGCGGCACGTTTGGCTACGAGGAGTTCCAGGACGCCCTTGAGGACCCGGACCATCCCGAGCACGCAAGTCTGGTAGAGTGGTGCGGCGGCTCCTTCGATCCTTCTACGATGGATATCGAGATGATCCGGGCGCGAATGGGCAGGCTGGTGCGCGCCAAGCGCTAGGCAAGGCAAAGTCAGCGACGACCCAATCAGGTACTCCTGTGGGCTGATCAGTTTAGCTTGGGAACGGATCGGCCGCGCTCGGCGTAATGTGCCTCCGGAGTGAGCATGCCCTTGGACACCGCGACCGAAACCAAGACCCTCCAAGCCCACGTGGTCACCTGTCAGTCGCCGAGGATCGCTGGCGCGGAGCCGGCTTCGAAGCGTTGGGCAGTCCTTTCGGAGAGTGCTGAAGTGGCTGCGGAATTGGTTCACGAGAGAGTTGCACCGGCTTGTGAGATAACCGCCGCCGGCGAGGTGCTGAGCCAAGAAGAGGCGGACGTGATCGGGCTGAAGCCTCACCACCCAGTGGCCCTGTAATCGGCGCGGCATAGTTGATTGGCAGAGAAAAGCTCTGATGCTTGGGACAAGGTCGGCGTGTTTGCGGATATCTACAAGGTCAACGTGGCTGCAGCAGTCGAGGCCGTTCCTCAGCTGCGTGACCGCGCGATCCGGATGCTCCGAGTTCCTGAAGCGCATTGCCACTCAAGCGGATCCTGAAGCTGAATCGGCTTCGGCCCGGCGTCAAGGTCCTGCTCACGTCAGGCTATGTGGCGAACCTCGACGAAGGTCAGGTCATCGGCCACGGCGAGATGCCGGTCCTGAACAAGCCCTACCGCCGCGACGAGCTCGCCCGCTCGCTGCGCCTGGTGCTGGGGGGAGAAGGACGTTGACCCGTTAGCGAGGGCGCCAACGACTAGCGTGAGTCCGGCGGCAACGGCGCACATAGGAGCCTGAGGCCGGCGCGTTGTGGCTGCCTACGTGCAAGAGGTCCGCTTGCTGTCAGGAGACGGACCTTCGAGTTGCGCAAACCCAAGGTGCAGATCGGGTCATGTGAGGCATTCAGCTGAACCGCACCAATCGTCCGCTTTCTCACGATCTAAGCTCCGAAGCGGACGGGCCGCAAACGGCCACAGGAAGACGGGCTGCGCAATCGGTGTGGCGGGTGGAACGAGGCGCATGCTGGCGCGTCCTGCTTCGGCATCCTCGGAGAAATTAGATGGCCGATGTCATCAAGCCCGCGTTCAGGCGTGAGCCAGTACACGCGGCGGATCTGGAGCGGGTCTTCGGAGAAGCCGCAGGCCTGCTCGTCGGATTGCGCCGCGTCGCAGCCCCATATGGAGAGGAACTCCAGGTAACAGTCTGCGCGGAGGCCCTATCAGTCCCTCGCCCCGTGGCGGTCGTGCTTGCGAACAACGCCGGCGAGGATGAGGTCGACCGCACTGGGAAGGCCGTTCTTGAAGCGCTTCAGTTTGCGGAAGCCATTGCTCGTGGGAAACTCCAGGGATGAGTGCACCTGCCTGTGCCACGAACAGAACGTTGCCCACGGCCGGCAAGCAAATCGTCCGCTTTGCGCCCATTCCCGCCGTACTGCCGATCCAGACGGTGTCTCCGAAGCGGACGTTCGCCTAGTGGGCATGATGCAGCGCAACCTGCTCTGCCATGCGTCGGGGCCGTCGCAATATGCAGAGAGAGGATCGTGGCGTCAGGGCTCAACCCGTGGTGTCTACCGGGTGGCTGTGTCGGGCCCCGTGGCGCGGTGGGCGTCCGGCGCGGGATCTACGGCCCGCGTGCGGTGGGGGTCGCCCGGCGCGGATACTACGGGCCGCGGGCAGTCGGTGTCCGGCGCTACCGACGCTGGTGACGCCCATCTCCGCCGCTCCACCCTCAGTGTTAACGGCTGAGGCCGCCATGCGTGCTCGGCTTACGTCAGACCCTGTTTGAGCCTAGACTTCGGAGTGGCTTCTGCGGCGGCAAGGTCGCCGAGCCGCTTCTCGATGGTCACGCGCAATTGCGAGATGATCCGCTCCATGAGCTGGAAATCGTCGCGCTGGATATCGCCCGCGGCGAGCCTCTCGAAGAGCCAGTCCATCATGCCTTCGAGCTCTGCGTCGGCAGCGGCCAGCTGTTCGGCTGAGCCGACCTGGGCCAGCCGTACAAGCTCAACCACTCGACGAAGTTTCGCCCGGGCCTCGTTGCTGCGGCGCAGCCTGCTCCTGGACGCGATCCAGCCCACGAGCGGTGCCAGGATGGCGAAGACCATGACGGCGAGCCAGTAGAAGTTGACTGTCTGGTCCAGCAGGCTCTCCTGTTCACCGTTCAGGTAGGCCAGCGTCCCGGGATGGACGGGGAGCAGCGAGGACCTCTCGGTGTCGGGAGCCTCCATCTGGGCTGCCGCCGGCAAGGTCGCAGCGAGCTTCGCCTTCGTCGTCATCAAGAGCCGTGTGAGTTCGCCTGCCACGCGATCCGGCAACGAGGCGCGAGAGACGAGCAGGATGCGAACGGCGACGGTGTTGATCGTTTCCGCGGGTTCGGTTGGTGTTCCCCCGTAGGTCCCTTGCTTGATCTCGACCGACTGATAGGCAGGCCACCTGGCGACGATGGCATCCGCTTCCGCGATGTCCAGGTAGGACGGCCTGGACTTGAAGCTCTTCCGAATGCTCGCGAAGGCGTCCGGGATCGGCCCCGGACCAATCGGCCCGGTGACAAGGGCGGCGGCAACACGCTTCGCCTTCAGCGCGGGTCCGAATTCCGCCGGCGGCATCTCGATCAAGTCTGACGCAGGCAGGCCGTAGAAGGCGGTGAAGACCTTGAGCAGGCCGGGATCGAACCCCCTCGCCAGGGCAAGCTTCTTGCCCGCGAGCTCGCTCACGTTCTCGATCTTGGCTTCCGGTGGCAGAAGAACCGCGACCCCGTCCTGCCGCAGCACGAAGATCGTTCGTCCGTGCGCCGCCGCCTCGTCGTCGCTCCTCACGACGGCGAGATCGACTCGGCCGTCCGTGAGGGACTTCGCACTCTGGGACAGGCTGTCCGTCGGAACGGGGACCAAATGCACAAGGGGATGCTCCGCGGACAAATCGCGGATGAAGGCGGCGAGCACCTTCTGTCCGTCGCTCCCGACGGGTCCGGTCGCCAAGGTCAAAGTGTATCTCGCCGAGACGAGCGAGGGGTAGCGCGTCAGGGTGTAGGCACCGGCCGCCACCCCGGCGAAGAGCATTCCCACGACCGCGACGATCTTGAGGAAGGGCCTCATTGCGCGCTGGGCCCGATGGGCCCGTCGTGGATGCGTCGGATGCGCCAGAGCTCCAGGACAGAAACCGCCCCGACAGCATAGGCGGAGGCCAACAGGACGTTGGTGAGCCGCGAGACGAAGGCTTCGCCGCTACCGCCCGGCAACGGTGTCAAACCAAGGCCCAACAGAAGGATGAAGGTTGAAAGGGCGATGACGTAGATCGGCGCACGCTGGCCGGCGGTCGCGATGCGGCCTGCAAAGGCCAGAGTTGCCGCGAGGCACACCGCGAGGAAGAACGGGAAGGTCTCGTTCAGCAGGACCAAGTTGTAGACGGCGGCCGCCGCCGAACCGCCGATGAGGTTGCCGACGATGAGGCCCAACGCCGCGCGCTGCCCCTGCTCGGGATCGTGCTGACGGAGCAGGTTCACGATGACGATCAGCACGACGACGGCGAGTTCCGACGCGACGAGAACGAACTCTGTCAGGACTGGCAGCAGGACGAGAGTGTTCAGGAGCGCCTCCCGTGCTGCCTCAGGCGGGCCGGGAGCATCCGAGGCGCCTGCCGACGCCTGAGGCCCAGAATCGGTCGCGTCTCCGGGGAACGCTGCGAACGCGGCCCAAGTCGTCAGCACCGCTACGATGCCCGCCGATGTGAGTGCACCCGCAAAGTTCACGGCTGCGTCGGGTGAGGCGACGGCGAGGACTGGCAGGGAGACTGCCGAGATCTGGACGAGGAGTGTCAGGAGGTTCGGTGCGCCCCTCAAGTGAGCATAGAACGACAGGTAGAGCAGGAGAGCGAGGGTAAGGATCAGGGTGGCGGGCTGGCTGAGGAGTGACGTTGTGATTGCGAGGACCGCCCCCGTCGACAACCCGACCAAGAGGATAAGAGCGAGGCCCTGGGGCAGGCTCGGCGGCTGCCGCATCTTCGTGAGGATTTGTGCCGTCAGCATCGGAGCCAAGAACGTTGCGTCCCACCCGAGTGCCTCGACGAGCGCGAAGCAGGCGGTTACGCCAACGGCGAGACGGAGCGCGGCACGACGCAAACCGACAGGCTCTGAGCCGCTCGTCAGGTCAGTGGACATAGGTCAGGAGGGCCATGAGCCGCATCCGGAACCGACCGATGGCGTTCATCACGGGGTTGTCGTCGGGAAAGACCATTACGCTGGCCTGCGAGCCGACCCGCAGGGGACGGGTTTCCCGATCGAACTCAATCCGCACCGGCATGGTTTGAGGCGTTCTGATCCAGCCGCTCTGGGTGCGCGGGGTCGGCAAGCCAGTGCGTGCATCGACGCTGCGGTTTCCGACGCCGTAGCCCAGTGCTGCGACCCGTCCTGGGATCACCCGGCCCGGGAGAATATCGAGAACGATCTCGACCGGGTCGCCGACTTTGATGCTCTCCAGGCTGTTCTCGCGAAACGCGGCCTCGATCCAAACCTCGCGCAGGTCGATGTAGGTCATGGCGGCCTCGCCCTTGCCGAGCACCTGACCGACCGCAAGCGAGAGATTGGTGACGCCGCCGTCAGAGGGAGCAACGACTGTGGTGCGCGTGAGGTCGAGATTGGCCTGCGCCAGCGCCCCCATGGCCTCTCGGATCTGGGGATTGTCTTTGCCCTGCGGCCCAAGGGTCTGCTGGGCCTTCTCAACTTCAGCCTGGGCTTGGGACACTGCCGCTTCGGCCGAGTCGAGCGCCGTCTGCGCCTGCTGCTGACGTGCTTGGGCATAGACGCCCTTCTTGACCAGCTCGAAGATGCGCCCCGTCTGCTCGCGCGCATTCTCTCGCTTCGAGAGCGCGGCGGCAAGATTGGCCTGTGCCGATGCGACGGCCGCCGTCGAGGCACCGATAGACTGCCCAGCAGCTTCAAGGTTCGCCTCGGCGCGCTGAACGGCGAGGGCGTACTGATCCGGATCGATGCGGAAGAGGATCGTGCCGGCCTCTACGCGCTGGTCGGTGCGGACGCCGACTTCAGTCACCTTTCCGGCGACTTCTGGAGCAATCCGCACGAGGTAGGCCTGTACCAGCCCCTGTGATGTGTAAGGTGTCTCCCGATCAGCGGCGATGCCGTAGGCGAAGAGAGCAGCGCCTATCGCGATGACAACCAGAGTGATGCGGCGTACCGGGTTTCTTGTACGGGTTCGACTTTGCGCTGGTGGGTCAGGCATGGAGCCGTCGCTCTCTCGATCACCTGACATCCGGTCCATGAGTAAGGCGCCCTCTCAGTTGAGCTTTCGGTAGAAGCGCACAATCGCCTCTTCAGCTATGAGCATCGTGACGACTACAATCACCAAGGCGACAATTCCGTGAAAAGCGCCCTCAAATCGAACTTTATCACCGAATGCAAAAGCAAGAGCTTCCAATATAGCAAACTTTGATCCGAACATAACTAGCCAAGCGCAGAAGAAGCGCAGGAATCGCATGAATGCTCCAGATCTTGCGTTGAAGAACTCGGCGACCCAATGCTCAACCACAATGGTCAACTTCAGCAAGATTTGCAATAAAATAGCTGCAAGCAACGATATCGTGAAAGATTCAACGAATACGTTTTCAGAGTACTCCGCAAATAAATTTAACACCACTAGATCGATCAATATAGCGGTAAAGTACCTTACAAAAAGTCTTTGATTGTTAGAAGGTGGAACGGCCGATAGCGGCAAGAAATCGTCAATCTGCGTTGCCATGACTCTGCCTGACCGCCGATGGTTTGCGAATCGACTTGCAATGAATTCATACATAAAAATTAAGCGAAGTCGAAGCCAACCGGAGTGACAATCACCTGCATCCTCAACATCGGTTGCTTGGTCTGCCTGTTGGCCGAAGAAGGGTGAGTGCTGCCGCTGGTTCAGTCTGGGCGCTCCTCGGCGCGTGAAGAGGCCTCCGACTGCAACTGCTTCGGCTGCACGAACTCGGTACGCCGCTGGCAGCTGGCGCCCTGTCTCCCGATCTGCTTTCCTCGAGCAGCAAGAAGGCATCCACGATGCCCAGCGTCCGCTCGCTCGTGATCGCTGCATCAGCTGAAAGGCACAGGGTTGAGCGGCTTCGCTGCCGACCGGAATCCGCGGGCTGTGCTCAGGTTGATGCGGAAGGGATCGGCTGCACCCGCTGGACAGCTGCGCAGATGGCCTGCGCGATCTCAGCAGGGCTTCCGATCAGGTTGATGGGACCATCGTAGGCAATCGCGTTCTCCGGCATGCCGCGCAGGGGTAGCGCGTCGGGCGTGAGAACCATCGAGAGGCCGCCCACGCCGTTGATGGCCGCGAGCCCTCGCGAGCCGTCATCGAGCGAGCCGGACAGCACTTCTGTGGCGCTCCCTGCCAGAGCCAAGCGATCGTGCCCGCCTTGCGGAGGATCGAAGACAACGGTCTCAAACGACTGAAGGGCCTGGATCTGATGGTGTGTTTCTCGGGCAGAAGCCAAGGTTCGGCTGTGGGGCAGAGGGGCTGCATGTGTCTTGTTTGTCGGCCGGGTACACTATCTGGCTGATCGCCTCTGAAATGAAGCGCGCGAGGCAGCCGCCCCACGCGATCGGCCAAATCCTCGAAGCCATATGACGAGTGGCAGTAACATCGATCGCAAGATCAAATCATCTAGAACGGGCTCATCCTTCCTGACGGCGCCCACGAGCGCTGACCTCGGTCAGCGTGATCGCGAACGCTTTACGAGTGCGAGCGACTCGTCTCGAGCCCACTCGGCGCGGATAGAACGAACTCAATCGTCGCGATGAAGGCGGGCCCACCTCGCATAGAAGCTCACGGCTGCCGGGCTGCATGCAAACTGCGATTGCTCGCGCGGACCGCCGTGCCCTGCGAGTTGGCATGACCGAGGCAAAATCGACGCTGTGGATTATTATGGGGTTGCTGGCGGTGAAAGCCAGTAAGCCACAAGCACTGCGTTTCGATGCTATGTGCTTGGAGTGAAATGGTCGGAGCGAGAGGATTCGAACCTCCGACCCCTAGTCCCCCAGACTAGTGCGCTAACCGGGCTGCGCTACGCTCCGACGCCCCGAGAGGGCCTGCGCGTCTTAGCTTTCCGGTTCCGCGGGCGCAACCCCCATCCGCACGGCCGCACAGGGTGCTGGCGGCGGCGGTCCCGGAGAGGTAACCCGGGCGGCCCGCAACGCCCTTTCACCCTCGCCGGACGCTCATGACGGACAGACCGGTCGCCTTCGATCTCACCCGCCTGATCACGCGGCTGCGGCACGCGAGCCCGAGCGGCATCGACCGGGTCGATCTCGCCTATGCGCGCTGGGCGCTCGCGGGTGCGGGCCCGCGCTTCGGCCTCGTCACCACCGCTCTCGGGCCCCGGGTCGTCGACCGCGGGCGCGCGGCGCGGATCGTCGACGCCGTCGTCGCCGGCTGGGTCGAGGATATCGAGGCGGAGGACGACCCCGTGTACCGCCGCCTCGCGGCGCGGCTCGGCGCGTGCACGGCGGCGACGGCGCCGCACCGGGCAGCGGCGAGCGGCGACGGATTGCGGCGGCGCCGGATCCAGATCGAGACGGCGCTGAGCACGCTGCGGGCGGAAGGGCCCGAGGCGCTCCCCCACGGGACGCTCTATCTGCACACCTCGCACCTGCGCCTCGATCGGCCGGAACGCTTCGACTGGCTCTACGACCGCCCCGACATCCGCCCGGTCTTCTTCCTGCACGACCTCATCCCGATCACCCACCCCGAGTACGGGCGGCCGCGCGAGTCGGAGCGCCACCGCCTGCGGATGGAGACGGTGGCGCGCCACGCCGCCCACATCGTCGTGAACTCCGCCGATGTCGGCGCGCAGGTGGCCCGGCACATCGCGGACGGCGGGCTGCCGGTGCCCGGCATCACGGTGGGGCATCTCGGCATCGAGCCGGCCTTCCGCCCCGAGGGGCCGCGGATCGACCTCGACCGGCCGACCTTTCTCGTCTGCGGCACGATCGAGCCGCGCAAGAACCATCTGCTCCTGCTCCATCTCTGGCGCAGCCTCTCGCAGGAACTCGGCGTGGGCGCGCCCCGCCTCGTCCTCGTCGGGCGCCGCGGCTGGGAGGCGGAGAACATCGTCGACCTGCTCGACCGCTGCGCCGCGATCCGCGACAGCGTGGTCGAGGTCTCCGGACTGTCGACCCACGGCCTGGGCGCCCTGATGCGCTCGGCGACGGCGCTGCTCATGCCCTCCTTCACGGAAGGCTACGGCCTTCCCGTCGTCGAGGCGGCCGCGAGCGGGCTGCCAGTGGTCGCCTCGGACATCCCGGTCCACCGGGAGGTCGGCGGCCCCTTCGCCGCCTTCCTCGACCCGCTCGACGGGCCGGGCTGGCGGCGGGCGGTCGCGGAGCTGAGCGAGCCGGGCTCGCGCCGGCGGAGCGAGCTCTCCGCCGGCCTGATCGGATACGCTCCGCCCACATGGACGGGCCATTTCCAGCGGGTCGAGGCGGCGCTCGGCACTCTTCGCCGGTGAGGCCCGAGTTGCGCCGGTGACGGCTGACGAATATGGAAAGACGTCAGCCAAGTACCCGCCGTACTTCCGTCCGGGCCGAAGCGCCGGACACGCGTCCCCGCCCCCATCGCATCCCACCCGCCCCGTCGGCTATGGATGCCTCGGACCGCGGCGCCGGCCGCGCGCAGACTGACAGGGATGGATGGGATGAAGATCGTCGATCTGGACCGGGACACGATCAAGCAGGGATTGGCCGACGACGCCCTCCTGCTGATCGACGTGCGCGAGCCCCACGAGTTCGAGAGCGGACACATCCCGGGCGCGGTGCTGCACCCGCTGTCGAGCTTCGACACGGGCGCGCTCGCCGAACTCATCGCCAACGACGCGCGCAGGCCCGTCTTCTCCTGCGCCTCGGGCGTCCGCTCGGTGCACGCCCTTGCGGCGGCCCAGCAGGCGGGGCTGCCGATCGAGGCCCATTACCGCGGCGGCTTCAAGGACTGGCTCGGCGCCGGTGAACCCGTCGAGTGACGGGACCGACGGGCGGCATGGTCGGCCGATCTCATCCCACCCGCACGCAGGGCGTGTGCGGTGGCGCACGACGCGGCGCCGCTTGGCCGAGTAGGGCGCGGAGCGTAGGGAAACCCATCATGCACATGCGCCGGTTCTCGAAGCTCCTCCTGGCGGCCGGGCTGGGGGCATCGCTCCTGTCCGCGAGTCTCGCCGCGCCGGCCCGCGCCCAAGCGCCCGGCGGCCCGCCGCCCACCGTCACCGTGGCGAAGCCCGTGGTCCGCGAGATCGTCGAGCGCGATTCCTACACGGGCCGCTTCGACCCGGTCGAGATCGTGGAGGTGCGCGCCCGGGTCACCGGCTACCTCGACAAGATCGCCTTCCAGGACGGCGCCAACGTGAAGAAGGGCGACCTGCTCTTCGTGATCGACCGTCGCCCCTACAAGGCGGCGCTCGACCAAGCGACGGCGACGCTGACCTCGGCCAAGGCCCGGCTGAACTTCACGCAGACGGACCTGGAGCGCGCCCAGACGCTGAGCCGCTCGGGCAACATCTCCGAGCAGGTCACCGACCAGCGGCGCCAAGCCTCGCAGACCGCGCAGGCCGACGTCGACAACGCCGAGGCCGCGCTCCGGCAGGCGCAGCTCAACTACGACTTCACCGAGGTCCGCTCGCCGATCAGCGGGCGCATCAGCCGCCGCCTCGTCACCGAGGGCAACATCGTCATCACGGACCAGACGCTGCTGACGACGATCGTCTCGCTCGACCCGATCTATTTCGGCTTCACGGTCGATGAGCGCTCCTTCCTGAAGTACCAGGGCAGCCTCGGCATCGGCATGGGCGCCTCGCAGCGGGGCCAGGGCGTGCCGATCCTGATCGCGCTCACCGGCGAGGACAAGCCGACCCGCAAGGGCACGCTCGACTTCGTGGACAACCGCGTCGACAACCAGACCGGCACGGTGCTGCTGCGCGCCACCGTCGAGAACCCGGACAATTTCATCAAGCCGGGCCTGTTCGGCATCGTCTCGCTGCCGGCGACGAAGCCCTTCCGGGGCATCATGCTGCCCGACGAGGCGGTCTCGGCGAACCAGGACAAGCGCATCGTCTACGTGATCGCCGACGACGGCACCGCCTCGGCCCAGGAGGTCAAGCTCGGGCCGAAGGTCGACGGCTACCGGGTGATCCGCGACGGGCTCAAGGGCGACGAGACCATCGTGATCAACGGCCTCACCCGCGTGCGCCCCGGCGCCAAGGTGACGCCCGAGATGAAGACGCTGCCGCCGACCCGCAGCTGAGGCGCCGAGGGGCGTCCGAACGACGACCGACGATCGCCGCCCGGGGCCGTCACCCCGGGCGTCGCGCCGCTGACGACGCAGGCCGCAGGCCGCCGCGAGGCGCCGCGCGGCGAGAGGTTTGACCGATGCGTTTTGCCCATTTCTTCGTCGATCGCCCGATCTTCGCGTCGGTCACGTCGATCATCTTCCTGATCCTCGGCTACGTCGCCTACGAGTCGCTGCCGGTCTCGCAGTACCCCGAGATCGTGCCGCCGACGGTGACGGTGCGCGCCTCCTATCCGGGCGCCAACGCCGAGACGGTGGCAGCCACCATCGCGACGCCGATCGAGCAGGAGATCAACGGCGTCGACAACATGCTCTACATGACGTCGCTCTCCACGAACGACGGCAACATGCAGCTGACCGTGACGTTCAAGGTCGGCACCAACCTCGATATCGCGAACGTCCTCGTGCAGAACCGGCTCTCGGTGGCCCAGCCCCGCCTGCCGCCGGACGTGCGCAACCTCGGCGTCACGGTACGCAAGGCCTCGCCCGACCTGATGCTGGTCGTGCACCTGCTCTCGCCGAACAAGACCTACGACCAGAACTACCTCGCGAACTACATCTACCTGAACATCCGCGACGAGATGCTCCGCCTCGACGGCGTGGGAGACATCACGATCTTCGGCGGCAACGAGTACGCGGAGCGCATCTGGCTCGACCCGAACAAGCTCGCCGCCTACGGACTCTCGACCACCGACGTCATCGGCGCCCTGCAGGAGCAGAACGTGCAGGTGGCGGCCGGCGCCCTCGGCGCGCCGCCGGCCCCCTCCTCCTCGGCCTTCCAGCTCGTGGTGCAGTCGCAGGGGCGCTTCCAGACGCCCGACGAGTTCGCCAGCGTGATCGTGAAGGCGAGCGACGGGCGCCTCGTGCGCCTGAAGGACATCGCTCGCGTCGAGATGGGCCAGAAGGACTACACGACGAACTCCTTCCTCAACGCGACCCCCGCGGTCGGCATCGGCGCCTTCCAGCGCCCCGGCACCAACGCGCTCGCCGCGGCCGCCTCGGTGAAGGCGACGATGGAGCGGCTGAAGGCGAACTTCCCGCCGGACGTCGAGTACCGCATCGCCTACAACCCGACCGAGTTCATCGAGGAGTCGATCCACGAGGTCTACAAGACCCTGTTCGAGGCGGTCGCCCTCGTGGTCATCGTGGTGCTCGTCTTCCTGCAGAGCTGGCGCACCGCGCTGATCCCGGTCATCGCGATTCCCGTCTCGCTCGTCGGCACCTTCGCGGTGATGGCGGCACTTGGCTTCTCGCTCAACAACCTGACGCTGTTCGGCCTCGTCCTCGCCATCGGCATCGTGGTCGACGACGCGATCGTCGTGGTGGAGAACGTCGAGCGCAACATGGCCGAGGGGCTCTCCCCCGGCGAAGCGGCGCACAAGACCATGGACGAGGTCGGCGGCGCGGTCGTCGCCATCGCGCTGGTGCTCGCGGCGGTGTTCATCCCGACCGCGTTCATCCCCGGCATCTCGGGCCAGTTCTACAAGCAGTTCGCGCTCACCATCGCGGCCTCGACGATCATCTCTGCCTTCAACTCGCTGACGCTCTCGCCCGCGCTCTGCAAGCTGCTCCTGAAGCCCCACCACGCGCACGCGCAGCCGAAGTTCTTCCTGACGCGCTTCGTGAACTGGCTGGCCAACGGCTTCAACAAGGCGTTCGACAAGCTCTCGCACGGCTACGCCGCGACCATCCGCTTCCTCACGGCGAACGCGGTCGGCCTGATCGCGATGCTCCTCGTCTACGCCGCCTCGATCGCGGGGACGATCCACCTCGCGCAGACGACGCCGACCGGCTTCATCCCGGACCAGGACCAGGGCTACCTGATCGGCGTCGTGCAGCTCCCCTCGGGCGCCTCCCTCGACCGCACGACCGCCGTGGTGACGAAGGCCGCCGAGATCGCGCGCGGCGTCGACGGGGTGACGAACACCGTCATCATCGCGGGCTTCGACGGCGCCACCTTCACGAACACCACCAACGCGGCGGTGATGTTCCTGACGCTGAAGAACGCCAAGGAGCGGGCGGCGCAGGGGCGCAGCGCCGCCGTGGTCACGGGCGACGTGCTCAAGGCCACAGCCGGCATCCAGGAGGCGCGCATCATCGTGATCCCGCCCCCGCCGGTGCGCGGCCTCGGCACGGGCGGCGGCTTCAAGATGCAGATCGAGAGCCGGCAATCCTCGTCGATCGGGCCGCTCCTGGCGGCCGCCGGCGAGCTGATCGGCCAGGCGAACCAGAGCAACGAGGTGCAGCGGGTCTTCACGACCTTCGGCAACGACACGCCGCAGCTCTTCATCGACATCGACCGCACGGTGGCGCGGATGCTCAACGTGCCGCTCGCCAACGTCTTCTCGACGCTGCAGTCGAACCTCGGCGGCGCCTACGTGAACGACTTCAACACGCTCGGCCGCATCTATCAGGTCCGCGTGCAGGCCGACGCGCCCTTCCGCGTCAGCCAGGAGGACATCACGCAGCTCAAGGTCCGCTCCTCCACCGGCGCGCTCGTGCCGATGGGGACACTGGCCCAGATCCGCGAGATCACCGGCCCGCAGATCGTGCAGCGGTTCAACCTGTTCTACTCGGTGCCGATCCAGGGCACGGCCAAGCCCGGCATCTCGACGGGCCAGGCCCTCGACGCGATGGAGGATATGGCCAAGAAGGCGCTGCCCGAGGGCTACGCCTACGACTGGACCGAGATCGCCTACCAGCAGAAGGCGGCGGGCGGCACGGCGATCTACGTCTTCGCCCTCGGCGTGCTCCTCGTCTTCCTGGTGCTGGCCGCGCAGTACGAATCCTGGGCGCTGCCGCTGGCGATCATCCTGGTGGTTCCGACAGGCGTGCTCGCCGCGCTGTTCGGAGTGCAGTTGCGAGGGCAGGACAACAACATCCTCACGCAGATCGGGCTCATCGTGCTCATCGGTCTGGCGGCGAAGAACGCGATCCTGATCGTGGAGTTCGCTCACCAGATCGAGGAGACCGAGCACAAGGGGCCGGTGGCCGCCGCCGTGGAGGCCTGCCGCCTGCGCCTGCGCCCGATCCTGATGACGGCCTTCGCCTTCATCCTCGGCGTGCTGCCCCTCGTCATCGCGACGGGCCCCGGCGCCGAGATGCGTCAGGCGCTCGGCACCGCCGTGTTCTTCGGCATGATCGGCGCCACCTTCTTCGGCCTGTTCCTGACGCCGGTCTTCTACGTGGTGATCCGCAACGTGCTGATCTGGATCGCGCGCAAGCGCGGGAAGGACCCGCAGAACACGACGCCGGACAAGCACGACCCGCACGCGACGCCGGCCCATCCCTGAGGGCCGGCCCACATCGGAGGCGTCCCGCGGCCCCGCTCCCGTGTCGATTCGGCACTGGGGCGGGGCCGCAACCGTTTCGGGCGACCCGCATTGATCGGCCGAGCAGGGACGATCGCGAGGTGTGCGGATGGCGCGTGTGGCAGTCGTGACCGGTGGGACGGCGGGGATCGGGCTCGCCACGGCCCATCTCTTCGCCGCACGGGGCTGGTCGGTCGCCGTGATCGCTCGAGACCGGGGCCGCCTCGACGCGGCGCGGGAGGCACTCGCAGGCTACGGGCGTCCCGTCCTCGCGATCTCGGCCGAAGTCGCTGACGCACAAGCCGTCGACGCGGCGGCGGAACGGATCGAGCGCGAGCTCGGGCCGATCCAGGCCTGGGTGAACAACGCGATGTCGACCATCGTCAGCCCGGCCGACAAGATCGCCCCCGAGGAGTACCGGCGCGTCACCGAGACCACCTACCTGAGCCAGGTCTTCGGCACGCTGGCGGCGCTCCGCCACATGAAGCGGCGCAACCGCGGGGCCATCGTGCAGGTCTCCTCCGGCCTCGGGATCCGCGCCGCGCCCCTGCAGGCACCCTACTGCGCGGCAAAGTTCGCGGTCTCGGGCTTCACCGACGCGCTGCGCGCCGAGCTGATCCACGACCGGGTCGACGTCTCGCTCACCGTCGTCTACCTGCCCGCCGTCAACACGCCGCAGTTCAACTGGGCCCGCACCCGCACCGGCCACGGCCAGAACGCGCCGGACCCGGTCTTCGACCCGCGGCTCTGCGCCGAGGCGATCGTCTACGCGGTGGAGCACCCGCGGCGCGAGATCTGGGTCGGCCGCTCCTCGCTGATGATGGCGGTGGCGCAGGCCGTGGCGCCGGGCTTCGCCGACCGCAAGGCGGCCGATGCCTGGGAGAGCCAGCTCGAGGAGGAGCCGGTGCCGGACCGCGCCGGCAACCTGTTCGAGCCCGTGCCCGGCGCAGTCGGAAGCGAGGGCCGATTCGGCGACCGCATGAAACGGACCCGCTCCGAGTTCTGGACGAGTCGCGAGCGGGACCTCCTCGTCCTCGGCCTCGCGGGCGTCGCCACCCTCGGCTTCGCGGGCCTCGCGGCCGCCGCGCGGGCGCCGCGCCGGCTGCTCGGGAGACGCTAGCGGGCGAGCCCGTGCAATCGCGCCGCCCGCCTGCTAGGTGAGCCCCAAGCCAACAGCCGCGAGAGACCCGTGCCCGGATACCTGCCCTTCGCGGGCGCCCTCAAGCTGCCCGCCTACACCTGCGACAATTGCGGGTTCTGGCAGCGCCATTTCGAGGCGCCCCCGCACTGCCCGATGTGCCTCGACGCCCGCCATGTCGTGCCGCAGGACGGCTGGCGCTTCTGGACCGAGCGGCAGGCGCAGGAGCGCTTCCCCTGCCACTGGCAGGAGCTGGAGCCGGGGGTGTGGCGGTTCTGGAACGAGCCCGTCTCCGGCATCGGGCCGAGCGCCTACCTGATCCGGACGGACACCGGCAACATGGGCTTCGAGGGTTGCCCCGTCTTCAGCGAGGCGGCGCTCGACCACATCGAGAGCCTCGGCGGCATGCAGGTCCTCTCGGCCTCCCACCCCCATTCCTACGGCGCCCTCGTGCAGTTGCAGGACCGGTTCGACCCGGAACTCTGCCTGCCGGCCGCCGACTTCATCTGGAGCCCGGCGCTGCAGGTCTCGTGGCCCTACGACGACTTCCTGGAGCCCCTGCCCGGACTGGAGCTGCACCGCACCGCCGGCCATTTCGACGGCCACGCCGTCCTGTTCGACCGGGCGCGCAAGATCCTGTTCTGCGGCGACGCGCTGAAGTTCGAGCTCGACCCGGGCGACTTCCGGAAGGCGCTCACCATCTCCGCCCACAAGGCGTTCGTGCGCGGCGTGCCGCTGACGATCAACGAGCTGCGGCGCTACCGGGACGTCTTCTCGCAACTCGACTTCGCGCAGACCTGGACGCCCTTCGAGCCGGCGGCGAATTGCGGCCGGGCCGAGGTGCTGGCGCTGATCGACCGGATGCTGGGCACGCGCCCGCACGCGGCCCCGGTGCCGCTCGACAGCCTGCGGGCCTGAGCGACGGGCAGGGTCCTCCGCCCTAGGACTCGGGCGGCAGCCTCAGGGCGGCCAGCGCGTCCCGGCAGGCCCGGAGCTCGGCCAGCGCCTCCCTCAGGGCGGCTTGGCCGCCGACCGCGACGGCGGCGCGCGCGGGATCCGCGGGCAGCAGGATCGCGCCGGCCTCGGTCTCCTGCGGAGAGGGCGCGGCAGCCGCGGCCTCGCCGCGGCCGACCGCCTGCACGAAGCGCACCCCGTTCTCCCGCAGCACGCGCTGCGCGCCGCGGATCGTGTAGCCCTGCCCGTGGAGAAGCTGGCGCACGCCGCGCAGGAGGTCCACGTCGCCGGGGCGGTAGTAGCGACGCCCGCCGGCGCGCTTCACGGGCCGGATCTGGGCGAAGCGGGTCTCCCAGAAGCGCAGGACGTGCTGCGGCACGTCGAGATCGTCCGAGACCTCCTTGATCGTCCGGAAGGCGTCCGGCGCCTTCTCGGCGCGGGCGGCCTCGTCGGCGGCTCCCGTCACGGCTGCGAGCGGCATCGTCGCCCCCTTCCCTCAGGACTCGGCCGGCCGCGGGCGTAGCGCCGCCCGTTGGCCGGACGGTCCGGCCGGCCTCAATCGTCGCTGTCGGCGTGGACGCCGTTCGCCCCGTTGATCCGCGCCTTCAGGACGTTCGAAGGCTTGAACACCATGACCTGGCGCGGCTCGATCGCCACCTCGACGCCGGTCTTGGGGTTGCGGCCGACGCGCTTGCCCTTGCTGCGCACCACGAAGGATCCGAACGAGGACAGCTTCACCGTCTCGCCCTGGGCGAGGCAGGTGCAGATCTCCGACAGGACCGTCTCGACCAGCGCGGACGATTCCGTGCGCGAGAGACCAACCTGCTGATAGACGGCCTCGCTCAGATCGGCGCGTGTGACCGTCTTTCCCGTCATGCGTTAACCCCCTCAACGATTCGTCGTTCGCGGCGTATCTCTATGATCCGGCACGCTAATCCGGCTCAGACGCGGGGTCAACCGCGGGCCGGGACGCGGACCTTGCGAAATTCCGACCCGGGCGATCGCCCCGGATTGCGGCGCCTCACCAGCGGATCACCGCGGCGCCCCAGGTGAATCCGCCGCCGATCGCCTCGATCATCACGAGGTCGCCCTCGCGGATGCGCCCGTCCTTGCGGGCGGCGTCGAGGGCGAGCGGGATCGAGGCTGCCGAGGTGTTGCCGTGCCGGTCGACGGTGAGGACCACCTTCTCGCGGGCGATGCCGAGCTTGTCGGCGGACGCCTCGATGATCCGGCGGTTGGCCTGGTGGGGCACGAACCAGTTCAGCTCCTCCGCCGTCGTACCGGAGGCACGGAAGGCGTCCTCGATCACGTCGGTGACGGAGCCCACCGCGAAGCGGAACACGTCGCGTCCCTCCATGCGGAGGAAGCCCGTGGTGCCGGTGGAGCCCGGGCCGCCGTCGACGTAGAGCTTCGAGCGGTGGCGCCCGTCCGAGCGCAGGCTCGCGGTGAGCACGCCCCGATCCGACTTCGTGCCCGCGCCCTCGCGCGCCTCCAGGACGATGGCGCCCGCGCCGTCGCCGAACAGCACGCAGGTGGTGCGGTCCTCCCAGTCGAGGATGCGCGAGAAGGTCTCGGCCCCCACAACGAGGGCGCGGCGGGCGGCGCCCGTCGTCAGGAACTTGTCCGCCGTCGCCACACCGTAGACGAAGCCGGCGCAGACCGCCTGCAGGTCGAAGGCCGCACCCTGGTGGATGCCGAGGCCGGCCTGGATCTGCGTGGCGGTGGAGGGGAAGGTGTGGTCGGGCGTCGAGGTCGCGCAGATGACGAGGTCGATGTCCTCCGGGCCGAGGCCCGCCTCGCCGAGGGCGGCCTGCGCCGCCCGGACGCCGAGGACCGAGGTGGTCTCGCTCTCGTCGGCGAGGTGGCGCTGGCGGATGCCCGTGCGCTGGACGATCCACTCGTCGGAGGTGTCGACGCGCTGGGCGAGGTCGTCGTTCGTCACGACCCGGGCGGGCAACGCCGAGCCGCAGCCGACGACGACGGAACGCAGGGCTACCATGGTGATCCTTCCCCCGCCAGCCTCATGCCGAGACCACGGCGGGCGTCTGGTCGAGCATCTCGCGGATGGTGCGCATCAGGTCGTGACGGGCCATGTCGTGGGCAAGGTCGATCGCCGCGGCGAAGCCCTGCGCGTTCTCCGAGCCGTGGCTCTTGATGACGATGCCCTCGAGCCCGAGGAAGACGCCGCCATTGGCGCGGCTCGGGTTCATCTTCTCGCGGAGTGCCCGGAACGCGCTGCGCGCGAACAGGTATCCGATCTTGGCCGACAGCGTACGGCTCATGGCCGAGCGCAGGTAGGAGCCGATCTGCTTGGCGGTGCCCTCGGCGGTCTTCAGGGCGATGTTGCCGGTGAAGCCCTCTGTGACCACCACGTCGACGGTGCCGCGGCCGAGATCCGTGCCCTCGACGAAGCCGTGGTAGGCGAAGTTCGGCAGTTCCATCTCGCGCAGGAGGCGCGCGGCCTCCTTGACGGCCTCGTTGCCCTTCATCTCCTCGGTGCCGACGTTGAGGAGGCCGACGCTCGGCGTCTCGAGGTCGAACACGATGCGGGCCATGGCCGAGCCCATCACCGCCATCTCGACGAGGTGCTCGGCATCGGTGCCGATCGTGGCGCCGACGTCGAGCACCACGCTCTCGCCGCGCACGGTGGGCCACAGGCAGGCGATGGCCGGACGCTCGATGCCGGACATGGTCTTCAGGCAGATCTTCGACATCGCCATCAGCGCGCCGGTGTTGCCGGCCGAGACGCAGGCGTCGGCCTGCCCGTCGCGCACGGCCTGGATCGCCTGCCACATCGAGGACTTGCCGCGGCCCTGGCGGACCGCCTGGCTCGGCTTGTCGTCCATCGCCACCGAGACCGTGGTGTGGCGGATCTCGACAGCGCCCTTCAGGCGCGGCTCGGCGTCGACGAGGGGGCGGATCACCGCCTCGTCTCCGAACATCAGGAACGTTGTCTCCGGATGGCGCTCGCGGGCGATGGCCGCACCCGGCACGACGGTCGACGGCCCGTGATCGCCGCCCATGGCGTCGAGCGAGATGCACACGCGTTGTGACATTGGTCTTGTGTCGCGGCCTCGTGCGGAGGGCTGCCGGGTCGCGGGGCCACGCTCGGATCGAGGGGACCGCCCGGCGCGGCGGAAAATAGCGAACCGTGCCGGACGGGCAAACGAAATCTGAGATCCGGCTGCTGCGTCGCCCTATTCCGGCACCGGCTCGCTCCCCCGCAGCCGCGCCAGGGCCGCGAACGGCTTCTCGTCCGCGTCCTCCTGCCGCTCCTCGAACGCGATGCCGGGCTTGCGCGGGTAGGGGTCGAGACCGAGCGCCAGGAACTCCGCGGTGAGCGCGCCGAAATCGATGCGCCCGTTCACGATCGGATCGGGGATGTCGACGTCCTCGGCGTCGGTGCCGACGAACTGGTCCGTGTCGGTGAACTCCACCTCCACCGGCTCGCTGACCTTCGCCTCGAAGGGGTCGAGGCTGACCGTGCAGACCTGCGTCACCAGCGCCTCCACGGTGCCGGTGACGCGCAGCCGGTTGAGCGAGCCCTCGAGGTCGAAGCGGCCGACGAGATCGCGGATGCCGGGGATCCCGAAATCCTTGGCGAGGGCGTCGCACTCGGCCTGGCTCGCCTCGACGGTCACGGCGCCGCGCCCCTGCGGCATGCGCTCGACGTTGACGGAGCGGCTGAGCGGGCCGCCGTCGTGCCGGTTCATCTCGCTGCGGCTCATGCTGCGCCTCCGAACGCCTCCGGGTCGGGAAAGGGGGGGCCCGCCGTCAGGAACGTGTCGAGGTCGGTTCCGGACAGCGCCGCGCTCGCGGCCGTGACGTAGGCCGCGAGGGCGGCGGCGGCGTCCGGCTCGTCGCGTCCGAGCACGTTGCGGGCGAGCGCCGCCCGCAGCGCAGCCTGGTCGCCGGCGTCGAGCGCCGCGTCGTAGCCGGCCGCGCGCCCATAGAAGGCGGCGCCGAGCTTCTTCATGCGCTTGGGCACGCCGAAATCACCCACGCCGAGTTCCCGCAGCGAAGCGTCGAGCTGCAGGAAGACCGAGTTCACGAGGTCCTGCGCCACGTCCGCGGCCGGGGCCGGCAGCCGGTTGAGGCGCCGCAGGACGAGGATGACGTGCAGGCTCAGGCACTCGAAGCGGCCCTCGACCGTGTCCGGAACGCCGAGGCGGGTGTAGAGCCCGACCTGCCGGGACGCTTCGTTGGTGCGGGCGTGGAGCTGGCGGATGGCCGCCCGGCGCTCGTCCCCGCGGCGGAAGAAGCGGGCGATCATCGGGCGCACCCGTCGGGTTGCAGGATGGCCGTGAGGTGTGGCCGAGCTTGCCTTGTCAAAACCATAACCCCGCGGTACGGCAACCCACGGCCAAGGCGCAAGCGTCCATCGGGCGCCAGCGCCTCGGGCCCGCGTTCGTGTCTGGTTTGCCAACAGAATCAAGGGGGGCCGATGTCGCGCCGTCTCGTCTCTGCGCTCGCTCGTCTCGCCGTAGTCGGCGTGCTGGGCGCCGGCGTGTCCGGCTGCATCGGTGAGGACCTGCGGCACGGCTACCAGATCGACCAGAACGCGGTGGCGCAGGTCAAGCCCGGCTCCAGCCCCGAGCAGGTCCTGCAGATCCTCGGCACCCCGTCCACCGTCTCCACGGTCGGCAACAAGTCCTGGTACTACATCTCCCAGAACACCCGCCGGACGGTGATGTTCCTCGGTGAGCAGGTCGAGGACCAGCGCGTCGTCGCGGTCTACTTCACGCCCGGCTTCAAGGTGGAGCGCGTCGCCCTCTACGGTCTGCAGGACGGGCGCATCTTCGACTTCATCGATCGCACGACGCCGACGAGCGGCCAGGATCGCGCCTTCCTCAGCCAGCTCTTCCGCGGCCTGACCCGCTACGAGCCCTTCGGCGGCAGCGGCGGCAGCCCGGTGCCCGGCGCAAACCGGGGCCTCTGACGGAACCCGCGGCGCCTCCGGGCGCCGCCTCCGCCCGCGCGCCCCCGATGATCCCCGAGGAGCCCGTGCGGGAGGGCCGGCTCGGTTTCCCGCGCTGGCGTCTGAGCCAGGGCGGCCTGATCGGGCCCGACGAGCGCCCGCCCCTCGGCCAGCTGCTCGCGCTCGCCCTCCAGCACGTGGTGGCGATGTTCGGCGCCACGGTGCCAGCGCCGACGCTGATGGGGTTCGACCCCGCCCTCGTCGCCCTGTTCTCCGGCGTGGCGACGCTCCTGTTCTTCGTCGTGGTCGGCGGCCGGGTGCCGAGCTACCTCGGGTCGAGCTTCGCCTTCATCGCGGTCGTGATTGCCGCGACCGGCTACGGCGGCTGCGGCCCGAACCCCAATCTCGCGGTGGCGCTCGGCGGGATCGTCGCGGCGGGCGCCCTCTACGCGCTCATCGGCGTGGCGGTGATGGTCGCGGGGCACGCCTGGATCGGTCGCCTGATGCCGGCTGCGGTGACGGGCGCGATCGTCGGCGCGATCGGCCTCAACCTCGCGCCGATCGGCGTGAAGGGCATCTCGGGCAGCGGCCTCGATGTCGGCGTCGGCCTCTTCACCATCGCGGCGGTCGTCCTCGCGGCCTCGTACCTGCCGGGGAGCGCCCGGCGGATCCCCCTGCTTGTCGCGGCGTTGGCGGCCGAGCTCCTCTACGCGCTGCTGGCGAACGGTCTCGGGCTCGCGAAGCCCCTCGACCTCGCGCGGGTCACGGACGCGCCCTGGTTCGGCCTGCCCCGCTTCGAGACGCCCGTCTTCGAGGCGGCCGCGATCTGGCTGATCGCGCCGGTCGCCGTGGTCCTCGTCGCGGAGAACCTCGGCCACGTGAAGGCCATCGGCGCGATGACCGGGCGCAACCTCGATCCCTATATCGGCCGGGCCTTCCTCGGCGACGGCCTCGCCACGATGCTGTCGGGCGCCTTCGGCGGCACCGGTGTCACGACCTACGCCGAGAACATGGGCGTGATGGCGGTTACGCGGATCTACTCGACCCTGGTCTTCGCCGCGGCGGGGCTCATGGCGATCCTGTTCGGGCTGTCGCCGAAGTTCGGCGCCCTGATCCAGACGATACCGGGCCCCGTGATCGGCGGCCTGTCGGTGGTGGTGTTCGGGCTCATCACGGCCGCGGCGGGACGGATCTTCGTGGAGAACCGGGTCGATTTCTCGAAGCCGCGTGTACTGCTCACGGTGGGCACCGCCCTGGTTCTGGGCGCGGGCGACTTCACGGTGAGCCTCGGCGACTTCCGGCTCGGCGGCATCGGCACGGCCACCGCCGCCGCCATCCTGCTCTATCACATCCTGCGGGACGAGTCGGCCTGACGCCTCAGGCCGACCCGGCGAGATCCGCGAAAAGCCCGGCGATCTCGGCGGGCTCCGCGAAGTGGTGGTCCGGGCCTAGCCTCGCGAGCGCGTCCGCCCGCGTGTAGCCCCAGCCGACCGCGCCGAAGGCGCAACCGGCGGCGCGGGCAGCCTCGGCATCGCGGATCTCGTCGCCGACGCTCAGAACCTCCGCCGGCGCCGCGCCGCAGCGGCGGATCAGCGCCGAGAGCCGGCGCGCCTTCCCGAACAGCGAGGCGCCGCAGGCGTAGGCGCCCACGAGGCCGGCGAGGTCCGGCCCGAGGACGCTGCGGACATTCGCCTCGGTGTTCGAGCTCAGCACCGCGAGGCCGGTGCCGCGGCGCGCCAGGGCGGTCATCGCCTCGGGCACGCCTGGGAACAGGCGCATCGCGCCGATGTCGCGGCTCGCCAGATCGTGCATGTGCCGGGAGATCGCCGGCAGCTTCCACAGCGGCACGCCGAGGCGCTTAACGATCTCGCGGGCCCCGAGCGCGCGCAGGGACTCGACCTCCTCTTCGTCGATGCGGCGGAAGCCGTAGCGGTCCGCGACGCCGTTGATGACGGAGCAGAACCACGGAAAGCTGTCGGCGAGCGTTCCGTCGAAATCGAGGACGACGAGGCGGTAGGGCGCGGGCGGGCGCTCGAAGGTCATCACGGTGCCGGGTCGGGAGGAATCGCGCCGCGCCTCAGTGGCGCAGGTTCGCGACGGGGACGCGCAGGCGCATGACCAGGCCGTCGGGAGCCCATTCGTGCTCCAGGCTGCCGTCGAGCTGGCCCGCGACGCTGCGCTCGGCGAGCACCGTGCCGAACCCGCGCCGGGTCGGCGAGTGGGCGATTGCCGGGCCGCCGGCCTCCGCCCAGGTCAGGTGGTAGGTGTCGCCCTCGATGCGGCCGGTGAGCGAGACCATTCCGGCCTCGGTGGAGAGGCCGCCGTACTTCACCGCGTTTGTCGCCTGCTCGTGCATGATCAGCGCGAGCGCGGTCGCGGACCGCTCGCCGACCGGCACGTCGTCTCCGCTGATGACCACGCGCTCGCGGCCCTCCTGCTCGTAGGCCGCCATGATCAACCGCATGAGGCCGAGGAGCGTCTGGCCCTCGACGGTCGGCGCGCTCTCCGGCGAGTGCGGGCGCACGTACTCGTGGGCCTGCGCCAGGGCCCCGAGGCGCTCCCGGAAGGCCTCGACGAAGGGCTTGGCCTGCGGATCGCTTCGTGCTGTCAGCGCCGCGATGCCGCCGACCACCGCGAAGATATTCTTGATGCGGTGGGAGAGCTCGCGGATCAGCAGGTCCCGGGCCTCCTCGGCGCGCTTGCGCTCGCGCAGGTCGCGGGTCACCGTCGCGTAGCCGACCTCGTTTCCGTCCGCATCGCGGACCGGGAAGATGTTGTAGAGGACGGCGATCGCCTCGCCCGTCCCGAAATGCCGGAAGGCGAGCTCGCCCTCCCACCAGCCCGAGCGGCGCACCGCCGGCAGCACCACATCGTCGAGGATGCGCGCGCTCGCCGGCATGAAGTAGTCGGGGATCTCGGTCCGGCGGGCTGCGTCGAGGTCGGGGAGGCCGACGAGTTGCAGCGCGGCCTCGTTGAGATGGACGATCCGGCCTTCGCGGTCCGTGACGCCGATGAAGTCCTTGGAGGTCTCGACCACGGCGGCGAGCTTGCGCGCCTCGCTCTCGACGCGCTTCAGGTCGTCGATGTCCGTGCAGGTGCCGAACCATCGCTCGATGCGCCCCTCGGCGTCGCGGATCGGCATGGCGCGGCCGAGGGTCCAGCGGTAGGCGCCGGAATGGTGGCGGAGCCGGTACTCGATCTCGTAGGGCTCGCCCGTCGCCAGCGAGTGGCGCCAGCGCGACCACGCCTTCTCCTGGTCGTCCGGGTGGAACACGCCGTTCCAGCCCGCGCCGTCCGTCGAACCGTAGGGCACGCCGGTGAACTCGTACCAGCGGTCGTTGTAATAGTCGTGGAACCCGTCCGGAAGCGTGGTCCAGACCATCTGCGGCATCGCCGAAGTCATCACCCGGAATCGCCGCTCGCTGGCCTCGAGCTCCGTCTCGCGGGCCGACACCGTGTCGAGCGTCTGCCGGAAGGCGAGGAGCGCGGAGATCTGGCGCGCGAGGGCGCAGAGCGTCTCGGCCTGCGCCGACGTGAGACCCTGCGGGCGAGGCTCGTGGTCGATGACGCACAGGCTGCCGAGCGGCAGGCCCGAGGGGCCGCGGATCACCGCGCCTGCGTAGAAGCGGATGTGCGGATCGTCGACGACCAGCGGGTTCTCGCGCGTGCGCCGGTCCGCCGTCAGGTCCGGCACCACCAGCAGCTCCTTCTCCCGGATCGCGTGGGCGCAGATCGAGCGGTCGAGGCTGGTCTCGCAGCAGCCGAGGCCGAGCTCGGCCTTGAACCATTGCCGCGCCTCGTCGACGAAGCTGACGAGCGCCATCGGCGCGTCGCAGATCCGCGCCGCGATCTGGATGAGGTCGTCGTAGGCGGCCTCCTGCCCGCTGTCGAGGATGTGCAGCGCGCGCAGTTCCGCGAGGCGCGCGGCCTCGACCGAGGCCGAGCCGGCGGAATCGTCCGGTCGCTCGGACGTCACGTGCGCGAATCCTTTCCCACGCAGGGAGACATAGGGTGGAAGCCGCTCCCAAGGAAGGACGCACCGCGCCGGCGACGTGACGGACAGGACCGTCGAGCGGCCCTGTCCCGAGATATCCACGGCTTCGCTTGCCCGCGGACGGAGGCCGCGCCCAGCGGGGCCCCTGTGGCCTCAGGCGGCCTTCGCGTCCGAAAGGGTGGGGTAGTCGATGTAGCCCTCGGGACCCTGCGAGTACCAGGTCTTCGCGACGTCCTTGTTCAGCGGGGCGTCCTCGGCGATCCGGCGCGGCAGGTCGGGATTGGCCAGGAAGGTGCGGCCGAAGGCGACCGCGTCGGCGACGCCCGCGTCGAGGGCGGCCTGGGCCGCGCGCCCGTCGTAATCGGAGTTGAGCACGAGCGGGCCGCCGAAGGCGCGCTTGATCGTGGGCGCCACGGGCGGGCGGTTCGCCGTCCCGAAGGTGCCGTTCGGACCCGGCTCGCGCAGCTCCAGGAAGGCGATGCCGATCTGCCCCAGCGCCGCGGCGGCCGCGCCGAACAGCGCCTCCGGGTTCGAATCGTCGACGCCCTGGATCGCGCCGTTCGGCGAGAGGCGCACGCCCGTGCGGTCCGTGCCGGCGACCCCCGCCACGGCCTGGGTCACCTCCGTGAGCAGGCGGATGCGGTTCTCGACGGAACCGCCATAGGCGTCGTCGCGGAAGTTCGACCCGTCGCGCAGGAACTGGTCGATCAGGTAGCCGTTCGCGGCATGGATCTGCACGCCGTCGAAGCCCGCCTTGAGAGCGTTGCGGGTGGCGTTCTCGTAATCCGCGAGGAGGCGCGGGATCTCGTCGAGCCGCAGCGGGCGCGCCTCGGCGTAGGGCTTCTTGCCCTCGTAGGTGTGGGCCGCGTCCGGCGCCGTCGTGGCCGAGGCCGAGACCGGCTGCTCGTCGCCGAGGAAGTCCGGATGGACGATCCGGCCCATGTGCCAGAGCTGCGCGACGATGCGCCCGCCGGCGGCGTGCGCCGCCTTCACGACGGGCTTCCACGCCTCGACCTGCTCGTCCGACCACAGACCGGGGGCGTAGGGCCAGCCGAGGCCCTCCTGGCTGATGCCGGTCGCCTCCGAGATGATGAGACCGGCACCGGCGCGCTGCGCGTAGTACTCGGCCATGATCGGCGTCGGCACGTGCGCGCGGGTGGCGCGGCCGCGGGTCAGCGGAGCCATGAGGATGCGGTTCGGCGCCTCGATGGCGCCGAGGCGGATCGGATCGAACAGTGAGGGCATCAGGTCTCTCGTGGAAGGGCTGGGCCCGCGACGTGCTGCGGGCCGATCATCCGCGGGCGGTGGCCGCCCGACGGGCCCTTACGTGGGCGCCTCGGCGCCGCGCGCCAGGGCGGCCACGGTGCGCGGGCGCACACGCGGATCGCTGCAGCCCGAGACAAGCCCGCGCCCGCACGGGGTGCGGGCGCGGACTTCGAACCTCTGCGATCGCTCAGCTGTGAGCGAGGACGGCGAGCAGCAGCAGGGCGATGATGTTGGTGATCTTGATCGCCGGGTTCACGGCGGGGCCCGCGGTGTCCTTGTAGGGATCGCCGACCGTGTCGCCCGTCACCGCCGCCTTGTGGGCCTCGGACCCCTTGCCGCCGTGGTGCCCGTCCTCGATGAACTTCTTGGCGTTGTCCCAGGCGCCGCCGCCCGAGGTCATCGAGATCGCCACGTAGAGGCCGGTGATGATCACGCCGAGCAGCATCGCGCCCACCGTGGCGAAGGCTTGGCTCTTGCCGGCGATCGCCTGGATCACGAAGAACAGCACGATCGGCGAGAGTACCGGGAGGAGCGAGGGAACCACCATCTCCTTGATGGCGGCGCGGGTCAGCATGTCGACGGCACGGCCGTAATCGGGCCGGTCGCGCCCCTCCATGATGCCGGGCTTCTCGCGGAACTGACGGCGGACCTCCTCGACGACGGCGCTCGCGGCGCGCCCGACCGCCGTCATGGCGATGCCGCCGAACAGGTACGGGATGAGGCCGCCGAGGAGGAGGCCCACGACCACGTACGGGTTCGAGAGTGAGAAATCGACGGTGACGCCCTGGAAGAAGCGGTACTGTGTCGGGCTCGCGTTGGCGATGAAGTAATTCAGGTCCGAGGTGTAGGCCGCGAACAGGACCAGGGCGCCGAGGCCGGCCGAGCCGATGGCGTAACCCTTGGTGACCGCCTTCGTGGTATTGCCGACCGCGTCGAGCGCGTCCGTGGACTTGCGGACCTCGGAGGGCAGGCCCGCCATCTCGGCGATGCCGCCGGCATTGTCGGTGACCGGCCCGAAGGCGTCGAGGGCCACGATGAAGCCGGCGAGCGCCAGCATGGCCGTCACCGCGACGGCGATGCCGAACAGACCCGCCAGCGCGTAGGTGGCGATGATGCCGGCGACGATCACGATGGCCGGCAGCGCCGTCGATTCCAGCGAGATCGCGAGGCCCTGGATCACGTTGGTGCCGTGGCCCGTGACCGACGAATCGGCGATCGACTTGACCGGGCGATAGTTGGTGCCGGTGTAGTACTCGGTGATGACGACGATGAGCGCCGTGATGGCGAGACCGATCACCGCGCAGCCGAGGAGGCCGCCCGAGGTGAAGCTCTGGCCGCCATTGGTCCGGAACTCCGTGGCGAAGCCGCCGAAGAGTGCGTAGTTGACGGCGGCGATGGCCCCGACCGAGAGGACGCCGGCCGCGATCAGGCCCTTGTAGAGGGCACCCATGATCGACTGGTTCGCCCCGAGGCGCACCGCGAAGGTGCCGGCGATGGAGGTGAGGATGCAGGCCGAGCCGATGGCCAGCGGGTAGATCATCATCGCCTCGAGCACGTTCCGCCCGCCGACGTCGGTCTGCCCCGCGAAGAAGATCGCGGACAGCACCATGGTGGCGACCACGGTGACCGCGTAGGTCTCGAACAGGTCGGCGGCCATGCCGGCGCAGTCGCCGACGTTGTCGCCGACGTTGTCGGCGATGGTGGCGGGGTTGCGCGGATCATCCTCCGGGATACCGGCCTCGACCTTGCCGACGAGGTCGCCGCCGACATCCGCTCCCTTCGTGAAGATGCCGCCGCCGAGGCGCGCGAAGATCGAGATGAGCGAGGCGCCGAAGCCGAGCGCCACCATCGCGTCGATGACCTCGCGGCTCGCGGGCTGGAGCCCGGCGAAGCGGGTGAGATAGGCGTAGTAGATCGCCACCCCGAGCAGGGCGAGGCCGGCCACCAGCATGCCGGTGACGGCACCCGACTTGAAGGCGACCTCAAGGCCGCCGCCGAGGGAGGTGGAGGCGGCCTGCGCGGTCCGCACGTTGGCCCGCACTGACACGTTCATGCCGATGAAGCCGGCCATGCCGGAGAGCACGGCGCCGATGAGGAAGCCGATCGCCACCTTGATCCCGAGGAAGTAGGCGAGCGCCGCGAACAGGATGATGCCGACGATCCCGATGGTGGTGTACTGGCGCCGGAGGTAGGCCTGCGCACCCTCGGCGATCGCCCCCGCGATCTCCTGCATGCGCTGTGTCCCGGCGTCTCGCTTCATCACGTCGTTGATCGTGACGATTCCGTAGGCGACGGCGCAGAGCCCGCCCAGGATGATCAGCAGCAATGCGGTCATTCATCCGTCCTTGGGTTATGGTGCTTGGCGTTGGCTTATTCGCCGAGCTCGGCCGTGACGGCCATGGGACGTGGCGCTCGGGTCGCACTCCTCCCCGGAAGCGCGTGCTCTGATTGCCAAACTTCGCGCCCCAGCGCAAACACCGCGTACCGTTTCGAACACCGTATATTGTTGCACTGCAATAATTATACAGTATCCAGTATGCCTCGGCTCCCCAGCGGACAGATCACCGCGATCCGGCGGGCCGCCGGGTCGCGCCCGTCCGGCACCGTCCGGAATACCGATTGCGGCGCGACCGCACGATGGTAATCAACGGTTGCACAGGCGCCGGGGGAAGGGATGAGCAGCGATCAGGTCGCGCGGCTGGCCGCCACGATCGAGACCCTGACGAAGGCGGTGCAGTTTCTTCTCGCCGAACGCATCAGCGACCAGCCCGAAGATATCCGCGAGGATCTGCTCGCCTTGCTTCAGCGCTCGTTCGCGACGCCCGATCCGCGCTCCGCATCGACCACGGAGCGCGTCTCACCGACCGACCTCGCCCTGTGGATGCCGGTCGTCTCCGCCGAGCTGATGGACGACGTGCGGGCGCAACTCGGGCTCAAGCCTCAGGGGCTGCCGCCGCAGAGGTCGTCCGGCTGAGGGGCGCCGGCGCCGATCAGAAATGCGCGTAGGAGCCCGCGGCGAAGCTGCGGGAAGCGCCGGCCTCCGTCACGAAGAGCGGCGCCCCGTCCCCGCCGAGCACCGTCCCGATCGCGGTCACGGGCACGCCGGCCGCCGCGGCCGCCGCGGCGAACGCCTCCACCTCCGCCGGCGGCACCGTGCAGAGGATCTCGTAATCGTCCCCGCCGGTGAGCGCGGTGTCGAGGAGCGCGGGCTCATCCGCGATCACCTGCCGGGCTGCCGCCGACAGGGGAACGTCGGCGATCGCGACCTCGGCGCGGCCGACGCCGCCCGTCATCTTGGCGAGATCGCCCGCGAGCCCGTCCGAGACGTCCATGGCGGCGCTGGCGTGGCGGCGCAGGAGCGGGGCCAGCGCGAGGCGCGGGCGCGGGTGCAGGTAGCGGTCGCGCAGGTGCTGCCGGGTTTCGGTGTCGAGCGCGGCGGCCCACGGCGCCTCGGGCGCGAGGCGCAGGGCAAGGCCGAGGGCCGCGTCCCCGATCGTGCCCGAGACGCAGATCCGGTCGCCGACCCGCGCCGTCCGGCGCCGGACCATGCTGCCAGCCGGCACTTCGCCGATCGCCGTCACGTTGATGAACGCCGCCCCCGCCGTCCGGACCGTGTCGCCGCCCAGCAGCGGGCAGCCGAAGGCGGCGGCCGCCTCGGCGAGCCCGGCGCTGAACGCCGAGAGCCACGTCTCGGTCCAGTCTGCGGCCAGGCCGAGGGTCAGCAGGTAGGCCCGCGGCGCCGCCCCCTTGGCGGCGATGTCCGACAGGTTCACGCCGAGGGCCTTGCGGGCGATCGAGCCGGCCGGGTCGTCGGGAAAGTAGTGGATGCCGGCCACGATGGCGTCGGCGGTGAGGACGAGGTCGTGGCCCGGCCGCGGGGTCAGGCTCGCGGCGTCGTCGCGCAGTCCGTCGGCGCCCTCTCCCGCGAGCGGCGCGAAGTAGCGCGCGATGAGCGCGTCCTCGCCTGGCCGTTCGGGACGCTCGCCGCTCACCCGCGCTTCGCGCCGGCGAGCTCGTCGCTCCGCGCGCCGCGCGCCACCTTGTCGAGCACCGCGTTGACGAGGCCGGGCTCGTCGCCGGCATAGAAGCTGTGCGCAACGTCGACGTATTCCGAGATCGCGGCGCGGGCCGGTACGTCGGGGCGGAACATCAGCTCGTAGGCGCCCGCCCGCAGGATCGCGCGCAGCACCGCCTCGACGCGCTTGAGGGGCCAGCCCTGCGTGAGCGCCCGGTCGATCTGCGGGTCGATCGCCCGCTGCTCCTCCACGACGCCCCGCAGCAGGTCGCGGAAGAAGGCGGTCTCGGCCGGCGGGTGGGCGATGCCATCGACCTCCTGGCCGATCCAGTGGACCTCGAACTCGGCGAGCGCCTCCAGCACGCCCTTGCCCGAGATCTCCATGTCGTAGAGGGCCTGCACCACGGCGAGCCGGGCGCCGCTGCGCTCGCTGATCTTCATCTCGCGCTCGTTTGTCATCGCTCGGCCCCTCCGACGGAGCCGGCCTCGGCCGCGCGCTTCAAGGCGAGCACGGCGAGCGCCGCCTCCGCCGCGCCGCCGCCCTTGTTCATCTCGCCGACGCGGGCGCGGGCGAGCGCCTGCGCCTCCGTCTCCACCGTCAGGATGCCGTTGCCGAGGGGCAGGCGCAGCGCCACCGACAGCTCCATGAGGGCGCGCGCGCTCTCGCCGGCCACGATGTCGTAATGGCCCGTCTCGCCGCGGATCACGCAGCCGAGGGCGACGACGGCGTCGTAGGGCTCGCCCGCACGCTCGGCGGCCTCGACGAGGATCGCGACCGTGCCGGGAACCTCCAGGGCTCCCGGGACCGTGACGGTCACCGCGCGTGCGCCGGCCGCATCGACGGCGCCGAGCGCGCCGGCGAGGAGTTCGTCGGCGATGTGGTCGTAGAAGCGGGCCTCGACCACGAGGACGCGGGCATCCCGCAGCGCGGGCACGGGGCCCGCCTCGCGGCGCTGTGTGTTCGTCGAAACCATCAGGGCCTTCGTCGATGGAGCATCCGGTGCGCGCCGCGGGACGGGCCGGGCCGGCGGGACCCGCGACGGGTGGCGAGCGATAGACCGAAGGCGGCCCCTCCACAAGCGGCGGGACGCCGCCTCCGGCCTGCGCCTCAGGCGCCGGACGCCTCCGCGCGGCTCTCGGTCAGGCGGGCCGCGTAGCGGGCGATCAGGTCGACCTCGAGGTTCAGGCGGTCGCCAGCGCGGCGCTCGCCCCAGGTGGTGACGGCGAGCGTGTGCGGGATCAGCAGCACGGAGAAGAGGTCGCCCTCGACGGTGTTCACCGTCAGCGAGGTGCCGTCGAGGCAGACCGACCCTTTCGCTGCGATGAAGCGCGCGAGGTGGTGGGGGGCGCGCAGCGTGAAGCGCTCGCTCGCGCCCCAATCCCCCTCCCCTCCGGTGACGGGGTCGCGGGCGACGATCTCGGCGAGGCCGTCGACGTGCCCGGTCACGAGGTGACCGCCGAGCTCGTCGCCGATCTTCAGGGAGCGTTCGAGGTTGATCCGGGTCCCCTCCCGCCACAGGCCCACCGTGGTGCGCGCGAGGGTCTCGGCGGCCGCGTCGACCGCGAAGACGGCGCCGCCCGCCACCGATTCAACGGTCACCGCCGTCAGGCAGGGCCCCGCGCAGGCGATGGAGGCGCCGATGGCGATGGTCGCCGGGTCGTAGGACGAGCGGATCTCCAGGCGGCGCAGCCGCTCGTCGCCGGAGACCTTCAGGACGGTTCCGACGTCGGAGACGAGGCCGGTGAACATGGTACGCTCCGCTCGTAGATGACGGCGCTGTCGGGACCGAGCTCGCGCCGCCCGGTTTCACGTAGGTGGCCGCTCGCGATCAGCGCGCCAAGATGGGGACCGACCGCGCGCAGGCCGCCGGCCGGGCCGAGCTCCACCGGCCCGCTGATCAGCGTGCAGGCATCGACGCAGCCCGCCGCAGCGAGCGTGTCGGCGAGGAGAGGCCCGCCCTCGCTGCAGATCCGGGTGATGCCGCGCTCGGCCAGGGCGGAGAGGGCGGCGCGCAGGTCGACGCGACCGGTGGCGTCCGCGGGCAGGCAGACGACCTCGACGCCGAGGGTCTGGAGGGTGCGCCGCGCGTGCGCCGGGGCGCTGCGGGTCGAGACGACGAGGGTCGGCACGTCGTGGGCGCCGCGCACCAGGGCGCTCGCCGGCTGCAGGCGGAGCTGCGAATCGATGATGACGCGCAGCGGCGACCGGTCCGAGAAACCCGGCAGGCGGACGGTGAGCGAGGGGTCGTCGGCCCGCGCCGTGCCGATGCCGACCATGATGGCGTCCGCGTGGGCACGCCAGAGATGCACCGCGCCGTCGGCGATCGGCCCCGTGATCCGCAGCCGCTCCTTGCCGGAGGCCGCGGCGAACCCGTCGCGGGTGCGCGCGAGCTTCAGGCTCACGGCGGGCCGTCCCTCCGTCACCCGCGTGACGTGGCCGACATGGTCGCGGAACGCCTGCTCGCGCAGGCACCCGGTGGTGAGCGCGATGCCCGCCGACGCGATGAGCGCGTGGCCGCGGCCCGCGACGCGGGGGTCCGGATCCTCGAACGCCGTCACGACCCGGGCGATGCCCGCGGCGACGATCGCCTCCGTGCAGGGAGGCGTGCGGCCGTGGTGCGAGCAGGGCTCCAGGGTGACGTAGAGGGTGGCGCCGCGCGCCGCCTCGCCGGCCATCGCGAGCGCCAGGGGCTCGGCGTGCGGCCGGCCGCCCGGCGCCGTCGCCGCCTGCCCGACGATGCGCTCGGCACCGGGCGGCCCCGCCACGACGACCGCTCCCACGGACGGGTTCGGCCATGTCCGGCCGAGGTTGCGCTGCCCGAGGGCGAGCGCGAGGCGCATGAAACGGCGGTCGGCCTCGCTCACGGGCGCGCTCGCGCTCCCCGTCGCGATCGGGCGGGCGCGGCCTCGGCCGCGGGGCCGGCGGCGTCGCCCAGCGTGCCGAGCAAGTCCTCGAAGTCCTTGGCCTCGCGGAAGTTCTTGTAGACGGAGGCGAAGCGGACGTAGGCGACGTCGTCGAGCCCCTTCAGCCCCTCCATCACCAGCTCGCCGATCGCCTCGCTGGTGATCTCGGCCTCGCCGCCGCTCTCGAGCTGGCGGGTGATGCCGCTGACGAGGCGCTCGATCCGCTCCGGCTCCACGGGCCGCTTGCGCAGTGCCACGTCGATCGAGCGCTGCAGCTTGTCCCGGTCGAAGGGAACGCGCTTGCCCGAGCGCTTGAGCACCACGAGCTCGCGAAGCTGCACGCGCTCGAAGGTGGTGAAGCGGCCGGCGCAATCGGGGCAGACCCGGCGGCGGCGGATCGCGGCGCCGTCCTCGCTCGGGCGCGAATCCTTCACCTGGGTGTCGGAGCCGCCGCAGTAGGGACAGCGCATCGGGCGCTCAAACCTCGCGAGATGGAACGAGAAACGGCCGCGGACCCGTGGATCCGCGGCCGTTCCTTACCGTGGTGCGGCCCCGGCCGGAAGCGTCTTCCGGCCGGTCCGATCGCCTCAGCCGTAGATCGGGAAGCGGCGGGTCAGCTCGTGCACCTTGTCCTTCACGCGGGCCTCGACCTCAGCGTCGCCGCCCTCGCCCTTCGCGGCGAGCCCGTCGAGCACCTCGACGATCAGGCCGCCGATCTGCTTGAACTCGGCGACGCCGAAGCCGCGGGAGGTCCCGGCCGGGGTGCCCAGGCGAATGCCCGAGGTGATGGTCGGCTTCTGCGGGTCGAACGGCACGCCGTTCTTGTTGCAGGTGATGTGGGCCCGCGACAGGGCGGCCTCGGCGGCCTTGCCGGTGAGGCCCTTCGGCCGCAGGTCCACCAGCATCAGGTGGTTGTCGGTGCCGCCCGAGGTGATGGCGTAGCCGCCCGAGATGATGGTGTCGGCGAGCGCCTTGGCGTTCTCGATCACCTGCTTGGCGTAGATCTTGAACTCGGGCTTCAGGGCCTCGCCGAAGGCGACGGCCTTGCCGGCGATGACGTGCATGAGCGGGCCGCCCTGCAGGCCGGGGAAGATGGCCGAGTTGAACTTCTTGGCGAGCGCCTCGTCGTTCGTCAGGATCATGCCGCCGCGCGGGCCGCGCAGGGTCTTGTGCGTCGTGGTGGTGGCGACGTGCGCGTGCGGGAACGGCGACGGGTGCACGCCGGCCGCGACGAGACCCGCGAAGTGGGCCATGTCGACGAAGAAGTAGGCGCCCACCGCGTCCGCGATCTCACGGAACTTGGCGAAGTCCCAGTGGCGCGGGTAGCCCGAGCCGCCGGCGATGATGACCTTGGGCTTGTGCTCGTGGGCGAGGCGCTCGACCTGCTCCATGTCGATGCGCATGTCGCTCTCGCGCACCGAGTAGGAGACGGGCTTGAACCACTTGCCCGAGACGTTCGGGGGGGCGCCGTGGGTCAGGTGGCCGCCGGCGGCGAGGTCGAGGCCCATGAAGGTGTCGCCGGGCTGCATCAGGGCCATGAACACGCCCTGGTTCGCCTGGGAGCCGGAATTCGGCTGCACGTTGGCGAAGCCGCAGTTGAACAGGCGCTTGGCGCGGTCGATCGCGAGGTCCTCGGCGATGTCGACGAACTGGCAGCCGCCATAGTAGCGGCGGCCCGGATAGCCCTCCGCGTACTTGTTCGTCAGGACGGAACCCTGCGCCTCGAGCACCGCGCGGGAGACGATGTTCTCGGAGGCGATCAGCTCGATCTCGTCCTGCTGGCGGCCGAGCTCCTGCTCGACGGCGCGGGCGATCTCGGGATCCGCCTCGGCGAGGGACGCGGAGAAGAACGTGTTCGAGAAGTGCTTGTCGGCGACGGTACCGGCGCTCATGGATGGCCTCTTGTCTTATGCTCGGGTGACGACCCGGTTGACCCGTCGGCGTGCACGGGCGGGCGTTCGAGCTTGGATATCTACACGGGCTGGAATGCCAGGCCAAGCACAGGCGAATTTGCCGCCCCCTTCAAAAAAATTAGCGTGCGAAGGCGGAAGGGCATCCGTCGGTGCCGGACCAAACGCCGCGGGCCCGCATCCGGTGGGGATGCGGGCCCGCTGAGAGCGCCGGAGGCCGGTCGTACCGAGGCGGCTCAGTTCTCCTCGTCGCCCGGCTCGAAGGTCTCGGGCATGGTCTGCTCGGCGCTCGCCACCGGCGTCGGCGCCGAGATGGTCGAGGGCACGTTCACGCCGTCGCGCTTGTAGATGTCGTCGCGGAACTGGACGAGGCCGTCCGGGGTCGACCAGGCCGTGATGTAGGTCCAGTAGACCGGCACCGGCTGCGAGAGGCGCGCGTCGATGCGCTTGCCGCTCTCGATCGCCTGCTCGACCTCGTTGCGGCCCCAGCCGGGCGTGTCCTTGAGCAGCCAGGTGATGTACTCGCGCACGTTCTGCACGCGCACGCAGCCCGAGGAGATGAACCGGAAGTCGTCGCCGAACACGCCCTTGGTGTTCGTGTCGTGCATGAACACGCCGTGCGGGTTCGGGATGTTGATGCGCACGATGCCCATCGAGTTGAAGTCGGCGCCCGAATCCTGCCGGTAGGTGTAGCGCGTGCCCTCGTCCGAGAACCAGTTCACCGACTTCGGCGAGATCTCCTGGCCGTTGCCGAGGATGCGGATCTTGTTGTCCGTGAGGTAGTTCGGATCCTTCTGCATCTTCGGGATCAGGTCCTTCTTCACGATGGAAGCCGGGACCGTCCAGGTCGGGTTGAAATTGATCTCCGTCGCCTTGGTGTTCATGATCGGCGACTGGCGGTCGATCTTGCCGACGCCTGCCGCGTGCAAGGTCACAACCTGACCGTTCTCGACGGTCTGGACGAGGGCCGCCGGGATGTTGGTGATCACGAAGCGGTTGCCGAGGTTGCCGGCGTAGGAGCGCAGGCGCACGACGTTGGTCTCGAGCTGACGAAGCCGCACGTCGGCCGGCACGTTCATGGCCTGCTGGGTCGCGAGGCTCATCTGGCCGGTCTGGCTGAGGCCGTGGCGGGCCTGGAAGCGCTTCACGGCGGCGGCGACGTAGGAATCATAGACGCCCGAGGTGCCGGCCACCGGGTCGAGGTCGCCCGTCACGATGAGGCGCTGGCGGACGGCGCCGACCGCCGGGCCGCGGCCGCCGATGCGCAGGCGGTCGGCGCCCGAGACGGGACGCCAGCCGCCGCGGGCGACGATGTCCCGGTAGCGCTCGACCATCTGCTCGGTCGCGGCCACCGTCTGCGGCGACAGGATCGGCGTCAGGGAACGCTGCACCTGCATGGCCGCCGGGGAGGCGTAGTCCTGCGCCCACTCGGCCTGGGCGAAGCCGCCGGCGTCGCGGGCCGCGGCCGGAAGCGTCAGGGCGACCGCCGCGAGAAGGGCGAAGCCGAGCGAGCGGGTGGTGTGTGCCTGGGTCAGCATCGATCGGGAGCTCTGGTCCATGGATGGAGCACGGCGTTTCCGGCTCTGAGGACGCCGACGCGCCGGAAACTGCGTGCCCTCAAGGTGTCGAGGTACGGTTAAGAACCCATGCTCTCCGGGCCAGAATGTGGCACGGCCGTGCCGGAGCGCACATGCCGCCGCCGTGCGGCCCTGCGGCAACAGCGCCGGCGCTCGGGCCGTGGCAGGAATGGCGCACCGTGGCCCGTTCCCCTAGAGGTGACGCCATGCGGTCCGCAGGCACGAGACGGAGAACTTGGCGCGCGGCGACGATGGTGGTCGCGCTCTACGCGCTCGTGCTCCAGGCCGTCCTGGGTGGGGCGTTGCCGGCCGCGGCTGCCGGTGCGGACGGCGTCCTCTGCCTGCACCAAGCCGACGCCCCTTCCCCCGACGACAGGCGCGCGCCCGCGCCTCACGCCCACGCGGAGTGCTGCACTGCGGCCCACCCCGCCGGGGGCGCGGCGTTGCCCCGCCAGGAACTCAGCACCGCGGCGTGGCCGTCCGGCACCGGCGCCCGCATCGCCTGGAGGCCCGTCGCCGAGGCCCTGCCCCGGGCGCCGCCGGAGCGCATCGCGCATCCGCGCGGGCCGCCCCTCGCCTGAAGGATATCGTCCCCCCAGGCCCCTTCAGCGATGGACCCCGTATCATGAACCGCATTCCCCGGGCCGAGCTTCTCGCCGCCCTGCTGGTCTCCGCCTCCGCCACCGCCGCCTTCGCCCACGCCATGCTGGAGCGGAAGGAGGCGAGCCCCAACGCCGCCTATCGCGGCGTCGTCCAGATCATGCACGGCTGCGACGGCCGGCCGACCACGCGGGTGAGCGTGACGATCCCCGAGGGCGTGACCGGCGCAAAGCCGATGCCCAAAGCCGGCTGGCAGCTCGCCACCGTCCGCGGCCCCTACGACAAGCCCTATCCGTCCTTCCATGGCACGGTCAGCGAGGGCGTGAAGACGATCACCTGGAGCGGGGGCGAACTGCCCGACGACCAGATCGACGAGTTCACCTTCCTTGCCCGGATCTCGGACGCGTTCAGCCCCGGCGCGACGATCTACTTCCCCGTGGAGCAGGACTGCGCCAAGGGCGGCTACCGCTGGAGCGAGATCCCGGCCGCGGGCGGAAGCGCGCGGGATCTCACGTCGCCGGCCCCCGCCGTGCGCGTCGTCGCCGCCGCGGCCGAGCGGGCATCGACGCCCTCCGGCGCGATCCGCGCGGGCGACCTGTCCATCGAGACGCCCTGGATGCGCGCGACGCCGGGTGGCGCCAAGGTGGCGGGCGGCTACGTGCGCATCACCAACACGGGCTCGCAGCCGGACCGGCTCACCGGCGCGGCGATGGCGCTCTCCGGGCGGGGCGAAATCCACTCCATGTCGATGGAAGGCGGCGTCATGAAGATGGCGCCCGTCGAGGGAGGGCTGACGATCAAGCCGGGTGAGACGGTGGAGCTGAAGCCGGGCGGGCTGCACCTGATGTTCCTCGACCTGACGGGCGCGCCGAAGGTCGGGGACACGGTGCCCGGCACCCTCACGTTCGAGCGGGCGGGTTCGGTGCCGGTGACCTTCGCGGTCTCCCCGATCGGCGCGCAGGCGCCTGCCGCGCCCTCGGGCGGTCATCATCACCACTGATTGCCCTGACAGGCACCACGCCACACCTCTCCCG
>NZ_BJZU01000098.1 GCF_007992195.1 Methylobacterium oxalidis | reverse complement strand
GATCGATCCTGACAGGGTGTCCTCTCGGAGTGGTCCGCTGTCAGTAGAGGCCGCCGGCCTGGGCAGCCCGGTCCGCGTCCGGCGGCACGGCGCCGGGCGGCGGGGCGGCGGGCTGGGCGACGTAGGCGTCCGGCGGGGCGGTGCCGGGCTTGAACGCCTCGAGGATCGTGCCGCCGCCCTCGCCCGAGCCGGCGCGCATGCCGGATGCGACGTTCACGCGGATCAGCTTGATGCCCGGCGGCACCCGGAACGGCGTCGGCGGCTTGTCCTTCAGCGCGTTCTTGAGGAATTCGAGCACGATCGGCGCGGCTAGGCCGCCACCGGTCGCCCGGTCGCCGAGCGAGCGCGGCTTGTCGAAGCCGAGATAGACGCCGACCGCGAGATCGGGCGAGAAGCCGACGAACCACGCGTCCTTGGCGTCGTTCGTGGTGCCGGTCTTGCCCGCGAGCGGCTTGCCGATCTGCTTCAGGATGGTGGCCGTGCCGCGCTGGACGACGCCCTCCATGATCGAGACCATCTGGTAGGCGGTGAGCGGGTCGAGCACCTGCTCGGAATCGTCCACGAGCTTCGGCTCGTCCTGGCCGGACCACTTCTCGGCGTCGCAGCCCACGCATTTGCGGTTGTCATGCCGGTAGATCGTCTCGCCGGTCCGATCCTGAATGCGGTCGATCAGGGTCGGACGGATGCGGCGGCCGCCGTTGGCCAGCATCGAGTAGGCGGTCACCATGCGCATCACCGTCGTCTCGCCCGCGCCCAGCGACATCGGCAGCACGGGCAGCATGTCGTCGTAGACGCCGAAGCGGCGGGCGTACTCGGCGATGAGCGGCATGCCGACGTCCTTGGCGAGCCGAACCGTCATCAGGTTCTTCGAGTGCTCGATCCCGTAGCGCAGCGTGTGCGGGCCGCCGGACTTGCCGTCGTAGTTCGAGGGCGTCCAGGCCTCCTGGCCCGGCCCTGCCTCGATGGTGATCGGCGAGTCCTGGACGATCGAGGACGGGGTGTAGCCGTTGTCGAGCGCCGCCGAGTAGACGATCGGCTTGAAGGACGAGCCCGGCTGGCGCTGCGCCTGCGTTGCGCGGTTGAACTCGCTCTCGTCGAAGGAGAAGCCGCCGACCATGGCGTGGACGCGGCCCGTGTAGGGATCCATCGCCACGATGGCACCCGAGAGCTCCGGCTTCTGGCGCAGGCGGAACTGGTTGCGGCCGCCCTCCAGAGCCTCGACGTAGACCACGTCGCCCGGCGCGAGCGAACCTGCCCCGCGGCCGATCCAGCGCATGCCCTCGGGCGGGATCGTTCCCGTCTCGCGCTCCTTGGCGACCGCGCCCGACGCCTCGCGGCGCGGCTGCAGGCCGACCTGGACCGAGCCGCCGGAGGTCGAGAGCACGACCGCGAGCCGCCAGGGCGCGACGTCGCCGAGCGCCGGCACCTCGGCCACCGCCATGCCCCAGTCGCGCCCGGTGAGATCGACGCGGGTCTGCGGCCCGCGCCAGCCGTGCTGCTGGTCATAGCGGATCAGGCCGTCGACGAGCGCCTTGCGCGCCCAGGCCTGCATCTTCGGGTCGAGGGTCGCGCGCACCGAGAGGCCGCCCTCGTAGAGCTTCTTCTCGCCGTAGCGCTCGGAGATCTCGCGGCGGACCTCCTCCGTGAAGTAGTTGGCGTTGGCCGCGTTCGGGAAGGCGACGCGCGGGTTGACGCCGAGCGCCATCTTCCTGGCAGCATCAGCCTCCTCGCGGGTGATGTACCCGTTCTGGGCCATCAGGCCGATGATCTCGTTACGCCGGTCGAGCGCCGCCTGGGTCTTGCGGTAGGGGTGATAGTTGTTGGGGCCCTTCGGCAGGGCCGCCAGATAGGCGGCCTCGTTGATGGTCAGCTCGTGGACCGACTTGCCGAAATAGTCGAGCGCCGCCGCTGCCACGCCGTGCAGGTTGCGGCCGGGCACGATGGTGCCGAGGAAGATCTCGTTGAGGTAGAGCTCGAGGATTTTGTCCTTCGAGTAGGTCGCCTCGATGCGCAGGGCGATCAGGGCCTCCTTGATCTTGCGGTCGTAGGTCTGCTCGGAGGAGAGCAGGAAGTTCTTGGCCACCTGCTGGGTGATCGTCGAGGCGCCCTGCTTCTTGCCGCTCTTGGCGTTCGTCAGGACCGCGCGAACGATGCCCTCGGGGTCGATGCCGCCGTGCTTGTAGAAGTTCTTGTCCTCGGCCGAGAGGAAGGCCGCGACCACGATCTTCGGCATGGCCTGGATCGGCAGGTAGAGGCGCCGCTCGCGGGCGTACTCGGCGAGGAGCGAGCCGTCGGCGGCGTGCAGACGCGTCATCACCGGCGGCTCGTAGTTGGCGAGCGCGGCGTGGTCCGGCAGATCCTGGCTGTACTTCCAGTAGAAGAAGGCGCCCGCCGTCGCGAGGAGGACGAACACCACGGCACCCGCGCTGAACAGGAACCCGAAGAAACGAAGGATGAAGCGCATCCGGTGTCCCGCCCGTCGATTGCTCTGCCGCCCGCCGCACCCGGCGACCCGCAGCGCGGGCGCTGTCCGAGGCGCTCGGCGCGCATATCGTGGCGCGCCCTCGGCGGTGGTGTCACGCCCGCGACCTCGCGTCGATCTCTCGACGCCGCGGGCGGGCCTCTCATGGGCCCCGTATCGACACCGGATCTATGGTGAAACTGGGGCGATCGAGGCCGCCTTCCGCGCCCCCGAACCGGGGCGGGTGAGGCTCGCGCGATTCGTGAAGAACAGGTCGATGGCCTTGGCCATCGAGCCCGTGACGGTCTCGCGCCACTCCTCCGACTGCAGGAGGTCGAGATCGCGCTTGCTCGACAGGTAGCCGAGCTCCACGAGCACGCTCGGCACGTCGGGCGACCGCAGGACCTTGAAGCCGGCTTCTCGGTGCGGCTTGGTGCTCAGCTCCATCACCGGCGCGAGCTGGCCCATCAGGGTTCGGGCGAAGCCCGAGGAGAAGCCGCGGGTCTCGCGGAGCGTCAGCTCCTGCAGGATGTCCGCGATGTCGCTCGGCCCCTCGCTCGAATCGGTGCCGGCCGCCGCGTCCGCCTTGTTCTCGCGGTCGGCGAGGCGGGCGGATTCCACATCCGTCGCCTTCTCGGAGCCCGTGTAGATCGTGGCGCCGCGCACCTGCGGGGCGGCCGATATCGAATCGGCATGGATCGAGACGAAGAGGTCGGCCTTCGCCTCGCGGGCGAGGCGCACCCGCTCGCCGAGGGGCACGAACACGTCCCGGTCGCGGGTCATCCGCACCCGGTAGCGGCCGCCGGCCTCGAGCCGCTTCACCAGCGCCTGCGCGAAGCCGAACACGATGTCCTTCTCGAACGCGCCGGACGCCGCGATGGCCCCCGGATCGGTGCCGCCGTGGCCGGCGTCGATCACGATGAGCGGCCGCGAATCGCCGGCATCGGCCGGCATCGCGGCCTTGCGCTGGGACGGGGCCGGATCGCTCGCAACGGCCGCCTTGCGGAACGATTCGCGGTCCGCTTTCTGCAACTCGATCGTGAACAGGACGGCGCCGTCCCGCGGCCGCGCTGCGGCCTCGGTGCGTGCCACCGTCGCGGGACCCGTCAGATCGATGACGATCCGCGAGCGGCCCGGCGCGAATAGGCCGTAACGGTAGGACTGGATCAGCCCCTCACGATGTCGCCCGCTCTCCGGATCGAGCTGGAAGTTCACCTCGGCGAGATCGATCACGACCCGGTCCGGCCGCTCCATCACGAAGGCGCGCGCCTCGACCGGCTTCGACAGCGTGAAGGTGAGCTTGGTGGTGCCGCTCGCCGCAGCTGACACGTCGGCGGCGATCGCCACCGCCGCGTTGCGGCCTCTCTCGCCATCCTGCGCGCCAGCCGCGCCCGCGCCGACGAGGGCGAGCAGCAGGAGCGCGGATCGGATCAGGCGATGGCGTGTCAGCATCTGTCTGCGACGGTTCCCGATGCCTCGGCTTAGGGCATAGGACCGACAGGGTTAACCGTTCGTTCCTGGCCGGGTTTCGATCGTACGAGCGCTGTGGTGAGGGCGCGACACTCAAGACCGGCCTCAAGGCTATAGCCGCCTGCCGCCCGAGCACGAGGCATGCCGCCTCTCAGGTCCGCTGGCGCACGACGAAGCGTTCCAGCAGAAGTCCAAACGTCAGAGAAAAAAGAGCGAACAGCATCACATAGGCGTAATCCACCTTCACGCCGAGACTTGGGTAATATCCGAGCCGAACCCATTCGATGATCTGAAGAGCCGGGTTCCATTTAAAGGCAGCATAGAGTTCAGGGGGAAGATAATGGGGAAGAAACATCACGCCGCTTAGAATGTACATCACGATATTGAAGAGCTGATGCCCATGATCCAGGCCGGAAAGAACGAGACGATCCCGACGTTGATCGTGCCGATCCCGATCCCAAGACAGATCGCTGCGAGGTACCCGCTGATCGCCGTGATGGTATCCGCAGGGCGCGGATCGACTCCGAATGCGACAAGGATCGAGAAGACGCACAGCAAGCCGAGGAAGCCCGTAACAATCTCGACGATGATCCGAGCGAGGACGACGTCGAACACCTTCACCTGAGGATAGTAGGTCAGGGGACGGTTCATCATCACCGCCTTCATGACCTCGCGCGAGACGTACTGAAAGATCAGGCACGGCACCGCACCACTCGCGAAGAACAGCGCTCGGCTGTCGCCGATGGGTGCCGGCACCTTGCGGAAGACGTAGATGGCGACGAGCATGAAGACGTGGACGACGGGCCACAGCACCACGACGGCGTAGCCCAGATGCGAGCCGCCGAACCGGGTGCGCATATCGCGCAGCATGAGCGCGTGCAGCACCCGCAGGTAGGATTCCGTGGCGCTGCGCCGACCGGGAAGCGCTGCCGTTTCACTGATCATGGGAGCCTCGGTGCGCTCGATACTGCCGAGGCTCCCTGACCGAGGATCGCGTCCGAAATATGAAGACCTCGCCCCCCACGAAGCCTTGCCGAAGCGAGCTTACGGCGCCTTCGGCCCCGAGCGAGTGCCGGCAGCATCGAAGCGTCGCGCTGCAAGGCCGCTCCTGCCGGCGACGGCAGGCCGAGCCGCTTCTTCGGCGGTATCAGTGCTCGCGTGCGAGCCGCAGGAGGTTCT
>NZ_BJZU01000097.1 GCF_007992195.1 Methylobacterium oxalidis | reverse complement strand
GCACGGCTGAGGGGAGCCGGCCGAAGCGCCGACCGGCGAGCCGCCGTATTGCGAGCCCGATCGGCAATGCTACCATCGCGGACCTGACGAGGAGGTCCGTCGATGGGAGTCGCGGTCAGACGCGAGACGCGGATGCGCGCCGCCGACTTCATCGCGTGGGTGGCGGCGCGGCCGGACGAGGAGCGCTGGAATCTGATTGAAGGGTTCCGCTACCTGATGGCGCCGCAGAGCGAGCGCCATCAGCGTATCGTCGCGAACCTCTTCAGGCACATCGACACTCTCGCCGAGCGCCGCGGCTGCCGGGCCGTTCCGGGCTTGGCTCCGCTCGGCCCGACGATGGATGATGACGCGCCCATCCCCGACATCGTGATGCGTTGCGGACCGGCGGTGTCCGGCGGTTGCGCACGCGATCCGATCCTCGTGGCGGAGGTCCTGCCCTCATCGACGATCAGCAAAGATCGGGGGCGCGAGACCGAGTTCTTTCGGGCGATCGGCGGTTATGACGACGCTTGGCTCAAGCGGCCGCTGGGGCGCGAGGGCATCATCGAACTTCCGGAACTCGACGGATCCGTCCCGGTCGACCTCGACGACGCCGGCATCGAATTCTGACACCCACGCACGCGGATCGCCCTTGCCCCACTTCGAAGAATTCTACGCCGCGAAGCTGCGCGGCTCCCTCGGCCTCACCGACGCCGAGTCGGTGCTCGACCTCAGGGGCACCAACCGCCCGACCGCGGAAGCCTCGCTGAAGGACATGCTGGAGCGCAGCCGCTTCGGGAAGGGCAAGACGGTGGCGATCCGCCTCGATCCCCCGCCGGAGGGCGGCGGCGAGACCCTGTTCCAGCCGGCCGGGCGCCTGCTCCTCGACGCGAAGAAGCGCGGCCTGATCGACCGGCTGCAGACCCTGCCGGCGCAGGACGGCCTCGGCTTCTACGTGGCGCTCACGGGCAAGCCCGCGCGGGCGCCCGAGTGAGGAGCCTGAGGAGAGTGAGGATGCTCAGGACGCGCGGGCGAGCGCGGCAAGCCCCTCGCGCGAGGTCATCGCGGGCGTCCAGCCGAGTGCCGTGAGCCCGTCCGCGCGGGCGACCAGGCTCGTCGAGAGACGGGCGAAGGCGCCAGCCCGGCCCGTGACGCGGCAGGCGAGGCCGAGGAGCGGCGCCGGCATCGGCAGGAGGCCCGGCCCGCGCCCGAGCCCGGAGCGGAGCGCCGCGATCATCTCGGGCAAGGTCAGGGGGTCCGGGTCGGCGACGATCATCGGGCGGCCGAGGGGCGCCCCGGTCCGCAGCACCGTCTCGACCGCGCTGGCGAGGCTCTCCAGCGAGACGAGGGAGCGCCGCTCGCGCAGCATTCCCAGCGGCAGCGGGTACGGCGCCTTCGCGAGGCGCAGCAGCTCGGCCATGTTGCCACTCACGCCCGCGCCGTAGACGAGGACCGGCCGCAGGGCCACCCAGTCGAGCCCGGCCTCGGCCAGCGCCCGCTCCGCGTCGAGCTTCGACCGCCCGTAAGCCTCGGTGGGGGCCGGCTCGTCGGCCTCCGTCACGATGGCCTTCGCGCCCGCCCCGCACTGGGCCCGGATCGAGGAGAGGAAGACGAAGCGGCGCACCTTCGCGCGGGCGGCGGCCTCCGCGAGACGTCGCGTCGCCTCGGTGTTGAGGGTGCGGTAATCGTCCTCCGGTGCCCCGGACATCGGGTGGGCGATGCCGGCGGAATGCACCACCGCGTCGACGTCCGTGAGCGCCGCCGCCATGTTCATGGGCCGGGTCAGGTCGCCGACGACCGCGCTCGCCGCCCCGTCCGGCACCTCGACCGGGCGGCGCAGCAGGACGCGGACCCGGAAGCCGCGCGCCGAGAGCGAGCGCAGCAGGTGGCGCCCGATGAAGCCGGTCGCCCCGGTCAGTGCGACGAGCGGTGCGCTCAAGACCCGACCTCACCCTCTCCGCATCGCGCGCCCCGGCAACCGCCGCCTCAGTAGACCTGCGCCGCGCCTTCCCCGGCGCGGGCGTTGCCGGTCCGCTGACGCGCCTTGGCGGTGTCGAGCGATTTCTCGACCACCCGGGCGAGGCCGACCATGATCTTGTCGATGGCGTAATCCTTCGGCGTGTAGACGGCCTGCACGCCCATGTTCTTGAGGACCAGCTCGTCCTCCGGCGAGATGATGCCGCCGACGACGACCGGCACGTGGTCGAGGCCGGCCTCGCGCAGCTTCGCCTTCACGTCCCGCACCAGCGGCACGTGGCTGCCGGAGAGGATCGAGAGGCCGACCACGTGGGCGCCCGTCTCCTTCGCCTTGGCGACGATCTCGGTCGGCGTCTGGCGGATGCCGTCGTAAGTCACGTCGAACCCGACGTCGCGGGCGCGCAGTGCGATCTGCTCGGCCCCGTTCGAGTGGCCGTCGAGGCCGGGCTTGCCCACGACGAGCTTCGGCGTCTCGCCGAGGCGCTCGCCGAGATCGGCGATCAGGAGGCGCGCCTCCTCCGCCGCGCCCGCGGAGGCGGTCTCGAGCGTGACGCCGGTGGGCGCGCGGTACTCGCCGAAGACCTGCCGCAGGCGGGCGCCCCACTCGCCGGTCGTGACGCCCGCCTTCGCGGCCGCGATCGACACCGGCATGATGTTGGCTCCCGAGCGCGCCGCCTGCTCCAGGTCGTCGAGAGCCTTCTCGACGGCCTTGCGGTCGCGCTCGGCCCGCCAGGCGCGGATGCGCTGCTCGGCCTCCATCTCCACGGTCTCGGAGACGGTGAAGATCGCTCCCTCCCCCGCCGTCAGGGGCGAGGGCTCGCCGGCCTGCCACTTGTTGACGCCGACGACGATCTGCTCCCCCGCCTCGATCGCCGAGATGCGCTTGGCGTTCGATTCCACCAGGGCGCGCTTGAGGGCGCCCGTCTCGACCGCGGCGACGGCGCCGCCGATGCCGCCGATCCGCTCCAGCTCGGCGCGCGTCTCGGCCTTCAGCGCCTCGACCTTGCGCTCGATGACGTGCGAGCCGTCGAAGATGTCGTCGAACTCGAGGAGATCGGTCTCGAAGGCCAGGATCTGCTGCATGCGCATGGACCATTGCTGGTCCCAGGGCCGCGGCAGGCCGAGGGCCTCGTTCCAGGCGGGCAGCTGCACGGCCCGCGCCCGGGCGCGCTTCGAGAGCGTGACCGCCAGCATCTCGATGAGGATGCGGTGCACGTTGTTCTCGGGCTGCTGCTCCGTGAGCCCGAGGCTGTTCACCTGCACGCCGTAGCGGAAGATGCGCTTCTTCGGGTCCGAGATACCGTAGCGCTCCTGCGCGATCTCGTCCCAGAGCTCCGAGAACGCGCGCATCTTGCAGATCTCGGTGACGAAGCGCAGGCCCGCGTTCACGAAGAACGAGATGCGGCCGAACACGTCGGCGAAGCTCGCCTCGTCGAACGCGGGGTCGTCGCGCACCGTGTCGAGCACGGCGATGGCGATGGCGAGCGCGTAGGAGAGTTCCTGGACCGGCGTCGCCCCCGCCTCCTGCAGATGGTAGGAGCAGACGTTCATCGGGTTCCACTTCGGCACCTCCTTGGTCGTGAACAGGATCACGTCCTTGGTGAGCCGCAGGCTGGGGGCGGGCGGGAACACGTAGGTCCCGCGGGACAGGTACTCCTTGATGATGTCGTTCTGCGTGGTGCCCTGCAGCGCCGAGATCGGCGCGCCCTGCTCCTCGGCCACCGCCAGGTAGAGCGACAGCAGCCAGGGCGCCGTCGCGTTGATGGTCATCGAGGTGTTCATCTGCGCGAGCGGGATCTCGTCGAAGAGGGTCCGCATGTCGCCGAGATGCGCGATCGAGACGCCGACCTTGCCGACCTCGCCGCGGGCGAGCTCGTGGTCGGGGTCGTAGCCGGTCTGGGTCGGCAGATCGAAGGCGACGGAGAGGCCGGTCTGCCCCTTGGCGAGGTTGCCCCGGTAGAGCTTGTTCGATTCCGCCGCGGTGGAGTGGCCGGCATAGGTCCGGATGATCCACGGCTTGTCGCGCTTCACCTCTGCGAGAGCTTCCTGGCCGCTCATCCAACCGACTCCGAATTTCCTGAGACCGTGGCGCGGCATACGCGTGCCGTACCTTGCCGACACCGTAGCGGAGGGCGCCGCGCCCGTCATCCGCCCCAAAGGTTGGACCGAGGCGCCGACGGCTCCGGCGGCGGCGAGAAATTTTCAATGCGCCGGTGAACCGGATTTGCCCCTCGCTCGACAGAGGGTGCGAGGAAGGCCGCTCCCGGCTCTTCCCGAGACCGGAGACGGAACCATGGCCCACACGCTTCGCACCCTCGCCGCCGCCCTCGTCCTCGGAGGTGCCGCACTCGCCGCGGCCCCCGCCTCGGCCGGCGGCTTCCACCACCATCACGGGCACCATCACCACGGCCACTGGGGGCACGGCCATTTCGGCCACCGCCACTGGGGTTGGGGCGGCCCGCGCCTCGTCGGCTTCATGCCGGCCTACTACGGGGCCTGCCGGGTGAAGCGCTTCATCGACGAGGACGGCGACCTCGTCGTGCGCCGGCGCTGCTACTAAGTCCACCCGCAGCGATCCTCAGGTAGCCGAGAGTCCAGCGCGCATTGCCGGGCTCTCGGCCGAGAGCATAATTTTGTATTCAATGGACGCCGTCCTGAGCCGGCGTCCTTTTTTCGTGGAAAGAGCGGCCGCACTAGCCTTTGGTGCCACTTGGAGCGCCGAAACATCGTCGCTATAGGGGCCCAACGACAGCGCTAGGGAGAGTTCAGATGGCTGCGAGTGCGGCGGTGCAGGCGGGAACGGAGGTCAAGGACCTCTACGAGATGGGCGAGATCCCGCCGCTGGGTCACGTGCCTGCCAAGATGTATGCCTGGGCGATCCGCCGCGAGCGCCACGGCCCCCCGGAGCAATCGCACCAGCTCGAGGTGCTGCCGGTCTGGGACATCGGCGACGACGAGGTGCTGGTCTACGTCATGGCCGCGGGCGTGAACTACAACGGCGTCTGGGCGGGCCTCGGCGAGCCGATCTCGCCCTTCGACGTGCATAAGGGCGAGTACCACATCGCGGGTTCGGACGCGTCCGGAATCGTCTGGAAGGTCGGCGCCAAGGTGAAGCGCTGGAAGGTCGGCGACGAGGTCATCGTCCACTGCAACCAGGACGACGGTGACGACGAGGAGTGCAACGGCGGAGACCCGATGTTCTCGCCCACCCAGCGGATCTGGGGCTACGAGACCGGCGACGGCTCCTTCGCCCAGTTCTGCCGGGTGCAGTCCCGCCAGCTGATGTCCCGGCCGAAGCACCTCACCTGGGAGGAGGCGGCCTGCTACACGCTCACCCTCGCCACCGCCTACCGGATGCTGTTCGGCCACGCGCCCCACACCGTGCGTCCGGGCCAGAACGTGCTGATCTGGGGTGCGTCGGGCGGCCTCGGCGTGTTCGGCGTGCAGCTCTGCGCGGCCAGCGGCGCGAACGCCATCGCGGTCATCTCGGACGAGTCGAAACGCGACTACGTCATGAGCCTCGGCGCCAAGGGCGTGATCAACCGCAAGGACTTCGACTGCTGGGGCCAGCTGCCCAAGGTGAACTCGCCGGAATTCCACGCCTGGACCAAGGAGGCGCGCAAGTTCGGCAAGGCGATCTGGGACATCACCGGCAAGGGCAACGACGTCGACATCGTGTTCGAGCACCCGGGCGAGGCGACTTTCCCGGTCTCGGCGCTCGTCGTGAAGCGCGGCGGCATGGTGGTGTTCTGCGCCGGCACGACCGGCTTCAACATCACCTTCGACGCCCGCTACGTCTGGATGCGTCAGAAGCGCATCCAAGGCTCGCACTTCGCTCACCTCAAGCAGGCTTCGGCAGCCAACCAGTTCGTGCTCGACCAGCGGGTCGACCCCTGCATGAGCGAGGTCTTCCCCTGGGACAAGATCCCAGCGGCCCACACCAAGATGTGGAAGAACCAGCACCCGCCGGGCAACATGGCCTGCCTCGTCAACTCGCCGCGTGCGGGGCTGCGCACCGTCGAGGACGTGATCGAGGCCGGTCCGCTCAAGCGCTGAGGCGGAGCGCCGAAGGGTTCGTCAGCGCGCCCGGCCGGCCCTGTGCCTGGCCGGGTTGGCGCTGATCGAGGCCGTCATGCCCGGCTCGATGGAGGTCCGCCCTGGAGCTGCGACGCGCGCATCCGCGTAGCCCTGGCCATTGAGCGGGCTCGCGGCGTAGCCGAGGCTGGCCGCGGCCGGAAAAGCGCCCGGCGCGCCGCGGGTCTGGGCGACGGCGCCGCCGGCCGCGAGAGCGAGGGCGGCGGCGAGGATGGTGGAACGGGCGACCCGCTGGACCGACATCGAGAGCCTCCTGGGCAGCGACCCGGCCGTCTCGACGGCTCCGGGTGCGATGCCGAGCAGATGGGGCTCGATGTTGCGGTGCAGCGTGCGACCCCGCACGCCTCCGGCCGCTCCGGTCCTCAGCGGCCTCGCGGCGGATCCTGGGGCAGGTGGCGCCCGTACGTCTCCTCCTTCTGCTCCCGCTCCTTGATCAGCTTCGCGTAGGCCTCGCGCATCTCGGGCGAGACCGCGACGTTGCGGCCGCGCATCGGCTTGCGCTTCGGCGCCTTCTTGAACGTGTTGCCCGGCTCACTCATGGCATCCCCCGTGTCGCGCCCCCGTCGGTGGCCGGCATCATAGGTGCGAACGGAGACATTCGCGAGACGCCGCCCGCGCTCTCTCCCGCGCGCCTTCCGGCCGCCCGTCGCGCCTGCTAGAAGCCGAGCCGATTGCCGGCTTCGCGGAGCCGGCCCCCTCGACGGCGGCGGCCATGGACAAGTTCACCACCCTGGAGGGCGTCGCGGCGCCCATGCGGATCATCAACATCGACACGGACCGCATCATCCCGAAGCAGTACCTGAAGACGATCAAGCGTACGGGGCTCGGCCAGGGCCTGTTCTCGGAGATGCGCTACAACGACGACGGCTCCGAGAACCCGGATTTCGTCCTCAACCAGCCCGCCTACCGCAACGCCAAGATCCTCGTCGTCGGCGACAATTTCGGCTGCGGCTCGTCGCGGGAGCACGCTCCCTGGGCGCTCGCTGATTTCGGCATCCGCTGCGTGATCTCCACGAGCTTCGCGGACATCTTCTTCAACAACTGCGCCAAGAACGGCATTCTCGCCATCGTCGTCTCGCCGGAGGACCTCGAGAAGCTGTTCGAGGACGCCGAGCGCGGCTCCAACGCGACGCTCACGGTCGATCTCGCCGCGCAGACGATCAAGGGGCCGGACGGCGGCACCCTGCATTTCGACATCGACGAGGGCCGCAAGTACAACCTGCTGAACGGGCTCGACGAGATCGGCCTGACGCTGGAACGGGCCGACCGGATCGATGCCTACGAGGCGAAGCTCGCCGAGCGAGGCTGGGCCTGACGGCCGGGGCTCGTCACGGTTCGTTTACCATCAGGGCGCCTTAAAGATGGGGAATCGCTGAACCTCCCCAGGAGACGCCCCATGACGTCGCGCGCGAAGACCACCGCCCTCCTCTTCCTCGCGAGTCTCGCGGCGACGGGGAGCGCCCGCGCCGACTTCCAGTCCTGCCTCGCCGGGATCCAGGCGCAGGCAGCCGGCGCCGGCGTCTCCGCCCAGACCTTCCGGGCGGCGACCGCGGGCATCTCCTACGACGACAAGGTGATCGAGCTCTCGCAGGCCCAGCCCGAGTTCAAGACGCCGATCTGGGACTACATGGCCGCTCTCGTGGACGACGAGCGGGTCGACGACGGCAAGGCCGCGATGCGCCAGCACGCCCAGGCGCTCGCCGCCGCGGAGGCCAAGTACGGCGTCGACCGCTACACGATCGCGGCGGTCTGGGGCGTCGAATCGAACTTCGGCAAGAACCTCGGCAAGATGCCGCTCGTCCAGTCGCTGGCGACGCTGGCCTGCTCCGGCAACCGCCGCCGCGACTTCTTCCGGGGCGAGCTGATCGCGACGCTCAAGATCATCGAGCGCGGCGACATCGACGCCTCGCGCCTCTACGGCTCCTGGGCCGGCGCCTTCGGCCAGACCCAGTTCATGCCCTCGACCTACCAGCGCCTCGCGGTCGACCTCGATGGCGACGGGCGCCGCGACGTGGTCGATTCGGCCGCCGACGCGGTGGGCTCGACCGCGAATTTCCTGCGCGCCGCCAAGTGGTCGAACGGGCACGGCTGGGGCTACGAGGTGCGGCTGCCGCGCGGCTTCAACGTGGCCGCGGCGGGCCGCAAGAACAAGAAGCCGGTGGCGCACTGGTCGAGCCTCGGCGTGACCCGCCTCGACGGCCGCCCGCTGGCGGCCGAGGGCCCCGTCGGCATCCTGGCGCCGGCGGGCGCGGACGGCCCGGCCTTCCTCGTCACGCGCAACTTCGACGCGATCTACTCCTACAACGCGGCCGAGTCCTACGGCCTCGCCATCGCCGTCCTGTCGGACCGCCTGCGCGGCCGGCCCGGCATCCAGGCCGAGTGGCCGACCGACGACCCGCCGCTCTCCCGCGCCGAGCGCCGCGATCTCCAGTCCCGCCTCGCCCGCCGCGGCTACGACGTGGGTGAGCCGGACGGCAAGGTCGGCGCCAAGACCCGCGAGGCGATCAAGGAGATCGAGGCCCAGCTCGGCATGCCGCGCACCGGCCGCCCCGGCGCGAAGGTGCTGGAGGCGCTGCGGCGGGGCTGATCCCGCTGCGGAACGCCGATCAGGCATCTCGCACAGCAAGAGAAAGCCCGCCGCGACCCATGTCGCGGCGGGCTTTCTCATCGGTCCGTGCCGGCGCCTTCGGGCGCCGGCGTGGAAGAAAATCACTCCGCGGCGGCGGGCGCCTGGCTGGCGGCCTTCTCGGCCTTGGCGGTGCGGTCGGAGCGCTCGACGATGCGGGCCGACTTACCGCGGCGGTCGCGCAGGTAGTAGAGCTTGGCGCGGCGGACCTTGCCGCGGCGGGCCACCTTGATCGAGTCGATCATCGGGGAGTGCACGGGGAAGACGCGCTCGACGCCCTCGCCGTAGGAAATCTTGCGGACGGTGAAGCTCTCGTTGAGACCGCCGCCGGAACGGGCGATGCAGACGCCCTCGTAGGCCTGCACGCGGGTGCGGTCGCCTTCCTTCACGCGGACGTTGACGATAACGGTGTCGCCCGGCTCGAAATCGGGAACGGTCTTGGCAAGGCGAGCGATCTCTTCCTGCTCAAGCTGCTGGATGATGTTCATGGCAAAGCTCCGGCCGTTGCGCCCGCGCCCCGGAACGGGATTCGAGCGTCAGGATTTCGGCATCCTGTTGTGAGTTGGCGCTGCCCCTACACGAATGCGCGCCGCTTGTCGATGCGCCGGCGCAGGATTTCGGCCCGCGGCCGTCCCGGTCGGACCCGTTGAGAAAATCCGCCCGGCGGTCCACATGGGAGGTGGTGCCGCGACGGCGCCGTTCCCGGCCGGCCTTGAACCGGCGCAGAGGACGAGGATCCGACGAAGCCATGTTCATCCAGACCGAAGCCACCCCGAACCCCGCCACCCTGAAGTTCCTGCCCGGCCGCGTCGTGCTGGCGGAGGCGACCTTCGAGGCGCGCGATGCCGAGGCTGCCGCCCGCTCGCCGCTGGCGCAGCGCCTGTTCGACGTGCCGGGCGTCACCGGCGTCTATTTCGGGCATGATTTCATCTCGGTCACCAAGGCCGAGGGCGGGGACGGCTGGCCCCAGGTGAAGCCCGCCGTGCTCGGCGCGATCATGGAGCATTTCCAGTCCGGCGCGCCCGTTCTCGCCGAGGGGGCGGCCACCGCCGAGGAGACGGGCGAGGAGTTCTACGACGAGGCCGACGCCGACACGGTCGCGACGATCAAGGACCTGCTCGAGACCCGCGTGCGCCCCGCGGTGGCGGGGGACGGCGGCGACATCACCTTCCGCGGCTACAAGGAGGGCGTCGTCTACCTGGAGATGAAGGGCGCCTGCTCGGGTTGCCCCTCCTCCACCGCGACGCTCCGGCACGGCGTCCAGAACCTGTTCCGCCACTTCCTGCCGGACGTGCGCGAGGTCCAGGCGGTCTGAGCCGCGCAGGCCGACGCAAGCCGGCAACACTCGCCGTCCGCCTGACGCTTCGAGGGCTGCGCCGCGCTGACGGGGCGGCCCTTTTGCCGTACCATTTCGTGCGCGCTCTTCGCGCGCGAGCCTTTCGGGACGACCGCGCGGCCCGTCGCCGGCGGGATCTGGAGTGAGCGTGCGTATCCTGGCCATCGACACGGCGCTCGACGCCTGCGCAGCCTGCGTCGCCACGGACGCGTCGGACGACCTGCTGGCCGAGGAGAGCATGGCGCTGTCCCGCGGGCACGCGGAGGCGTTGCTGCCCCTCGTCGAGCGGGTGATCTCCCGCGTCGAGGGCGGCTTCGAGAGCCTCGACCGGGTGGCCGTGACGGTGGGGCCCGGCAGCTACACGGGCCTGCGCGTCGGCCTCTCGGCGGCCCGGGCGGTCGGCCTCGCCGCCGGGATCCCGGTCGTCGGCGTCACGACCCTGTCGGCGCTGCTGGCGCCGCTCCTCGCCCTCAACGGCGACGGGCTGATCGCGGCCGCGATCGATGCCCGCCACGGCGCCGTCTACCTTCAGGCCATGAGCGTCGGCGACGGCATCGTCGTGCCGCCGAGCCATATCGGCCTGGAAGACGCGCTCGATCTCCTCGGCGGGGGCCCGCTGACGCTGGTCGGCTCCGGCGCCCCGGCCCTCGCCGCCGCCGCCAAGGTCCGCGGCATCGCCGCGAGCGTCGCCGGCACGCACCCGCCCGAGATCGCCTGGGTGGCATCGCTCGGGCTGCTCGCCGATCCGGCCCACGCGCTCGCCCGACCCCTCTACCTGCGCGGGCCGGACGCGCAGCCGCAGGACCATGCGAGGCTCGCCCGCCGATGACGCGACCGGTCTCCCCGTTCTGGCCCCTCGAGTGGTGGCTCGCCTGGTGGGATGCCTGGGGGCCCGAGCCCTACGTGGCGTCCTTGCGCGATTCGGGCCAGGCACAGGCGCTCGCCCGCATCCACGCCACCGCCTTCGCCCGCCCCTGGGACGCCCACGAGTTCGAGCGGATGCTGTGCGAGCGCTCCACCGAGGCGCACGCCCTCTGGCGAGCGGGCGCCGTCCAAGGCTTCATCCTGTCCCGCCGCGTCGCGGACGAGGCCGAGATCCTGACCGTGGTGCTCGGCCCCGCGGCGCGCGGGGCCGGCCTCAGCCACCGCCTCCTGCGCGAGCACCTGACGCACCTCGCGCATGCGGGCGTGCGCCTCGTGCATCTCGAGGTCGACGAGGGCAACGCGCCGGCGCTCCGTCTCTACGCGCGCCACGGCTTCACGCAGGTCGGCGAGCGCACCGGCTACTACACCCGCGCGGACGGCAGCCGCACCACGGCGCTCACCATGCGCGCCACGCTCGCGTGACCCGGCCGCGCGGTTGAGGCGATGAGCGGCCTCCTGACAGCCCTCCGCCTCGCGGCCTGCGCGCTCGCCTTCGCGGTTCTGATCGGCCCGCACTGGCTCAGCCTGCGCTTCGGGCGCGGGCGTGTCGCCGCCCACGCGCCGGCCCTGTTCCACCGCGTCTGCCTGTGGATGTTCGGCGTGCGCGTCACGCAGAGCGGCACGCCGCCGGCGCCCGGCGAGCCGGCCCTCGTTCTCTCGAACCACATCTCCTGGCTCGACATCGCGGCGCTCGGCTCTCTGCGGCCGCTCTCCTTCGTCGCGAAGTCCGAGATCGCCGGCTGGCCGCTGATCGGCACGCTGGCCCGCCTGCAGCGGACCGTGTTCATCGACCGGGCCCGCCGCTCGCACACCGCGAGCGTCAACGCCACCGTGGGGAGCCGCCTCGCGGCGGGCGACCTGATCGTGCTCTTCGCCGAGGGGACGACCGGGGACGGCAACCGGATCCTGCCCTTCCGCTCCTCCCTCGTCGGGGCGGCCCGCGCGGCGATCCAGGCGGAGGGCGCGCGCCTCGATCGGATCCGCCTCCAGCCGCTGGCCATCACCTACCCGCGCCGCAACGGCCTGCCCCTGGACCGGAACGAGCGGCCGGAGGTGGCGTGGTACGGCGACATGGAGCTCGCGCCCCATCTCGCCCTGTTCGTGCGCGGCGGGCCGATCGATGTGCACGTGGTCTGGGGCGCGCCGATCAGCTTCGAGGCCGGAACCGACCGGAAGGTCGCGACGGCGCTGGCCGAGGCGCAGGTGCGCGCCGCCATGCGGCGGGCCGTGACCGGGCGGCCGGAGCCACCGGCGCCCTGCGAGGAGCGCCGCGAACCGGCCGGGCCCACCGCCGATCTCGGCGCCGCGGGCCTCCCGGCCATCTGAGACCGCATCACCTCCGCCTCTCCAGGCCGGCAGAGGGGACCTGCGCCATATCTGTGAAGGGCAGCACAGGCGAAGCCGGCGCCTCACCTCTCCCG
>NZ_BJZU01000096.1 GCF_007992195.1 Methylobacterium oxalidis | reverse complement strand
GTCACCCTGGGTGACGGCCCGCCGGATCGAGCATTATGAAGTCCGGCGCGGAGGCGGTCCGCGCCGGATTCGGGTGTCAGGCCGCGGCCTTCGCGCCCTCGGTCGGGACCTCGGAGATCGTCTTCAGGACCTGCGAGGCGATCTGGTAGGGGTCGCCCATCGAGTTCGGGCGGCGATCCTCGAGATAGCCCTTGTAGTCGTTCTTGACGAAGCTGTGCGGTACGCGGACCGAGGCGCCGCGATCGGCCACGCCGTAGCTGAACTTGTTCCACGGCGCCGTCTCGTGCTTGCCGGTCAGGCGCATGTGGTTGTCCGGACCGTAGACGGCGATGTGGTCCTCGAGGTTCCGGTCGAAGGCCGCCATCAGCGCTTCGAAATAAGCCTTGCCGCCGACTTCCCGCAGGTAGGCGGTCGAGAAGTTGCAGTGCATGCCAGACCCGTTCCAGTCGGTGTCGCCGAGCGGCTTGCAGTGATACTCGACGTCGATCTCGTACGTCTCGCACAGGCGCTGCAGGAGGTAGCGCGCCATCCACATCTCGTCGGCGGCCTTCCGGGAGCCCTTGCCGAAGATCTGGAACTCCCACTGGCCCTTGGCCACCTCGGCGTTGATGCCCTCGTGGTTGATGCCGGCGTCGAGACAGAGGTCGAGGTGCTCCTCGACGATCCGGCGGGCGACGCTGCCGACGTTCGCGTAGCCGACGCCGGTGTAGTACGGGCCCTGCGGGGCCGGGTAGCCGCTCTCGGGGAAGCCGAGCGGGCGGCCGTTCTTGTAGAAGAAGTACTCCTGCTCGAACCCGAACCACGCGCCCTCGTCGTCGAGGATGGTCGCGCGCTTGTTCGACGGGTGCGGGGTGGTGCCGTCCGGCATCATCACCTCGCAGAGCACCAAGACGCCGTTCTTGCGGGCCGGGTCGGGAAAGACGCGCACGGGCTTGAGGACGCAATCCGACGAGCTGCCCTCGGCCTGCTTAGTCGAGCTGCCGTCGAAGCCCCAGAGCGGCAGCATCTCGAGCGTCGGGAAGCTGTCGAACTCCTTGATCTGCGTCTTGCCACGCAGGTTCGGCACCGGCGTGTAGCCGTCCAACCAGATGTATTCGAGTTTGTACTTCGTCATCTCAAATCTCTCGTCGCGTGCTCGGTCGCTTCTTGCGTCGAATTGACGAACGTCCGTCAGCCTCCGGCCGAGGCACTCGTTAGCAGGATTGATGCCAGATGCCTGTTCACGCCCACCTCAGGGCGGGCATGACCTCGAATCCGATCGGAGCTTCTGCCCGCCCGAGCGTTAACGAAGCCTCCGCCGCGGAAAATTGAGGCGGATCAGGAGAAGCGCCGACCCGTTGGGCAGCGCATCTGCCCGAATCCGAAGCAGGTCAAAAATGCGCCAGGAGCGCATGCTGCGCGGATTGGCAATAACACGACTGCGCAAATTACCGGCATAGGCTGATTTTATTGGATGCAGAGCGTGCATGCGCTGTGCAGCCTCGCTATCTTGAACCGGAGCCGAGCCTCGAAGTTGTCGCGTCAGAGGGAGACACGGTCCGATGACAACCCGTTCCCGTCGCGAGACGGCCAAGATCTACCAGTTTCCCGTCCGCCCCCGCGTGGCCGCCGGCTGGCACCGGGACCTCGCTAAGAGCGCCGCGGGTTCCTGCCCGGTGGTCGAAACGGGTGCCGGGGCCTGGTACCACGAGGCGGCGATCCAGGAGGCCGAGCGCAACCGCAAGTCCTGACCGAGGTCAGGCTCCGGGCGCCGCTCAGACCCCGAAGATCGACCAGCCCATCCGCTTCGTCAGCGCCTCCAGCGCGATGCGTCCGAGATGGGAGTTGCCGGCCTCGTCCAGCCCCGGCGACCAGACGGCGATCGACGCCTTGCCGGGCGCGATCGCCAGGATCCCGCCGCCCACCCCGCTCTTGCCCGGCAGGCCCACGCGGTAGGCGAACTCGCCCGAGCCGTCATAGTGGCCGCAGGTCAGCATCACCGCGTTGATGCGGCGCGCGCGCTCGGGCTGCACCACGAAGTGGCCTGTCGCGGGGTTGCGCCCGGAATGCGCGAGGAAGCGGCCGGCCTTCGCCAGTTGCCGGCAGGTCATCGCGATGGCGCAGTGGTGAAAGTAGACGCCGAGCGTGAAGTCGACCGGGTTCTCGATGACGCCGAAGGACTTCATGTAATTGGCGAGCGCGCTGTTTCGGAAGCCGGTGCGCTGCTCGGAGGCCGCCACGCGCTCGTCGATCGCGATCGAGGGATCGTCGGCCACGAACTGCATGAAGCGCAGGATCTCGCCGAGTGCCTCGCGCGGTTGGTGACCGGACAGGATCACGTCCGTCACCGCGATGGCGCCGGCGTTGATGAAGGGGTTGCGCGGGATGCCGCGCTCGCGCTCGAGTTGCACGATCGAGTTGAACGGGCTGCCCGAGGGCTCGCGCCCGACCCGCCGCCACAGCCGGTCGCCGACCATGCCGAGGGCGAGCGTCAGGGTGAACACCTTCGAGATGCTCTGGATCGAGAAGGCGACGTCGCTGTCCCCGCCGGCCGCCACGGAGCCGTCCGCGTCGATGACGACGAGGCCGAACGCCTGCGGGTCGACGCGGGCGAGTTCCGGGATGTAGGTGGCGACCTCCCCCCGGTCCGGCCGCTGCCGCATTTCCTCGCAGATCTCCTCGACTGCGCGTTCGAGCTCGGTCACGGATGTCCTCTCATAACGGCGTCCATGCCGGCGTTCTCGGATGGTCCGGCCCCGGCGCCTAGCAAGCGCGGCGCCAGCGCGCGGGCGCGCGACGGCCGGCCAAAACTGTGGTAGACGCGCGCCCTCGATCATCGAGACCGGGCCCCGCGACGCGCGAACGGGCCCGCGAGCCAGCCGTCCGGGACCCGAATCGTTGAAGAAAGCCTTCGTCCGATCCTACGGATGCCAGATGAATGCCTACGACGCCGCCCGCATGGCGGACGTGCTCGGGCAGCAGGGCTACGCGGCGACGGATTCCGTCGAGGACGCCGATGTCGTCGTCCTCAACACCTGCCACATCCGCGAGAAGGCCGCCGAGAAGGTCTACTCGGAGCTCGGCCGCCTGCGCGTGCTCAAGGGCGAGCGAAGGGCGGAGGGGCGCGACACCCGCATCGTCGTGGCGGGCTGCGTCGCCCAGGCCGAGGGTGCCGAGATCCTGTCCCGGGCGCCCGCCGTCGACGTGGTGGTCGGCCCGCAGGGCTATCACCGGCTGCCGGAGCTCTTGGAGCAGTCGCGGGCCAAGCGCGTCGTCGACACCGAGTTCCCGGTCGAGGACAAGTTCGACCACCTGCCCGCTCGCCGGAACAAGGGCGTCTCGGCCTTCCTGACCGTGCAGGAGGGCTGCGACAAGTTCTGCGCCTTCTGCGTGGTGCCCTACACCCGCGGCGCCGAGGTCTCGCGCCCGGTCGCCGCCGTGCTCGCCGAGGCGCGGGCGCTCGCCGAGGGCGGAGTGCGCGAGGTCACGCTGATCGGCCAGAACGTGAACGCCTATCACGGCGCGGGCGCGGACGGGGAGCCGGCGACGCTCGCCGACCTGATGGGGGCGGTGGCCGCCATCCCCGGCATCGCGCGGATCCGCTACACGACGAGCCACCCGAACGACATGGGCGAGGACCTGATCCGGGCGCACGCCGAGATCCCGGCCCTGATGCCCTACCTCCACCTTCCGGTGCAGTCGGGCTCGGACCGCGTGCTCGCCGCCATGAACCGCCGCCACACCGGCGACACCTACCGCCGCCTGATCGACCGCATCCGGGCGGCCCGCCCGGACATCGCCCTCTCGTCGGACTTCATCGTCGGCTTCCCGGGCGAGACCGACGCGGAGTTCGAGGAGACCATGCGCCTCGTGGCCGATATCGGCTTCGAGAGCGCCTTCTCGTTCAAGTACAGCCCGCGCCCCGGCACCCCGGCGGCAGAGCGCCCCGACGCGATCCCCGAAGCGGTCAAGAGCGAGCGCCTCGCCGCCCTGCAGACGCTGCTCGACCGGCAGCGCCACGCCTACCAGAACGCGGCCGTCGGCCAAGCCACCGAGATCCTGGTGGAGAAGGCCGGGCGGCACCCGGGCCAGGTCGCCGGCAAGACGCCCCACATGCTCGCCGTGCAGGTCGACGCGCCGGAGGCGAGCATCGGCACGCTCCTGCCCGTTCGCATCGTGGAGGCCGGCGCCAACAGCCTGTTCGGCGAGAGGCTGCCGGAGAAGGCCGCCGCTTGAGACCCGCGATCAGAAGGACACCCGCGTGAGCCCAGTTGACGGAGCCTCCGGCCGCGGGGGCGCCTTGCGCGGGCGCGGCCCCGCCTCCCGGCCCGGCGAGATCATGGAGACGGTCGAGGTGTCGCTCACCTTCGACGACAACCGCCTCGCGAGCCTCGTCTTCGGCCAGTACGACCAGAACGTCGCCCACATCGAGCGCCGCCTCGGGGTGACGGCGACGGCGCTCGGCAACCATCTCGTGGTGAAGGGCGCGCCCGATGCCGCCGAGAAGGCCCGCCGCGTCTTCGAGCGGCTCTACGCCCGCGTCCAGGGTGCCGGTACCGCGCTCACGCTCGGCGACGTCGACGGCGCGATCCAAGAGACGACGGTTCAGGGCAACCTCTTCCCCTCGGCCGAGATCGCCGCGGAGGCCGACCGGCCGCAATTCGACCAGATCGCCACCCGCCGCCGCGGGGCCGTGCGCGCCCGCAACGCCGCCCAGGACGCCTACATCAAGGCTTTGCGGGGCAACGAACTCGTCTTCGCGGAGGGGCCCGCCGGCACCGGCAAGACGTGGCTCGCGGTGGGCTACGCGGTCTCGCTCCTGGAGCAGGGCCACGTCGAGCGCCTGATCCTGTCGCGGCCCGCGGTCGAGGCCGGCGAGCGGCTCGGGTTCCTGCCCGGCGACATGCGCGAGAAGGTCGATCCGTACCTGCGCCCGATCTACGACGCCCTCTACGACTTCATGGAGGCGCGCCACGTCGACCGCGGCCTGCAGACCGGCCAGATCGAGATCGCGCCGCTGGCCTTCATGCGCGGGCGGACCCTGACGAACGCTGTGGTGCTCCTCGACGAGGCGCAGAACACGACCTCGATGCAGATGAAAATGTTCCTGACCCGGCTCGGCGAGAACTCGCGCATGATCGTCACCGGTGATCCGAGCCAGATTGATCTGCCGCCGGGGCAGAGATCCGGTCTCGTCGAGGCGGTGAGCATCCTCGACGGCGTCGAGGGAATCGGCCGCGTCACCTTCAAGGACGTGGACGTGGTCCGCCACGACCTCGTCCGCCGCATCGTCACGGCCTACGAGCGCGCCGCCCACGGCGAGGCGGAGGCCGACCGCAACCCCAATCCGCGCCGCCGGCCGCTCGCCTGACCATGCCGCTCGACATCGACGTCGCTGTGGAGGACCCGCGCTGGGAAGGCGTCGCGCCCGATCTCGAGGCGCTGGTGATTCGCGCCGTCGAGGCGGGGTTCGCGGCGGCGCCGGAGGCGCCGGGCGGCCCGGTCGAGATCAGCGTGCTTCTGACCGACGATGCGGCCGTGCAGGACCTCAATCGCACCTGGCGCGGCAAGGACAAGCCGACCAACGTCCTGTCCTTCCCGGCGACGCCGCAGCCCGCCCCGGCCGGTGTGCCGGCGCCGCTCGGCGACGTCGTCCTTGCGTATGACACGATGCTGCGCGAGAGTGCCGAGCAGTCGAAGCCGCTCGCCGATCATCTGGTCCACCTGCTGGTTCATGGCACGCTCCATCTTCTCGGCCAGGATCACGAGACCGGCGAGGCCGAGGCCGAGGCGATGGAAGCCCTCGAAGTGGCGGCCCTGCGCACCCTCGGCGTGCCCGACCCCTACGCCGACTGAGCGGTCCGCCCGGCGATCATCCCAGACCCGAGAGACATGACGAACGATCGAAGTCGCGGCGCGGCCCAGGCCGCGCTCCCCTCCGCGGACGGTGAGGCCAGTGCCCGCGAGCCCTGGTACGACCGCCTGCTGCAGGCCCTCCACCTGAAGCCGCGCGACTCCCTGCGCGACGACATCGAGGGCGCCCTCTCCGAGCCCGACAACGGCGAGAACGCCTTCTCGCCGCTGGAGCGGGCGATGCTCAAGAACGTGCTCGGCCTGCACAAGGTGCGGGTCGACGACGTGATGATCCCCCGGGCTGACATCGTCGCGGTCTCGATCGACACCAGCCTCGGGGACCTGCTCAAGCTGTTCCGCACCGCCGGCCACTCGCGGCTGCCCGTCTACGGCGAGACGCTCGACGATCCCCGCGGCATGGTCCACATCCGCGACTTCGTCGACCACATCGCCGCCCGCGCCGAGGCCGGGGCGCGCCGCGCCGCCGTTGCCGCCGCGCCAGAGGTCGCGGGCGACGAGGAGAAGCCCGCCGCCCGTTCCCGCCGGGGCAACGGCGCGCGATCGCTCCGCTCGCTCAACCTCGCCCATGTGGACCTCTCCGCCACCCTCGCGGCGACGCGCATCCAGCGGCCGGTCCTGTTCGTGCCCCCCTCCATGCCGGCCATCGACCTGCTCGTGCGGATGCAGGCGACCCGCACCCACATGGCCCTCGTCATCGACGAGTATGGCGGCACGGACGGCCTGATCTCGATCGAGGACCTGATCGAGATGGTCGTCGGCGACATCGAGGACGAGCACGACGTGACGGAGGGCCGCCTCGTGCAGCGCCTCGACGGCGAGGCCGAGGTGTTCGTGGCCGACGCGCGCGCCGGCCTCGCCGAGGTCTCGGAAGCGACTGGCGTCGACCTCGTCGCCGCCGTCGGCGAGATGGCGGAGGAGATCGACACGATCGGCGGCATGATCGTGACGCTGGCCGGCCGGGTGCCCTCCCGCGGCGAGCTGATCGCCGGGCCGGGCGACCTCGAGTTCGAGGTGCTCGACGCCGACCCGCGCCGCCTGAAACGCCTGCGCTTCCAGCGCGGGCCGGCCAAGATCGAGGCGGTGGTGCCCCTCGCCCTGCCGCCGCCCAAACCCGCGCCGAGCGTCGAGACCCACGGCACGTGACCGCAGGCGAGGCGTATCTCCGGGCGGACCTGCCCGCGCGCGACCACGCGGGCGGCCCCTTCGCCGCGCCGAGCCGCCGGCTCGCCCTGTCCCGGGGCTGGCGCCGGCTCGCCGCCGCGTTCCTCGCAGGCGCGCTCGGCGCGCTCGCCATGCCGCCCTTCGGTGTGCTGCCCGCCCTCGTCGTCTCCCTGACCCTCGCGGTGTGGCTGACGGACGGGGCCGCCGAAGGCCGGACCGGCCTCGTCCGGGCGCTTCCGGCCTGCTTCATCGTCGGCTGGGCCTGGGGCTTCGGCTACCTGACGGCCGGATTGTGGTGGCTCGGCTCGGCCTTCCTCGTGGAGGCCGACGAGTTCGCCTGGGCGCTGCCCCTCGGCGTCGTCGGCCTGCCCGCGGTGCTCGCCCTCTTCTACGGCGCCGGGTTCGCGGCGGCCCGCCTCGCCTGGTCGCGGGGTGCCGGGCGGATCGCCGCCCTCGCCTTCGGCCTCGCCGGCGCCGAATGGCTGCGGGGCCACCTCTTCACCGGCTTCCCCTGGAACACGCTCGGGATGGCGCTCGGCCAGAACCTCTGGCTGATGCAGGCGGCGGCCTTCATCGGGCTCTACGGCCTGACGCTCCTCGCCGTCCTGATCTGCGCCGCCCCGGCGACGCTGGCCACCGGCACGCATCCGCGCGGGCGCTACGGCCCGAGCGCGGCGGCCGCCATCACCCTCGCCGCGCTCGCCCTCTGGGGCGCCGAGCGCGTGCCTCCGGGCGCCTCCGCGACGGTGGCGGGCGTGCGCCTGCGGCTGGTGCAGCCGAACCTGCCCCAGGACGCGAAGTTCCGCCCCGAGAACCGGGAGGACATCGTCGACCGCTACGTGGAGCTGAGCCAGCGCCCGCCGGAGGCCGGCGGCGCGCCGCCGACCCACGTCATCTGGCCGGAATCCGCCTTTCCGTTCCTGATCCAGCGCGACCCCGCCTCACTGGCCAAGGTCGGCGGCGGCCTGCCGCCGGGCGCGCGCCTCGTCACCGGCGCCGCCCGGGCCGAGGAGCCGCTGCCCGGCGAGCGCCTGCGCTTCTTCAACGCCATCATGACGATCGAGGCGCCCGGCCGCATCACCGACACCTACGACAAGGTTCATCTCGTCCCCTTCGGCGAGTACCTGCCGGGCCCGCTCGACGCGGCCCTGCGGGCGCTCGGCCTGCGCCAGTTCGTGTCGATTCCGGGCGGCTTCTCGGCGGGCAGCGCGGCGGGCCAGCGCATCCTCACCATCCCCGGCCTGCCGCCGGCCGCCGCCACGATCTGCTACGAGGCGATCTTCCCGGGCGCGATCGTGCCCGCAGACCCGACCGGGGCCGCGGGGACCGCACCGGGCCTGATCCTGAACGTCACCAACGACGCCTGGTTCGGCGACACGCCGGGCCCGCGCCAGCACCTCGCCCAGGCGCGGCTGCGCGCCGTCGAAGAGGGATTGCCCCTGGTGCGCGACGCCAACACCGGCATCTCGGCCGTCATCGACGCCTACGGCCGCACCACCGCGAGCCTGCCGCTCGACCGCGAGGACATCCTCGACGCGGACCTTCCTGCGCCGGTTCCCGGCCGCACCCTCTACGCCCGGCTCGGCGACGCTCCCTTCGCCCTGATGCTCGCCGGCGCGCTCCTGTGCGCGCTCGCCGCGCGCCGCCGGGCGTGAGCGCGCCTCCGGTCCGGCCGCCGATCCTCCTCCTCGGGGTCGGTCTGCTGCTCGTCGCGTTCAACCTGCGCCCGGCGCTCACCACCGTCGGCCCGCTGCTCACCGAGATCCGGGCCGAGACCGGCCTCGGCGCGGCTGGCGCCGCGATCCTCACCACCCTGCCCGTCCTGTTCCTCGGGCTCGGCAGCGGCGTCGGGCCCGCGATCAGCCGGAGGCTCGGGCCGGATCGCGGCGTCCTCCTCGCCATCGCCGTCGTCGCGCTGGGCCTCGGGTTGCGCGCGCTCGGCGGCCTCGTCCCGCTCTTCCTCGGCGCCTGCGTCTCCGCCGCGGGAATCGGGCTCGCGGGCGGGCTGCTGCCCGGCCTCGTCAAGCGCGACTTCCCCGGTCATGTCGGGCTGGTGACGGGCCTCTACACGATGACGCTCTGCCTCGGCGCGGCCGCCGGTGCCGGGCTGACCGTGCCGCTCCTCGACGCGCTGCCCGGCGGCTGGGCCGCGGCGCTCGCCGCGTGGTCCGTTCCGGCGGCCGTTGCGAGCCTCGCCTGGGCGCCCCTGGCGCTGGCCCGCCCGCACTTCCCCGCTGCCCCGGGCGTCGGTTCGGGCATCGCGGGGATCGGCCGGCACCGCCTCGCCTGGCAGGTCACGGGCTTCATGGGCCTGCAGTCCTCGCTCGCCTACATCACCTTCGCGTGGCTGCCGAGCGTGCTGCGCTCCCGCGGGCTCGACGCCGTGGATGCCGGCTTCATCGCCTCGCTGATGAGCCTCGGCCAAGCCCCGAGCGCCCTTCTCGTCCCGACGCTCGCGGCGCGGGCTCGGGACCAGCGCGCCCACGCGGTCGGTCTCGTGGCGCTCACGGTGATCGCCTTCCTCGGCCTCCTGTTCGCGCCGCTCGGCGTCGTCGCGCCGCTCGCGGTCGGTCTCGGCTTCGGCCTCGGCGGCATGTTCGGCCTCGGCCTCACCATGATCGTGCTGCGCGCCCGCGATTCGATCAGCGCCGCGGCGCTCTCCGCGCTCGCGCAGGGCGTCGGCTACAGCATCGCGGCGCTCGGTCCCCTCGGATTCGGCCTCGCCCACGAGGCCGGCGGCTGGAACTGGTCGGCCCTGCTGTTCTGCACCTTCGCCCTCGGCGCGGCCCTGTGCGGCCTGCGCGCGGGCCGGGACCGCACGATCTCGGCCTCGGCCTGAGGCGCACCGAGGATCACTCCACCTCGCGCCAGCCGCCGAAGCCCTCCAGCGGCTCCTGGTCGTAGTGCCGCATCAGCCGCTCCAGCGCCGCATCGTCCGACAGGCGGTTCTCGGCCGCGAGCTTGGCGAGGCCCTCGAAGAAGCCCTCCCGCTCCAGAGCAGGCGTGAAGCTCAGCGTGAACCGCACCGGCACCGTGCCGCGGTTGGCGAAGGCGTGCGGCTGGCCGGGCGGGATCAGGACGAAGTCGCCCGGCCCGAGGTCGAGGTCGCGCCCCTCGATGCGCATGGCGAGCGTGCCCTCGTGCACCTCGAACGTCTCGGTGAGCCGAGCGTGCCGGTGTAGGCCCGCCCCCGGCGAGCGGGGTGCCAGCACGACCCCGTAGATGCCCATCGCGTCGTGCGTCGAGGCGCTGCGCGCCAGATAGGTGATCTCCATGCCGTTGATGCGCACGTGGGCGCCCTCCCCGGCCCTGAGAATCTGGCCCATGGATCGTCTCCCGGATCGATGCCGGCCCCGGCGGGACCCTCGGGAGAGATGTGCGTGCCGGACCCTCAAACGAAAACCCCGCCCGATCGGGAGACCGGGCGGGGCGGGGTTCGACGATCGATCGAAGCTTACTCGGCCGCGACCTTGTGGGCCCGCGTGCCGTCCGTGTAGGTCTCCGCCTCAAGGCGCTTGTGCGGGGCGGCGCGGCCCGGCAGCGGCGGCAGGGCCTTGGCCTTCTCCAGGTCGATCCCGGCGCCCTCGGCGACGCGGCGGCCGTAATCCTCGTCCGCGTGCCAGAAGTGCCAGACCATCCGGAGCTGGATCGGCTCGGGGCACTGCTTCATGTCGCCCACGAGGTTCGCGATCAGGTCCTCGCGCTCCCAGTCCTCGAAGGAGCGGTAGCGGTTGCCGGCCTGGGTGTAATCGTCCTCGGTGCGGCTCGTCTGGAAGCGGCCGAGCTTGCCCTCCACCGGCTGGTGGTACTCGGTCGTCTTCGGAGCCTCACGCAGGCCCTCGGCCAGGGTCGAGGGCTCGTAGTTGATGTGCCGGTTCGGGCCGGTGCCGTCGACGCCGTAGGTCATCTGGCCGTCGCGCTGGTTCGAGTAGACCTTCACGCCGGGCTGCGGCGCGTTGATCGGCAACTGCAGGTAGTTCGGGCCGACGCGGTAGCGCTGCGTGTCCGAGTACGACAGGGTCCGGCCCTGCAGCATCTTGTCGTCCGAGAAGTCGATGCCGTCGACGAGCACGCCGGTGCCGAAAGCCGACTGCTCGACCTCGGCGAAGAAGTTGTCCGGCACCCGGTCGAGCACCATGCGTCCGCACTTCAGGAGCGGGAACTGGTCCTCGGGCCAGCGCTTCGTGTCGTCCAGCGGATCGAACGAGAGGTGGTCGTTCGGGCCGTCCGGCATGATCTGAACCGCGAACTCCCACTCGGGGAAATTGCCGGCGCTGATGTTGTCGTAGAGGTCACGGGTCGCGTGGCCGACGTCCTTGGCCTGGATCTCGGACGCCTGGGCCGAGGTCAGGTTGCGCACGCCCTGCTTCGGGATCCAGTGGAACTTGCACAGGTGCGCCACACCCTGGTCGTTCACCAGCTTGTAGGTGTTGACGCCCGAGCCCTCCATCTCGCGGTAGTTCGCGGGGATGCCCCAGGGCGACTTCAGCCACGTCACCATGTGGATCGCCTCGGGGTGCTGGGCCACGAAGTCGAAGAAGCGCCAAGCCTCCTGGCGGTTCGTCACCGGGTCCGGCTTGAACGCGTGGATCATGTCGGGGAACTTGATCGCGTCGCGGATGAAGAAGACCTTGAGGTTGTTGCCCACGAGGTCCCAGTTTCCGTCGACGGTCTTGAACTTCACCGCGAATCCGCGCGGGTCGCGCTCGGTCTCCGGGCTCTCCTTGGCGCCGGCCACGGTGGAGAAGCGCACGAACATCGGCGTCTTCACGCCGGTCTCGTTCAGCACGCGGGCGCGGGTGTACTTGGAGGCCGGCTCGTCGCCGATCTTGCCGTAGGCCTCGAAGTAGCCGTGGGCGCCGGCGCCGCGGGCGTGCACGACGCGCTCGGGGATACGCTCGCGGTCGAAATGCGTGATCTTCTCGATGAACTGGTAGTTCTCGAGGGTCGCCGGGCCCCGCTCGCCGACCGTGCGCAGGCTCTGGTTGTCGCGGACCGGGTGGCCCTGGCGGGTCGTCAGAATGGGACGTTGGTCGCTCATGCGTCGCGCCTCTCGCGATGGGGTAATCCGAGGTGCCGGGCGCCAGGGGTGGCGCGGGCAAGCTGGAACCGTTCTGGAGAGCCGTTATGACCGCCGCGTGACCCATTGGCAAATGCATCGTCACAAACACTGTGATAGATCCAGTCTATGAATGTGGCCGGTCTCTCCCTTCGCGACCTCGAATACGTGGTGGCCATCGCCGACGAGGGCCACTTCGGCCGGGCGGCCGAGCGCTGCAACGTCAGCCAGCCCACGCTGAGCGTGCAGGTGCGCAAGCTGGAGGAGGCCCTGGGTCTCGCCCTGTTCGAGCGCTCGAACCGCCGCGTGCTGCAGACGCCGGCGGGCCAGGCCATCGTCCGGCAGGCCCGGGCCGTGCTCGCCGAGGCGCAGCGCCTGCTGACGCTGGCGAGCGAGGGGCGCGGCGCGCCGCTCACCGGCCGCCTCGTTCTCGCCGCGATCCAGACGCTCGGCCCCTACTTCTTCCCCCTCATCCTGCGCGCGCTGCGCCAGGAATTCCCGCTCCTCTCCCTCGCTCTCAGCGAGGCTCGCACCGCTGAGATCCTGGAGAGCCTGCGCGACGGGCGCATCGACGCGGCCCTCGTCTCCCTGCCCCTCGCCTCGGCGGGGCTCACCGTCTCGCCGCTCTTCGTGGAGCCGTTCTGGCTCGCCTGCCCGGCCGACCACGCGCTCGCCCAGGGCGGGGCGCTGCGGGCCACCAACATCGCGGGGCCGGACCTCCTCCTCCTCGACGAGGGCAACTGCCTGCGCGACCAGACCGTGGCGGCCTGCGGCGCGGGCAGCAGCACCGGCCGCCACGCCATGAGTCTCGAGACCCTGCGCTCCATGGTGGCGGCGGGCGCCGGCTACACGCTGCTGCCGGCGCTCGCCGTGCCGGCGGGCCCCGACCCGAGCGGGCTCGTGGTGACGCGGGGCTTCGACGCGGACGGGCCGGGCCGGACCATCGCGCTGGCGTGGCGCTCCAGCGATCCCCGCGCGGCCGGCCTCGCCCATCTGGCCGCCTTCTTCCGGGCCCACGCGCCGACGAGCACGGCCGCCTGCCGCGACGACGAGGCGGGGATGGCGGCAGGTGGCGGCGGATGAAGGGCGCGCGACCTGCGACGGCTTCCGGCCCTGTGGAACGGTTCGGGTCAGGCGCGCCCCCGGCCTGCCGAGCTCGGGTCCCCGCTGCCATTTTGGAGAGCGCGGGGGTGAGGGGCGCGCGTTTTCCGGATAACGCGCACCCCTCACCCGGTCGGCTTGCGCCGACTCGACCTCTCCCGAACGGGAGAGGTGGGATACCGGCGCTTGCTGGCTCGACCCGAAAAAAGTGAGCGCTGGTCCCCTCTCCCGTTCCGGAGAGGGACAGTGTGAGGGATGCGACCTGTCCGGAGAATGCTGATCCCTCGCCCGATGCGCACGCGATGTCCGAGCCCCTCGAGTATCGTCGGACGATGGAAGAATCCGTCATACGACCCGGGAAGGTCCGGCGCGCTGTCCCGGGACCGATGGCATTGGCCGTCTTCGCGAACGTCGTTGGGCATCTGAGGAACGCGGATGAAGGACACTGAGGCTCTGTCCGGCGGCGGCGCACCGTGACAGGCCAGCCGTTCCGGTGTAGCGCCCCGCCTCGGTCCGCGCGGTGCGCGGGCTCCCTGGAATCGTAGCCCCGCCTTGTCCGCACACCCCTCCCCCGGCCGCGCGCTCGGCCTCTGGGCGCTCCTGCTCGCCGCCTCCGGCCTCCTCGCCTACGCGCTCACGCTCGCCCGCTTCCCGGCGGCCCTCCTGCTCGGGCCGATGCTGGCCGCCATCGCCTTCGGCGTCCGCGGCGCCGGCCTCGCGCTGCCGAAGGCGCCGTTCCAGGCGGCGCAGGCGCTGATCGGCTGCCTCGTCGCCCACGCGGTCACCGCCGAGATAACGGGCACGCTCCTCGACGACGGCCTGATCATCCTCCTCGTCGTGCTGGTGACGGTGGCCGCGGGCGCGGTGGTCGGCGTCGTGCTGACGCGGCTGCGCGTCCTGCCCGGCACCACGGCGGCCTGGGGCTCCTCGCCGGGCGGCGCCGCCGCCATGGTGGCGATGGCGGAGGAATACGGCTCGGACCCGCGCCTCGTCGCCTTCATGCAGTACGTGCGGGTGGCCGCCGTGGTGCTCTCGGCCTCCCTCGTCGCCCGCCTGCTCACGGACGCGGATATGCCGGCCGGCGCCGGGCAGGCCGCGCCCCAGGGCGTGAGCGCGCTCTCGGTGCTGGCGACGCTCGCCATCGCGGCTCTCGGCGCGGGCGTGGCGCTGGCGCTGCGCCTGCCGGCGGGCGCCCTCGTCGGGCCGATGCTGCTCGGCTCGGCGCTCCACGCCACGGGCGTCGCGAGCATCAGCCTGCCGGCCTGGCTCCTCGACGGGGCCTACGCGGTGATCGGCTGGTACGTGGGCCTGCGCTTCACCCGCGAGACGCTGCGCGAGACCCTGCACGCCTTCCCCGGCATCGCCGCCGCGACCCTCGCGGTCATCGCGCTCTGCGCGGCCTGGGCCTTCGGCCTGACCCGGATCCTGCCGATCGACTTTCTCACCGCCTTCCTCGCCACGAGCCCCGGCGGCCTCGACTCGGTCGCCATCATCGCGGTCGGGTCGAAGGCGGACGTCTCGTTCGTCCTCGCCGTGCAGACCCTCCGGCTGTTCGTGGTGCTGATCACCGGGCCGGTCCTCGCCCGCTGGATTGCCCGCGCGGCGCCCCCCGAACCGACCCCGCGATCCTGAAGCCATGCAGGCCCTCGTCCTCGCCTTCCTGAATTCCTGGCGCGGCCTCGTGCACGGCGCCCGCACCGAGCGCGCCGTGCGCCAGGAACTGCTGCTCCTCGTCCTCGGCGTGCCCGTCGCCCTCGTCCTCGGGGCGACGCTCTGGGTGCGTGTGGCGCTCGTCGCGAGCCTCCTCCTGATGCTGGCGGCCGAGTTCCTGAACACGGCGATCGAGAAGCTCTGCGACCATCTCCATCCCGACCGCCACCCGAGGATCGGGGTCGTCAAGGATCTCGCCTCCGCCGGCACCTTCCTGGCCCAGGCCATCGCGGCGCTCGTCTGGGTCGCGGCGCTGATCGAGCGTGCGGGGTAGGTCGGCTCCCCGGCGCCTGAGTCGGACCGGAACCGCCCCCGCGCTCGCATCTCGGGCCGCGAAGGTCTATCTCCGGGCCAGACACCCGACATCGAGACGAAGATCGGCGCCCGTGACCGACTACATCCGCAAGATCCTCACCGCCCGCGTCTACGACGTGGCGATCGAGAGCCCCCTCGACCCGATGCCGCGGCTGACCGCCCGCCTCGGCCGGCCGATCCTCCTCAAGCGCGAGGACCTGCAGCCCGTCTTCTCATTCAAGCTGCGCGGCGCCTACAACAAGATGTCGGGACTCGAGCCCGAGCAACTCGCCCGCGGCGTCATCTGCGCCTCGGCCGGCAACCACGCGCAGGGCGTGGCGCTCTCGGCGGCCAAGCTCAACGTCCGGGCGGTCATCGTGATGCCGCGCACCACGCCGGCCATCAAGGTCGATGCCTGCCGGGCCCGCGGCGCCGAGGTGGTGCTGCACGGCGACACCTTCGACGAAGCGCTCGGCGAGGCGCGCCGCCGCGAGGCCGAGGAGGGCCTGACCTTCCTGCACCCGTTCGACGATCCGGACGTGATCGCCGGCCAGGGCACGATCGGCATGGAGATCCTGCACCAGCACAACGGGCCGATCGAGGCGATCTTCGTGCCCGTCGGCGGCGGCGGCCTCGCCGCGGGCGTGGCGACGTTCGTCAAGTACCTGCGCCCCGAGACCAAGGTGATCGGCGTCGAGCCGGACGACGCCGCCTGCATGGCGGCGGCGCTCGCCAGCGGCGAGCCGACGACGCTCAATAGCGTCGGCCTGTTCGCGGACGGTGTCGCCGTGCGCCGGGCCGGCGAGGAGACCTTCCGCCTCTGCCGCGAGAGCCTCGACGAGGTCATCACCGTGGACACCGACGCAATGTGCGCGGCGGTCAAGGACGTGTTCGACGACACCCGCGCCATCTCCGAGCCCTCGGGCGCGCTGGCGCTCGCGGGTGCCAAGCTCTACGCCGAGCGCGAGGGCGGGACCGGCACGCTCATCGCCATCTCCAGCGGCGCGAACCTGAACTTCGACCGCCTCCGCCACATCGCCGAGCGGGCCGAGATCGGCGAGCAGCGCGAGGTTCTCCTCGGCGTCACGATCCCCGAGCGCGCCGGCGCCTACCGCGCCTTCATCGGCACGCTCGGGCCCCGCGCCATCACCGAGTTCAACTACCGCTACGCGAAGGACGCGGACGCGCAGATCTTCGTCGGCGTGAACCTCGCGGGCGGCCTGCCCGAGAAGCGGGCGCTGATCGCTTCGCTGCGGGAGGCGGGGTACGCCGTCCTCGACATGAGCGACAACGAGATGGCCAAGGTCCACATCCGCTACATGGTCGGCGGCCGCGCCACCGGCCTGAAGGACGAGCGCCTCTACCGCTTCCAGTTCCCCGAGCGGCCGGGCGCCCTCCTGCGCTTTCTCGACGGGCTCGGCGCGGGCTTCAACATCACCCTGTTCCATTACCGGAACCACGGCGCCGATTACGGACGGGTGCTCGCCGGGATCGCGGTGCCGGAATCCGAGCGCGCCCGCTTCCAGAAGGCGGTGGACGAGCTCGGCTATCCCTGCACCGACGAGACCGACAACCCGGCCTACCGCCTCTTCCTCGACAACGGCGGCAAGACCGCCGCTTAGGAGCGCGCCTTCTACCGATCCTCGATCTCGACGCTCGTGACGTCCGGCTGCTCGCGCAGGCGCCGGGCGATCTCGGCGAGGTGCTCGGACGACAACCGCGCGAAGGCGATGCGCACCTCCTCGCTGTTCTCGACCGCGCCCGGCTGCACCACGAACCGCTTGATGCGCGACAGCGGCTGGCCGCTGACCGCCTGGACCGTATCGAGGGTGAGGCATCCGGCCCGCGCGACGATCCGGAGCGCGCGGCTCTGCGAGCGGTCGCGCCAGCGCTCCTCGATGGGCTTCATGCCGGCAAGGATGCCGAACACGAGGCCCGTGGCCGTGAGCGCAGCAACGTAGAGCCCGCCGCCCGCGGCAAGCCCGATCGCCGCGACGGCCCACAGGCTCGCCGCCGTGGTCAGGCCGCGGACCACCTCGCCGCGCAGGAGGATCGTCCCAGCGCCGAGAAAGCCGATGCCGGAGACGACCTGCGCGGCGACGCGGGACGGATCGAGCACCACCCTGTCGTGGCCGAGGATGTCGCCGAAGCCGAAGGCCGAGACCAGCATGAACAGGCAGGCGCCGACGCAGACCAGCATGTGCGTCCGCAGGCCCGCGGCCCAGAGCAGCCGTTCCCGCTCCAGGCCGATGACGCTGCCGAGGGCTGCCGCGAGCGCGAGGCGCCCGATCATCTCCATGTTGCCGATCAGGACAGCCTCCCCGCCGAGCCGGACATCGTGCCGGCAAAGCAGTTCGGCCTCGAGCCGCTGATTTCAAGCGGCCCTGCCGGATCTCCGTGCCGCGCTCGCCTCAGGCCTCGCCGAGCGCGGCCTTCTCGACCTCGTAGGCGGCGCGCACCGTCGCCTTGTCGTAGGTCCGCTCCAGTCGCCGGATCGTGAAGTGTGCCCGCGCCGTCGACTGAAAATGATCCATGAAGGCGGTGTTGACGGCCGCACCGCCGACCGCGCCGAGAACCGGCACGGCCTGCGCGGCGACCTTCTGCGAGACGACGACGCCGAAGCGGGCCGCGATCTGCGCGGAGAAGCGGATCAGGGCGGGCGCCGTCTCGTCGACGAGGGCGCGGCTGCCGGCGTAGCGGGCGGCCTCGCTGAGCGTCTTGGCGAGCGCGGCGCGCACCGCGAAGTAGCCGCTCTCGGCAAGCCCCGTCTCGCCGCCGCGCCCGCCCAGCGCGAAGACCTGCACGCAGGCGAGCGCGCCCTCCGGCGTCTCGACGTCCTCCCCCTCCTCCCGGGCGATCTCGGCGATGGAGCGCAGCATCAGGGTGGTGGAGAGCGGCAGCTCGACGGCAAGCGTCGCGAGGCCGAAGGCGCCGCCGACCGCGCCGGAAACGGCCGCGAGCGCCTTGTGGGTGGTCTCGCTGGAGCCGAGGAGGCGCGCCATCAGGCCCTCGCGCGGCAGCGCCGCGGGGGCGACCTCCCGGCCTTCCGAGGTGACGGCCTTCTTCGGCAGCGTGGCGAGGGCGACGCGCAGAGCGCCGCGCATCGCCGATTCGGTCGAGCGCGCCACGGCGTCGGTGACGGGCGCCGGCAGCGAGCGGCCGATGATGTCGAGGGGCGCGCCGGCGGCGGCCGAGAGGCGGGCGGCGAGGCCCGGCCGCTCCAGGGCGCGCACGGCCCGGCGCAGGGCCGCGAGATCCTCGTCGCTGAGCGCGCGCGGCTCGGTCCCGGCAGGCAGGGTCTCGTCGGCGAGGGTGATGTCGCTCACGTGTGACGTCCCTTGGCTCGTCTCTTCGAGGTGGCGCTCGAACGCGGTTCGGTCAAGGCAAGCGCCGGACCCCCTCCCCGGTTCCGGCCGGGACGACGCCCCTCAGGCCTTCGCGGCGATGGCCTCCTCCTCCGGCGGGTGCGCCGCCTCGGCCTCGTCCTCGGCGCCCTCGCGCAGGGCGATCAGGGCGAGGCACAGGAGCGCGACGGGGATGCCGATCGCCGCCGAGGCCGCGAAGAATTTCGGGTAGCCCATGGCGTCCACCATGTAGCCCGAGAAGCCGCCGACGAACTTGCCGGGCAGCGCGTAGAGCGAGGAGAGCAGCGCGTACTGCGTCGCCACGAAGGCGGACGAGGTCAGGCTCGACATGTAGGCGATGAGCGCGGTGCCCGCGAAATTGCCCGCGAAGTTGTCGATCGAGATGCTCGCAACGAACAGCCAGGTGTCGTGGCCCGAGACCGCGAGCCAGGAGAACATCAGGTTCGAGGCCGCCGCCACGATGCCCCCGAACAGGAGCGACGCCTGAAGGCCGAAGCGGATCACCGCGAAGCCGCCCGCCAGCGCCCCGACGATGCCGACGATGACGCCGTAGATCTTGGTGACGTTGGCGATCTCGGTGAGCGTGAAGCCCTGCTCGATGTAGAAGGGCTGCGCCATGACGCCTGAGATGATGTCCGGCAGCCGGTAGAGCATGATCAGGGACAGGATCAGGAACAGCCTCGCCCCCTTCCGGCGGATCAGGTCGCCGAAGGGCTCCACCACGGCGATCTCCAGGGTCCTGGCCACGGAGCGGCGCTCGCCCGGCACCTCGACCGGGTCCTGCCGGGGCGCCAGCAGCGAGGCGACGAGGCCGATCAGCATCAGGAGCGCCATCGCCCCGTAGGCGAGCGACCAGCCCGCACCCTGGGCGATGTACAGCGCGCCGGCCCCCGCGAAGGCCCGCGCCACGGCGTAGCCGAGCTGGTAGGCGGCGAGCATCACGCCCTGCCGCTCGGTCGGCGCGGCGTCGATGCGCCAGGAATCCACCACGATGTCCTGCGTCGCCGAGGCGAAGGCGGTGATGAGCGCGCAGATCACCATGAAGCTCAGCGAGGCCGCGGGATCGCCCTGGCTCATGCCGATCAGGCCCGCCGCCACCGCGATCTGCGAGAGCACCATCCAGGCCCGCCGGCGTCCGAGCAGCCGCGCCAGCACCGGAAGGTCGAGGCGGTCGATGACCGGCGCCCAGATGAATTTCAGCGAGTAGGCGAAGGAGACGTAGGAGAGCAGGCCGATGCTGGTGCGCTGGATGCCGGCGGTGGCGAGCCAGGCTGAGAGCGTCGAGAACACCAGCAGGATCGGCAGGCCGCAGGCGAAGCCGAGGGCGAGCATCAGCGCGATGCGCGAATCCTCCATCACGTCGCGCAGCCTCAGGCGCGGCCGGGCGGCTTTCACCGGAGAGGCGGGCTGGCGCTCGAGCTTGGCGGGCATGGCGGTGGAACTCCTCGGGCTCGCTGCGTCTTGTTCCGCAAAAATCGTGGCAGCCTTGCGCTCGGACGCCGAGGTCCCGGGCGCGGCGTTCCGTTGCCGAGGCGGGACGGATCAGGCCTGGGGGAAGATGGTCGACGAATTCTTAACGCGCCCGCGCGATCTTCGTGGTGGACAAGGTGTCCGCGCGCGGAACCGCGGCGGCCGCTTCCTGTTCGGATCCCATGGCGCCTCCGGCGCCGTGTGTGCAAGCTCGGCCCGATCCGCGGATCCGGACCGGGCCGAGGCTCGGCGGTCGACGATGGCATGACGGACGACGACAGATCGGCCCTCGACGCGTTCGGCCTCGCCGACGGCATCTTCGCGGCCGCCTTCAGCGCGAGCCCGACGCCGATGGTCGTCACCGACGCGCGCCGGCCGGACAACCCGATCGTCTGGATGAACGCGGCATTCCTCGCGCTCACCGGGTACGCCAGCGAGGAACTGCTCGGGCGGAACTGCCGCATGCTCCAGGGGCCCGATTCCGACCGGGACGAGATCCGCCGCATGCGCGAGGCCGTCGCGGCGGCGCGGCCGATCGAGTGCGAATTGTTCAATTACCGCAAGGACGGCACGCCCTTCTGGAACGCGATGACCATCGCGCCGGTTCGCGACCGCTCGGGCGCGGTCGCCTACTTCTACGCGGCCCAGGCCGACATGACGGACAAGCGCCGCTTCGAGATGGCGATGCGGGGCACCAACGACGAGCTGGAGCGGCAGGTCGATGCTCGCACGGCCGACCTGCAGGCGGCGCTGCAGCAGAAGACCGCCCTGCTCCACGAGGTTGACCACCGGGTGAAGAACAACCTGCAGGTGATCTCCTCGCTGATGCTGCTGAAGGCGCGGCGCACCCCGGAGGGCGAGGCCCGCGACGCGCTCCAGGGCATGGCCGAGCGGATCGGCGCGCTCTCGACCGCGCACCGCATGCTGTACTCGGCGGGAGACGTCTCGCGCTTCAACCTGCAGGAGTTCGCCGCCGATCTCCTGTCGGACCTGAGCGCCGGACTCGACGGCGAGCGAACGCGGCTGGAGGCAGAGGTCGATCCGCTCGCGGTCTCGGCCGCGATGGCGGCGCCGCTCGCCCTTATGATCCACGAGCTCGCCACCAACGCCGTGCGCCACGCCTTTCCCGGCGGCCGGGCCGGCCGGATCGCCGTCACTGCGCGGCGCGACGGCGAGAACCTGCACATCCTGATCGCGGATGACGGCGTCGGCATGGAAGCGGGCGCGGTGAATCCCGCGGGATTCGGCCGGAACCTCGTGGAGATGGTGGTGCGGCAGCTGCGGGGCACGATCCTCTGGGAGGACGCCGGCCCGGGCACGCGCGTCGACATCCGGGTGCCGCTCGACGGCGGTCCCTGAGACGCGGATGCCTTGGTGTGTGCAGCCTCGGGTTGTATGTCCGGCGACGTGCGTCGAGAGCTGGGAGGAGGCATGACGGTCGCGCCCGCAATGCGCATCCTCGTGGTCGAGGATGAGGTGCTCATCGCGCTGGAGCTCGAATATCTCCTGCAGGATCTGGGCTACGTCACCGTCGGCGTCGCCGGCACGTCGGCGGAGGCGATCGCGCTCGGGCGCTCCACCAGCCCGGACGTGGCGCTCGTCGACATCCACCTGATCGACGGGCCGACCGGCGTCGATGTCGCGCGCGCGCTCAGCGCCGACGCGCGCACGACGGTCGTCTTCATGACCGCCAACAGCAAGCGCATCCCGGAGGATTTCGCGGGCGCCTTCGGGGTGATCGCCAAGCCCTATTCCGAGCGCGTGGTGGCGAGCGCTCTCACCTACGTGGCCGAGCGCCGGGCCGGCGGGCGGCCCGAGGCGGCGCCGGACGGCCTGAGCCTCGCCCCGACGGCGTGAGCCCGCCTCACGCCTTCGCCGCCCGCTCCCGCTTCAGCCGGTAGAGCGCCTCCAGCGCCTCCCGCGGCGTCATCGCGTCCGGATCGAGCGCGTCGAGCATCTCGCCGAGCCCATCCTCGGCGGGTGGTGCCGGCGGCGGCGGAGGGCTCAGGCTCGCGAAGAGCGGCAGGTCGTCGATTCGGGGGCGGCCTGGACGGTCGCGCTCGGCCTTCTCAAGCCCCTTCAGGATGGCGCCGGCGCGGGCGATCACGCCCGCCGGCAGGCCCGCGAGGCGGGCGACCTGCAGCCCGTAGGAGCGCTCGGCCACCCCCGGCACGACCTCGTGCAGGAAGACCACCTCGCCGCGGTGCTCGGCCACCTTCAGGGTCGCGTTGTCGAGCCGGGCGAGGCGCTGGCTCAGCGCCGTGAGCTCGTGGAAATGGGTGGCGAAGAGGGCCCGGCAGGCGTTCACCTCGTGCAGGTGCTCGAGGCACGCCCAGGCGATCGAGAGCCCGTCGAAGGTCGCGGTGCCGCGGCCGATCTCGTCGAGGATGACGAGGGAGCGGCGGCTCGCCTGGTTCAGGATGGCGGCGGTCTCCACCATCTCGACCATGAAGGTCGACTGCCCGCGCGCGAGGTCGTCGGCGGCGCCGACCCGCGAGAACAGGCGGTCGACGAGCCCGAGATGGGCGCGGGCGGCCGGCACGAAGGCGCCCATCTGCGCGAGCACCGCGATCAGCGCGTTCTGGCGCAGGAAGGTCGACTTGCCGCCCATGTTCGGGCCGGTGATCAGGCGGATTCGCCCGCGCCCCTCGCCCGAGAGGTCGCAGTCGTTGGCAATGAAGGGCTCGCCCGAACGCCGCAGCGCCGCCTCGACAACCGGGTGGCGCCCGCCCTCGATCACGAAGGCGAGGCCGTCGTCGACGTGAGGGCGCGTCCAGCTCAACTCCACCGCGAGCTCGGCGTGGCTCGCCGCCACGTCGAGGCCGGCCAGAGCCTCCCCGACCTGCGCGACGGTCGCGGTCTGGGCGAGCACGCGCGCAGCCAGATCCTCGAACACCGCGCTCTCGAGGGCGAGCGTGCGGTCGGAGGCGCCGGAGATCTTGGTCTCCAACTCGCCCAGTTCGACGCTCGTGAAGCGCATCGCGTCGACCATGGTCTGGCGGTGCACGAAGGTCTCGCGCATCAGGCCCTTGAGGCAGGCCTCGCCGACCGCCTGCGGCACCTCGATGTAGTAGCCGAGCACGTTGTTGTGCTTGATCCGCAGGGTCCGGCAGCCCGTCTCCTCGGCGTAGCGGGCCTGGAGGGCGGCAATGACCTTGCGCGAATCCTGGCCGAGGAGCCGCGCCTCGTCGATCTCCGGGTGGTAGCCCGCGCGCACGAAGTTGCCGTCGCGCCGGTTGAGCGGAAGCTCGTCGGCGAGCGCCGCGCGCAGCGTCACGACGAGCTCGGCATCCGCGCCCGAAAGCTGCCCGGCGAGGCGAGCGAGGCCTTCCGGCAGGGTGCCGATGCCCGAGACGTCGGCGGCAATGCTGCCCGCCGCGTCGAGCCCGTCGCGGATCGCCGCGAGGTCGCGCGGGCCGCCGCGGCCGAGGCCGAGCCGCGAGAGGGCGCGGGCGAGGTCCGGCGCCCGCCCGAGCGCGTCGCGCAGGCGCCGCCGCAGGGCGTGGTCCTCGGCGAGGAAGGCCACCGCCTCCTGGCGCCGCGTGATCGCCCGCAGGTTCATCAGCGGCCCGGCGAGATGCTCGGCGAGCAGCCGCGCCCCGCTCGCCGAGACGGTGCGGTCGATCGCGTCGAGCAGGCTCCCCGTCCGCTCGCCCGAGAGCGTGCGGGTCAGTTCGAGATTCGCGCGCGTCGCCGCGTCGATCGAGAGCGTCGCGCCGCTCGCCTCGCGGAAGGGCGGGCTCAGGGGCGGGCGGGCCCCGATCTGCGTGCGCTCGACGTAGAGGAGCGCGGCGCCCGCGGCCGCGATCTCGGCGCGGGAGAAGTCGCCGAAGCCCTCCAGGGTCGAGACGCCGAACTGCGCCTTGATCCGCCGCTCGGCGGAGGCCGGTTCGAGCTCGGCCTGCGCGAGCGGCGTCACCGGGGCGGCCACGTCCTGCCAGAGGCGGGCCAGCGCCGGGTCGGCGTGGATCGCCTCGGAGAGCACGATCTCGCGCGGGTCGTGGCGGGCGATGGCGCCGGGCAGCTCGGCGCCCGGCACCTCGCTCAGGGAGAAGCGGCCCGTCGAGATGTCGAGGGCGGCGAGCCCGTAGGCGAAGGCGGCGTCCGAGACCTTGCGGCGGCCGATCGCGAGCAGCAGGTTCGCGCGGCCCGGATCGAGCAGCCTGTCCTCGGTGATGGTGCCGGGCGTGACGAGGCGCACGACCTCGCGCCGCACCACGGATTTCGGGCCCCGGCGTTTCGCCTCAGCCGGATCCTCCGTCTGCTCGCAGACCGCGACCCGGTGGCCCAGCGCGATGAGGCGGCTCAGGTAATCGTCGGCCCTGTCGATCGGCACGCCGCACATCGGGATGTCGGCGCCCGCGTGCTTCCCGCGCTTCGTCAGGACGATGCCGAGCGCCCGCGAGGCGATCTCGGCGTCCTCGAAGAACAGCTCGTAGAAGTCGCCCATCCGGTAGAACAGCAGGCAGTCCGCGTTGGCGGCCTTGATCTCGATGTACTGCGCCATCATCGGCGTGGCGCCGACGGCGGGCGCGCTGACGGCCTCGTCGGCGGGCGCGGGGCGGGCTCTCGCGATCGGTCGAACAGCAGCTTGGGCCATGTCCGCTACATAGCAGAGCCGGCGGCCCGAATCAGGGCAGCCGCCGCTATAGCCTGGGGAGAAGGGAGCCGACGATGCGGCGGGCCTGTAACCCGCCCGCGCCCCCGCACCCCGGCGCGGCCTTGAACGATTTGTGCACAATCGATAGGCGGCCTCCCGAGGAGGAGCCCATGACCGAGCCGACGAATCCGCGCACGCGCGCCAAGCGCCCGACCTTCACCGACGACGAGGCGCTGCAGTTCCACGCGCAGGGCCGGCCGGGCAAGCTGGAGGTCGTCGCGACGAAGCCGATGGCCACGCAGCGCGATCTCTCCCTCGCCTACTCCCCCGGCGTCGCCGTGCCGGTGCTGGCGATCGCGGAGGATCCGGCCCGGGCCTACGACTACACGGCGAAGGGCAACCTCGTCGCGGTGATCTCGAACGGCACCGCGATCCTCGGCCTCGGCAACCGCGGCGCCCTGGCCTCGAAGCCGGTGATGGAGGGCAAGGCCGTCCTGTTCAAGCGCTTCGCCGACATCGATTCCTTCGACCTCGAGGTCGGCACCGAGGATCCGGACGCCTTCGTCAACTGCGTGCGCTACCTCGGGCCGACCTTCGGCGGCATCAACCTGGAGGACATCAAGGCGCCGGAGTGCTTCATCATCGAGGACCGGCTGCGGGAATTGATGGACATCCCGGTCTTCCACGACGATCAGCACGGCACTGCGATCATCGCGACCGCGGGCCTGATCAACGCGCTCCACCTCACCGGCCGGGACATCGCCGGCGCCAGGCTCGTGGTGAACGGGGCGGGCGCCGCGGGCATCGCCTGCATCGAGCTCCTGAAGGCGATGGGGTTCGGGCATGACAACGTCATCCTCTGCGACACGAAGGGCGTCGTCTACGAGGGGCGCACCGACGGCATGAACCAGTGGAAGTCCGCCCACGCGGCGCGCACCGACAAGCGCACCCTCGCCGAGGCGATGGCGGGCGCCGACATCGTCTACGGCCTCTCGGTCAAGGGCGCCTTCTCGGCCGACATGATCCGCTCGATGGCGCCGAACCCGATCATCTTCGCGATGGCCAATCCCGACCCCGAGATCACGGTGGAGGAGGTCGGCGCGATCCGCGCGGACGCGATCGTGGCCACGGGCCGCTCGGACTACCCGAACCAGGTCAACAACGTGCTCGGCTTCCCCTACATCTTCCGGGGCGCCCTCGACGTGCACGCCACCACCATCAACATGGAGATGAAGATCGCCGCCGCGCAGGCGCTCGCGCATCTCGCCCGCGAGGACGTGCCGGACGAGGTCGCCGCGGCCTACCAGGGCGAGCGCCCGCGCTTCGGCCGCGACTACATCATCCCCGTCCCCTTCGACCCGCGCCTGATCCACACCGTGCCGCCGGCCGTCGCCCGCGCGGCGATGGAGACAGGCGTGGCGCGCAGGCCCATCGACGACATGGCCGCCTACCGCGATCGCCTCTCGGCCCGGCGCGACCCCGTCGCCGGCATCCTCAACCGGGTCTTCGAGGAGGTGCGCAAGGCGCCCAAACGCGTGGTCTTCGCGGAGGGCGAGGAGGAACTGGTGATCCGCGCGGCGGTCACCTTCGCCAACCAGGGCCTCGGCACCGCGATCCTGGTGGGGCGCGAGGACCGCGTCACCGCCAACGCCGCCGCCATGGGGATCGACCTCGGCAAGCGCGACAACATCGAGATCCACAACGCGGCGCTCTCGCACCGGAACGCCGAGTACGCGCAGGCCCTCTACGCCCGCATGCAGCGCCAGGGCTACCTGATCCGCGACTGCCAGCGCCTGATCAACCAGGACCGCAACCACTTCGCGGCGACCATGGTGGCGCTCGGCGACGCCGACGCGATGGTGACCGGCGTCACCCGCAGCTACTCGATCGCGCTGGAGGACGTGCGCCACGTCATCGACGAGAAGCCCGGCCACCGGCTGATCGGCCTCTCGGTCTGCCTCGCGCGCGGGCGCACCGTGATGGTCGCCGACACGGCCATCACCGAGATGCCCTCGGCCCAGGAACTCGCCGAGATCGCCATCGAGGCGGCCGGCGCCGCCCGGCGCCTCGGCACCGAGCCGCGGGTGGCGCTGCTCTCCTTCTCGACCTTCGGCCACCCGCGCGGGGAGCGCATGGAGAAGGTGCGGGAGGCGGTGCGCATCCTCGACCAGCGCAAGGTCGATTTCGTCTACGAGGGCGAGATGGCGGCCGACGTGGCGCTCGATCGGGACTTGATGGCGCAGTACCCGTTCAGCCGCCTGAAGGAACCGGCGAACGTGCTGGTGATGCCCGCGTTCCACTCCGCCGCGATCTCGACCAAGATGCTGGAGGAACTCGGCGGCGCGATGGTGCTCGGCCCGATCCTCGTCGGTCTCGACAAGGCGGTACAGATCGTGCCGCTCGGCGCCACCGACGCCGACCTCGTCAACATGGCGGCGCTCGCCGCCTTCGATCTCGGCGCCTGACGGGTTCGATGGGCCGGCGCGCCGCGCCGGCCCGCGAGGGCGGGTCAGTAGCGCGGGCCGCCCGAGGTCGTGCCGCGCTGCTGCTGGTAGCCCGGGCGCGAGGGGTTGCGGGCGTTCGGGTCGCCGTGGCGTATGTGGTGCCGGCTCATGTGGCGGCGGTACATCCGGTGATGCTTCTTCCAGTGGTGGTAGCGACGGTGGTGACGGACCGTCTCGGCCGCGGGCTCACCCGCGACGAGGCCCGGGGCGGGAACGGCAGGTGCCGCGGAGGCCGCGGTCAGGCCGAGGCCGCCGAGCGCGAGGCCGGCCGCAAGGGTGAGTGCAAGCTTTGTCATCGTCTCCGTTCCGTTCCGTTCGCGCACCCGCGGCGCGCCGAGCCGACAAGCTGGCAAGATCAGTTAAGTTCCGCAGATGTGCTTGAATTCGTGGGAATATCCGCGGAAAATGGCGATGGAATATATGAAACTCTCGAACGTGTTTCAGGATATATCAGTAAGAACGTGTGTTTGGCTTCTTTAATTCTATTCAGGGTTGCAATTCGCGGCGTCCGGCCGCATGCGCTCGCGTGATGCCCTCGCCCGACGCGTTCGCCGCCCCGCTCCCCATCGACGCGGTCCTGCCCGACCTGACGGCCGCCCTGCGCGGGCGGAGCGCGGCCGTGCTCGTCGCGCCGCCGGGCGCGGGCAAGACGACGCGGGTGCCCCTCGCCCTCCTCGACGAGGCATGGCTCGCCGGCCGCAAGATCGTGCTGCTGGAGCCGCGCCGGCTCGCGGCCCGCGGCGCGGCCGAGCGGATGGCGGCGAGCCTCGGCGAGCGCGTGGGCGAGACGGTGGGACTGCGGGTGCGCCTCGGCTCCCGGATCTCGGCCCGCACCCGGATCGAGGTGGTGACCGAGGGCGTCTTCACCCGCATGATCCTCGACGATCCCGAGTTGTCGGGCGTCGGGGCCGTGCTGTTCGACGAGTACCACGAGCGCTCCCTCGACGCCGATCTCGGCCTCGCCCTCGCGCTCGACGCGCAGGGCGCCCTGCGGGAGGATCTGCGCGTGCTCGTCATGTCGGCGACCCTCGACGGGGCGCGGGTGGCGCGCCTGCTCGGCGACGCGCCGGTGCTCGAATCGGAGGGCCGCGCCTTTCCGGTGGAGACCCGCTACGCGGAGCGCGACCCAAGCCGGCGGATCGAGGAGGCGATGACGGAGGCGATCCTGCGGGCGCTGCGCGCCGATCCAGGCTCGGTCCTCGCCTTCCTGCCGGGCCAGGGGGAGATCCGCCGTGTCGCGGAGGCGCTCGTCGAGCGGGTCGGGCCCGAGACCGAGGTCGCGCCGCTCTACGGCGCCCTGACCCAGGCGGAGCAGGACCGGGCCGTGATGCCTGCCCCCAAAGGCCGCCGCAAGGTGGTGCTGGCGACGAGCATTGCCGAGACCTCGCTGACGATCGAGGGCGTGCGGATCGTGGTCGATTCCGGCCTCTCGCGGGTGCCCGTCTACGAGCCCGGGATCGGGCTCACCCGCCTCGTCACCGCCCGCGCCGCGCGCGCCTCCGTCGACCAGCGCCGAGGCCGCGCCGGGCGCACCGAGCCCGGCATCTGCTGGCGCCTGTGGGCGGAGGCGGCGACCGGCGCGCTCGAGCCCTTCGGGCGCCCGGAGATCCTCGCGGCGGACCTGTCGGGCCTCGTCCTCGACTGCGCCGCCTGGGGCGTCACGGACCCCGCCAGCCTCGCCTTCCTCGACCCCCCGCCCGCACCCGCGCTCAAGGAGGCGCGGGAGATGCTGCGCGCCCTCTCGGCGATCGACGCGGACGGGCGGCTGACGCCGGTCGGCGCGCGCCTGCGCGCCCTAGCCCTGCCGCCGCGCCTCGCCCGCATGGTGGTCAGCGCGGCGGAGCGCGGCGCGGCGCAGGCGGCGGCCGACCTCGCGGCGGTGCTGGTGGAGCGCGGCCTCGGCGGCGACGGCGTCGACCTCGCCGACCGCGTCGAGCGCTTCCGGCGGGATCGCGGCCAGCGCGCCGCCGACATGCGCCGGCTCGCAGAGGGCTGGGCCCGCCAGGCGGGCGGGGTCGGGCCGCACGCGGAGGCCGTGGATATCGGCGCGCTGCTCGCCCTCGCCTATCCGGACCGGGTGGCGCGCGCCCGCGGCCGCGAGGGCGATTTCGTGATGGTCAACGGCCGCGCCGGCCGCCTCGGACCGGTCTCGCCGCTCGCCCGCGAACCCTTCCTCGTCGTGGCCGACCTCGCAGGTGCGGCGGGCAGCGCCCGCATCCTCGCCGCCGCCGCGATCGGCCTCGACGCCATCGAGGCGCTGTTCGGCGAGCGGATCGAGACCGTCACCAGCGTCGCGTTCGACCGCAATGCCCGTGCGCTGCGGGCGCGCGCGGTCCGCCGGCTCGGCGCCGTCAAACTCGAAGAGCGCACTCTCCCCGTGCCGGCCGACGCGGAGAGCGCCGCGATCCTCGCCCGCGGCCTCGCCGAGACCGGCCTCGACGCCCTGCCCTGGACGCCTGCCCTCCGGCAGCTCGTCGCCCGCATCCGCTTCCTGCGGGGTGCCGAGGGCGCGGAGTGGCCCGACCTCACGGAGGCCCATCTCCTCGCCACCGCCGAGGATTGGCTCGCCCCCGCGATCCTCGGCCGGACGAGCCTCGACGCGGTGAGCGCCGACGATCTGGCGCGCGCCCTCGACGCGCTGCTGCCCTGGAACCTGCGCGCGCGCCTCGACGCGGAGGCGCCGACCCACATCACCGTGCCGACGGGCTCGCGCATCCCGATCGCCTACGAGGCGGAGGCCGAGCCGGTGCTGGCGGTGCGGGTGCAGGAACTGTTCGGCCTCGACCGGCACCCGGTGATCGGCGGCGGTCGCGTGCCGCTCCTCCTGCACCTGCTCTCGCCGGCTTCCCGGCCGATCCAGATCACCCGCGACCTGCCGGGCTTCTGGCGCGGATCCTGGGCCGCCGTGCGCGCCGAGATGCGCGGGCGCTACCCGCGCCATCCCTGGCCCGAGGACCCGCTCGCCGAGGCGCCGACGCGGCGCGCCAAGCCGCGGGGCACCTGAGCCGGCCGCTCACAGGCCGGGCTCGGCCGGGCCCGGACGGCGGCGGCGCGGCGTCATGGGCGGCGTCTTCGGCGGCGCCCGGAGCGGCGTCAGCCGGGCGATGACGGGGTTCGGCTCGTGGTCGTAGGCGGCGCCCGTGTAGGCGTCGACCCCGACGCCGATCAGGCCGCCCGCCAGCACGTTGCCGGCCATGCCGACCGCCCCCCGCGTCGCCACGCGCGTCCGGACCGGGATCGTCTCGGGCCGGTAGCCCGGCAGCGCGAAGGTCGCGTCGAACTCGTCCGAGCGGTCGACGTCGAGCGTGCACGGCGTCGCCGCGCAGGCGTAGCGCTTCGTGGTCGTGACCACCGCCCCGGCCGGCTCCGAGACGAAGGTCAGGTTCTCGCTGGTCCCCCGCGTGATGCTGCCGCACGCGCCGACGCCCGCGGCCACAAGGGCCGCGATGCACAGGTTGCCCTTCATGATGACGTCCCCGAACCCACCGAGCCGCATTCTGCGGCGGCTCAGCCGGATTTCTGCGGGAGGGCGGTCGCACGATCAAGATGTCGCGCGATATCGGGCTTCGTAAGTGCTGATAACAATCCGATTTGAGCAATCTATGCAAATACAGATTGCTGATGTCCGGTCATGCATCTTGCAAAGAGGCTGGCGGAAAGCGTCGGTCGGCTCCGCCGCCGTCGCGCAACGCGATCACGTCCCGTGATGACGCGGCCGGCGAGAGTCGAGCCTTCCGAGGAAGGCCGGCGAGCCCGACTCACGCCGCCCCTCGCCCACGGCCGCCGGTCCTCAATGGGCGCGGGCGCCGTCGACAACCTGCTTGGCCGCCGCGAACGCCTCGTCCGGGTCGAGCTCGGTCGTGTCGAGCACGGTGGCGTCCTCCGCCGCCCGCAGCGGGGCCGTCGCCCGCGAGGCGTCGCGGGCGTCCCGCGCCTCGATGTCGGCGAGGATGGCCGCGAAGATCGTCTCCTCGCCGCGCAGCGTCAGCTCGCGGTGGCGGCGGCGGGCGCGCTCCTCGGCCGAGGCGGTGATGAACAGCTTCACCCGCGCGTGCGGGCAGACGACCGTGCCGATGTCGCGCCCATCCAGCACCGCCCCGACCGCGTTGGCGGCGAAGCGCTGCTGCCAGGCGAGCAGCGCCGAGCGCACGGCCGGTACCGCCGAGATCCGCGAGGCCGCCTCGCCCATGGCGCGCTCGCGCAGGCGCGGGTCCGCGAGCTTGTCGGCGATGAGGCTCGCGGCGGCGCGCGCCGCGGCGGACTCGTCGTCGAGGGACAGGCCGGCGTCGAGCATCGAGCGCGCGACCGCCCGGTAGAGGAGGCCCGTGTCGAGGTGCGGGAGGCCGTAATGCTCGGCCAGCCGCTTGGCCAGGGTGCCCTTGCCCGAGGCGGCGGGCCCGTCGATCGCGATCACCATCGGCGCGCTCACGCCGCGGCCTCCTCGCTGATCTCGGCCCCGAGGGCGCGCATGGTCGGCAGGAAGCTCGGGAAGCTCGTGGCGATCATGGCGCCGTCGTCCACCGTCACGGGCTCGCGGGTGGCGAGGCCGAGGACGAGGAAGGCCATGGCGATGCGGTGGTCGAGATGCGTCGCCACCGTGCCGCCGCCCCGCGGCGCGGCGTCCGCGCCGGCGACGATCAGGTCGTCGCCCTCGATCCGGTGGTCGATCCCGTTCCGCGCGAGCCCGTCCGCCACCGCGGCGAGGCGGTCGGATTCCTTGACGCGCAACTCGTGCAGCCCGTTCATGCGGGTCTCGCCCTCCGCGAAGGCGGCGGCGACGGCGAGGATCGGGTACTCGTCGATCATCGCCGGAGCGCGCTCGGCCGGCACCGAGACGCCGCGCAGGCGGCTCGCGCGCACCCGCAGATCTGCCACCGTCTCGCCGCCCTCCTCGCGCTCGTCGAGGCGCTCGATCTCGGCGCCCATCTCGAGGAGCGTGGTGATGAGGCCGGTGCGCAGAGGGTTCATCATCACGCCGCGGATGGTGACGTCCGAGCCCGGCACGATCAGCGCCGCCACGATGGGGAACGCCGCCGAGGACGGATCGGCCGGCACCGACACGTCTGTGCCGCGCAGGGTCGGCTGGCCGGTGAGCGCCACGGCGCGCCCGTGGCCGCCCGGCCCGTGCGGCGTGACGACGACCTCGGCCCCGAACAGGCGCAGCATCCGCTCGGTGTGGTCGCGCGTCGCCTCCCGCTCGATCACGGTGGTGACGCCCGGCGCGTTGAGGCCGGCGAGCAGCACCGCGGACTTGATCTGCGCGGAGGCGGCGGGGGTCTCGTAGGTGATCGGGATCGCCTCGCGGGGCCCGCGGAGGGTCAGCGGCACCCGGCCGCCCTCGGCCTCGGCCACGACCTCGGTGCCCATCCGCACGAGCGGGTCGAGGATGCGCCGCATCGGCCGCTTGCGCAGCGAGGCGTCCCCGTCGAAGGTCGCGGTGACCGGCTGTCCGCCGACGACGCCCATCATCAGCCGCGAGCCGGTGCCGGCATTGCCGAAATCGAGCGTCCCGGACGGGTCGCTCAGGCCCCCGATGCCGACGCCGCGCACCAGCCAGCGCCCCTCGCCGAGGCGCTCCATGCCGGCGCCGAGAGCGCGGGCGGCGGCCGCGGTGCGCAGCACGTCGTCGCCCTCCAGAAGACCCTCCACCCGCGTCTCGCCGATGGAGAGCAAGCCGAGAATCATCGCCCGGTGGGAGATCGACTTGTCGCCGGGCGGCCGGAGCGAGCCGCGCAGGGGCCGGCCGGGTGCGGCGGTGAGGGGCTGGGGCTCGGAATCGTGGGACACGGGCGCCGGTCTCGCTGGAGGGCGGGCGGAGGCCCGGGGTTCCGCGTGGAGGCCCCGGCCGCTCTGGTGGCCGGCCGGTTATCACGGGCGCCGCCCGGCGTCATCCGGCAGCATCGGCGGGCCGGCGGGAAAGGCCTCGATAGGCGCGCGAAAATGCGGCGAAGCCCCGTTGGCGCCTCACGAAACGCCGGCATTTGACACGGGCGCGCGGCGCGACTAACGGGGCCCCTCTCCCAGACCAGCACCTTAGAGGTTTTCGCCCGTGGCCAGACCGGAACTCGGCATCAAGCGCCAATGCATGAGCTGCGGCGCGAAATTCTACGATCTCGACCGCGACCCCGCCGTCTGCCCGAAATGCGGCACCGTCTACCAGGCCGTCGCCACGAGCCGCATCGCCGCTCCGGCGCTCGCCGCCCGCTCGACCACCGAGGACGAAGAGGAGACGGACGACAAGGGCCCGGAGATGGTCTCCCTCGACGAGGTCGAGGCCGCCGAGGACGACGTGGACACCTCGACGGACGACGATGCCGGCGACGACGCGGACTCGGGCGATTCCGACGACGACACCTTCCTCGAGGAAGAGGACACGGGCGACGACGACGTGTCCGACCTGATCGACGGCGACATCGAGAACGACGAGGAGAGCTGAGGCGCGGCTCCCTCCGCGCCGTCGCCGGCAGGACCCCTCCGCCTGCGCCGGGCGCCGAGACGACAAGGGCCCGGCGATCGCGAGAAAGGGCGAAAAAAGGGGTTGAGTCCCGGCCGCGAGCCGCCTATAGAACCGGCCTCGCCGACGGGCACCACGGTCCCGGCGGCGAGACGAACTCCGCGGACGCTTCCAGCCGCCGCGGTGGATAGAGTGGGGCCTTAGCTCAGCTGGGAGAGCGCTTCCATGGCATGGAAGAGGTCATCGGTTCGATCCCGTTAGGCTCCACCATCCCACCCTCCGTCTGAATCACAGAAGCAGCACCAACGGGTCAGTGGAAGCGCGACTTCCGCTGCGTACCCGTCTGGCGTACCTCGGTGCCGTTCGTCCGCCCCGTAGCATGTCCTTTCTCGACGCGCTGACAGATTTTGCATGCTCTCTCGTAACAAGCCTGGCTGATTACGAGGAACCGGATCGATGCCGTCTCCGTATCTGCTCACCGCAACCGGTGGGATCACAGGAGATGAGATGTTTCGAAAGCTGGCCCTGCCCCTGCTCCCCACCCTGATTGTTGCCGGCGGCGTCCTGGGCACCTCCACAGCAGCCTTGGCCGACCCGCCCTGGGCACGGGGCGATCGCGGCTACCATCATGGTGGACCTCCCTCCTGGGCTCCGGCCCATGGTTGGCGACGCAAACACGAGTTCCGCGGCTATGACCGGCCGTACCGAGGCTCGCGCTACTACGAGGAGCGGCGCTACGGCGGGTATGGCGGTTACCGCTACTGAGCTGGTGGGCCACAGCGTCCGCATCGTTGCGGTCACAGACAGAGCGGCCAAACGATCAGCCGACGCAAGCCCGTCCTGACTGGCTCGGGGCGGGCCCTCACGACCTCATCGTTTCTTCGCGTACTGGGAGGGTCGCTTTGCCTCGGTTCGCCCAAGGCTTCCTCGCCGCCTACATGCTTGCTGGCGTTTACCTCGGCGCGGTGGCGCTGGCAGGCCCGACCTCGCAGGGTTTCGGTCGCTCGATGATGGTCGGAGTGGCTTGGCCGCTGTTAGTCTCGCCGGCCTTCGTCCGGCGCGAGATCTGCGCGGCGCGATGAACGCTTGCTGATCGGGTGATCGCGCAGCGTCGGAGGTCAGCACCGACCGGGAAGCAGGTAGGAGGCCCGATGCCGGGTCCGCGGCTCGGTTGTCAGCCTCCGCCGCATGGTTGGGGGCGTCAGACATCAGTTTCGACTTCTGCTCCAGCAGCCGCGCCAACTTGATGGCCGTATGCACCACGATCCGCTTGCGGAACTCCGATACGCCAGGATCGGTCACTCGCTCACGCGAGACAGGCAGCGCTCGAAACGCTGCGGGACGATCGACCGTCTACGTTTTCTCGAACACGAAGGCTTCGTCGCGGTTGGCGCTCAGGACGGACGTGATAGCCGCGTCGACCACTCCGTCACAGATCGCGGCTGCCCTGAACAACGTGCCGATGAATAGATTTGCCGCCATGTCACTCCCGCTCAAACTTGGCCCTGTGCCATGTATGGCCTTCTGATGCTCTCACAGAAAGCTTCGTCCGCTCGCCTCGCCGTCGTTCTCCTAGCCAGCCTGCTGACCACCGCTCCCGCGTGGTCCGCCGAGGATTGCCCGGAGCGGTTTCAGAAGTACGGCCTGTTCCTGCAGGCAAAGAAATCCTGCGGGCGGGATGCGGAGTACCCCCTGATGCAGGTCATGCGGGCCTGCGCCAAGCAGACGCCGCGAGAAGTGGCGATCAAGCTGATGGACGAGGGTCGCCGGGAGTGGGCCAGGGGCGTGATGCGCAGCAGCCTGGGCAGCATGTGCGAGGGCGTGTTCGTCAATCTGCCGCCCATTGCAGAGAAGCTACGGAGTGCGCGCACGAAGTAGCAGTGGCCGAGCCCAACTCGCCTCAGGCGAAGTGCTCGAGCAGTCCCGTTGCGCCGAAAGATCGTCCACATGCTGGCTGCGCAAGGAACGCCTTCATCCGTCCCGCTCTCCTTCCCATCTCTGAGGCTGTCGCGGAACAGGGCGCCCGCCTCTTTGTGAGCGGTCAATCCTTCGGTGCGTGCCTCTTCCTCGCTGGCCGACGCGTAGCAGGATCGCAGAACAACGTTGTGGCCATCCCGGATGACTTAACCGTAACGGCTCGGATCGCTTGCGCAGGTCTGCACCGCCAGGATGAGGGGAGCCGCGCTGTCCGCCGCCATCGTCATCCACTTCGATTTAAAGATCGCTCGTCCTCGCCAGAGAGCGGGCAGTCGGGAAACGGCATCCAGTCGGTGAAGGTATCGTTCGTGAGCTGTGCTCACAGGAGGCAACGTGCCAACGACGGGCATCGCCGAACCGAGTTGGGTCCCAGCGGATCACGGCGCGTGTCGAGGCCGTGCCGGTCGATGGCTATGATCCACCGGACGTCCTGGGGGGCGCTTCATGGACCGCCAGTTGAGCACGGCACGCTCCGGTTGCCCTCTTGTGTACGATCCGCAGGAACGCTCGACGGCTCGGAACCGTTTTGCGGCCGCTTCGTGCGCGTCGCCTGCTGATGAGGCTTGGGCGCAGCGCCGACGATGGTTGTTGTCCCATGACCAGCATCGCCATGCCCGGGGGCTTCGCCGCCGGTTGTCCATGCCGGCACGGCCGCCGCGACCGCCCAACGCCGGTTGCCTCCATGAGCCGCAGCTCCATGCCTTTGCTAGGCTGATCGAGTGTACCTGCCCTCCCACGCCCGCTCACGGCATCTGAGGCAACTTTCGCAGCGTCGTGAAGCGTCTGGATGTGCACCACGCGGGTCAGGCGTCAGTGCAGGACACCTCCTGTCGATGGGCATCATTGAGCCCCACCACGGGCCTGAAGTCACCCTCTAGGCGGATGCTCGGGTCGCGGACATGCCAAGCAGGCTGGTCAGGAGCGAGCGTGCCCGGCTGACCCGGCTCTTGACCGTCCCCACTTGGCAGCCAATCACCTCGGCCGCAGCCTCGTAGGTCAGACCCTGGGCGCCCACGAGGAGCAGCGCCTCGCGCTGGGACGGCGGCAGCTTGGCGATGTGAGTCCAGATGGTGCGCAGATCCGAGCCGTGCTCCTGAGCGGCGGGAGCGACGAGCTGGCCGGCGAGGGTGCCGTCCGCGTCCTCGACCTCGCGCTTGCCCTTGCGGCACTCGCTGTAGAACTGGTTGCGCAGGATCGTGAACAGCCAAGCCTTCAGGTTCGAACCTGGCGCGAAGCGGTCCTGGGCCGCCCAGGCCCGAAGTACGGTCTCCTGCACGAGGTCGTCGGCGCGCGCCGCGTCCGGGACGAGCGACAGCGCGAACCCCCGCAGGTCGGCAAGCACCGCGATCAGCTCATCTCGAAAGGCGTCGGCGTTTCCGGACCGTTCCGCATGCGAGCTGTCGAGCTGCGCGATCAGGTCGAGCAAGCCTTGGGGCAATGGCGCACAGGTCAGGACGCTGTAGGCCGCCCGTAGCTCGGAGCCGAGGTGGTCCAGGATCGCTCCAGGCAGGAAAGCCGAGTGCGGTGCATCCTGCATCTCCGCCTGATCCACGCCGAGGCCGCTTGGTATCAGCATGTCGTTCAACCTGCTGTCCTTTCGCAGAGTGATCCGCGCAGGCGTACGCCGACCATCCTGACTGTACAGTGAACATCTAACTGGGCCGTTCGGGGATCGTTCCTCGCCGCATTCGCGTTGCAGCCATCCTCTGTGGGTCAGAGCGGAAGAGGTCATGGCGCGGTCAGTGACCTACAGCATCGTCGGCGGTTCAGATGGGCGGTTCGCGGTCGTGGCAGTGACGGCTTCCGGTTCCATCTACTGCCGCGGCGGGTTCCGGACGCCTGCCGAAGCAGAGTTGTCCGTTGAAGATCTGCGCACTCTGATGATGGCCTGTGATACCGCGCTTGTGCACCGGGAAGCCGAACGGCCCAGCATCGACCTGCGGTCAAGACTCAGCGCGTCAGGGCCGCCGTTCGAGTAGGGATTGCCGTCGTGGAACCCTGCGCGACCCGACTCGCCTCGTTCCGCGCGCGTGCCTGGCATCTTCGAACCGCAGACGCATTGCTGTTCTAGGACCTTCGATCCCTGGGGCACGAAGCCTGTCCAGGGTCGCAGTGGCCCAAATGAGTTGTCGCCTAGCTTGGTGGGTCGCCCGAATGCCGCCAGCCAGGCTTCTCCGGAGACGGCCGACAACCGCGCGCCCGATGGCATCATTCACCGGAACTGTGCGGCATCTCGGGAAAGGACCCTGCAATCGGAGCGGTGGAGGTAACTCGCACCTTGTCCCGCGATTGCTCTGGCTGTCGCGATTTCATGAGGGCCTGTCGACATCGAGGATGGTTCTGCAGCCTATCCGCCTGCCCAAGTCGACGCAGCCTCGGCCAAATGCCGGGCGTCGGCGTTAGTCCTTGCCGCCTTGCGCGGCTGTGTTCGTCCATGACGGTGAGTGACAGGATGAGGAAAACAGCATTCGCTGCCTTCGCAGCCCTCGCACTTGGTGCGGGGGCACTTCTCCCGGCCACGTCTGCTCGCGCAGACGGAAACGGCTACGACGGATACGACGCGCCCGAGACCGTGGTGACGCGCCGGACCATCGTCGAACGCCCGGTCGTCGCGCCGCCCCGCCGGATCGTGCGCGAGGTGGTCGTCGAACGGCCCGTCGTCTACCGCCCGCGCCCGGTCGTCCGCGAAGTCGTGGTGGAGCGTCCTGTGGTCTACCGGCCCCGTCCCGTGGTCCGCGAGGTGCTCGTCGAGCGCGACGGGCCCATCGGACCGCGCCGGTTCGGACCGCGCTCCGTGGGCTACGGACCGGACTTCGATCCTTACGACTGATGTGAGGGCGGCCGGTCCGGACCTCGGACCGGCCCGCTCGATCCTGCGCAGGGTGTATGCCGCTGCCGCGCCCCATGTCCTTCCGGTCCTGATCACGCACCAGCCAGGGCACCGCGTGGAGCGCCTGGACCGCCGCTGCAGTTCGATGATGGTCGGTGGCTCGGTCGCGATCAGGACCGAGAAGATGATGCCGGACACGGCCAGCAACACGGTGTGTTCGGCGGGGCCGAGCGGATCGATATCGACGAGGAGCGCGACGCGGAAGCAGAGGTTGATCATCGCCACGACGAGGACGAGTCCGATCAGGCCGGGGAGCGCCGCGACGACCGCCTCCGCGAAGCGCGCGTAGCCGCTTCGGGCCAACGGCTTTGCGCTGAACGACGTCGTTCAGCCCAGAAAGCGCGCATCTCGGAAGCAGACATTGCAGCGGCTCAGATCAGTGCTGAGTCCGGCTGCATGCCAAAGCGCATGTCGTCTCTGCGCTTTTCAACACCCATCGACGACCGTGAACAGCCCAGATGGATGCACTCACCTGAGCTCGTTGACGCTCCCTCGACCACATCGCTCGTTCGCGCTTCGATCTTGCCGAGACCGCGCGATGGTGATCTCACCATCCGAGGAGATCCAGCCGGCCGAGCCGAAGCGGAGTTCTCGGCGACCAACCACACGGTCCTGTGGATCTGGCCGATCAGACGCTCGACCTCTCCCGCACCGATCACTGTCCCGCCCAGTGGCACAGTGATGGTCCAACGGGTCGGACCCGGGGGCAATTGTCTCGTTTGATCAAGCACATGCCATCATCTGAATTAAAGTTCCTCAGAGGCGTCATGGCATGGCCCGAGCGATTGATCGCAGCTGAGAACGCAGATGTCATCGGTCGATCTCGTCACCGGCGGATGCGGCTTTATCGGTCGCCATCTCGTTGAATCCCTGCTCGCCTCTGGACGTTCGGTGAGAGTGCTCGACTGTGGCAATCCGCACGGTCTCCCAGCCTGTGTCGAGTTTCTTCGCGGCTCGATTCTCGATGGCGATGCCTTGTCCGGAGCGATGATCGGCGTCGATCGCATCTACCATTTGGCCGGTGTCCCCCATCTGTGGGCTGCGGACCGAGCTTCCTTCTTTCGCGTCAATGTGCACGCCACGAACTGCCTTTTGGCTGCGGCACCTGTGACCGCACGGATGATCCATTGCTCGACGGAGACCGTGCTGCTCACGGGCTCGCGGGACGGTGAGTGCGTGCGCGGCGACGATCTTCCGGCCCTTGAGCGGATGTCCGGTCCCTACACGCGGTCCAAATGGCTGGCCGAGCGATCGATGCTCGCCGCCGCGGCGGCAGGACGCGACGTCGTGATCGCAAGCCCGACAATCCCGATCGGACCCGGCGACTGGAACATGACCCCGCCCTCGACGATGTTGTCGCTCTTCCTGAAGGGGCAGGCACCGGCCTTCCTCGATTGCACGCTCAACTTGGTCGATGTCCGTGATGCGGCCGAAGGCCTCCGCCTCGCGGGGGAGAGAGGGCTTCCCGGGCAGCGCTACGTGCTCGGTGGCGAGAACGTGCGGTTGGGGCAACTCCTGGCTCGGCTGAAGCACCTGTCAGGTCGGTCGATGCCCTTCGTGGCGTTGCCCGGCATCGTTGCCTTGGCCGCGGCAACGGCCTCCGAGTGGATCGCGGATCATCTCACGCGGCGTCCGCCGATGGTCACGCGAGAGGGCGTACGGCTCGCTCTGCGCTCTGCGCCTTTCGATGATGGAAAGGCCCGCGACGAACTTGGATATCGACCGAAGCCTGTCGACGAAGCCTTGGCGCTGGCGGTGGCGTGGCTCACGCAGCCCGGAGACATGCGCGATGCCAACGCGGTCGCCAGCGGAATCCCGCTGACTTCTCGACCTCTGCGGCCCTCGTGAAAACAGGTTTCGCACTCAGCCCAATGACGGACCGGAAGTGGATCGTTCGAGGAGGGAGCTATGTCGACAGCGTTCCGTGCCCTCTTGGAAGGCGGCCAGGAAGTCCCCCCGAACGGCTCGACGGCTAGCGGCATCGGGA
>NZ_BJZU01000095.1 GCF_007992195.1 Methylobacterium oxalidis | reverse complement strand
CGCCGGCTCCGCCTGCGCCGACCCGGCGCGATCAAACGCACGCGACCTCTCCCGGACGGGAGAGGTGGGCGCTAGAACAGGCTGCCCTGGCGGGACGCGGGTGCCTCGGCGGGCGGGTCCGGGCGCGGGGGCTTGGCGCGTCGCGCCGGGCGCCGGGGCGTCGGCGTGTCCTCGCCCTCGCCCTCCGCCCGCACCGCGGCGGTGCCGTCCGCGAAGGTGACGGTGAGGCGCTCGCCGGGGCGCAGGGCGGCGGCCGCGCGCACGCTCGCGCCGGTCCCGTCGCGCACCAGCGCGTAGCCGCGGGCGAGCACCGCCCTGTAGCTCAGCGAGCCGAGCAGCCGGTCGAGGCCGGAGAGCGCGTCGGCCCGGCGGCCGATCTGGTGGAGGATCGCCGTGCGGGGCCGGTGGTCGATCGCCGCGAGCCGCGCGCGGGCGCGGGCGAGGCCGAGTTCCGGCGGGTGGCGGGCGAGGCGCTCCAGCACGCGGCCGAGGCGCTCGCGGAAGGTGCGGGCGTTGCCCGCGAGCGCCGGCCGCAGGCGGGCCTCGGCGAGGTCGAGGCGCTGGCGCTTGCCCGCCAGGAAGGCGTCGGCCGCCGGCATGGCGCGCACGCTGGCGCGCAGGTCGCTGCGGTCGCGGTCGAGCTTGCGCAGGATCGCCCCCCGCTGGCGTCGGCCGAGATCCTCGATCTGGCCGATCAGGTCGGCGCGCACCGGCACCGCCATCTCGGCCGCGCCCGTCGGCGTCGGGGCGCGGCGGTCGGCGGCGTAGTCGATCAGGGTCGTGTCGGTCTCGTGGCCCACCGCCGAGATCAGGGGGATCGCGCTCTCGAAGGCGGCGCGCACCACCGCCTCCTCGTTGAAGGCCCAGAGATCCTCGATCGAGCCGCCGCCGCGGGCGACGATCAGCACGTCCGGCCGCGGCACCGGGCCGCCGGGGGCGAGCGCGTTGAAGCCGCGGATGGCGGCCGCGACTTCCTCGGCCGCCCCCTCCCCCTGCACCCGCACGGGCCAGACGAGGACGGGCCGGGGGAAGCGGTCCTCCAGCCGGTGCAGGATGTCGCGGATGACCGCCCCGGTCGGCGAGGTGACCACGCCGACGACGCGCGGCAGGTAGGGGATCGGGCGCTTGGCGTCCGCCGCGAACAGACCCTCGGCCGCGAGCGCCCGCTTGCGCTCCTCCAGGAGCGCCATCCAGGCGCCGATGCCGGCGGGCTCCAGGCTCTCGATCACGATCTGGTAGGAGGACTTGCCCGGGAAGGTCGTGATCTTGCCCGTGGCGACGACCTCCAGCCCCTCCTTCGGCTTCTGCCGGAGGCGGCCGAGGGTGCCCTTCCAGACCACGGCATCGATCTTGGCGTTGCCGTCCTTGAGCGAGAAGTAGGCGTGGCCCGAGCCGTGGGGCCCGCGGTAGCCCGAGATCTCGCCGCGCAGGCGCACGTGGCCGAAGGCGTCCTCCAGCGTCCGCCGCAGCGCCACGGCGAGGTCGCCGACGCTCCACTCGGTCTGGTTCGTCGCGGCCCGGTCGGGCCGGGCCTGCGGCTCGGTCGGCGGCTGGGGCTGCGTCAGGGCGGCGAGGATGGACATGGGGCCGGAGGCTAGCGCCGGGCGCCGCCCCGGTCGAGGGCGCCGGGGCCACGGTGGCGCCGGAGCGGCGATTCACCAGAGGGAAAACTCGGTGGCGAAGTCCGTCGTCTTGAGGCGGCGGCAGGTCTCGGGCTCGGCCCGGCAATCGGCCCGCGGCATCAGGCTCAGGCGCCCGCCCTCCCCGGCCGCGAAGTGCAGGGGCACCGGCGCCTCGTCCGACTTGGCGAAGGCGAAGCTCACCTCGACGCGCAGGAAGTCGAACTGCGTCCGGTCGGCGTAGAGGATGAGGTCGCGCGAGACGGCCTCGCCCGGGTTGAGGTCGGAGGGCTCGGCGGGCGCGTCGGTCGCCCCCTCGAACAGGGTGCCCTGCCGCAGGATCACGGTGCCGGGCTCGGTGAGCGCGTAGTCGCGCGCGGAGCCGACGCTCGCGGCGGCCGGCAGGCTCGCGGCGAAGGCCGCGGCCCGGCCCGGATCGGCCCCGAAGCGGGCGCTGATCCCGACCACGTTGTAGGTGAGGCCGAGGATCCTCACGCCGGTCCTGCCGACGTTGGTGCGGGTGACGGTGGAGCGGATCGCCACCCGGTCGCCGCGCTCGCCCGCCCTGACGAGGTCGGTCCTCACCGAGACGGCGGGCGGCTCCAGCCCCGGCTTGATCCGGGCCTCGTAGACGAAGGTGTAGACCGCCCAGGCGCCGGCCGCCACGATGGCCAGCGTCTGGACGAGGCTCGCGGCCTGCTCGATCGTGACGCGGCGCCTCCTCTCCTGCGTCATCCGGCGCGTCCCTCTCCCGGTGCCGGCGCGGCCCGGTCCCGCGGCCAACCGCGGGGCGGCGCGCGCCGTTCCCGCATCGCGACCCGCGACATCGCGCGGGTCTGTCGAGGATTCTCCTTTCCTCCCGCGCGGTTTTTGAGGAAAACCCCGGACCCATGAACATCCTTCTGATCGGCTCCGGCGGGCGCGAGCACGCGCTGGCCTACGCGCTGGCCAAGAGCCCGCTCTGCACCCGCCTGTTCACCGCGCCCGGCAACCCGGGCACGGCGCAGCACGGCGAGAACCGCCCCGACCTGCCCGTGGCCGACCACGCGGCGGTGCGGGCCTTCTGCGAGCGGGAGGGGATCGGCCTCGTCGTGGTGGGGCCGGAGGCGCCGCTGGTGGCGGGCCTCGTCGACGACCTGACGGCGGCCGGCATCCGCGCCTTCGGCCCGACGAGGGCCGCCGCGCAGCTCGAGGGCTCGAAGGGCTTCACCAAGGACCTCTGCGCCCGCTACGGCATCCCGACCGCGGCCTACGCGCGCTTCTCCGCGCTCGACCCGGCCCTCGCCTACCTGCGCGAGACGGGCGCGCCCATCGTCGTGAAGGCGGACGGGCTCGCCGCCGGCAAGGGCGTGACCGTGGCCGACACCCTCGAGCAGGCCGAGGCGGCCCTGCGGGCGCTCCTCTCCGAGCCCGGCGCCGAGGTGGTGATCGAGGAGTGCCTCGTCGGCGAGGAGGCGAGCTTCTTCGCCCTGTGCGACGGCACCCGGGCGATCCCCGTGGGCACGGCCCAGGACCACAAGCGCGTCTTCGACGGCGACCGCGGCCCGAACACCGGCGGCATGGGCGCCTACTCGCCCGCCAGCATCGTCACGCCGGAGCTGGAGCGCACGGTGATGGAGACCATCATCGCGCCGACGCTGCGCGGCATGCGCGAGCGCGGCACGCCCTTCACCGGCATCCTCTACGCCGGCCTGATGCTCACCGAGGCGGGACCGAAGCTGATCGAGTACAACACCCGCTTCGGCGACCCCGAGGCGCAGGTGCTGATGCCGCGCCTCGCCTCGGACCTCGTCCCCGCCCTGCTCTCGGCCTGCGACGGCGACCTCGCGGGCGTCGCCCTCGAGTTCGACCCGCACCGGGCGGCGCTGACCGTCGTGATGGCGGCGGCCGGCTACCCGGGCACCGTGGTGCGCGGCTCCGAGATCCGCGGCGTGGCCGAGGCGGCGGCGAGCGTCGACACCCACGTGTTCCAGGCCGGTACCCGCGCCGAGGGCGACCGCCTCCTGGCCGACGGCGGCCGGGTGCTGGCGGTGACCGCGCTCGGCGACAGCGTGATGGACGCGCAGGCCCGCGCCTACGCGGCGGTGGCCCGGATCGACTGGCCGGAGGGCTTCTGCCGCCGCGACATCGGCCGCCGCGCCGTCGCCCGGGAGGTGGCGGGCGAGGGCATCTGAGCGGCGCCCCCGAAGCGGCGCCCCCGAAGCGTGGCATCCGGGGCGCACCCGGCCGGGAAAGCGCGGCCGCAGGGCCCCGGTGACGGCCCGTTCACCCGGTTCCGGTTGAATCGTGTCCGGCCGCCCCGGCAGAACGGGGCGCGTCCTGAACCCGCGAATCACGAAAGCCGGTCGATGACCCACGCTCTGGCCCAGCTCCTCCTCACGGTCGCCTCCGTCATGGCCGGCATCCTGTTCCTCGACGCCGTCGACGCGCCGGCCCGCAAGGCCGCCCGGCGGCTCGCCGGCGTGGCGAAGGGCCTGCAGGGCAAGTAGGCCGGGAGCCGGCGCCGGGCGCCCCGCCCGCGCCGCCCGCTCACGCCGCCTGTGCGGCGTCCGCGGCCCGGGCGCTCAGGGCGGCCAGCATCTCGGCGACCTCGCCGGCCGGGCGCGGCGCGCTGAACAGGAAGCCCTGGATCTCGTCGCAGCCCTCGGCCCGCACGGCGGCGAGCTGGTCGGCCGTCTCGATCCCCTCGACCACCGTGGTGATGCCCAGATGCGCGCCGAGCGCCACGAGCGCCCGGATGATCGGCCCCGGTTCCGCGAGATGGCCCGCCTCGCGCACGAAGGAGCGGTCGATCTTGATCTTGTCGAAGGGGAAGCGGCGCAGGTAGCTCAAGCTGGAATAGCCGGTGCCGAAATCGTCCATCGAGATGCGGATGCCGGTCCGGCGCAGGAGGTGGAGCGTCTCCAGGTTCGCCTCGGTGTCGTCGAGGAGGACGCTCTCGGTGATCTCCAGCTCGAGCCGCTCCGGCCGCAGCCCGCTCGCGGCCAGCGCCAGCAGCACCGTCTGCGCGAAGGTCTTGTGGCGCAGCTGCACCGCCGAGACGTTGACGGCGAGGCTCACGGGCTCCGGCCAGGCGGCGGCGTCCCGGCAGGCCCGGTTCAGCGCCCACTCGCCCATCGGCACGATCAGGCCGGTCTCCTCCGCCACGGGGATGAAGACGGCGGGGCTGACGAGGCCCCGCTCCGGGTGGCGCCAGCGCATCAGCGCCTCGAGCGTGCGCACGCCGCCGCTGCCGGCCTCGACGAGCGGCTGGTAGTGCAGCTCGAAGGCGCCGGTCCCGACCGCGGCGCGCAGGTCCCGCTCCAGGACGCGGCGGGTCTCGGCGCTCTCGTCCATCGCCGCCGCGAACAGGCAGGCCTGGCCGCGCCCGCCGCCCTTGGCGTGGTAGAGGGCGGTGTCGGCGTTGCGCAGCAGGCGCTCGACGTCGTCGGCCTCGCCGCCCGCCATGGCGATGCCGGCGCTCATGCCGATCTCGACCGTGTAGCCGCCGAGCTCGTAGGGCGCGCTCACCACCGCGATCAGCCGCTCGGCGAGGGGCTGGGCGCCGCCCTCGTCGGCGACCCGGTGCAGCACCGCGAACTCGTCGCCGCCGAGCCGCGCCACGAGGTCGCCGCCGCGGACGTTGGCGCGGAGCCGCTCGGCCACCGCGCGCAGGAGCGCGTCGCCCACCGCGTGGCCGTGGGCGTCGTTGACGGCCTTGAACCGGTCGAGGTCGAGGCAGAGCATGGCGAGCCGCCCCGCCCCGGCGCGGGCCTCGCCCATCAGCGCGGCGCCGTGCTCGCGCAGCGCGGTGCGGTTCGGCAGGTCGGTGAGCGCGTCGTGGCGGGCCATGTGGGCGATGCGCGCCTCGTTGCGGCGCCGCTCGGTGATGTCCTCGAAGGTCGAGACCCAGCCCGCAATCGATCGGGCGGTAGAGGACGGCGATGACCCGCCCGTCCGCGAGCTCCCGGTGGATCGGCGCGGCCTCCGCGGCGACGAGGGCGAGGCGCGTGCCCTCGCACAGGCTGTCGACGGTGGTCTCCCGGCGGTACAGGCCGTTCGCCACCAGAACCTCGCAGAGCGCGCGCTGGCTCATGCCGACCTGCACGGCCTCGGCCGGCAGCCCGAAGATCTCCCGGTAGCGGTCGTTGCAGACGAGGAGGCGGGACTGCGCGTCGAACATGCACAGGCCCTGGACCATGTTGCTCAGCGCCGCCTCGAACAGGCAGTTCTGCTCGGCGAGCCGGTGGTTCGAGGCGGTCAGGCCGTCGAGGGCCGCCGACAGGGCGGTGCGCGCCGCCTCCTCGCGGCTGACGTCGGTGCCGATGCCGCGGTAGCCCGCGAAGCTGCCGTCCCCGGCGAAGCGCGGCTCCCCGCTCACGCGCAACCGGCGCGTGCCGCCGTCCGGGTGGGAATAGGTGTAGTCGAAGTCGCGAAACCCCTCGCGCCGGGCCATCGCCTCGCGATAGGGTCGCCAATGGTCCTCGTCCGTCCCGTTGACGGCGATCGCGTGGCGGGCGCGGCCCATCAGCTCGCTCACGTCCCGGCCGAGGAAGCGGCCGATGCCGGGGCTCAGGTATGTGAAGCGGCCGTCGGTGTCGGTCTCCCAGAACCAGTCGGAGGCGACCTGCGCGAAATCTTCCAGGAGTTGTGCGGGCATCGGATCACCGTCGCAGATGCCGAGATCTTGACGGGTATGTCTTAAGATTTGTCTTCGTCGATACCCTGCGCAGGTTGCGCAATATTCGGGCTGAACGCTACGATTTCGGGCGAGGATGGACAGTTTCTGCGCTCCGGCACCGCGAGATCTGTGCCGGCGCGGGCGAGGGACGCGTGGAGGAGGCCGGCATGGACGCGGATCGGGACGCGGATCGGGACGGGGACGGCGGCGGGGACCTGTTCCCCGGCTTCGAGGCGCTCTGGATCGAGGGGCCGGGCGGCCGGGCCTTCGCCCGCGCGGGCGGCCCGGAGGGGGCGCCGCCCCTCCTCCTGCTGCACGGCTTCCCACAGACGCACGCGATGTGGCACCGCCTCGCCCCCGACCTCGCGCGGGACCATCGTGTGGTCTGCCTCGACCTCAAGGGCTACGGCTGGTCGGCGGCGCCGGAGGGCGGGCCGGGCCACGAGGCCTACGCCAAGCGCACCCTCGGCCGCGAGATCGTGGCCCTGATGGAGAAGATCGGCCACGTCCACTTCGCCCTGTGCGGGCACGACCGCGGCGCCCGTGTCGCCTACCGGCTCGCCCTCGACGAGCCGGGCCGCGTCGCCCGGCTCGCCCTCCTCGACATCGTGCCGACGCTCGTCCAGTGGGAGCGGATCGAGGCGCATCCGGGCATGAACGCGCACTGGAGCTTCCTCGCCGGGCCGGCGCCCCGGCCCGAGGACGAGATCCGCGCCCGCGGCCCGGACGCCTACTACGAGGGCCTGCTCGCCGGCTGGTCGGGGACGAAGGACCTCTCGGCCTTCGACCCGCGGGCGCTCGCCCTCTACCGGCAATCCTGGACCGTGCCCGAGCGCATCCACGCCATGTGCGAGGATTACCGGGCCGGCGCCGGGCCCGACCGGGCGGCGGACGCGGCCGACCTCGCCGCCGGCCGCACCCTGCCGATGCCGGTCCTCGTCCTGTCGAGCGACGCCTACCTGGAGAAGGACAAGCCGGAGACCGCGCTCGCCGCCTGGCACCGCACCTTCGCGCCCCATGCCACGGGCGAGCGCATCGCCTCCGGGCACTTCCTCGCCGAGGAGAACCCCGGCGCGACCCTCCCGGCGCTGCGCGCCTTCCTGGCGGGGTGAGGCGGGTCCCGCGCGATCGAGGCGGACGCGGGTCCCCTCTCCCGTCCGGGAGAGGGACAGGGTGAGGGGAGCGGGTTTTCCGGAGAGGCCGCACCCCTCACCCGGTCCGCGTGCCGCGGACTCGACCTCTCCCGAACGGGAGAGGTGGGGCGCCCCGGCCCCGCCTGCGCCGACTCGAAAAAATCGGGCGCGGGTCCCCTCTCCCGTTCGGGAGAGGGAC
>NZ_BJZU01000094.1 GCF_007992195.1 Methylobacterium oxalidis | reverse complement strand
TCCCGAACGGGAGAGGTGACGGCGGCGCGCCTCCCGCGCTCAGAACCGCTCGACCCAGGGGCGCAGGGCGACTTCCGAGGTCCAGGCGCTGCGGTCCTGGGCCAGCACGGCGAGATAGGCCCGGGCGACGGCGTCGGGGTCGAGGGTGCTGTCGGGCGCGTCCGAGGGCTCGCCCCCGCGCTCCGGGTTCCGGATCGCTCCGTCGATGACGAAGTGGGCGACGTGGATGCCCTGCGGCTGCAATTCGCGCGCGAGGCTCTCGGCCAGCCCCCGCAGGGCGAACTTGCCCATCGCGAAGGGGCTCGAGCCCGCGAAGCCCTTCAGGCTGGCCGAGGCGCCCGTGAACAGGAGCGCCCCGTGCCGGGCGGGCAGCATCCGCCGGGCCGCGGCCTGCGCCACCAGGAAGGCGCCGTAGGCCGTCACCGACAGCGAGCGGGCCACCGCCTCGGGGTCGAGGTCGGGGAGCGGCCCGCGCAGGCGCCCGCTCGCGTTGTAGACCACCACGTCCGGGTGGCCGCCGAGGGCCGGCTCCAGCCGGGCGAACAGCGCCTCGACCTCGGCCGGCCGGCTGGCGTCGCAGGCGTGCACGGCCGCGCCGGTCTCGGCCGCGAGGGGCCCGAGCATGGCGACGTCGCGCGCGGCGAGCCCCAGGCGCAGGCCCTGCCCGGCGAGCAGCCGGGCGAGGGAGGCGCTGAGGCCGGAGCCCGCGCCGACGATGAGGGCGCGCTCGTAGCGTGGGATCATGGCGTGTCTCCCCGGTCTCGCCGTTCCTCGAAGAAGGCGCGCAGGAGGGCTGCGGCCTCGGCCTCGCGCAGGCCCCCGTAGACCTCCGGCGCGTGGTGGCAGGTGGGCTGGTTGAACACCCGCGGCCCGTGCTCCACCCCGCCCCCCTTCGGGTCGGAGGCCGCGAAGTAGAGCCGGCGGATGCGCGCGAACGAGATCGCGCCCGCGCACATCGGGCAGGGCTCCAGGGTCACGTAGAGGTCGCAGCCCGTGAGCCGCTCGTCCCCGAGACGGGCGCAGGCGGCGCGGATCGCCAGGATCTCCGCGTGGGCGGTGGGGTCGCTGAGGGCGCGGGGCCGGTTGTGGGCGACGGCGAGGACGGTCCCATCGCGCACCAATGCGGCGCCGACCGGCACCTCCCCCTCGGCGGCGGCCCGGCGGGCGGCCGCGAAGGCGAGGCTCAGCGGGTCGGGCGGAGGGGCGTCGGTCTCGGGCACGGGCGGCACTCTAGGCGCGGGGCCCCGTCCGGGGAAGCGTCGCCGGCGGGGCCGGGCGGGCGCCCGAGGAACTGATGGGCGAGGCTTCGCGTATGTCGAGACGTGAAGAACGCCGCCGGGCACGCGCTTCAGGCGGCGGAAGACGTCCGGAACCGAGGGCCGAACTTGGCCGTTGAGCCGGCAACATCGAAGTCACGGAGAGCACCATGATCGGTTGGGCAGTCACCTTCCTCGTCGTCGCCGTCATCGCCGCCCTGCTCGGGTTCGGCGGCATCGCGGGCACCGCCATGGAGGCGGCCAAGATCGTCTTCTTCGTCGCGATCGCGCTGTTCCTCATCTCCGCCGTGTTCGGCGTGATGCGCGGCCGCTCGCCGAGGCTCTGAGCCCCGGCGAATCCGGCAGGCCGGACCGAGACCGGCGCGAGAGAGGCGGCCCCCGCGGGGGCCGCCTCCGTCGTTTCGGGGCACGCCGCAGGCCCGAAGACTCCGCCCCGCCCTCGCGCGGCCCGCCGGCCTCTGTTATGGGGCGCCCATGAACGCGACCCCGCCCGACGATAGTCCCGACGCCGACCCGCCCGAGACCGACGCCCCCGGCTCCCGGCCGGATGCCGGCCCCGCCTGGGCCCCCGCCACCGACGCGGGCGTGCCCGGCGACGATGCCGAGGCGCGCCCGCCGCGCAAGGGGGGCCGCAAGCCCGCGGCCGAGCCGCGCAAGGCCAAGCCCCTCGCCAAGGCCAAGCCTGTCAAAGAAAGGCCTCCTTCCGGAGCGTCCGCGGATGCGGCCGCCGGGACCGGGGAAGCCGGGACGGCGGATCCGGCTCCCGAACCGGAGGGCACGCCCGAGGGCGAGCGCATCGCCAAGGCCATCGCGCGGGCCGGCATCGCCTCGCGCCGCGACGCGGAGGCGATGATCGCGGAGGGCCGCGTGACCCTCAACGGCGCGGTGCTCGACTCGCCCGCCGTCAACGTGACGGAGGCCGACCGCATCACGGTCGACGGCGAGCCCCTGCCCGCCCGCGAGCGCACCCGGCTCTGGCTGTTCCACAAGCCCCGCGGCCTCGTCACCACCGCCCGCGACCCCGAGGGGCGCCAGACCGTGTTCGAGACCCTGCCCGAGGACCTGCCCCGCGTGGTGGCGGTGGGCCGGCTCGACATCAACACCGAGGGGCTCCTGCTCCTCACCAACGACGGCGGCCTCGCCAAGGTGATCGCCCACCCCGACACCGGCTGGCTGCGCCGCTACCGGGTGCGCGCGCACGGGGACACGACCCAGGCCGAGCTCGACCGGCTGCGCAAGGGCGTGACCATCGACGGCATGGAGTACGGCGCCATCGAGGCGAGCCTCGACCGGGTGCAGGGCGACAACCTCTGGCTGACGCTCGGCCTGCGCGAGGGCAAGAACCGCGAGGTCAAGCGGATCCTGGAGCATCTGGGGCTCTCCGTGAACCGGCTGATCCGCCTGTCCTTCGGCCCGTTCCAGCTCGGCGACCTCGAGCCCGGCCTCGTGGAGGAGGTGCGCACCAAGGTCCTCAAGGAGCAGCTCGGGCCCGGCCTCTCGGCGCAGGCCGAGGTCGATTTCGCGAGCCCGGTGCGCGAGCCGGTGACCCCGTTCGGCTCGCCGAAGGCGGCGGCCCGCGAGGCGGCGGCCGCCTCCCGCGGCGCGGCCCGCGGGTCCGCCCGGCAGAGCGAGCGGCGGGCTGCGCCGGCCGGCCGCGGCGGGGCCGGAGCCCCGGCGCCCGCCCGGCCCCCCGCCCGCGTGCCCACCGGCGGCATGGGGCCCGGGCCCCGCCGCTCGGTCTGGCGGGCGGACGAGACCGGCCCCGCCCCCCTGCGCCCGGCCAAGGTGCCGCGCCGGGGCGCCGACCCCAAGGCCGAGCGGGCGGCCGCCGCCGAGCGCGGCCGCGAGCGCGTCGGCTCGATCCGCGCGGGCGAGCGCCGCGTCGTGGTGGAGCGCCTGAAGGCGAGCCCGCCGGAGCCGGCCCCCGAGCCGCACCGCCGCACCCGCTTCCGCACCCTCGACACCGAGGCCGGCGCGCGCGGCAGGCCGCGCCGGGCCGAGGCCGGCGAGGGGCGGCCCGCCGAGGCGCGCCCCGCCCGGTCCGGCCCGCGCCCCGAGCGCCGGGAGGCGTTCTCCGGCGAGGCGCGCCCCGCCCGATCCGGCCCGAGGGCCGAGCGGCCCGCGCAGGACCGCGCGCCCCGCGGCGAGCGCCCGTTCCGCGACGAGAGGCCCGCGCGCGGCGAGCGCCCTAACCGCGGCGAGCGGCCTTTTCGCGACGAGCGATCGTCTCGCGACGAGCGATCTTCCCGCGACGAGCGCCCGCGCGGCGGCTTCCGGGACGAGGGCCGGCCCCGGGCGGGCGCGCGGCCGGGCGGCGCGCGCCCAGAGGGCGAGGGCCGGGAGCGCCGGACGGGCGGCCCCCGCGGCGATTTCAAGGGCGGTGCGAGAGGGGAGTCCCGGGCCGGCTCCAGGCCGGGCGGGCGCTTCGACGGCCGCTCCGAGGCACGGCCGGGCGCGAGGCCGGGAGCCAAGCCCGGCGGCCGGCCCGGTGCCAAGCCCGGTGCCGAGCCCGGCACCAAGCCCGGCGGGCGGCCCGGACCGCGCTCCGGCGGCGACAAGCCCGGCGGCCGCCCGGGACCGCGGCCCGGCGGCAAGCCGCGCGGCGGCCGGTGAGGATCGTCGGCGGCGCCCTGCGCGGCCGGCGGCTCGCCGCGCCGCGCACGGACGCGATCCGGCCGACCTCGGACCGACTGCGCGAGGCCCTGTTCAACGTGCTCACCCACGCCTACGCCGACGCGGTGGCGCGGGCCCGGGTGCTCGACCTGTTCGCCGGCACCGGCGCCCTCGGCTTCGAGGCGATCTCGCGCGGGGCCTCCTACGCGCTCCTCGTGGACGAGGGCGCGGAGGCGCGCGCGCTGATCCGCCAGAACATCGAGGCGCTGGGGCTGGAAGGCGCCACCCGCCTGTTCCGCCGCGACGCCACGCGGCTCGGGCCGGCGGGCCCGAGCGGGCGCTTCTCCCTCGCCTTCTGCGACCCGCCCTACGGCCGCGACCTCGCCCCGGCCGCCCTCGCCTCCGCCGCCGAGGGCGGCTGGCTGGAGCCCGGCGCCCTCGCGGTGGTGGAGGAGGCGGCCTCCGCCCCCCTCGCCCTGCCCCCCGCCTTCGAGAGCCTGGAGCGCCGCGTCTATGGCGAGACGGCCGTGCTGATCGCCCGCTACGGTGGGTGAGGCGGCGCCGGCCCCTCACCATCGGTTCCGGCAGGCCCGACGGGCTTCAGCCCGAGCGTCCCCGCGAAGATCTTGCGGTCGGCTTAGGCCAGGATGCCGTCATGCGCCTCCAGGAGGTCGCCCATCCGGGCGAACACCGCGTTGCGGATGGCAGCCTGCCGGCCCGGATCGTCCGGGTCGTGGTGCGCGACGCGGTTTCGGAGCTCGGCCAGTGTCGCGAATCCGAGATGCGGCCGCAGCGCGCCGAGCTTCTCCACCAGGAGCCTCTGGTCCTTGCGCGACCTGTCCTTGATCTCTTCCTCCTCCACCCGGAGGAGCGCGCACGACGTGGTCCTGGATCATCGCCGTCAGGGAGTTGAAGCGCAGGAGGAGGGCGTCGAGCCGCTCCTCGTCCTCGTCGGAGAGCCCGGTCACGGCCTCCGCGGCGAGCGGCATCAGCCCGGCGACGCGCTGCCTCGACCAGGCGAGCCGGGCGGCGACCTTGCCGGCAACGGCCAGGGCATCGGCGAGCAGCCGCCCTTCGAGCGCCGCGAGATCCCCGGCCGGGCCGCCGGCCTCTCCGCCCCGGCGGTCGTCCGCCGTCACAGCGGCCGTCCGGTCCCGCAGGGCGATGAGGTCGATCGGGCGCAGCGCGTAGCCCGGCTCCCGCACGAGCACGTCCACGCGCTCCTCGCCGATCAAGTCGGCGAGGTCCGCCCGGAAGCGGAGTTCGGTGGTGAGCGTGGCCTGCGCCGGCGTCTCCGCGACGACGTGAAGGTCGATGTCGCCACCCCGCCGCGCGTCGTCGACGCGGGATCCGAACAGCAGCACGCGAGAGCCGGCGCCGAAATGCCGTCGGGCACAGGCCAGGATCGCGTCTCGCTCGCGCTCGGTCAGCCTCATCGCGCCACCCGTTCCAGACCGCCGTCCCCGTGACGCGGCGAAGCGTCCGGCGGCGCCTCAAGCGAGGGCCGTTTCCCGAGCCGCGGAAGCGCCTTCAGCGGCGCCCGAACAGGCGCTCGATGTCGGCGAGGCTGAGGGTCACGAAGGTCGGGCGGCCGTGGTTGCAGGAGCCCGCCAGCGGCGTGGCCTCCATCTCGCGCAGGAGCGCGTTCATCTCCTCGGGGCGCAGGCGCCGGCCGGCGCGGACCGAGCCGTGGCAGCTCATGCGCGAGAGCACGGCGTCGAGGCGCCGCCCGAGCGGGCCGCCCGCCTCGGGCGCGGCCTCGGCCCCCTCCTCCAGCCCGCTCTCGCTGAGCGCGTCGAGGATGTCGGTGACGAGGGCGCGGATCGAGGCCCGGCCGAGCACGGCCGGCACCTCGCGCACCAGCACGGCGCCGGGCCCGAACGCCTCCACCGTCAGGCCGAGCCTGTCGAGGTCGGGCGCGGCGGAGACGAGACGGTCGGCCTCGTGGGGCGCCATCTCGACCACCTCCGGGATCAGCAGGCCCTGCCGGGCGATGCCGCCCTCCGCCCGCTCCCGCTTCAGCCGCTCGTAGACGAGGCGCTCGTGGGCGGCGTGCTGGTCGACGAGGACGATCCCGTCCCGGGTCTGGGCGACGATGTAGGTCTCGTGGAGCTGGGCGCGGGCGGCCCCCAGGGGATGGTCGAGGGGCTCGGCCTCGGCCGGGGCCCCGCGCCACTCGGCGGCGGGGGGCGCGAGGCCGGGCTCCGCCGGAGCGGCGGGTTCGAGCAGCGCCTGGGCCGCCTCGCCGAAACCCGCCTCCCCGGAACCCGTCTCCCGCGAGCCCGCAGCCTCGCGCTCCGCCCGGCCCCAGGGGGGCTCGGCGAGGGCACCGAAGGAGGGGGCGCCGAAGGAGGGGGCGCGGCCCGGGGCGAAGCTCGGCCGGGCGGGGCGGAACAGGCTCGGGGCCGAGGCGCCCGTGTGGGTGCGCAGGGGCGCCGGGGCCGCTCCCGCGCCGCCCGGCCGCAGGGCCTCGAGGGCGCGGGCGGCGCCCGTCGTGGCCGAGCGGGCGCCGCCCCGGCGCAGGGCCTCGTGGATCGCGCTGACGATCAGCGCCTGCACGAGGCCGGGATCGCGGAAGCGGACCTCGGTCTTGGCCGGGTGCACGTTCACGTCGACGAGGGCGGGGTCGCAGGCGAGCGCGAGGGCCAGCACCGGGTGCCGGTCCGAGGCCATGGTGTCGGCGTAGGCGCCCCGCACGGCGCCGAGCAGCAGCCGGTCGCGCACCGGCCGGCCGTTGACCGTGAAGTGGATGTGCGTGGCCGCGCCCCGGTGGAAGGTCGGCAGGCCGACATGGCCCTCGAGCGCCAGCCCCTCCCGGGCGAGCGAGAGCGGCAGGGCGTTCGGCCCGAACTCGGGCCCGAGCACGGCCACGAGGCGGCGCAGCGTCGCGGCCGGGCCGACCTCCGTCTCCGCCGGGAAGACGAGGGGCTGGCCGGACTCGGTGCGCAGCGTGAAGCGGATCGCGGGCTGAGCCACCGCGAGGCGGCGCAGCATGTCGGCGATGGCGGCGGTCTCGGCCCGGTCCGACTTCAGGAACTTGAGGCGCGCGGGCGTCGCCGAGAACAGGTCCGTCACCTCGATGCGGGTGCCGCGGGCGGCGGGCGCCGGGCGCACCTCGCCGCGGATCCCGGCATCCACCGTGAGGGTGGAGCCCGTCTCCGCCGAGGCCGTGCGGGTGGTGATGGCGAGCCGGGCCACCGCCGCGATCGAGGGCAGCGCCTCGCCGCGGAAGCCGAGGGAGGCGATGCGGGTGAGGTCCCCGTCCGGCAGCTTCGAGGTGGCGTGGCGCTCGACCGCGAGCGCCAGATCCTCGGGAGCCATGCCGGCGCCGTCGTCGATGACCCGGATCAGCCGGCGCCCGCCCCCCTCGATCGTCACCTCGACCGCGCGGGCGCCCGCGTCGATCGCGTTCTCGACGAGCTCCTTCACGGCGGAGGCCGGCCGCTCCACCACTTCGCCCGCCGCGATGCGGTCGACGAGGATCGGGTCGAGGCGGCGGACCGGGCGTGCGGGAGCTTGCATGGCCGCGCCAGTATAGGGGCCGGCCGGCGCGGGCGCGAGCCGGCCCCAAGTCCTCAGCGGGTGCAAGCCCTCAGCGGGTGCAAGTCCTCAGCGGGTGCAAGCCCTCAGCGGGTGCAAGTCCTCAGCGGGTGCAAGCCCT